>NZ_ARQK01000045.1 GCF_000385215.1 Thioalkalivibrio thiocyanoxidans ARh2
CCTTCGAGCCGTGAACCCGGGTTGGGTCGCTCCCCGCCCTGTGGGATACTGCGGCCCCGTATCCGGCTAAGGGAAACACTGATCAATGTACACGTTCGCGCTCGAGTCGCTTTTGCGTGCGAACAAGGCGCGGTGACTGCCGTGCAGTCATTCTGCACAAGGGAGCCGCAACGCCGTTCCCGCGCAAAAGCGGCCGAGCCCCTTCGGGGTTGGTACCCCAGGTTCCCCGATCCTGCGTTGCGCCGCTTGCGGGTAGAACCACTACCCGCTGCACGACGCGCCTTGTCTCGGAAAACCTGGGGTGCCAACGTGAACGTGTACATTGATCAGTGTTTCCCTGGGTAGGGCAACGGGTCGGAAACCATCGCTGCAAGCATCGGGAGGCATACCGTGGACGAGAATCGCAAGAAGGCCCTGACCGCCGCACTGGGGCAGATCGAACGCCAATTCGGCAAGGGCGCGGTGATGCGCATGGGCGATCAGCAGGCGGTCGACGTGCCGGCCGTGTCCACGGGCTCCCTGGCGCTGGATATCGCGCTGGGCATCGGTGGCGTGCCGCGCGGGCGCGTGGTGGAGATCTACGGTCCGGAATCCTCGGGCAAGACGACCCTGACCCTGCAGGTGGTGGCCGAGGCGCAGAAGCTGGGCGGTACCGCCGCGTTTGTGGATGCCGAGCACGCGCTGGACCCGACCTACGCCGAGAAGCTGGGCGTGAACGTGGACGATTTGCTGGTCTCGCAGCCGGATACCGGCGAACAGGCGCTGGAGATCGCCGACATGCTGGTGCGCTCCGGCGCGGTGGACGTGGTGATTGTCGACTCGGTGGCGGCGCTGACGCCCAAGGCGGAGATCGAGGGCGAGATGGGCGACTCCCACGTCGGCCTGCAGGCGCGGCTGATGTCGCAGGCGCTGCGCAAGCTGACCGCCAACATCAAGCGCTCCAACACGCTCGTCATCTTCATCAACCAGATCCGCATGAAGATCGGCGTGATGTTCGGCAGCCCCGAGACCACCACCGGCGGCAACGCGCTCAAGTTCTACTCCTCCGTGCGCATGGACATCCGCCGTATCGGCGCGATCAAGAAGGGCGACGAGGTGATCGGCAACGAGACCCGCGTGAAGGTCGTGAAGAACAAGATGGCGCCCCCGTTCAAGGAGGCGTACTTCGAGATCCTCTATGGCGAGGGCATCTCGCGGGTCGGCGAGATCATCGAGATGGGCGTGAAGGAAGGCCTGATCGACAAGGCCGGCGCCTGGTACAGCTACAACGGCGAGCGGATTGGTCAGGGCAAGGAGAACGCCCGCCAGTACCTGAAGGACAACCCGCACATCGCCGAAGAAGTCGAAAAGACCCTGCGCGAACGCCTGCTGCCGAAGCGCAACAAGGCCCCGGCGGAGGACGCGCCGGTCGATGCCCCGGTCGAGGAGCAAGGCTGACCCGGCCGATCCCGAGGCCGCGCTGGAGGCGGGCCTGCGGTTGCTGGTCCGGCGCGAACACTCCGCGCTGGAACTGGCCCGCAAGCTGGCCGAGCGCGGCTTCGAGCGGGATGCGGTCGATACCGCGCTCGAGCGTGCGCGCGAGCTCGACTACCTGAGCGACAGCCGCTACGCGGACTTCATCGCCCGCCACCGCACGGAGCAGGGCTACGGCGAGCAGCGCATCCGCGCCGAACTCGCCCACAACGGCATTGGCAGCGACACCGTCAATGCCGCCCTCGACGCGCTGGAGGTCGACTGGACCGACCAGGCCCGCGGCCAGCTCGAACGCCACTTCCGCCACCCCCCCGATACCCGCGAGGACGAGGCCCGCTACTTGCGTCACCTCGCCGGCCGCGGATTCCCCGGCGGCGTCGCCCACCAGGCCCTCGCCGCTTGGAAGGAATCATCATCCATGGACTGATGTGGGAGCGGGCTTGCCCGCGAATGCTCCTGCGTTTTTCGCGGGCAAGCCCGCTCCCACAAACATGGCCCGAAGGCGGGGGCGGCAATACGCGGGTTGGGGGCTTGCGTGATAGGATTCCGGTTTTGACCCCATATCCAACCGGAACCGCATGAAAAGCGCCGACATTCGCCGGAGTTTCCTCGAATTCTTCGAAGGGCATGGTCATACGATCGTGCCCTCCAGCCCGCTGGTACCGGGGAACGACCCCACGTTGCTGTTCACCAATGCGGGGATGGTGCAGTTCAAGGATGTGTTCCTCGGCCGCGAGAAGCGCCCGTACAGCCGCGCGGTGTCCAGCCAGCGCTGCGTGCGCGCCGGCGGCAAGCACAACGACCTCGAGAACGTTGGCTATACCGCACGGCATCACACCTTCTTCGAGATGCTGGGCAACTTCAGCTTCGGCGACTACTTCAAGCGCGATGCGATCCACTACGCCTGGCAGTTCCTGACCGAGACCATCGGCCTGCCGCCGGAAAAGCTGTGGGTCACGGTCTACGAGACCGACGACGACGCCTACAACGTCTGGGCGAACGAGATCCAGGTCCCGGCCGAGCGCATCGTGCGCATTGGCGACAAGCCCGACGGCGGTTCCGACAACTTCTGGCAGATGGGCGACACCGGCCCCTGCGGCCCCTGCACCGAGGTCTTCTACGACCACGGCCCGGAGGTCGAGGGCGGCCCGCCCGGCTCCCCGGACGAGGACGGCGACCGCTACATCGAGATCTGGAATCTGGTGTTCATGCAGTACGACCGCGACGCGGACGGCACGCTGAACCCGCTGCCGCGCCCGTCGGTGGATACCGGCATGGGCCTGGAGCGCCTGGCCGCGGTGCTGCAGGGCGTGCACTCCAACTACGAGATCGACCTGTTCCAGGACCTGATCGCGGCCGCCGCGCGCGTGACCGGGGCGAAGGAGCAGGACTCCGCCTCGCTGCGCGTGATCGCCGACCACATCCGCTCCATCGCCTTCCTGATTACCGATGGCGTGCTGCCGTCGAACGAGGGCCGCGGCTATGTGCTGCGCCGCATCATCCGCCGCGCCGCGCGCCATGGCTTCAAGATGGGCGCGCAGGACGCCTTCCTCTACCAGATGGTCGGCGACCTGGTGCGTGTGATGGGCGAGGCCTTCCCGGAGCTGGCCGAGGCGCAGGCCCAGGTCGAGAAGGTGCTGGAGAAGGAGGAACGCAAGTTCCTGGAGACGCTCGACAAGGGCATGAAGATCCTCGAGGACGACCTGCGCGATCTCGAGGGCAAGGTGATCCCGGGCGAGACCATCTTCCTGCTGTATGACACCTATGGCTTCCCGGTGGACCTGACCGGGGACATCGCCCGCGAGCGCGGCCTGGAGCTGGACATGGCGGGCTTCGAGTCCGCGATGGCCGACCAGCGCGCCCGGGCCCGCGCGGCGAGTCACTTTTCCATGGACGATGGCGGCCTGCCGCAGGTCGATGTCGAAACCACATTCTCCGGCTACGAGACGGTCGACGACGAGGGCCGCGTGGTCGCGCTGTACCAGAACGGCGAGCCGGTCGAACGACTCGAGGTCGGCGCCGAGGGCCTGGTGGTGCTGGACCGCACGCCGTTCTACGGCGAGTCCGGTGGCCAGGTCGGCGATGTCGGTACGCTCAGCGGTTCCGGCGTGCGCTTCCAGGTCGCCGATACCCGCAAGCAGGGTGCGGCGCATATCCATGTCGGCCAGGTGCGCGCCGGCACGCTGGAGCTCGGTCAGACGCTGCAGGCCGCGGTGGAAGGTCCGCGCCGCGAGAACATCCGCCGGCACCACTCGGCCACGCACCTGCTGCACAAGGCCCTGCGCGACCAGCTGGGCGATCACGTACAGCAGAAGGGCTCGCTGGTGGATGCCGAGCGCCTGCGTTTTGACTTTACCCATATGGAGCCGCTGACCGACGAGCAGATCCGCTCCATCGAGGCACAGGTCAACGCCGAGATCCTGGCCAACGAGGCCACCGATACCCGCGTGATGGACATCGAGTCGGCGATGGAGTCCGGCGCGGTCGCGCTGTTTGGCGAGAAGTACGGCGACCAGGTGCGGGTGCTGAAGATCGGCACTTCCGTGGAGCTGTGCGGCGGTACGCACGTGGACCGCACCGGCGATATCGGACTGTTCCGCATCACCTCCGAGGGCGGGGTGGCCGCCGGTATCCGCCGCATCGAGGCGGTGGCCGGCGAGGTCGCCCTGCGCTGGGTGGACGAGCAGCTCGGGTATCTGGACGCGATCGCCGACCGCCTGCGCGCCGGGCGCGGCGAGGCGGCCGACAAGGTGGCCCAGCTGCAGGAGCGCTCGCGCGAACTGGAAAAGCAGATCGACCAGCTCAAGGGCAAGCTGGCCAGCCAGGCCGGCAGTGATCTGGCCTCGCAGGCGCAGGAGGTCGGCGGGGTTCAGGTGCTGGCCGCGAAGGTCGAGGGCGTGGAGCCCAAGGCCCTGCGTGACATGGTCGACCAGCTCAAACAGAAGCTGGGGCAGGCCGTGGTGGTGCTGGGCACCGCCACCGGCGAGGGCAAGGTCAGTCTGGTGGCCGGGGTGACCAAGGCCGAGACCGAGCGCTTCAAGGCGGGCGACCTGGTGGGTCACGTCGCGGCGCAGGTGGACGGCAAGGGCGGCGGCCGCCCGGACATGGCGATGGCCGGCGGTCAGAGCCCGGACAAGCTGGAGGCCGCGCTGGCCTCGGTCGCCGACTGGGTGCGCGAACGCGCCTGAAGCGGATTCGTCATCGCAGGGCGCACAGTTCTGCCGCGTCCGGCTTGAGCGTCCCCGGCCCTGGCTTGGTATTGGGGGTGCGTCCGGGGATTGCCACGGCCCCTGCGGGGCCTCGCAATGACGACCCGAATGATGTTTAATGCGCCGCCTTTCCGGGTGGCGGTGAATGGAATCTGTCAATGGCGTTGCTGGTACTGAAATTCGGGGGCACCTCGGTGGGCACCACCGAGCGCATCCAGGCGGTCGCGGAGCGGGCGCTGAAACTGCGCGAGCAGGGGCACCAACTGGTGATCGTCGTCTCCGCGATGAGCGGCGAGACGGATCGCCTGCTGGGGCTCGCCCATGCGCTGAATCCTCGGGCCGATGGCCGCGAGCTGGACGTGCTGCTGTCCACCGGCGAGCAGGTCACGATCGCCCTGCTGTCGATGGCGCTGGAGGCGCAGGGCTGCCCGTCGCGCTCCTATACCGGGGCCCAGGTCACGATTCGTACCGACAGCGCGCACAACAAGGCACGGATCCGCAGTATCGACGATGCCCGTGTGCGAGCGGACCTGGAGGCGGGTCGGGTGGTCGTCGTGGCCGGGTTCCAGGGTGTGGACGAGCACGGCGCAATCACCACGCTGGGTCGCGGCGGTTCGGATACCACGGCGGTGGCGCTGGCCGCCGCGCTGAAGGCCGACGAGTGCCGGATCTACACGGATGTGGACGGCGTCTATACCACCGATCCGCGCCTGGTGCCGAATGCGCGACGCCTGCACAGTGTCACCTTCGAGGAGATGCTGGAGATGGCGAGCCTCGGTTCCAAGGTGCTGCAGATCCGCGCAGTGGAATTTGCTGGCAAGTACAACGTCCCTCTTAGAGTGCTGTCCTCGTTCGAGGAAGGACCGGGGACTCTGATTACCACGGAGGAGGATGCGCAGGTGGAACAGGCGCTGGTTGCGGGTATCGCGTTCAATCAGAACGAGGCCCAGCTGACGGTTCAGGGCGTCCCCGATCAACCGGGGGTCGCGCATCGCATCCTCGGCCCGATCGCGGAGGCCAATATCGAGGTGGACATGATCGTGCAGAACGTGGGCGCGGATCAGACCACCGATTTCACGTTCACGGTCCACCGCAACGACTATGACAAGGCGCTCGCGATCCTGCAGGATGCCTGCAAGGCCCTGAACGCGCGCAAGGTCTCCGGGGATACCCACATCGTGAAGATCTCGGTGGTCGGGGTCGGGATGCGTTCGCATGCCGGGATTGCCAGCAAGATGTTCCAGGCACTCTCGCGCGAGACGATCAACATCCGGATGATTTCCACCTCCGAGATCAAGATCTCGGTGGTCGTGGATGAGAAGTACCTCGAACTTGCAGTACGCGCTCTGCATGATGCCTTTGAACTTGAGCATGAACCTGTCGGTCAACAGGAGGACGGTTAAGGATGACAGACCGTAAAACGGTTACCGGACGACCGACTGCGTCCGACACAGGCACTGCGGAGAAGAGCATGCTCATTTTGACTCGACGTGTGGGCGAGACCCTCATGATCGGCGAGGACGTTTCCGTCACCGTCCTGGGGGTCAAGGGCAATCAGGTTCGTATCGGGATCAACGCGCCTCAGGACGTCGCCGTCCACCGTGAGGAGATATTCCAGCGTATTCAGCGTGAATCCAACGTGGCGGACGATGATCAGGGCTCGTCTGGCGGTGGGTCCGCACCGGGAGGGAGCGTGGCGGCTTCCTCGCGCGACGACTGACGAGGGTTGCCAGGCCCGGCGGTCCCAGCGACCGCCGGGCCTTTTCTTTATGGGCACAAGTCCGTATGCTGTGCCGCGCATTCCGGAGAGTTGGCCGAGTGGTCGAAGGCGCTCCCCTGCTAAGGGAGTATGGGTCAAAAGCCCATCGAGGGTTCGAATCCCTCACTCTCCGCCACCTATTCAGTAAAATCAGTGGGTTATGGGCGTCCTGTCGGGGCGTCCCCCGCTGTATCCCCTAACGATCGGACTGGCTGCTTTCCCTGTTCCCAACCACAGGAGAAAGACCATGACCGAAGAAACACCCATGACCGATAACGACCTGGTGGACCAGGCCGACGATATGATGCGCCACCTTCAATCCATGCAGTCGATCTGTACCAAGATCATCTGCGAGTGCGAGCAGGACAACGCCGATATTCCGCTCTTTGACCTGTTCGGCGAGGCGTTCAAGGATGCCCGCGCGCTCGTTGAGCAGCTCCAGTCCGCCGTGGGCCGCAAGTAGCAGGCACAAAAAAACCCCGCGGACGGAGGACTGGCAAGGTCTCGTCTGCGGGGTTCACCGGGATTGCGGAGCGCGGCTCCCGGCGGGCCGCGTTGGGGGCCTGGCTACGCGCCCGTTAACATCTCGAGGCCGTCTTCGTTCACCCGAACCTGAATGGCCCGCAGGATCTCCCACATGAACGCTTCGAGGTGCGGCTGCAGGCCGTCGCCCTCGATCTTGATGGCGGCATCGCCGCGTTGCATGGCGTCTGTCCGGGCCTGCAGGTTGCGGATATGCTCGTCGAGCATCTTCATCTGGCGCTGGTGCGCTTCCTCGCGGATCTGATTCTCTCGGTCGATCTGGCTCTTGATGTCCAGTCGATCCCAGGCGGACGAATCGCCCAACTGCCCGAACAGGCTGCCGAGCATTTCAGCGGTGCTGTCCATGGTGTTGTTGATGGAGTCGAAGGCCGCCTCGACCTGTGCGGTCTGCGCCTCGAGTTCGGCCACATTCATCTGTGCCTCGAACTCCATGTAACGGATGCGCTCGTTACTGGCGAGCTCCTCCAGGGCGATCTGGAGCTTGTCCGACTGCTTGGCAGCCTCCTCCGTTGAGGTCTTGGCGCGGTCCATCGACTCGCCAACCGCGGGGCCCACCTGCGTGAAGGTGCGCACCCCGTCTTCCATCGTTTCGACCCACCGCCGGTTGCTTTCCTCGGTGCCGTCGATGATTTCCTTGGTCTCGCCGATCTTTCCGGTGGTCGCGTCCCATTGCAGGCCCTGCGCCTCGAACTGCTCGGTCAGCAGCCGCTTTGACTCCCGGGCCATATCATCGGCCGCGGTCATCTCGTTAACGATGCGGTCGTAGTCGCGCCCGGTGTCCTCCAGGGACTCCTTGCTCTTGTCGAGGTCTTCCGAGGCCTTGAGGCTGGTGCGGCCCATGTTCTCGGTCGCGACCGTCAGATCCTCCATCGGGTGGATCAGGTCGTAGATCAAGCCGCCGAGGTTACCGGAGTCCGTGAAGCGGTCGATCAGGGCGTCGATGCCGTCGCCGATCATGTCGCCGACCATCCAGCCGCCAGCCCCAGCGGCACCCACTGCCCCGAGGCGCGACAGGGCGCCGGCCAGGCCGCTGGCACCCAGTGCCGTGGTCAGTTGGCGGGTGGAGTTGATCAGGCCCACACCCTGAGCCGCGACCATCACGAACAGCAGCTTTTCGAACAGCGGGAGGAGCATGTTCACCTGAGTGACAATGCCCGCCATGTTGCCGATGGTGCGGAACAGGCTGTCGTCGAGGGAGGCCGCCCCAGACCCGACGTCGACCAGCAGGTCGAATAGGAACCGGAACGACTCGATCACGCCCGCGGTGAACTGCGACAGGCCGGCGAAGGCGTCGGCAATGGTGGTCATGGCATCGGCGAGGCCCTCGGCGCTGCTCAGGTCCTGGTTCTGGAACAGGTTCTGTACACCCTCGCGCAGGGCCTCGATGCCCCGCTCGAAACCGGACAGGTCCGCCAGCTCCAGGGCCTCGCCCATGTTCTCGGCAATGGTTCGCAGCGTGGCCTCGGTGTCGGACATGATGCCCTCGACCACGCCCACCAGGCCGCCAAGCTGCCCCTGCTGGACGTTCTGCCCCACCGCGTTGAATACCGCCGCCAGCGCGCCGGTGACGCTGCCGTACTGGTCCAGCAGCGGGCCGCCGATCTCGATCGCCATGCCGCGCATGGCGTTGATCACGCGCTGGTTGTTTTGCTCGACCGTGCCAGCCATGTTCTCGAAGGCCTGGCCGGTGGCTCCGGTGTTGTCCTCCATCGCCCGCAGGGTGTCGCCGAACGCGCCCGCGCCCTCGCCGGTCAGCGTGAGGACCGCGCCCAGCGCCTGGACCGAGCCAAACAGCTGCGACATCTGCTCGGTGTTGCCGCCGGTGGCCTGCGCCACATCGTCGAGCACGCCTTCCAGCCCGCGGGACTCCAGCGCCGCCGCCCCGAACTCGATACCGAGATCGGCGGCCATGGTCCGGGCCTGCTGGGTCGGGTTGATGATGTTCGCGATGGCCTGGCGGACCTGCGTCACGGCCTGGCTGGTCGGGGTGCCCGCCGCCGTCAGCGCCGCAACGGCCGACAGCAGTTCCTCGAAGTCGACGCCGGCCGACGCGGCGAGGCCCGTCACCTGCGCCAGCGACGATCCCAGCTCCGGCAGCGTGGTCTGGCCCTGCCGCACGGTGGTGAACAGCGCATCGCTGAACCGCTCGGCCTCGTCCATCTCCATGCCGTAGGCATTCAGGCTGGACACCAGCACCGTGAGGGTGTCGTTCAGATCCGCCTTGCCGGCCACCGCCAGCTGCTCGGCCTGCGCGACCGCCTCGATGGCATCGGTGTAGTCCACACCCGCCGAGATCGCCGAGTAGATCGCGGTGGTGACCTGCTCGAGCGGCTGCGTGGATTCGTTGGCGTAGTCGAGAATGCCCTGGCGGAACTCGTCCAGGGCCCCGATCGGCTCGTCGATCAGCGTGGTGATCTCGCGAAAGGCGCTGTCGAAGTCGCCCGCCGCCTTGATGCTGAACGCGGTGATGGCCGCGCCCGCCGTCAGCAGCGCTGCCTCTACCTGGACCGCACGCTTGGTGAAGTCGGCAATCGGGGCCGTGGCGGACTGCAGGCTGTTGGTGAAGGACTGCGCGTTGCGGAGCGCGGCCTGCGTGGCCTCTCCGGTTCGATCGATCCCCTGAAAGATGAGCTCTACCGTACTCGAGCGGTCAGCCATTGCATTTCTCCGGTGGGGCCAGGCGTTCAAGCTGGTCGGCCAGGCCGGCCATGGTTTCGTGAATGATCGTCTCGACCCCCTCGGCTTGCTCAGGTGTCACCAGGCCGCGGCGTTCAAGATCGTCGGGCAGACTGGCGAGGCGCTGGCGGATTCGACCAAAGGCGGTGGCGACCGCTTCCTCGACTTCTCCAGCCGGGATCAACCCACCGGCGCGCTGGTCGGCTTCCATCTGACGCAGCCGCGCAAGTGCCGCCTCTTTGTCCGCCCTGGCCTTGTTGAATCGCTCGCTGTGATCGCTCACGTTCGAGCCTTTGGGCCGCCCTGCGCCGGGTCGTTTACCGCCGTGTCCGTTCATACGATTGATTCTCAATCAGGTTTTCGGGAGCGAATTTAGTCGAAACCTGCGGTTTTCTGCGTACCCGCCTGCTGGGCCCTCACAGGGTCCCCCTACGCCGCATCCCTCGGCAGCCGGCCCATCGCCTGCAGTTCTTTGCGCACGCCATGTACACGCCGCTCGCTGAGTCCCACCAGCAGGGACACCGTGCGCACCGGGATCTTGTTGCGCAGGGCAATTTCGATACGGTGCGTGGTCTGGTCCCGCAGGGGGGGGAGGCTCACGTTCCCGCCGCCGAATGCCTCGGCAAGCTTCTCGACCGCCTCGTCATCCATCACGGACCGCAGCCAGTGATGGGGGGGAGGGTTGGCCGGGACAAAGAACGTCATCCCGCCGCGGACAATCGCAAGCTGGTGGGCGGCCTGGAATCCGACCGCATCGGCGATCTGTTGGAGTACGTGCTGTGTGCTCATGCTGCCACCCCCAGGCCCGCTGCCCGAGCTTCCCCTCGGAGCGCGTCGGCTTCTTCCTGGAGCTGCTGAATCTTCGCGTCGATCTCGGCCAGCTCGCCCTCGCGCACGTCGCCATCGGGGGCGTCTCCCAGGGAATCGGCAAACGCTTTCACCCGGTCGAGGAGCATGTCGCCACAGGACCACGCCAGCAGTCCCGTGATGGTCTCCGGGTTGATCTTGTAGTTCTCGCCTGCGCCGCTGTCTGCCCCGAACAGCACCGCGAACAGTTGAGCCGCATGGTTGCGGTTCGCTGATTCCCGCAACTGCATATTGGCGGCCCCCTGCAAGTGGTCGGTGCGCGGTGGGCGCAGCAGCTTGGCCGCAGTACTGCCGTTGAGCTTGCCGAGTCCGTTTTCGCGCTGCCGGCGCTCGAAGTCTTCCGCCTCAGCGCGGATCGATTTCTCCGCGACCTTGAGGATTTCGGCCTTCGTGGCGCGGCTCGAGTTGAGCTCCTGGCGCTTCTGTTGCAGGGCTGCGATCTCGTCGCGCTTGCCCGCCAATGCCTGCTCGATCTGCTGTTGCAGTTGCGCACGGCTGCCCTGTAGATCGGCCAGGGCGGTGGAGAAGTTCTTTTTCGCTGGCATGGGATTACCTCGTCGCTTCGTCGATCAGGTGGAGGCACAGGTCATCGAGGCTGCAAAGCAGCTCGGTGTGGCCCTGGTCGTTTCGCCGCATCTCGAACTTCGGCGGTTCGCCCCGGGAATGCCGGGCGGCCACTTCCTGCGCGGATAGCCCCAGCACAGCCCCGACTTCCTCGAGGTTCAGCCAGGATTGCGCGGCGTCGACATCATCCGGCCGGAGGTTGTTGGGCGAGAGCTTGTTGAGAATCGAGCGCCGGACCACCTTGCGAGCTGACCTTGAAACCTTCACGCGCTCCAGCGTCTCCGCCTTGGGGCGTTCGCTCGGGCGGCCGCGATTCTTGGTCAGGTACTGGGCAGCCGGACCGGTCGGGGTCAGATCCCTCGGGTCCGGCTGCGGTTTGAACTGGCGGGTCTTGATCGGCATCACTGGCCTCCAGAAGTTTGGGTGTAAGCCTCGAGCTCGGACAGCATCTTCTTCTCGGACTCGAGCTCGACTTGCATCTTTTGCGCCTGGAGCCGCTTGACCTGTTCATCGCCGGTGAGCTTTTGGAATGCCGCCTGATAACTCCGATCGGCCTCCTCGGCCTTCGCTTCCAGCTTCGCCAGGTCGAATTCATGCCTGCGCAGCTTCTCGTTGTTTATCAAACACTCCGCATCCAGGAGGGCCTGCCGTCTTTTCAACTCAGCGAGGGGGTGTTCCTGCTTTTCCGCGTTCTGTTCGAGAACATCATTGACCGCCTTGTCGATTCCTTCCCGGAGCGCCTTCACCCCCTCCTCGGACAGCTTGTGTTCGGTCGCCGTGATGGACTCCGCAAGACTGGAAAGATCGGCACGTAAATCGTCGATCTCCGCGGCGACGCTGTTTTCAACATCAATCTTTTCCTCGGCGAGCGCGTGGATCGCTTTGTCGCCCAGGCCGCGCCGCAATCCATCTGCCGTGATTTCATGGGTCTGGCGGATCAGGTCCACGCGGGAGAACAGAAATGGTCGTTTCATCGGGCCGCCTCCTGGTGACGGTTTCGCAGTGCGATCGCATACGCGACGGCGAAGTCGATCTGTGCTTTCAGTTCGGGAATATTCATGCGTTGCACCCCCGTTGCTTGAGCAGCTCCATCGCGACCCCGATCCCGCGCTTCAGATTCGAGACGCGCGGGTCGAGGATCGTCCAACGGCTGTCACCGGCGGCCTGGAGTGCTTTCAGGGAAAGGTTGAGGTTCAGCCCCTCGATCCAGGAGGCCAGGGCCTTGTCTCGGGTCGTGAGGCTGGGGTCGTGCGCGGCTTCGTTCAGCCGCTCGCTGAAGTATTTGACGATCTGGTCGTGCTGGCGGCGGTATTCGCTGAAGGATTTGATCGGTTCGATCTGCGGGGTCCTGCGCAGGTAGTACTTCTTGCCCGCTTCCTCGGAAGCGAACATCTCGGCAGTGTGCCGGTGAAGCATGCGCTCGGTCTGATTGGCGTGGTCCATAGAGCCCCCTCTATTGATAGTCATGGTCTATCAGATTGGCTGGTGTGTCAAGATTCAGACCATTGATTCTGCTGGATTTTTGGTCCGGTTAAGGGTCCGGTTTAGGTCCGGTTAGGGTCCGCTTGTCCGGTTAAGGGAGTCCGGTCCGGTCCGGTTTCCTTTAGGAACCGGACGGACCGGACTTCCGGACCCTCGGATAGGCAAACCCGTGGTCAATGAATACCAGGTCGGAATCGAGGCAGGCCCGGCGAACATCGGACCATCGTTGCTTCGGCATACCAGCGTCCCGGCATTGCTGTTGCCACTCGGATACCTCAACCCGTGCGGTGTCTGGATCGAAGCCCCCGCGCTCAAGGGTCGCCCGCCTGGACTCATACAGACGGGCCAGCTCGTCCAACGCCAGCTGCTTCCATTTGCCCTGGCGGCCTGAAGGTTTGGCGGGCGGCTCATACGTCGTGGATACCAAGGCCGCAGACGTGACCTCGCGCCCGTCGTGGTGCTCGATACCCAGGGGCACGCTGCGCAGCTCGAACGCCAGGGGCTGGGGAAAGGGTGCGTCCTTCATCTTGGAGGCCTCCACGCGAACCGTGCCGGCTTCGTCCTTGTCCGCTCTGTACTCGGCGTCCAGGGCACCCCGCAGGGCGGTAGCCCCTCGGGCACGCCCTTTGTCCGCGTGGCCGCTGTGGTGGACGAGGAGAACCGTGCAGGAGTACCGCGTGCGTATGCGATCGGCCGCCTGGACGAATACGCCCATGTCGCTGGTGCTGTTCTCGTCGCCGGGTCCAAAGTTGCGGGCCACGGTGTCGATCACGACCAGGGCGGGCGGCCCGTCAGTCGGCACCGCGTCGACCGCTGCCACGACCGCCTGCGCGGAATCGGGATCGCACAGGGCTGCGGCCGCGCTGGAGACGTAGAGCGGCGCGTCTGCGGTGCTGTGGCCCGTGTGGGTCTCCCATGCCACGAAACGGCGCTTCAGGCCGTTGTGGCCCTCGCCAGCGACGTAGATCACCGGGCCCTGCGTGGTGGGATTGCCGTGAAAGTCCGCACCGGTGGCGATACAGCAGGCCAGGTCGACCGCGAGAAACGATTTCCCGCAGCCGGGGTCGCCGAATACCAGGGCCAGGGACTCGGCTTCCAGGTAGTCGCGCACCAGGAACCGGGGTGGCCTGAATTCGAGTTCCGACACGTGCAACAGCTTGAACCGCGGCTCCGTCCGCTCGACAGGAATCACCACGGTTTCAGGCATGGCGCACCTCCGGCACGAACAGGGTTCCGGATTCGTCCAGCACGCGCTCGACACCATCCCGCAACAGGGCGGCGATCAGCCCGCGCACCTGCGCGCCTTCGGCTGGTCCCGTGCGAACCACAAGCACTGGATCATGGCCTCGGCACGCGCGCCAATCCAACGCGGCGGGATCTTCCTCGGGTGGGGCGACCAGGACTACGTGGCTCGGTCGCTGACGGGCCCATTTCCACGCATGGGGGCCTGTGGCGACCCAAACGGTGCGCGGCGGACGGCTCAGGGCTTCGGCGTAGCGCTTGGCATACGGAGGCGCTTTCCGGGTCATGGGCGCGCCTCCGTTGCCAGTGCAGCCTTTAGGGCTTGCAGGAATCGCAGGATGGCCCGCTTGCGCTCAGGCCCCTTGGGATGGAAGCCGATGATGTGGGCGCGGACCCAGGCGGTGCGAAAAGCGTCTTCGGTGCTATACTCGAAATCGAGCACTTGACCGTGTTGCTCGCCCCCCGCGCCCCGAGCCGTCCCACCGGCCGGGGCGCTTCCTTTTGCGGCATTCATTCCGTACCCCCTGCGCGGCGCGCTTCCCAGGCCTGCAGGTCTTCGAGTCGCCAGCGCGTACAGCGCGGCCCCAGCCGGACCGGCTCGGGGAAGTCGCTGGACTTCAGCCAGTACCAGGGAGTTTTCGGGTGGACGCCATACCTGCGGGCAATGTCGCGCTCGGACAGGTAGACGGGATCTTGTACGTTGTCGGGCATCTCTGTCTCCGTCGTCTTGGGTGGTGACGGGTACAGATTGGCGAGTGGGGGAGGGGCGCTCTATGCGGTATTAGGGCCCCTATTTCTGCATACGCTTCGCGATCCTGGCGGCCTTTTCTTCCGACTCCGTCAGCCAATCAATCGGCCGGGGCTCGGGGCCTTCTGGTTTGCCCGATGCGATGATCGCGGCCGCGTCGGTCTTGTGCTTGTTGTGTGCCCGTACCCAGGTCGATGGATCGACCTCTACTTGGTTGTTGCGGTATTCATCATCGCTCAATGCTTCGGCGGCCTTGATCTGTGGCAGACCTGTCAGCCGCATTAGGAGCTCAAGGTCGATGGCGCGCTCGAGGTCCGGCGCGTCTTTCTTGCGGCCCCGCGCATGATGGCAACCGAACAGCTTGGCGGTGCTTTCGCGCTGCGTTTCGCGCATCTCGTCGAGCCCCCCGGCAATGAATTCCGCCAGCGGCGGGGGCAGGGCGCGGCCTTCCCGCAGTAGCCGGGCCGCGTGATACAGCAGCGCTTCCCAGCCCTTCCCGGTGGCCTTCACGCGCTCGACTGCCGCTTCCCAATTGTCGGTCGGTCGTGTTCCGGTCATTTGTCTGGCCTCGCTACGTAGGCGGCCCATTCGGCCATCAGCGCGCGGCGCTTCTCGAGCAGGTCGCCTCGGCGGTAGGCGCGTTCGACGGCATTGGGGATGGTGTGTGCCAGCGCCATCTCAGCCACCTCGTGAGGGTAGGCGGTGGTCTCGGAAACCCAGTCCCTGAACGTGCTGCGGAATCCGTGAACGGTCACGTCAGCACCCATGCGCTTGAGAACAGCCGACAGAGAGGCATCGCTGAGTTCGCCGCCGCGAGGGGCTGCGAACACGTAGGGGGACTCAGTGCGGGGCAGGGCGTCCAGGAGCGCCAGGGCATCATCCGGCAGTGGGACTACATGGTCGCGCTGTGCCTTCATGCGGGCCCCTGGAATGTTCCAGGTCCGGGCCTCCAGGTCGATTTCGTTCCAAGTCGCGCCGCGCACCTCACCGGATCGGCAGGCCGTCAGGATCAGGAACTCGAGCGCGCGGCCCGCGATCCCTTCGCGCTGCCGTAGCTGCGCCATAAACTCCGGCAGGTCACGCCAGGGCATGGCCTTGTGATGCGTCACCTTCTTGAGCTTGGACGGGGCCGGCAATATCGCGTCCAGGTTGCCGCGCCAGCGGGCCGGGTTCTCGCCTTGCCGGAAGCCGCTCACGGTGGCGTAGTCGAGCACCTTCTCAATACGCCCACGCACTCGGGAAGCCGTCTCCGTGCGCGTGCGCCAGATCGGCTCAAGAACCTGCAGGATGTGAGCGAGCTCAATGGCCTGGACGGGGAGTTGCCCCATCACCGGAGACGCATAGGTCTCAAGGCTCGAACGCCATTGCTTGGCGTGCTTGGGGTTTCGGAATTCCGACAGCTTGCCGGCCAGGTAGCGGTCGGTTGCATCATCGAAGGTCAGCGCGCTGGCCGTAGCGGCTGCCAGCGCGTTCCGTGCGGCCTCGCGTTCCGCCAGCGGGTCAATGCCGTCCCGGATCTTCATACGGGTATCAGCCGCGGCCTCGCGTGCCTTGGCCAGCGTTACTTCGGGATAGGGACCTATGCCTATCTCCCGGACGCGCCCGCCGATCGTCGCGCGCAGAAGCCAGTACTTGTGCCCGCTGTCGTAGACGCGGATGCGCAGGCCCGCCACGCCCCCAACGGTGTACTCTCCCGGCTGCTCAAGGCGTTTGACCGCCAGCGCCCCCATTTCCTCCGCCTTACGAGGCATTCCCTTTACCTATCCCCAAATAGAGCTTGTAACTATAGCCTACGCTGCGCTACTATCGACTACAAGGGAAAAGCAGAAAGGCCGAACTATTAGGGGCTTACGGCGTAGATATGGGTAGTGTCCGGTCGAGCATCGGCAGACTCACTCTCCGCCAGATCCAGCAAAGGGGCCCGAGTGGCCCCTTTCGCATGTCTGGCCCCCGAGGTATCGGGATTCGCACCCGAGATATGGAAAATGATGGTTCGACGGGTGACGCGCAGCGGCACCCGAACGTCGCCGCAGGTGACGGCCCGAAGGGCGAGGCGCAAAGCGCCGAGTAATCCTCACTCTCCGCCAGATCCAGCAAAGGGGCCCGAGTGGCCCCTTTCGCATGTCTGGCCCCCCGAGGATTCGGGATTCGAACCCGAGATACAGAAAATGATGGTTCGACGGGCGGTGCGCTGCAACGCCTTGGCCGGAGGCCGGCGGACCAGGGGGCGCTTGCGCGTCGGGGCCCGGGCAGCCCAGTCAGCCCCTTGTTGCTGGGGGTGGTACGGCAACACCGGCCGCGCGCAGCCAGTGGCACAGGCGGATCAGCGGCAGGCCCACCAATGCAGTGGGGTCCGAGCCCTCCATGCGCTCGAACAGGCTCACCCCTAGCCCTTCGGACTTGAAACTGCCGGCGCAGTCCACCGGATCGTCCAGTGCGACATAGGCCCGGATCTCCGTGTCCGACAGCTGGCGGAAGGTGACGATGTATTCAACATCCTCCACCCGCGCCTGACCGCTGGCGGCATCCAGCAGACACAAGCCGGTGTGAAAGGTGACGGTGCCGCCGGACAGCGAGGCCAGCTGTTCGCGGGCGCGCTCGGGATTGCCCGGCTTGCCGAGGATGTGGCCCTGATGGCTGGCGCTCTGGTCGGAACCAATGATCAATGCGCCCGGGTGGGTCCCAGCGACTGCTCGGGCCTTGGCCTCGGCGAGGCGCTGCACGAGGGCCGCCGCGTCTTCGTCCGGGAGCCGCGTCTCGTCGACCTGCGGGGCGGCCGTCGCGAACGGCAGATGCAGGCGCTGCAACAGCTGGGCGCGATAGGGCGAGGTCGAGGCGAGGACGATTTCACGCATGGGGCTTACGCATCCGGGCTGTCGATCTCGATCAGGGCATCGTCCGGGTTGGCGGCCGCACCCTTGGCCACGTTTACCGCGCGCACGGTGCCGGCGATGGGCGCGGCGATCTCGGACTCCATCTTCATCGCCTCGAGCACCAGCACCGGCTGGCCGGCCTCCACGGTGTCGCCCTCGGCCACCAGGACGTCGATGATCGTGCCCGGCATGGACGTGGTGACATCCCCCGGGCGGGTGGCGCGGCGGGATTTCTTGCCCGTGCGCGGCGACTCGGCGCCACCGCTACCGCCGCCGGCGGTGTCGATGGTGTCGAGCGTCTCGATCAGGACCTCTTCCGGCATGCCGTCGATGGTGACGTACATCGGCCGCGTGTCCTCGCGGTGGTGCCCGCTGCCGTTGACGCGGATGTGGTACGACTCTCCGTGGAAGGTGACGTTGAACTCCACTGGTGCCGGGCAGCCGGCCTGGGTGTTCTCCGGCAGGTGTAACGGTTCTGGTTCGAGCGTGCCGTCACGTCGTTGTTCGAGGAAGGACCGGCCGACCTCGGGGAACAGCGCGAAGGTCAGTACGTCCTCCGGCCCCTGGGCCAAATCGCCGATGTCGCGGGTCAGATGGTCCATCTCCGGCTTTAGCAGGTCCGCCGGGCGCACGTCGATGGCCTCGGCGTTGCCGATCGCCTTGCGCTGGATCACGCGGTTGATCGGCCCCGGCGCGCGGCCGTAGTGCCCGGTCAGGTACTGCTTCACCTCGTTGGTGATGGTCTTGTAGCGCTCCCCGGCGAGGACGTTCATCACCGCCTGGGTGCCGACGATCTGCGAGGTCGGCGTGACCAGGGGCGGGTAGCCGAGGTCCTCGCGTACGCGCGGGATCTCCTCCAGCACGGCATCAAAGCGATCCAGCGCGTTCTGGTCGCGCAGTTGATTGGCGAGGTTGGAGATCATCCCGCCCGGGACCTGGTTCACCTGCACCCGGGTGTCGACGCCGGTGTATTCGCTCTCGAAGCGCTGGTACTTCTTGCGCACCTCGTGGAAATACAGGCCGATCTTCTGCAGGGCCACGAGGTCCAGGCCGGTGTCGTGCCCGGTGCCGGACAACGCCGCAACCAGGCTCTCCGTGGGGGGGTGGCTCGTCCCCCCGGCGAAGGCGGAGATCGCGGTCTCGATGTGGCGGCAGCCCGCCTCGATCGCCTGCCAGTGGCACAGCTCGGATAGACCCGAGGTCGCATGGGCATGCAGGTGGATCGGGACATCCAGTGCGTCGACCAGCTCGGTTACCAGTTCGCGGGTGGCCGTCGGGGTCAGCAGCCCGGCCATGTCCTTGATCGCGATGCTCTGTGCCCCCATGTCCACCAGCTCGCGGGCGAGGGTGACGAATTGGGTGGCGGAGTGTACCGGTCCGGTGGTGTAGCACAGCGTGCCCTGGGCATGGCCGCCGGCCTGGCGGGTGGCCTCGATCGCGGTGCGCAGGTTCCGAGCATCGTTCATCGCGTCGAAGATGCGGATGATGTCGATGCCACCGGCCACGGACCGCTCGACGAAGGCGCGCACGACGTCATCGGCATAGTGGCGGTAGCCGAGCAGGTTCTGCCCGCGCAGCAGCATCTGCAGCGGGGTGTTGGGCAGCGCGGCCTTGAGCTGGTGCAGACGCTCCCACGGGTCTTCCTTCAGGAAGCGCACGCAGGCGTCGAACGTGGCCCCGCCCCAGGCCTCGAGGGAGTGAAAGCCGATCGCGTCCATCTGCTCGCAGATCGGCAGCATGTCCTCGGTGCGCATGCGCGTGGCGATCAGGCTCTGGTGGCCGTCGCGCAGGGTGACATCCGTAATGTGAACTCGATCCATGGTCAGTCCATTCGTCGGGCGGGGCAGTGTTTCCCTAAAGCCCGTGGTGGGCGGCGATTGCGGCGGCGATCGCGACGGCCAGCTGGCGGTCGGAGCGCTTGGCCGGCAGCTCGGTCAGTTCGGGGTGATCGGCGATGAAGCCGGTATTGAAATCCGCGCGGCGAAAATCCGGGTGGTTCACGATCGCCAGGTGGTAGGGGATGGTGGTCTTGACCCCGAACACGCCCATGTCGCGCAGGGCACGGTTGCTGCGCGTCAGCAGGTCGTCCCATTCCAGCGCCCAGCAGATCAGCTTGGCGCACATCGAGTCGTAATGGGGCGGGATCTCGTAGCCGGTGTAGATCGCGCCGTCGGTGCGCACGCCCGGGCCACCGGGGGCGAAGTAGCGCGTGATGCGACCGAAGCTTGGCAGGAAGTCGTTGGTCGGGTCTTCCGCGTTGATCCGGAACTCCATGGCGAAGCCGCGCCGCGTGATCTGCGACTGGTCGTAACGCAGGCGGTCGCCACTGGCGATGCGCAACTGCTCCTGCACGATATCCACGCCGGTGATCATCTCGGTCACCGGATGCTCGACCTGAAGACGCGTGTTCATCTCCATGAAATAAAACGTGTCATCGCCGTCCATCAGGAACTCGACGGTCCCGGCGTTCTGGTAGCCAACGGCCTGGGCGGCGGTAACGGCCAGTGTGCCCAGACGTTCGCGCTGGGCCTCGCTCAACTGCGGCGAGGGGGCAATCTCGATCAGCTTCTGGTGGCGTCGCTGCACGGAGCAGTCGCGCTCGTACAGGTGCACGGCATTGCCATGGGTGTCCGCGAGGATCTGTACCTCGATATGGCGCGGGTTGACCACGGCCTTTTCCAGAAAGATCTCGGTGCTACCAAAGGCGCGGGTCGCCTCCGAACGCACCCGGTCGAAGTTGCGCCGCAGGGCATCCGGGTCTTCGCACAAGCGAATGCCACGCCCGCCGCCGCCACTGGTCGCCTTGAGCATCACCGGGTAGCCGATGGCCTCGGCGGCCTCCAGTGCGGCCTCCAGCGTCTCCAGGTTGCCCTCCGAACCCGGCGTGACTGGTACCCCGGCCTCGATCATCGCCTGTCGCGCGGCCACCTTGTCGCCCATGCGGCGGATGACGCCGGCGTCCGGGCCGACCCAGATGAACCCGCGTGCGGCGCAGGCCGCCGCGAAATCCGCGTTCTCCGAGAGAAAGCCGTACCCCGGATGCACGGCATCGCACCCGGCGGCGTGCGCCACACTGATCAGACGGTGGATACTCAGGTAGCCGCCCAGGCTGTCCGGACCGATCGCATAGGCCTCGTCGGCCTTTTTCACGTGCAGGGCGTGGCGGTCGGCGTCGGTATGCACGGCGACCGAGGTAATCCCCATCTCCGCGCAGGCCCGAATCAGGCGCACGGCGATCTCGCCCCGGTTGGCTATGAGCAGCTTGCGGATCAAACGGGAGGCCCCGGGCAGGTCAGTGAAAACCCGAGTATCGGCATGCAGTCGAAGGCCTGCAAGTTTCTGTTTCGCTTTGACAGAACAGCCCTCGCGCGCGTATATTCCGCGCCCTTGTATTTGAGTGTTCTATGAGTCGTATTCCCGTATCTCTCGACCCGTGGCAGCCACGGGCCCGGCACCAGGAATTCGAAGGCGATTTGTCTGCGGAGGACCTGCCGCGCCTGCGGGACGAGGCGCTGGCCGAACACCCGCTGCGGGTCCATGTCCGCTTCGGGCTGGAGCGCGGCGCGCTGGACGAGATGCGGCTGACCGGTCTGATTACTGGCGAGCTGTGGCAGACCTGCCAGCGCTGCCTGCAGCCGATGGCCTGGGAATTTCGGCTGGAGACCGATGCGGTGATCCTGCCGGCCGGCGGCTCCGTGGAAGGCCTCGGCGCGGACGAGGATACCCTCGAACTGGAAGACGACGGACGGCTGCACCCGGCGGTCTGGGCCGAGGACGAGGTGCTGCTGGCCTGGCCGCTGGTACCGCGCCACGCGGACTGCGAGCCCGCGGTGGAGCCCGAGTTTGTTCCCGGGCAGCGCGAGGACAATCCGTTTGCAGTGCTTGAGCAGCTCAAGGGCCGCTCGAGCAACGGCGACGACCGATAGATTGGTGGAGCGGGGCGCTGCCCGGCTCGAAACGCTATACTTGCGCCCGTTTTTGATTCGGGCTAACCCCGCAAAGGCGGGATTTGATTAATCTGGAGATTCATCATGGCTGTGCAACAACGCCGCAAGACCCGTTCCAAGCGCGATATGCGCCGTTCCCACGACGGGCTGAAGGGCGCGACCCTGTCCACCGATCCGACCACCGGAGAGGTGCATCGCCGGCATCACGTGACCCCGGACGGGTTCTACCGTGGTCGCCAGGTGATCCAGCAGGACGTCGAAGTCGAAGACGACGAAGACTAAGTCAGGCGTGACGATCCTGCTGGGGCCACGGCTGCGGCTGCACCGTGGCCTTTCCGCGTTTGAATGGACCCGGCATCCGGGCACTGCGCGGGCGCGCTCATGAGTCGCGAATTCAGCATTGCGCTGGACGTGATGGGAGGGGACCACGGGGCCTCCGTGGTGCTTCCGGCTGCCCGCCGTTCGCTGCAGGTCGCAGACGACTTCCGGCTGCTGCTGGTCGGGGACGAAGAGACCATCGAGTCGGGGCTTGCAGCCTGGGCGTCTGCCGAGCGCGAGCGCGTGGAGGTCGTGCATGCCAGCCAGGTGGTCGGCATGGAGGAACTCCCGGCCGTGGCTCTTCGCACCAAGCGCGATTCCTCGATGCGGGTGGCGATCGACCAGGTCAAGAAGGGGGCTGCACAGGCCTGCGTCTCGGCCGGCAATACCGGTGGCCTGATGGCCACCGCGCGCTATGTGCTGAAGACCCTGCCGGGGATCGATCGACCGGCCATCGCGACCGCACTGCCGTCGATGTACGGCCACACGCACATGCTGGACCTGGGTGCCAATGTGGATGTCGAGGCGGCGCACCTGTACCAGTTCGCGGTGATGGGTTCGGTGCTGGCGAATGCGGTCGACGGGCTCGAGGCCCCCAAGGTGGGGCTTCTGAATATCGGGTCGGAGGCGATCAAGGGCAACGACCGGGTGCGCGAGGCCGGCCGCATGCTGGAGGAATCCAGCCTGAACTATGTCGGGTTCGTCGAGGGCAACGACGTCTACTGCAGCGACGTGGACGTGGTCGTCTGCGATGGTTTCGTCGGCAATGTCGCGCTGAAAACCAGCGAGGGCGTGGCCAAGATGATCTCCTCGAACATGAAGGCCGAATTCCGCGCCTCGCTGTATTCGCGTCTGGCCGGCCTGTTCGCGCTGCCCGTGCTGCGCCGATTGCGCCATCGTTTTGACCACCGCCGCTACAACGGTGCGTCGCTGCTGGGACTGCAGGGCGTGGTGATCAAGAGCCACGGCAGTGCCGATGCCCTGGCATTCGAGTACGCGATCCGCATCGCCCGGGTCGAGGCCGAGGCGAATATCTCCAGCCGGATCGACAAGCAGCTGGGGCAGTTACTGGGGCAGGAGCACGCGCAGTGAAGCATGCACGCATCAGCGGAACCGGGAGTTACCTGCCCGAGCGGATCCTGACCAATGCCGATCTCGAGGCGATGGTGGATACCTCGGACGCGTGGATCCAGGAGCGTACCGGGATTCGCGAGCGCCACATCGTGGCCGAAAATCAGGTGACCTCCGACCTGGCGCTGAAGGCCGCCGAACGCGCGCTGGACGCCGCGGGCATCCGCCCCGCCGACCTGGACCTGATCATCGTCGCCACCACGACCCCGGACCAGATCTTCCCCAGTACCGCGTGCATCCTGCAGGCCAAGCTGGGGATCGGCGGCTGCCCGGCCTTCGACGTTCAGGCGGTGTGCTCCGGTTTTGTCTATGCCCTGGCCACGGCCGACCGCTTCATGCAGAGCGACGAGATCCGGCATGTGCTGGTCGTCGGGGCCGAGACGCTCTCGCGCATCACCGACTACACCGACCGCGGCAACTGCATCCTGTGGGGCGATGGCGCGGGCGCGGTGGTGCTGTCGCGCTCGCCGGACCCGGGCATCATCTCCACCCACCTGCACGCGGATGGCCACCACAAGGGCCTGCTTGAGGTCCCCGGCGGGGTCTCGCAGCCCGGCGACAACCCGGACCTCGAATTTATCCGCATGGAGGGCCGCGCGGTCTTCCGTGTCGCGGTCAACACCCTGGACCAGATCGTCGACGAGACGCTGGAATACAACGGGATCGACAAGGCCGAGCTGGACTGGCTGGTCCCGCACCAGGCCAACATCCGCATCATCCAGGCCACGGCCAAGAAGCTGAACATGTCCATGGATAACGTCGTGGTCACGGTCGACCGGCACGGCAACACCTCTGCCGCGTCCATCCCGCTGGCGCTGGATACCGCCGTGCGTGACGGGCGTATCAAGAAGGGCGATCTGATCCTGACCGAGGCCTTTGGCGGCGGCTTTACCTGGGGCTCCGCGCTGATCCGGATGTAGCGCGCGCCGCTTCGCGATTTCATTCCTGTGGGAGGCTGCTTGCAGGCGAAGCCCCTGCCAAAGCCTGATACGAAGCGGTTCGCCGAAAGAAGGGAGTCGAGGACATGGGTCGCGAGATCGAACGCAAGTTTCTGCTGGCCAGCGAGGCCTGGCGCGATAGTGTGGTGCGCTCCCAGCACATGCGTCAGGGCTACCTGTGTGGTAACGACCGCGCCTCGATCCGCGTGCGTGTGGACGAGGAGGGCGCGAACCTGAACATCAAGAGCGCGACCCTCGGTGTCGAACGTGACGAATACCAGTACGCGATCCCTGTCGAGGAGGCCCACAACCTGCTCGACACGCTCGCGGGGCCGCAGGTCGAGAAGACACGCTACTGGGTGGATGTGGAGGGCTGGGAATACGAGATCGACGTGTTCGAGGGTGCCAACGCCGGTCTGATCGTGGCTGAACTGGAACTGCCCGCGAGCGATGCCGAGTTCCCGCGGCCCGAGTGGCTGGGCGAGGAGGTCTCGCACGACCCGCGCTACTACAACACCGAGCTGGCCCGGAACCCCTACCGCGACTGGCCCGATGCAACCTGAGTCCTTCCCCGTCTTTGACCCGGATTGCCGGCGCTGTCCGCGCCTGGCCGGTTTTCTGGAAGACGTGCGGGCGAAGCACCCCGAGTACCACGCCGCACCCGTGCCATCGTTTGGGCCGCTGGACGCACGCCTGCTGATCGTCGGTCTCGCCCCCGGGATGCACGGGGCCAACGCCACGGGGCGCCCCTTTACCGGGGACTACGCCGGAGTGCTGCTCTACGAGACCCTGCACCAGTACGGTTTTGCGACCGGCCCCGAGAGCGTGCGCGCGGATGACGGGCTGCAGCTGCTGGACTGCCGCATCACGAATGCCGTCAAATGCCTGCCGCCGCAGAACAAGCCCACGACGGAGGAAATCCGCACCTGCAACGGTTTCCTGGCCGCGGAGATGGATGCGATGCAGCCGCGGGTGATCCTTGCGCTGGGCAAGATCGCCCATGACGCGGTGCTGCGCGCTCGAGGCCTGCCACTGTCCAGCCGGCGTTTTGCCCACGGCGCCGAGCATGCGCTGGACGGCATGCGGCTGATCGATTCCTACCACTGCTCGCGCTACAACACCCAGACCCGCCGCCTCACCCCGGCCATGTTCGGCGAACTCTTCGCCCGCATCCGCACCCATCTCGATTAGAAAAGCCTGTGGGGGCCGGACGCCCGTGATGGCGTGGAGCCCGATGGAGTCGAGGTGCCAAAGTGCCAAGGGCGTGGACCGGCCACTGCCGCCGCCCACGCTCAATGGTCGTACCGTTTTGACCGGCTCCCTTGGCCGATCCGGTATCCTGAAGCTGTCATGAGTGCCTCCGACACCAGTTTCGATTCCAAGGCCTTCCTGAAGACGCTGACGCAGTCGCCCGGTGTCTATCAGATGCTGGATGCCAGCGGCGGCGTGCTGTATGTCGGCAAGGCACGCAATCTCAGGAGCCGTGTCGCCAGCTACTTTCGCGGTTCGGACGATCGCGGGCCGCGGATCCGGTCGATGGTGCGCCAGATCGCGGATATCCGCGTGGCGGTCACGCATACCGAGGCCGAGGCCTTGCTGCTCGAGGCCAATCTGATCAAGCGCCACCGGCCGCGCTACAACGTGCTGCTGCGCGACGACAAGAGCTACCCCTATATCTTCGTGTCCGGCCAGGAGTACCCGCGCCTGGGCTTCCACCGGGGAGCGAAAAAGAAGGGGGTGCGCTATTTCGGCCCGTATCCGTCCGCCGGGGCGGTGCGCGAGAGCCTCGCGCTGCTGCAGAAGCTGTTTCAGGTCCGCCAGTGCGAGGACAGCGTGTTCGCACATCGGTCGCGGCCGTGCCTGCAGTATCAGATCGGGCGCTGTACCGCGCCCTGTGTGGGCTATATCACGCCCGAGGAGTACGCCCGCGACGTGGAATCCTCCGTGCAGTTTCTGCAGGGCAAAAGCGAGGTGGTGATCGCCGACCTGATGCAGCGCATGGAGGCGGCCTCCGAACGTCTCGATTTCGAGCATGCAGCGCGGCTTCGGGACCAGATCGCGCGGCTGCGCCAGATCTCCGAGCAGCAGTTTGTCTCCGGTGGCGAGGGCGATGCCGACGTGATCGCCCTGGCCCGGGAGGCGGGCACGGTCGCGGTGGAGATCTTCTTCGTGCGCGGGGGGCAGAACCTGGGCAACCGCGAGCTGTTCCCGAACGTGCCGGAGGCCACCGACGACGGCGAGATCATGGCGGCGGTACTGGCGCAGTACTACGCCGAACGCGAACCCCCGGCGCGCGTGCTGCTGTCACACGAGCCGGAAGGCGCGCAAGCACTGGAGGCCTTCCTGTCGGAGCGGCGCGATGGCCGCAAGGTCCAGCTCGCCTGGTCGCTGCGCGGGGACCGCGCGCGCTGGCTGGACATGGCGCGGCGCAATGCCGAACTCGCGCTGAAGACGCGCATCGCCAGTCAGGCCGGGCAGACCGCGCGCCTGGACGCGCTCACCGCCGAGTTGAATCTGGAGAGCCCGCCCAAGCGCATGGAGTGCTTCGACATCTCGCACACCGCGGGCGAGCGCACGGTGGCATCCTGCGTGGTGTTCGGGCCCGAGGGGCCCATCAAGTCCGACTACCGGCGGTTCAACATCGACGGGATCGAACCCGGCGACGATTACGCCGCGATGCACCAGGCCCTGAGCCGTCGCTTTGCCCGCCTGAAGAAGGGGGAAGGGCAGGAACCGGACATCCTGTTCATCGATGGCGGCAAGGGGCAGGTCACCCAGGCACTCAATGTCCTGGCGGATCTGGGACTGGATCACATCCGGGTAATCGGCGTCGCCAAGGGCGAGGAGCGCCGGCCGGGCATGGAAACGCTGATATTGAGCGGGGTGGAGGCCCCCTCTATACTCCCGACGCATTCGGGTGCGTTGCACCTGATCCAGCAGATCCGCGACGAGGCGCATCGGTTCGCCATTACCGGCCATCGCGCTCGCCGGGCCAAGGCGCGCAAGGAATCGACCCTGGAGTCGATCCCGGGGCTCGGGCCCAAGCGCCGCAGCGCGTTGCTGCGCCATTTCGGCGGCCTGCGCGGTGTGGCCCGGGCCGGCGTAGACGAGCTGTCCAAGGTGCCGGGCATCCACCGACGGCTGGCACAGGCGATCTACGACCAGTTTCACTAGGGAAACACCGATTAATGTACACACTCGTGTTGGCACCCCAGGTTTTCCGAGACAAGGCGCGGTGTGCAGCCGGTAGTGGTTCTACCGGCCCGTTATTGACGGATGCGGGCCGCAGCGCAGGATCGGGAAACCTGGGGTGCCAACCCCGAAGGGGCTCGGCCGCTTTTGTGCGCGCACGGCGTTGCGGTTCCCTTGTGCAGAATGACTGCACGGCAGTCACCGCGCCTTGTTCGCACGCAAAAGCGAGTCGAGCACGAGCGTGTACATTAATCAGTGTTTCCCTGGGGCTGACCAGCAGATGATCCGTGAACTCCCCAACTGGCTGACCTGGTCGCGGATCGTGATGATCCCGCTCCTGATTGTCGTCTTTTATGCGTTGCCCATGCCCACAGCGGGCATCGTGGCCGCTATCGTCTTTGCGCTGGCCGCGATCACCGACTGGGCGGACGGCTACCTGGCCCGGCGCTGGCAGGTGACCAGTCGCTTCGGTGCCTTCCTCGATCCGGTGGCGGACAAGCTGATCGTGGCCGCTGCGTTGGTCCTGGTCGTGGATCACAACCCCGGTGTGGGTCTGGCGCTGGCGGCAGTGGTGATCATCGGGCGCGAGATCGCGATCTCGGCCCTGCGCGAATGGATGGCCGAGGTCGGCGCCAGTGCGAAGGTCGCGGTCTCCTGGGTAGGCAAGTTCAAGACGACCGCCCAGATGGTGGCGATCTTCCTGTTGCTGTGGGCGGAGCCGGTCGCGGGACTGCCGATTTTCGCGATCGGTGAATGGCTGCTGTACCTGGCGGCCATCCTGACGCTGGTCTCGATGGTCCAGTACATGCTGGCGGCCGCCCGCGGGCAATGATGTGCGTTGGCAGGGGCGAGCGGGGTATTGACGTCGGCCGCCGGTGCGGTAGAATACGCGCCGATAAGGAAGAGCGGGAATAGCTCAGCTGGTAGAGCACAACCTTGCCAAGGTTGGGGTCGCGAGTTCGAATCTCGTTTCCCGCTCCAACAGATTCCTGAAACCCCGGTTCGGCCGGGGTTTTCTGTTTCGGCCTGCGCATGTCGCGCTGTGCGGGCCGGGACCCACCCGATACAGGCTGGGTGGCAGAGTGGTTATGCAGCGGACTGCAAATCCGTGTACGCCGGTTCGATTCCGACCCCAGCCTCCATCTTCGCATCAGGCCGCCTTCGGGCGGCCTTTTGCGTTGTGGGGGCGAGCGCAACGGGTGATTCGAACCGACAAAGCATGAAATGATTCGTCCTGTTGGCGGACACAGGGTCTAGACTCCTGAGGCGACAACCCCAACCGGACGAGGGCGCGGGATGCTGATCATTGGCCTGATTGTCGTCGTGGCTGCGCTGGTATTCGCCACCGTGAAGCTGCGGGTCCACCCGTTCCTGGCGCTGTTGCTGGCGGCCTTCGTCATGGCACTGATCGGGGGCATCGCGCCCAAGGACGCGGTCAGTGTGATCAACGACGGCTTTGGCTCGACGCTGGGCTATATCGGGATCGTGATCGCGCTGGGCACGATCATCGGGGTGATCCTGGATCGCACCGGGGCGGCGATCGTGATGGCGGAGGCGATCATCCGCGCGTTGTCGGACCGGTTTCCCAACCTCACGGCCACGATCATCGGCTACATCGTGTCGATCCCGGTGTTCTGCGACTCGGGCTACGTAATCCTGAACTCCCTGAAGAATGCGCTGGCGAAGAAGGCCGGTGTGTCCCTGGTCGCAATGAGTGTGGCACTGGCGACAGGCCTGTTCGCCACGCACAACTTCGTGCCCCCGACCCCGGGCCCGATTGCCGCGGCCAGCAACATCGGCATTGCCGATGCGCTAGGCCTGGTGATCCTGTTCGGTCTCCTGGTGGCCGCGGTGGCGGCGGCGGTTGGCTGGCTCTGGGCCATTCGTTACACCCACGCCAACGACGATGAACTCCTGGAGCCGGACCCGATCGAGGAGGCCACCGGCCAGGAGGTGAAGAAGCCGGAGCCCGATCTGGCCCATCCACCTTCAACGCTGGGGGCCTTCCTGCCGATCCTGGCGCCGATCGTGCTGATCTCCGTCGGTTCGATCGCGTCGCTGGCCACCCGCGATGTCGACCCCGGGACGTTCGCGGCGGCGCTGATCTTCCTCGGTCAGCCGGTGGTCGCGCTGGCCATTGGTGTGGTGTTTGCCCTGTTGCTGGTCAAGGGCGGCGACAAGCGCGGCCGTTTCCACCAGATGACCGTCGATGCGGTGCTGCTCGCGGCGCCGATCCTGCTGATCACCGGTGCTGGCGGGGCCTTCGGTTCCGTGTTGCAGGAGACGCCGATCGGGGATCAGCTGGGCGACATGCTGACCGGGCTCGGTCTGGGCCTGCTGGTACCGTTCCTGCTCGCGGCTGCGCTCAAGTCCGCCCAGGGGTCGTCGACGGTGGCACTGGTGGCCGCATCCAGTATGGTGGCGCCGCTGCTGCCCGCGCTGGGGCTGGATTCGGACCTGGGCATGGTGCTGGCGGTGATGGCGGTGGGTGCCGGGGCGATGACCGTCTCGCACGCCAATGACAGCTTCTTCTGGGTGGTCAGCCAGTTCAGTCGAATGAAGGTCTCGACCGCATACAAGGCCTACACGACCGCGACGCTGCTGCAGGGGATCAGTGCAATGATCGTGATCTACCTCCTGGGGATGGTCTTTGTCTGAGCCAAGGCGGGTTGTGCTGTGTCCGGACAGCTTCAAGGGCAGTCTGGACGCGGCCGGTGTGGCCGAGGCGATGGCGCGCGGTGTGCGTGTTGCCAGTCCATCGACCCGCATCCAGGCCCTGCCGATGGCCGATGGCGGGGAAGGCACGGCCGAACTGGTCAGCCACACCCTGGGATGGACCTGGCACCTGTCCGATGTCCGCGACCCTTGCGGTCGGTATGTCTCGGCCGGCTGGGGTTACGACGAGGTGAGCCGGCGGGCGGTGATTGACGTCGCTTCGGCCTGCGGGCTGGATCTGGTCCCCGAGGCCGAGCGTGACCCGTGGAAGCTCGATACCAGAGGGGTTGGCGACCTGATTCTGGCAGTGCTGGATGCGGGGGGTCGGCACGTGCTGATTGGTCTCGGGGGGAGTGGTACTGTGGATGGTGGCGCCGGCATGCTGCATTCGCTGGGCGTGCGTTTCCGGGATCGAGAGGGCCGGGAGCTGGAGCCGGTCCCGGAGCGGCTGGAGCATCTGGCGAGCGCCGACTTTTCGGGTCTTGAACCCCGCCTGGAGGAGCTGCGGATCACCGTCCTGAACGATGTCGACAACCCCCTGACGGGTGCTCGTGGTGCAGCGGCGGTATTCGGCCCGCAAAAGGGCCTGGCCGCGTCCGAGATCCCGCGCATGGATGCCTGCATGGAGCGGCTGGCACGGGCTGTGGACGCGGCGGGGGAGCTTCGCTGTCCGGGCAGCATGCCGGGCGCGGGGGCAGCGGGGGGCCTTGGTTTCGCGCTGGCCTGTGTCCTGCGCGGGCAGTCGCGCATGGGGGCGGGATATCTGGCCGATCTGATCGAGCTCGAGGCGGCGATCGCCGGGAGCGATCTGGTGGTGACGGGCGAGGGGCAGCTCGACGGACAGACCGCGCATGGCAAGGTGGTGGCCGAGGTGATCCGGCGGGCGCGGCGCTGCTCTGTGCCGGTGGCCGTCGTCGCTGGATCCATCGATGCGACGGCGGAGGATCTCGATGCGATGGGCCTTGCCGATGCGCGCGCCCTTTGCGATGGAACGATCACGCTGGAGCAGGCCATGGAGGCCCCCGGACACTGGATCATGGAGCGCACGCGTGCAATCGTGGCGGCGCGAGTGACACGACCGGATTAATCGGGCCGACTACAGGAGGTTCCCGTTGGTGCCGTTAATGGCACTATGCGGGAGCGAACGCACAGGGGTGTGCATTGCCTTACTTGAATACCATCACCAGGTGCATGTGGGCATCATGGCGGGGACGAGCCATGATCGTCCTGCTGGCGGTCACGCTGTGTCTGACGGCAGGGGCGGGCGCGGACACGACCGTGCGCGTAGGGCTCTACGAAAACGTGCCAAAGGTGGGTACGGGCGACGATGGTGCCGCCGGAGGGGTGTTCGTGGATCTGCTGGAGGCGATCGCACGGCGCGAGCACTGGCGGCTCGAGTATGTCGCGTGCGAGTGGTCGGCCTGCCTGGAGGCCCTGGAGGCCGGCGAGATCGATCTGATGCCGGATGTGGCGCTGACGCCGGAGCGGCGCGAGAGCCTTGCGCATCACTCGACTCCGGTGGCCCACGCCTGGAGCCAGGTGCTGGCGCCGGTCGGCGCGGGCCTGGACCGCATCGAAGCGCTGGATGGCCACCGCCTCGCGGTACTCGAGGGCTCGGTTCAGAGTGACTACCTGCAGGAGTACGCAAGGGACGAGGGCCTGGACTGGACCCTCGTGCCGCGTCCCGACATGGAATCCGTGCTCGCCTCCGTCGCGGCGGGCGAGGCCGACGTGGCGATCACCAACAACTTTTACGCGCGCCGTCACGCGCGCCAGCACGGGCTGGTAGAAACGCCCATCACGTTCGATCAGGTCGGGCTTTACTATGCCGCCGCGCCCGGCAGACAGGAGGATCGACTGGCGGTGATCGACGCCTACCTCGAACTCTGGAAGGGCGAGGCCGGGTCGCCCTACGAGCGAGCCATGTCACAGGCCCTGGAACCGCCGTCCGGGGAGGGTCCGATCCCGACGTGGGGCTGGGCGGGACTGGCGGCTGCGGGCGGGGTTGCGCTTGCCCTGGCCCTGATGACCGTATGGTTGCGGCGTACGGTGCGAGTGCGCACGCAGGCCCTGCGGGAGGCAAATCAGCGTCTCGAGCACTTGCTGGACAGCGGGCCGGTCGTCCTCTACCAACTCAATGCGCTGGATTTCACGCCCCTTTGGGTCAGCGGCAACCTCGAGCGGCTGTTCGGCTTTGATGCCGAAACCGCGCTGCGGCCCGGCTGGTGGGAACAGCAAATCCATCCGGAGGACCGGCCCACAGCCCTGCGCGAGAATCGGCGGCTGCTCGAGGAACGGCACATGGTGCGCGAGCTGCGCTTGTTCGACGGCTGGGGCAGGCTGCGTCATATCCGTGACGAGATGCGGGTCGTATCCGGTAACAACCAGGGGCAGCGCGGGCCCGAGGTGGTTGGCAGCTGGACGGATATGACCGCGAGCATGGAGCAGAAAGAAGCGCTGCGGCAGATGGCGCACTATGACGCGCGTACGGGGCTGCCGAACCGGGTGCTGCTGCATGACCGCCTGGGCCACACGCTCGAGCGCGCGCTGGCCGATGGTCAGGCGCGCTGGGTCGTGCTGGTCGACCTGGATCGCTTTCGCAATGTGAACGAGACCCTGGGGACGTCGGCGGGCGACCGGGTGCTGGAAGGTATCGCCGACCGCTTGGGGCGCTTGCTGGGGCCGCAGGATACGGTGTCGCGCGTGGGCGCGGACGAGTTCTGCCTGATTGTTGAAAAGCCGCCGCTGGACAGGGGCGCCGAGGCCTTTGTTGAGCGGTTGCTGGAAGCCTTGCGCGAGCCCTGTGCGGTCGGCGGTCGTGCGCTGGTGACCACGGCGAGCGTCGGGCTCGCGACGTTCCCGGAACACGGCACCACGCGTGACGAATTGCTGGCCGCGGCGGAACTGGCCATGGCCGCCTCGCGTGGCGTCGGCGGAGATACCTGGCATGTCTACGAGCCCGGCATGGGGGCGCAGACGGAACAGCGTTTGTTCCTGGAAAACGACTTGCGCAGCGCGATCGCCAATGACGAACTGCTGCTCTATTTTCAGCCACAACTGGAGATGGAATCGGAGCGGCTGGTCGGCGTGGAGGCCCTGGTACGCTGGCGTCACCCGCAGCGGGGGATGGTGTCTCCTGCGGAGTTCGTGCCGCTGGCGGAGGAGACGGGGATGATCCAGGCCATCGACCGCTGGGTGTTGGACGCGGCCTGTGCCCAGCTGGCGCGCTGGGACCAGGAAGGCCGGGATGTCCCCACGGTGGCGGTGAACCTCTCCGCCCGGGAGCTGCATGACGAGACACTCGTGGCGACGATTGCGGGCATCCTGGAGCACCACGGCCTGGCGCCCGAGCGGCTGGAGCTGGAACTGACCGAGACCATGATGATGGAGCAGCCAGAACGGGCGCTGGCCGTGCTGCATCGCCTGGAGACTCTGGGTGTGACGCTCGCCATGGATGACTTCGGGGCCGGCTATTCCAACCTGGCGCACCTGCGCCGCTTGCCGTTGCGGCGGCTGAAGATCGACCAGTCTCTGGTCCGGGATATCGGGCACTCTCGCAACAACGAATCGATTATCCGCGCCATCATTGCCCTGGCCGACGCATTGGGACTGGATCTGATCGCAGAGGGTGTGGAGGAGCCCGGTCAGCGGGCGTTCCTGCTGAACGAAGGGTGTCGGTTTGGGCAGGGTTATCTGCTGGGCCGTCCGGCGCCAGCGGATAACGCCCTGGAAGATATTGGCGCGTAGCGATGGTGATGGGGCAAGGCGAGCCCCGGTCAGGAACGGGCGACCTGACGTCCGAAAGCCGATTCCTGCTGGAGCAGCTCCGCGAGGGGCGCGGGGTGCCCGAACAGGAAGCCTTGCATCATCGGACAGCCGAGGCGGCGCAGATAGTCCTGCTGAGGCGGCGTCTCGACGCCCTCCGCGACAATGTTCATTTTCAGGCCGCGTGCCATCGAGATAATCGCGTTGACGATGCAGGCCTCGCCCTCGGTACAGAGGGTGTGGGTAAAGCTGCGATCGATTTTCAGGGTGTGGACCGGCAGCTTCTGCAGATAGCTCAATGACGAATAGCCAGTACCGAAATCGTCCACTGCAATCTGTACCCCGGCATCGGACAGTCGATTGAGTTTGGCGACGGTGTCGTGGGCGTCGCTTATCAACAGGCTTTCGGTGATCTCGATCTCCAGTAACTCGGCGGGGAAACCGGTTTCCAGGAGCAGCCCGAGGACACCATCGACAAAGTCATCGCGTTCGATCAGCACCGGTGACAGGTTTACCGCGAGCCGCAGGTCCGGTGAGCATTGATGGGCCGCTCGGATGTCGCTGAGGGCACTGCGCAGGGTCGCGCGATCCAGGTCGACGATCAGGCGCGTGTCCTCGGCGACCGGGATGAATTCGGCTGGGCCAAGCACGCCGCGATCGGGGTGATCCCAGCGAATCAATGCCTCGACCCCCAGGAGCTGTCCCGTTTCCCCGTCGACCTGCGGCTGGTAGAGGACATGAAACTCTTCGCGCTCCAGTGCCCTGCGCAGGTCCTGTTCCAGTTGCAGGCGGTGGGGCGTGTTGCCGTGCATCTCGGGGGCGAAGACCCGGATGCCGTTTTTCCCGGTGTTCTTTTCCCGGTACATCGCGATGTCGGCGTGGCGGATCAGGGCCTCGAGCGTGTCGCCCGCCTCGGGGTAGATGGCGATGCCGATGCTCGCGCCGACGTACAGCTCGTGGTCCCCGCCCAGGTGAAACGGCGTGTTCAGGCTCTCCAGGATCTTTTCGGCTACCTGTACGGCGGCGTGCTGGTCGCTGATGTCCGGCAGGAGCAGGGTGAATTCGTCTCCACCAAAACGCGAGAGCGTGTCTCCCTTGCGGATACAGCCGAGGAGGCGCTGGGCGACGGCCTGCAGCAGGCGGTCGCCGATGGTATGCCCCAGGGAATCATTGATCACCTTGAAGCGGTTGAGGTCGATAAACATCACCGCCAGCGCGTGCCCGTGGCGTTGCGCATGGGCGATGGCGACATCGACCCGGTCGCGGAACAGGGCCCGATTGGGCAGGCGGGTGAGCAGATCGTGGTAGGCCTGAAAGTTGATAAAGGCCTCGGACTCCTTGCGGTCGGTGATGTCGCGCGCGGTCCCGTAGATGAGCGCCTCGCCGCTGTCGTCGCTGGCGGCCGTCGGCCACACCGCAACTTCGAAATAGCGACGGGTTCGGGCCATCTCCCGCGGCTTCAGCGCCAGCTCGACAGAGCGGATATGGGCATGGCTGCGCCCGGCCTGTTCGAAGAAATACTCCGCCTTCTCTTGGTCGTCCGCCTCGACCACGTCGAGGACCCGGGTATCCAAGAGATCCTGGCGGGAGTAGCCGAGCAGTTCGTGCACGCGCGAGTTCACGAAGCGAAAGCGTCCCTTGCGGTCCAGGATGAACACGATGTCCGGCGAGTTGTTGACGATCAGCCGGTGCAGGCGCTCGGAACGCTCCAGACGTGCCCGCATGTTGCGGTTGGCGTCTTCGAGCTCTTTCTTGTGCAGGGCGTTGCGGACGGTCGCGAGCAGCTCGTCGGGCTGGTAGGGCTTTTTCAGGTAGTCGGAGGCCCCGTCGCGCAGGGCCCCGGCGACATCGTCCACCGAGGTGTTGCCGCTGATGACCACGACGGGAACATTCAGCTCGGTGGCCTGCATGAAGCGCAGGACGTCCCGCCCGTCCAGGTCCGGCATGGACAAGTCGAGTAACAGCAGATCGGGGGGCGCACGCCGGAGAATCTCGATGGCGCTCCCGCCCCCCGGCGCGGTTTCTACTGTAAAGGACTGAAGCTCCAGTAGATTGCGCACACTTTCCAGAAGGCGGGGGTCGTCGTCGACGACAAGGATGCGCGGTGTGTCTGCTTGGCCGGACTCAGTCATATGCGGGCTCCCGCCGTTGTCTCGCATCACGGTCTCTGGGCTATCCCTGCCTCGTCCGGATTTTCCCGATTTCGGCCTCGCGATGCGGGAGGCGAATCTCGAACCGCGTTCCGTCGCGGTCGCTGTCGCAATGGATCTGGGCTCCGATCTCGTCCGCCAGGCGGCGGACAATGCTCAGGCCCAGCCCGGCATGACCCTCGCCCTTCTTCGACTCGACCGGACGGTAGTGGGCCGCGCGAATCTCGGCGGGGAGCCCCGGGCCGTCATCCGCGACGACCAGAGTTACCGTTTGTTTCCCATCGACTACTTCGGGGCCCTGCGTCTGCAGGCGAATGCAGCCCCCGGGGGGCAGGGCCTCGGCGGCGTTCTTGAGGAGGTTTGTCAGTATCTGGCGTACATGATCGCCAGGAACGGACAGGGGGGGATCGCCGGGTGCCAGATCGAGCTCCAGCTGGATGCCGCGCGTGCGGCACAGCGAACGATCCACGATATCGGTCACATCCTGGACCAGGCGATTCAGCGTGACCACGGGGCCTGTGATCTCCTGCTCGGGGTCTTGCAGTCGCAGCAGTATGCGTCCGACGCGATCAATCTCTTCCTTGATCAGGGTCAGTTCGTGGTTCGCCTCGTGCTGTTCTCCAAGCTTTGCATTCAGCACGCCCAGATAGTTCTGAATGATACTGAGCGGATTGCCCGCCTCGTGCAGGGTCTCGCGGATTCGTTCCTGTGTCAGGTCGTCGGTGCGTGTTCCTTCGGGTGGCACGCTGTGCGCTGTGTCGGACACCAGCGAGCGCGCAATCTCGCGTGCCAGCGCCTGGATGAACTCCGAGCGGGCTTCCAGGGTCTGCGCCCGCTCCCGGTCCAGCCCGAGGACCAGTACGCCCGCGGGTGGGATTCCGGCTTCCGGCACAAGGGGAAAGGCCCAGATCACTTCGGCGTCGCACAGCCGAAACAATTGCTGATCGATGACCGGCACGGAGGTCTCGCTCGTCAGTTCATGGCGACGAATCTCGCGTTCCAGCAACGTGTCGGTCACCAGGCTCCGGCCAGGCAGCAAGGGCAGTGTGAAGTCGGGGTCGTCTTCCTCGCCGAGCCAGGCGGAGACCGACGTGCCTTCCGCATCCGCAAGGAACATCAGGCTGTGTTCGATCCCCAGCGTCAGAAACAGGGTCCGCTGGGCGGCCCGGCTGCGCTCGCGCGGCCCCTCGGAGCGCTGCAATTCTCCAGTCAGCCGTTCCAGTTCGGTCAGATCGCGCACGCGCATCCCCAGTGCCTCGCGTGCGGCTTGATCGGGATCGGCCTCCGGGTCTTGTGTCGGGGTGGACCCCGTGTCCAGTTCGATGCCCAGGGAGCCTGCGACGCGGGTGACATCGTCTTCGATCCGGGTGCGCAGCTCTCGGGTCAAGCCTTCGTTCAGGCCGAACAGATCATGGGCGGCGGCCAGGGCCTGGTCGCCGATGGTGTCGGGTGCCTCGCGGCCGAGGCGATGGGCGAGGTGAACGATCTTGACCAGATGGTGTGCGTCGCGGACCTGCTCGGTGGGTTCCAGGTGGAAGCGCACGGCGTCGGAAACAAAGCCATTCAGACCCCACTGAGTCAGATGTTCAGTGGCCAGTTCGGCATGGTGCTTGCCATAGGTTGCGCGTTCGCGGGCCACCAGCTCGCGGTCATCGGCACTGCCCGCGAGCAGCGGCCAGTAGCGTGCTTCGTCGGTCGCCAGTCGCATCAGCTTGCCCAGATCGACCAGCAGGCCCGCCAGGTAGGCATCCTCGGGTCGCGCGTAACGCGTTAGCGAGGCGAGGACCTGGCCGAGCATGGCGGTGGTCAGGGCGCGGCGCCAGATGATGCGCAATGCGCCGGCATGCCGGGGTCGGTAGTTGCCAAAAAGCTGCTGGATGGCAGCCGTCAGCGCCAGGCTGCGCACGGTATCCAGCCCGAGGCTGAACAGTGCACGGTCGATGGTGCGACATGGGGAACCGCGGTAATAGAAGGGGGAGTTGGCGGCCGCGAGGAGGCGGCTGGTCATGCCGGTGTCACGCAGGATGGCGCGGCTCAGGGCTTCGAAATCGGCCTCTGCTGAATGGCTGGCGTCGAGAACGGAAACCAGGGCCTGAGGCAGGCTGGGGACTGTTTCCGTCGTCCTTGCCGTATGCGCCGTGGCCATGCTCCTCCCCGGGGACCTGGTCGGTGCCCTTTGCCTTGCCCCGATCCGTGGCTGGTTCGCGGCGTTCGTCCGTTATTCCCGACTATACTGCTGGGGCTTGCCTTGTGCCAGTGATTTCGGTAGACCGGGTGTTAGGCGTCCGTGAAGCCGCCGTCGAGGCAGGGAGCTTTGATGTCCGCGAATCACCCGGGGTCCGGCAGTAACCCCACCCAGACACCCCTACCCCGCGTGCTGGCGGTCACCAGTGGCAAGGGTGGGGTGGGCAAGTCCAGCATTGCGGTCAATCTGGGGATCACGCTGGCCCGGGCGGGGCGCAGGGTCTGTGTCCTGGACGCGGACACAGGGCTGGCGAACGTCAATATCCTGCTGGGGCTGCACCCTGAACAGGGATTGCCCGAGGTGCTGGCCGGTGAATGTCCGATCGAGGATGTGCTGCTCGACGGGCCGTACGGGATGAAGGTCATCCCGGGGGCGTCGGGTATTCGCGATTGCGTGGAGTTGTCGCCGGCGCGCCAGCGGCGCCTGGTGACCGAGCTGGCGCGAATCGAGCCGCAGTTCGATGACCTGATCCTGGATACGGCAGCGGGGATTGGTGATACCACGCTGGATTTCGTCGCCGCTGGGCACCAGGTCCTGCTGGTCATTACGCCGGAACCGACCTCGCTGACCGACGCCTTCTCCTTGTTGAAGGTCGCGCTGCGCCGGCATCCGCTGAATTGCCAGGTGGTCGTAAACATGGTGGCGGATATCAGCGAGGCACGTGCCGTGTTTCAGCGCTTTGGCGGCGCGGTGGAGAAATACCTGGGCATCTCGGTGGGGTTTCTCGGATTCATCCAGCGTGACGAGAGCCTGCGGGCGGCGGTGACCTTGCAGCACCCCGTCGCGATGTTCTCGGAGCATGATCCATCGGTACGCCCGTTTCAGCGCCTTGCGCAGGCCCTGAACGATCTCTCCTGGGATTCCTCGAACAGCCACTCGTTCAGCCGGTTCTGGTTCCGGCAGTTACTGCGGGCCCCCGATCCGCATGAGGAGGCGGACAGTGGTTCGGGGTCGGAGGTGACATTCCCCGAGCGGCCGCCTGCCGAGCAGGGGCCCGCCTCGCCTTCGGTCGCGCCGATGTCCGAGCCCGGCGATGACACGAAAGACCGTTTCGAGACCCTGCGTCAGGCCTTTCGGGCGTTGGCGCACGAGGTTGACGAACCCTGCGCACTGGCCGACTGGATTCAGACACTCGAGGCCGACTATCGCGATCGCTTTGGTATTCCTGCGGTGGACCCCGAGAGCCTGATCGAATGGATGATCGAGCATCCGGGCACCTGCGAAGGGGTGCTCGCGCGTATCCGCGCGCTTCTGGAGCAGCCGCAGGTCGAAGAACAAGCCACGGAACCGGGGGCCGCTTCCGATAATGTGGTCACGCCCGATTTCGGCCGCTATGGCCCCTTGGCCAGTGACCGGAAAACGCCCATGCCGAAACCCGATGCGGTGCACCGGCTGGACGTGGCCCTGTTCGGGTCTCAGCAGGACCTGATGGAGTGGCTGCGCGATTCCCGTGACCAGGGCCAGCTGCTGATCGAGCAGTTGGAACGCCGCGGAAACGGAGAGGATTCCACCGACCCGTCCGGACTACCTGGGTCCGAGGAGCAGCCAGGCGATCAGCCCCGCTACCGGCAGGAACAGCAGGATCAGAATCCACAGTAGCTTGACCACCGGCCCCGCTGGACTCTGGGCGGTGCGGACAATGGCCCAGATCACGATGAACAGCCAGATCAGGCCGAGAATTCCGGTGACTTCGATACCCATGGGGGCTCCTTGTCGGCGCGCGTGCCGTGTCCATTGAGCGTATCACCATGGCAGGTGGCCGGGGGACGGCCAATCGAAAAGCAGTGCACCGTGTCGCGGTTCGCCGAACCGGCTATGCTGCGGCACTTTTCTCAAACGGGCGATCGGTGAGCATGAAGATCTGGGTAGACGCGGACGCCTGTCCCGCGGTGATCAAGGAGATCCTTTTCCGGGCGGCCAACCGTACCCGGGTGCCGCTGACCCTGGTGGCCAATCAACCGCTGCGGACACCGCCCTCGAAATGGATCGACGCCATTCAGGTCGGTGCCGGCTTCGACGTGGCGGACAACGAGATCGTGCGGCGGCTGGAGCCGGGGGACCTGGTAATTACCGCCGATATCCCGCTGGCGGCCGAGGCGATCGCCAAGGGCGCCCAGGCCCTGAATCCGCGCGGCGAACTGTACACCGAGGGGACGATCCGCGAGCGCCTCAGCATGCGCGACTTCATGGACACGCTGCGCTCCAGCGGCGTGGATACGGGCGGCCCTGCCGCCTTCAGCCAGGCTGACCGCCAGGCCTTTGCCAATCAGCTCGACCGCCTGCTGACGCGCCAGGCGAAAACGCGCTAGGTGTGATCTCTCAGCGTTTGCCCAGTGGTGTGGTCAATCCATCGAGACTGACCGCGTTCTTTTCCGCCCAGTAGCGTTCCAGGCCCTCGGGGCCCTTGCGCTCGCTCCACTCGGTCAGGGTCGGGCGTGGCTGGAGTTCGCCCTCGGGTACGCCGAAGCCACAGGAGGTCTGAATGCGGTGGATCTCCACGTCGATCATCTGCCGCGTTCCGGCATGTTCAGGGAAAGCGCTGTACAGGGATTCCCAGTCCCCATCGCCCGGGAGCAGGGTGCGCCCGCGGCCGTACAGTCGGAGAATCTTCGGCCTTCCGGAAAAGGCACAGAACATCAGAGTAATACGGCCGTTCTCGGCCAGATGGGCGGAGGTCTCGTTGCCGGAGCCGGTCAGGTCGAGGTAGGCCACTCGATGGGGGCCGAGAACGCGCAGGGTGTCCAGTCCCTTGGGAGACAGGTTCACGTGACCATCGGCCGCGAGCGGGGCGGATCCCACGAAATAAATCGGCTGTTCGAGGATGAAGGCGGTGAGTCGTTCGTCCAGGGCAGGGAAGGTCTTGGCCATTGCATTACCGGCTCGGATGGGGTGAATCGAGACGTGGAAGGCATGTTTCGGTACCCTCGTGAGCGTACTACAACGTTGCCTCTTTCCGGAGATTTACATGACTCATTTGCTGCGCCCGTTGATCGTGATCCCGTTCCTGGTGTTGGGCCTCGCCGCCTGCGGTGGTGGCGAGCGCGTCTCCGAGGTGACGCTGGCGCAGCTGGCGGGCGCGGCCGCGGACTTTGACGGCGAGATTGTGCAGACCGAGGGGGTCGTCAAGCGCTTCGACGAGGACCCTGACCGACTCCACTACTGGCTGGAGGACGAGGATGTGAATCGCGTGGCGGTCGAGCCGCACGAAGAGGTGTCCGACCAGCTCGGCGAGCACATCCGTGTGGTGGGGCGTTTCAGCTATCACCCGGAAGAAGGGCGCCTGATCGAGATCGATCCCGCCGCAACGGCGGCGCTGAATGCCAACCCCTGATCAGGGCAACACTGGTACGGAATGACAACCCCGATTCGCAAGCCTTCGGAGGAGCGATGAGCGACTGGATCGACGTGGCACCCGCCGACAGCATCGAGGATGGCGACCACCGCCTGGTCGAGACGGCCGGGACCGAGGTCGCGGTCTTCAACCTGGATGGTGAGTTTTTCGCGGTCGAGAACCTCTGCACGCACGAGGAAGTGCCGATCGCCGATGGCGAGCTGGAGGACGACTGCATCACCTGCCCGCTGCACGAGGCGCAGTTCTGCCTGCGCACCGGCGAGGTGATGGAGCCACCGGCGGAGGACCCGCTGACCCGCTTCCCCACGCGCGTGCACGAGGGCATGGTTCAGGTCGGCTCCGAACCGCTCGACGACTGACCATCATCCTGCAGCGATTGCCCGCAGGTGGTGCAGAGCGGAATCTGGTAGCTGTTATACCGCTTCACGACCTGTACACTACCGAGCTAACACTGGGCTAACGGCCGTGCTGCGGCCGGTCGCGAAGGCGGGGCGCATGGCGGGAACGGACTCCAGGGATCAGGGAAACTACCAGGACGACACGGCGATCTGGAGCGGCCTGTCGGGGCTGTCCGAGGCGCAGCGGTCGGAGCTGGCCGCAGGCATAGCCCCGCGTGTGGTCGATCACCTGGATCAGTGCCTTGATTGGGTCGCGACCGAATGGGGTGCCGGGCGCGCCTGGGGCGACCATGCCGGCGATGCGGTCGAATGGGCCAACCAGCTCCACGCCTACCAGTACGTGCTGCGACGCGAATTCGAAGAGGCGCTCGAGCACGATCTCCGCACCACCACCTATCCGCCCCACTATGACTTCTCGGGGACCCAATATGCCGGTGGCGATTCCGGCCTGCAGGTCCTCGACGACTACCAGTCCACCCGACGCTCCCTGCGGCACAAGCTCGAGGGCGTGATCCGCGCGAACAACCGCTACTCCTATTACATGTTCCAGCAGGCGGCCAGCGAGGGGCACCGGTTCGAGCATGCCGGCTGGGCACCCTGGTCCCCGCTGCACTGGTACGAGCGGCTGATCGAGACCGCCGAACGCCAGTTCGGCCGCACGGCGATGACCCTCGACCTGATGCGGGCCTACGTGCAGTGCATGGGTCGTACCGGCGCCCCGATGCTGGCCTTCGTGGTCGAGACGATCGACGAGTGCGGGCTGGTGACTGAACCGCCCCGTAGCCCGGAGGCCCAGGAATCGGAGAGCGTGCCCCAGCAGCGCGCGAGCTGGGCCCACTACACCGGCGCCAGCCCGTCGCGGTCAGCCCCCGAATCGACTGCCGACGGTGATCCGGCGGCGTTGGGGCTGGGTACGGCGGGCTCCGCCGGGGCCCGAGAAATGCCGACGCCGGATGCGGATCCCGCTGCCTGGGCCCAGTGGGCACGTGCCCTGGTGCAGGCGCAGGGCATGCCCCGGAGTGCGCCGCATGCGGCGGGCGCGCCGGACGGGGGTGGCGCGGCAGGTGCCCCCGCTCCGCACACGGATGGCGAGCGCGCCGAGCCGGGATCCCCGGATTTCTCGCGCGAATCGCTGACCCCGTTCATCCTCGACCTGTTGCAGGGGATGTTCGACCACATCTTCCGCCAGGTCGGATTCAACTCGCGCGTGCGGGCGGCCATTGCGGACATGCAGTTCTCGCTGGCGCGGGTGGTGATCCGTGATCTCTCCTTCTTCCGCGATCGCTCGCACCCTCTGCGGTTGTGGATCGGCAGCCTGATCAACACTGGCGTGCGGGTCAGTCCGGACGACCAGGCCGAGGGCAACGACGCCATCGAGGCCTATGTGCGGCATATCCAGGAATCGGTGAATCGCCTCCGCCACGAGGCCGACAGCATGGACCGCGATGCCGCGCAGGCCCTGCTGGACGACTGGCTGTTTGCGATCGAGGAAGAGGACGCGCGCTGGCAGGAGCAGCAGGATCCCCATATCGATCCGCTGCGCCAGGAGGAACGCGCGGCGCGCGCCCGGCGCAGCCTGACGATCTGCGTGCTGGAGACGGGTGCCGAGCTCCCGGAACGCTCGGCCGAGGAGATTGCCGAGGCCTGGGAAGACCTGCTGGCGGCCGATGGTGATGCCGCCAAGCAGCTGGATCAGACGGTCAAGGACGTAGCCAAGGCGATCTGCAAGCGCGCGACCCCGCAGGAGGTCAACCCGATGGTGCAACGCATCGTGGCGACCGCGCGCGAGGGCGGTGTGTCCGAGGAGCGTGTGAAGGCCGTGGTGCAGCACCTGGGGCAGGCCCACCTGCAACGGATCCGGGCCTCCGGAGACGAGCCACGCTTCGACCCGCAGGAGCGCATCCGGGCGCGCCGTTCCGTCCGCTTTGAAGACGACGACCCGGACCTGCTGACGGACCAGGACGACCCCTATGTGTTCGAGGCCTCGCGCATCCAGGTCGGGGACTGGTTCGAATTCATCGACAAGGCGTCCGGCGAGACCCAGCGCATGGCGCTGGTCTGGCGCGGCGAGGCCACGCGCCGCTTCCTGTTCCTGTCACTGGATGGCGTGACCAGCCGCCGCCACAGCCTGCAGGGCGTGGCCCACGAGATGCGCGAGGGCCGCATGCGCGCGCTACCCCGCGACAACCCCCTCGACGCGATGATCCGCTAGCGCCGGCTCCCCCGGAGCGGTTGTGGGAGCGGGCTCGCCCGCGAAGCCCCTGCCCGCGCTCTCATTCAGCGCACTCCTCATCCCGCGGGCAGTAGCGCAACGCCAGCACGGTAATGTCATCCGCCTGCGTGGCGCCATCCGCGAAACGCTCGACGGACTCCAGTACCGCATCGACCTGCCCTCGCGCCGGTCTCGAGGCGATCTCCCCATACAGCTCGAACAGCCGATCCTCGTCGTACAGGCGTTGTTCCCCGTCCGCCGCCTCGGTAACCCCGTCGGTATAGAGCAGCAGGGCATCGCCCGGGCCCAGCTGGACGGTCTGCACCGGATACTCCATGTCTTCCATCGCCCCCAGGACCAGCCCCGGCGGCAGCTTCAGCCAGTCGTATGTGCCATCGGCGCGGCGGATCAGCGGCGGGTTGTGGCCCGCATTGGCAAGACGGACCTCGCCACTGCCCAGATCCAGTACCCCGCACAGGTAGGTCACGAACATCCCGTTGTCGTTGTTCAGGCACAGCTCGTTGTTGACCCGGGCCAGTATTTCGCCGGGGTCGCGCGGGTCCTGCTCGGCGATACCCTTGACCAGGGTCTTGGTCACGGCCATGAACAGCGCGGCCGGCACGCCCTTGTCGGAGACATCGCCGACCGCGAAGAACAGGGCGTTGTGCTCGCGCAGGGGGAAGAAGTCGTAGAGATCGCCGCCGACCTCCTTGGCCGGGATGAGGCGCGCCGCGAGGTCGATACCCACGTCCAGGTCGGCGAGGTCCAGCCGCTTGGGCAGGAAGCTCATCTGGATGTTGCGGGCGATCTTCAGCTCGCTCTCCATGCGCTCCTTGGCGGCGGTGGTCGCGGTCAGGTCGTTGATGTAGTCCTTCAGGGACAGGCGCATCTCGTCCAGCGAGTGGGCGAGCTGCCCCACCTCGTCGCCGGTGCGGATCGGCGGCAGGGGCCGGTCCAGGTTGCCGCGCGCGATTTCGCCGGCGCTGCTCGCCAGGCCCTTCAGCGGGCGGGTGATCCCGCGCGAGATGCCGGTGATGGTGCCCAGCAGAATGAAGAAGCCGAGGGCGGCGATGATCAGCACCCAGTGCATCACGCGCAGGATGTCCCCGAACAGTTCGCGCTCCGGGATGATCACGCCCACTGCCCAGTTCGCCTCGGGCAGGCGTACGTGGTAGAGCCGCGCGGGCTCCTCCAGCAGCACCTCCGGCACGCGCGAGAAGCCCTCGTCGGTGCGCTGAATGTGCCGCCCGAGTTCGCGCAGCTCCGGCTCGTCCAGGGTCTCGGCCAGGCTGAACAGGCTCTCGCGCATGATCCAGTCGCGCTGCGGGTAGGTGATAAAGCGCGTGCGCGGGCTGACCAGAAACGCGAAGCCGCTGTCGAAGATCTCCACTTCGTCGACCCGCTCGGTCAGGGCCGGCAGTTCGATATCCATGGTGACGATCCCGCGTAACGCCTCCGCGTCGTCAGGGTCGAAGAAGGGACGCGAATAGGTGGTGATCAGACGGTCCGGATCGGCGGCGGAGGGGAACGGCTCGGTCCAGAAACCACTGCGCGTGAGCGCCGGGATCTGGTACCAGTCCCGCGTGAAGTAGTCGAAGTCGTCGCCGCCCAGGTTCATGCGTTCGATGCCATCCGGCGTCTCGTAGGAGAACGGGCCGAAGTAGCGCTCGTCGGGGTCGGCGGCATAGGGCTCGTAGGTCACCGCCGTGCCCTGCACCGCATCGGACTGGAGGGTCACGTCGTCCAGCACGGGGAACAGGCCGTCGGGCCGGATCTGTCCCGAATTCAGGGCGCTGGCAAGGCCCTGTGCCGACCCGGCGACCTCGTTCAGCGACGAGCGAATGCGGTTGGCGGTCGCATGGGTCAGCTCGCGCGCCTGGTCCTCGGCGTGCTCCAGCATGATGTCGCGCACCATGAAATACAGCGCGCCGGAGGAAATGAAAAAGATCGAGCCGGTCGTCAGCAGGGTGACCAGCGCCAGGCGGACCGCAAGGCTCTTGCGGCCGTTCATTGCGCGAGGTCCCGGTGAAACTGTTCGTACGGCACCGGCTCCCATTCCAGATGCCCGAGGTTGCGCATCAGACTCACGGCCAGCTGGTAGTCCTGCCGGTCCAGTTCCGGACCACGGAGCTCGTCGTCTTCCAGGTAGAGCGGACGCAGTGCCTCCAGCATCAGGCGCTGGTGGGCGCGGTTGGTCGGCTCGCCGGCACGGATGACGCGATCCATCACCGCGTCCATCGCGGCGTCCGGATGGGCGAATGCGTATTCCCAGCCCCGAAGCGAGACCTCGACGAACGCGCGAATATCGTCGGGGCGTTCGCGCAGCGTCGATTCCAGGACATAGATGCCGTCCTCGGCCAGGCCCACGCCATGATCCTCCAGCGGCATCACCTCGATCTCGTCCGGATCCAGGCCGCCGAGATACAGCTCGACCAGCTCGTTGTAGCGAGTGGCGGTGGCGGCGGCGACCGCGCCGGTGCGCAATGCGGCCATCGTCGCCCCCTGGTCGACCGTCTCGGGCTGCACCCCGTAGGTGCGGAACAGGGCCTCCGGCTGCAGGCTGAAACTGGCCCAGCGCGAGACGCGCTCGCCGTACAGATCCTCCGGTACCAGGATCCCGGACTCCGCCAGAGATACCAGCACCAGCGAAGAGTCCTGGATCAGTTGTGCCACGTTGACCACGTCCACGCCCTGTTCGCGCAGTTCCAGCGCCTGCGTGAGATAGAGCAGAGCCACGTCGGCGTCTTCGTTGGCCAGCGTGGCGGGGGCGGGGTGTTCCGCGCCGTGCGGGAGGATTTCGAGCTCCAGCCCGGCGTCCTGATACCACCCCCTGTCCTTGGCAAGGTAAAAGCCGGCGAACTGCGCCTGGGGTACCCAGTGCGGCTGAAAGCGCAGGGTCTGGGGCTCGGCCGCTACGCTACCCGCGCTCAGCAGCAGAGCAGCCAGCACGGCAAGGGAGAGCCACACAGCGCCATCGGGGCGGCTCGTGGCCAGGCTCAGGGGTTGGGCGTATGCGGCATCCATGCGGTCGGGGCTCGCCATGGCCTGTTGCGACCGCGCCAGCATAACGAGGCTCGGCGAAGGGCGCACCCGGACTGGGTGCGCGTGCCGCTTGCTGCAGTGCGTTGCGTCCGAGGTCGGACGGTGCGGGTCAATCGCGATCATCTCGCGCAGGCGGCGCCCGCAGCCCCGTCACAAGGGGGCCGTCAACTGGCGGGTGCGCAGATGTGTGGCGCCAATGACTGCGGCCGGTACCAGCAACAGATTCACCAGCGGGACCATGGCCAGCAACGTCGTGCCGGCCCCAAAAGAAAGGGTTTGTAGTCGGCGCCCCCGTAGCCGCTGACGTACCGCCGCGAATTCAAGGCCGTCGTTGGCCAGCGGGACCTCCATGAACTCCACTGCCAGGACCCAGCTGCCGTACAGGAACCAGGCTGCGGGTGCGAGCAGGTTGAGCCCCGGAACGAAGGTGATGATCAGCACCGGGATCAGCAGCAGGGCGTAATACCCGAGCTTGCGCGCAGCGGTGGCCAGCGCGTGCAGGAACTCCGCGGTCAGCGAGCGGGGCGCGGCCAGGGGTGGGTGGCCCAGCCCTTCGGCCGTGCGGTAGGCCAGCGGCCCGGAGAAGGGGCTGGCCACGATCGCGGCCAGGGCCACGGCGGAAATCCCGATTACCAGCAGCAGGAACAGCGCGAACAGCGGCCACAGCAGCCATGCCAGCCAGTCCCAGGCCTGCGGCAGCCAGGCGGCCAGAAAGGCGTCAAAACCCACGGCCGCCGCGGCGACGAGGGCCACCACCAGCAGGATATTGATGATCAGCGGAACGATCACGAGCCCGCGCAGCGCGGGCTCGTGCACGCGTGTCAGGCCCCGGAACGGGGCGAGAAACGCGTAAAGCGGCGAGAGGGGCGCTGCCCGCTCGCTCAGCGGCGGGCCCCGAACACCGTCAGGACCAGCCCGACAACGGCCATGATCCCGCCGCCAATGAAGTACATGCGGGTCTCGTCGGTGTAGCGGCCGGTGAGGGTCTCGTGCAGCTCCTCGCCCAGGCCTTCGGTGGCGTTATAGCCCATCACCAGCAGGATGACGCCACCCACCAGCAGGGCGATTCCCAGAATTCGGCTCCAGTGCATGTGTGCGTCCTTTTGTTGCTGTGGTCCTGTGCCTGAATGTAGCACCGATCTCCGGCACCGGCGGTGACGCAACCAGAGAAACGCGCATATCCCTGGTTGCGCAGGAGGCCAGCCCTCTGGCCGATGGGGCTTGTCCGGCATCGCATCGCGCAGGGGGTGTCTTGCGTAGGAGGCCAGCCCTCTGGCCGATGGGGCCTGTCCAGCATCGTATCGCGCAGGGGGCTGCGCTCCTACAGGGGGTGTCTTGCGTAGGAGGCCAGCCCTCTGGCCGATTGCCGTTGGCCCTCAGCGAGAAGGCGAGAAAGCCTCCAGGCCCATGCCGATGCGCGCCAGGCGCGCGGCGCCGTGTGCCGCATCGTCGTTGTCCGCGGTCATAACCGGGATCCCCAGGATGCGCTTGCGGATGCGCGTCCAGGTGGGGTTCGCGGCACCACCACCCAGGGTGATCACGCGCTCCACGCGCGGGGCCCCGAGCTCGGTCAGGCGCTGGTAGCCGTCACGCTCGATGCGGGCGATGCCCTCGAATAGCCCCTGAAGAAAGCGTGCGTCATCGTCAGGGCGCGGGGTCAGCCGCGGCTCCAGTTCCGGATCACTGACCGGAAAGCGCTCGCCCCGTCGAGGCAGGGGCAGGTAGTCAAGGCCGGTATCCGTGTCCGGGTCCAACTGAGTGCTCAGGTGTTCCAGCGTGGCGTCGTCAAAGTACTGGCGCAGTACCGCCCCACCGCTGTTGGAGGCACCGCCGACCAGCCACTGGCCGAACAGGTGATGGCTGTAGATGCCCAGCTCGGGGGCATAGACGGGCTCCGGCGAGAGCTGCTTGATCACCATGGTCGAGCCCAGACTGGTCACGCCGGTCCGGTCGTCCTCCACACCGGAGGCGAGAAAGCCGGCGATGCTGTCGGTGGTCCCGGCGATCACCCGCGAGGCGGGGTTCAGGCCCAGGTGCTGTGCCATCTCCGGAGAGATCGGCCCCAGGTTCGTACCCGGCGATACAACTTCCGGCAGCAGGTTGGCATCCGTTGTCAGGATGTCCTCCAGCCAGTCCGGCCAGCCCTGCCAGAGGGCGTCGTAGCCAAGCTTCAGCGCGTTGTTCTCGTCCATCAGGTCAAAGCGCCCGCGCAGGCGCCCGGCGATCCAGTCGGCCTGGTGCAGCACGCGACGCACCCCGGAGAGGCTCTCGTGGCGGCGCACCCACAGCAGCTTTGCTGCAGAGGAGCTGGGGCTGTGCACCGCCGACCCGCTGGGCGCGACCCCGGCGAGGATCGCGGTCATGTCGGTGGCGCGGGCGTCGTTGTACATCATGGCCGGCCGTACCGGCCGGCCATCGGCATCCAGGAACAACAGCGTGGCGGAGGTGCCGTCCACCGCGATCGCGACGGGTTCGCCCTTCAGGTGCTCGGCGGCCTCACGCAGCAGTTCGCGTACCAGGGTCCACCACTGGGCGGGATCCTGTTCCGCGATGCCGTCTCCGTCCGTCTCCGACTCCGGCAGATCCCGCGCGGCCGAGTACACCCGCTCGCCGTCCGGATCCACCAGTGCCAGGCGGATGCCGGAGGTGCCCAGGTCAAGGCCGATCGCGTGCATTGGAGTCGGCTACAGGCCCGAATGCAGCGGGCTGCGCCCCGGCGGCGGGAGCGTGACCCGCTCCGGTGGTGTCCAGCCGGGCTGGCGGTGTTCGGCCACCACCGAGGTGTAGATGCCGCCACGCACGTTGAAGTACGAGGTCAGGCGCATGAAACGCGGCTCCGTCGCCGCGACCAGATCCGCCAGGATCTGGTTGGTCACCGCCTCGTGAAAGGCCCCCTCGTCGCGAAACGACCACATGTAGTTCTTCAGCGACTTCAGCTCCACGCATTTCTGGTCGGCCACGTACTCCAGGTGCAGCTCGGCGAAGTCGGGCTGGCCGGTGGCCGGGCACAGGCAGGTGAACTCCGGGATGCGGATATAGATCGCGAAGTCGTTCTCCGGCGCCGGGTTGTCGAAGGTCTCCAGGGTCTTGCTCGGCTGGCTGGGCATGTCGGTTTCTCGTTGCGGGTCCATTCATGTGGGAGCGTGCTTGCACGCGAACGTTACCGGCACAAGCGTGTACCATTCTACCCCCGAGTGTCCTGACCGCGGATTACGCCGAACGTGCGACTCGCCCGAATCAAGCTGGCCGGCTTCAAGTCCTTCGTCGACCCGACGACGCTGGTGCTGCCCGGAAACCGGGTGGGCATCGTCGGGCCGAACGGCTGTGGCAAGTCGAACACCATCGACGCCGTGCGCTGGGTGATGGGCGAGTCCTCGGCCAAGCACCTGCGTGGCGACTCCAGCGAGGACGTGATCTTCAACGGCTCCTCCAGCCGCAAGCCGGTCGGGCAGGCGTCGATCGAGCTGATCTTCGACAACTCCGACGGGCGCCTGGGCGGCGAGTACAGCGCCTATGGCGAGATCGCCGTGCGCCGTGCGCTGACGCGCGATGGCCAGTCCAAGTACTTCCTCAATGGCCAGCGCGCGCGCAAACGCGACGTGGTGGACCTGTTCCTGGGCACCGGACTCGGCCCGCGCAGCTACGCGATCATCGAGCAGGGCATGATCGCGCGCCTGATCGACGCCCGCCCCGAGGAACTGCGCGTCTATCTCGAGGAGGCCGCCGGCATCTCCAAGTACAAGGAGCGCCGGCGCGAAACCGAGAACCGCGTGCGCCACACCCGCGAGAACCTGGAGCGCCTGGACGACGTGCGCGACGAGGTCGCCAAGCAGGCCGAGCGCCTCAATCGCCAGGCGGCGACTGCCGAGAAGTACCAGACCCTCGCCGCCGAGCGCCGGCAGAAACGCGCCGAGGCGATCCTGCTGCGCCTGCGCGCGCAGGAACAGGAACTGGAGGCGAGCCGGCGTCGACTGCAGGCGGCCGAGACCGAGTTGGCCGGCACCCAGGCCGAGGCGCAAAAGATACGCACCGAGACCGAACATCAGCGTCAGACGCGCGTGGACCTGGAGGCGGCCACCACCGAGGCGCAGTCCGCCTACTACGATCGCGCCGCCGAGGTCTCGCGCCTGGAGCAGTCGATCCGCCATGCGGAGGACGAACTCGCCCGCGAGCGCGCCGAACTGCAGCAGCTGGAGCAGCGCCTTCAGACGGCCGGAGAGGCCTTCGCCGCGCTGGAGCAGCGCCTTACCCAGGCCGAACGCGAGCGCGACCAGCGCCAGCAGGAGGCGAACGCCGCGGAGGCCGAGCGCGAACGCCTGGAGGCCGCGGCAGAACAGGCGGAAACCGAGTTTCAGGCGGCGCGCGAGGCGCAGTCCGAGTGGGAACGCGCCCTGGCCGAGCCGCGCCAGAATGCGCAGCTCGCGCGTTCGCGCATGGATCACGCCGAGCACCAGCTCGCGCGCCTGGAGCAGCGCCGCGAACGACTCGACGCCGAGCGCGCGGCCCTGCCGCAGACCCACCCGGGCGAGGAGGCCGAACGGCTGCAGGGCGAACGCGATGCCCTGGCCGAGCGCCTGGAGCAGCTGCGCCAGCAGCGCGAGCAGCAGCAGGAACAACTGAACCAGCTCACCGAGGCCCGCCGCGAGGCCCGCGACGCCCTGCACCAGGCCGAGCGCGAGGCGCGCGAGGTCGCGGGGCGTCTGGCGGGGCTGGAGCACTTCGCCGGCGAGGACGACCCGGCGCAGACGCGCGAGCGCCGCGAGGCCTGGGCACGCGAACAGGGGCTGGACCTCTCGCGGCCCCTGGTGCAGCAGCTGCAGGTCGATGACGGCTGGGACACGGCCGTGGAGCTGGTGCTGGGGGCCTGGCTGGAGGCCGCCGTGCTGGACGCGCCCGAGGCCACGCAGGACTGGCCGGATGCCGCGCTGCGCCTGGTGAGTACGCAGCCGGATGCCGACGCGGCGACTTCGGACGACTCGCTCGCCGCCCGCGTGCGCGGCTCCGCGGCCGTGACGCAGTGGCTGTCACACATTCACTGCGCGCAGGATCTGGACGAGGCCCGGCGCCGCCTCGCGAGCCTCGCAGCAGACCAGAGCGTGATTACGCCCGACGGCACCTGGATGGGGCCGGGGTGGGTCGCGCATCGCACGCTGGAAGGCGGTGCCTCCGGCGCGGTCGCGCGGGTGCGGCTCGCGCGCGAGCTGCGCGAGCAGGAACAGCAGCTGCAGGCGCAGATCGACCAGCACCAGGCGACCCTGGCGGAACGGGGCGAGGCCATCGATGCCGCGCAGGCCGAGCGCGACGGGCTGGATGCCCAGCTGCGCGAACAGCAGGGCGAGATCGACGAACGCGACCGGCGCATCCAGCGCCTGCGCGATCAGGCCCGGCAGCTGGAGCAGCAGCAGGCGCGGATCGACCGCGAGGCGGGCGAGCTGGAAGAAGAAACGGCTCGCGCCCGGGAGCAGTTCGAGACCGCGCAGCAGGAACGCAACCAGGCCCTCGCCACGCTGGAAACACTGGAGGCCGACCGCGGCACACTGGAGAGTCGCCTGGAGGCCGCGCGTGACGCCCACAGTCAAGCCCGCGATGCGGTCCGCGAGGCGCGCGATGTTGCCGGGCGTTCACGCATGGCGGAGCAGGAGGCGCGCCACCGGCTGGAGCGCGAGCAAAGCGAACGCGAGCGCCTGGAACGCCAGCGCGCGGAGGATCGCGAGCGCCTGGAAAAGCTGCAGCAGGGCCTGGCCGGGCGCGAGGGGCCGCTGGAACAGTGGCGCGGAGACCTGCAGGCTGCCGCGGAGCAGCGCCAGCAGGCAGAAGGCCGGCTGACCCGCGCACGCGCGGATCTCGAGGCCTGCGATGCGCGGCTGCGCGAGCTCGCCACGCAGACCAGCGAGCTGGACAGTCGCGTCGAGGTGCAGCGTTCCACCTGCGAGGAGCTGCGCCTGGATCAGCGCGAACGCTCGGTGCAGATCGAACAGCTGAAGAGCCAGTTCCAGGAGTCGGGCTTCGAGGCCGGGCCGCTGGCCGAGGGGCTCGCGGAGGATGCGACCGTCCCGGCCTGGGAGCAGGCGATTGCGGAGCTCGACCGCAAGATCGAGCGGCTGGGTCCGATCAACCTGGCGGCGATCGACGAGGCGCGCAGCCTGGAGGAGCGTTCACGCTATCTCGAGGAGCAGCATGCCGATCTGATCGAGGCGCTGGAGACGCTGGAGGCGGCGATGCACCGCATCGACCGCGAGACGCGCCAGCTGTTCAAGCAGACCTTCGATCAGGTGAACGCCGGGCTGGGGCAGAAGTTCCAGCGCCTGTTCGGCGGCGGCGAGGCGCGCCTGGAGATGACCGGCGACGACCTGCTGGATACCGGCGTGACGATCATGGCGCGCCCGCCGGGCAAACGGCTCTCCACCATCCATCTAATGTCTGGAGGCGAGAAGGCGCTCACAGCATCGGCGCTAGTGTTCGCTATCTTTGAATTGAATCCGGCACCCTTCTGCATGCTGGACGAGGTGGATGCGCCGCTCGACGAGGCCAACGTCGGGCGTTTCTGCGAGCTGCTGGAGGACATGTCCGAGCAGATCCAGTTTATTTTTATCACCCATAACAAGGCCACGATGGCGATGGCGGAACAGCTGATCGGCGTTACCATGCACGAACCGGGCGTCTCGCGCCTGGTAAGCGTGGACATCGACGAGGCCGTCGAACTGGCCGAGGCCTGATCCCTGCGATCCCACGGGTTGGGGCGCGGTCGTACAACCGGAAAGACGAGGTATTGAGTGGATTGGATGCGCATCAGTCTGGTGATCCTGGGGATTGTGCTGGTCGCCGGTATCTGGATGGCCCACCGCCTGCGTACGCGCGAGCGTGGGCCGGATCTGGACGACGACACCACCGACTGGAGTGACGACGCGGTTCACATCCGTGCGCAGGACGAACCCGTACCACGCGGGCCACGCGGACACGAGGGGGAATCCGACGATCTGGGGGCCGAGGCGGGCTGGGCCGATCCACTGGAGACCTCCCGCGAGTACACGCGGGATACCGATACGGCCGGTCCCGATGAGGATTTCGACGATGTTCGCATTCCCCAGCGCGAGCGCGCGGAGCCGCATCTGGGCGTGACCTCGGGGGAGGACGACGAAGCCCTGACTCGAGGCGAGCGTCATGCCGACCGTGCACAGGATATCTACGGCGTCCTGGACAACGACGAAGAGCCGGTTCCGCCGCCGCCCCATGGCGCGTTCGAGCCGGATCCGGAGGATGCACCGCGTCGCCGGACCAGGTCCCGTGCGGCGGAAACCGCGAAGGGCGTGATGGACCAGTTGAGTGACCGCATGCGCTCCGGGATCGCCGCGCTGCGTGGCGCTCGTCTGCGTCGCCCGCGCGCCAAGGAGACCCTGGGCGAGGAACTGCACCCGGATCACGAGGTCGACCCCGAGCTGATCGAGGAACCGGCGCCCGACATGGAGACCCTGGGCGAGTATGTGTCCGAACCGCGCGTGGTCGGGCGCAACCCGCTGCGTGGTGGCGCCGGGACCGACGAGAAGATCCTGCTGTTGCATGTGGTCGCCCCGCGCAACCGGCCGTTTACCGGCGTGGCCCTGGCGGCCGCCCTGCAGCGCGGGGGCCTCAAGCCGGGCGCGATGGACATCTACCACTACCACGATGCCGAGATCGACAGCCGCCAGGCGCTGTTCTCCGCCGCGAACATGGTGCCGCCGGGTACGCTGCGCGAGCAGGATCTGGCGGACACGATGACCCCCGGCATCACGTTGTTCGTGCAGGTGCACAACAGCGCCGATCCGCAACGCGCGTTCGAGGCACTGCTGGAGAATGCGCACGGGCTGGCGCGGGATTTGGGCGGCTCCATCCTTGATGCCCAGCAGTCCACCGCCACCAACCAGACGCTCGCCTACATGCGTGAGGATCTGAACGAGTGGCTGATGCGCCACCGCCCGGATCTGCTGCGGCGGCGGAGGGCGCGGTGAGTTCGCTCTCCGCGTCCCGCGAGGGCGCGGCGGGGGAAGCGGGCGCACGGATCGAGCAGCTGCGGCGCCAGATCGAGCACCACAACTACCGCTACTACGTCCTCGACGACCCGGAGGTCTCCGACGCCGAGTTCGACACGCTGATGCGCGAACTCGAACAGCTCGAGGCCGAACACCCTGAACTCGTCTCCCCGGATTCGCCCACCCAGCGTGTCGGCGGTGCCCCCGCCGCCGGTTTCGACACGGTGCGGCATCGGCTGCCGATGCTGTCCCTGGCCAACGGCTTCGAACCCGACGAGATCCGCGACTTCGACCGCCGCGTGCGTGAGCGCCTGGCCAAACAGACTGGAGAGCCGGCCCGCGTCGAGCAGGCGGTCGCTTACATGGCCGAGCCCAAGCTGGACGGGCTGGCGATCAGCCTGACCTACGAGAACGGCCGCCTGGTGCAGGCCGCCACGCGCGGCGACGGCGAGACCGGTGAGGACGTGACCGGCAATGTCCGCACCGTGCGCCCGATCCCGCTGCACCTGGGCGATCGCTACACCGACGATGCGCCCGGCGTGCTGGAGGTGCGCGGCGAGGTGTTCATGCGCCGCTCGGACTTCGAGCGTCTGAACCAGGGCCTGGAGGCCGATGGCCAGCGCGGCTTCATGAACCCGCGCAACGCCGCCGCCGGCAGTCTGCGCCAGCTGGACCCGAAGGTGACGGCGCGGCGCCCCTTGAGCTTTTTCGCCTACTCCGTCGGCCATGTCGAGGGTGGTACGCTGCCGGACACCCAGTCCGGAACGCTGGACTGGCTGCACCAGCTGGGCTTTCCGGTCTGCCTCGAGCGGGCGGTGCTGGAAGGGGTGGAGGGTTGTCTCGCCTACTACGAGCGCCTGGCCGAGCGTCGTCGCGAGCTGGACTACGAGATCGACGGCATCGTCTACAAGGTCGACTCGCTGGAGGACCAGCAGCACCTGGGCTTCGTCTCGCGCGCGCCGCGCTGGGCCATCGCCCACAAGTTCCCGGCCGAGGAGCAGACGACGACCCTGCGCGCCGTCGACTTCCGCGTTGGCCGCACCGGGGCGCTGACCCCGGTCGCGCGGTTGGAGCCGGTACTGGTCGGCGGGGTCACGGTCAGCAACGCCACGCTGCACAACATGGACGAGATCGCGCGCAAGGACATCCGCATCGGCGATCGCGTGATCGTGCGCCGGGCGGGCGACGTAATCCCCGAGGTGGTCGGCCGCGCCGGCGGCGAGCGCCCGCAGGACACCCGCGCGATCGAGATGCCGTCCCGCTGCCCGGAGTGCGACTCGCACATCGAACGCCCGGAGGGCGAGGCCGTCGCGCGCTGCACCGGTGGGCTTGTCTGCCCCGCGCAGCGCCGCGAGGCGCTGAAGCACTTCGTCTCGCGCCGGGCGATGGACATCGAGGGCTTCGGCGAGAAGCTGATCGAACAGCTCGCCGATGGTGGCATCGTACAAAGCCCGGCCGATCTGTTCGCGCTCGACGCCGAGCGCCTGGAGGCCCTGGAGCGGGTCGGCCCCAAGCTCGCCGAGAATCTCGTCAACGCCCTGGAACAGGCGCGCGAGACTACGCTGGCGCGGTTCATCTTCGCCCTCGGCATCCGCGAGGTGGGCGAGGTCACCGCCCGCAACCTGGCCACGTACTACGGCGACCTGGACGCGCTGATGCAGGCCGACGCCGAGGCGCTGCAGGAGGTCCCGGACGTCGGGCCCATTGTCGCCGAACACATCGCCAACTTCTTTGCCGAGCCCCACAACCGCGACGTGATCCAGGCCCTGCGCGACGCCGGCGTCCACTGGCCCGATCCGCCCCGACCACAAGCATCAGAGTCGAGCGACGCGGCCCCGTTGGCCGGCAACACCTACGTCCTCACCGGCAGCTTCGACACCATGACCCGCGAAGAAGCCAAGGCCGCCCTCGAGGCCCGCGGCGCCAAGGTCACCGGCTCCGTCTCCAAAAAGACCACCGCCGTCATCGCCGGCGCCGACCCCGGCTCCAAGGTCACCAAAGCCGAATCCCTTGACATCCCCATCCTCGACCCCGACGACCTTGCCCAGCTCCTCTCCTGATCAGCCCTCCTGTGGGATTGGGTTGGAGGAAGTGGTCTGATGGGGCTGGGTTTGTAGGGTTGGTTTTTGTGGGAGGTGGGTCTGTGGGAGCGGGTTTGCCCGCGAAGCCCCTGCCAGAATCCGCCCGGGGCAGGCGCTTCGCGGGCAAGCCCGCTCCCACAGATTAGATCCCACAGAGCTGCTCTGACAAAACTGCCCCCACAAGGCTCATCCCGGTAGCGCCGAGGATAAGCGACCGCGCGTTTGCTACTCTGACGAAACGACTTGGCCCATCCGGATCGTGATTCGCATGCTTCAGCCGGAACAGATCAGCCGCATCAATGAACTCGCCGCCCGACACCGCTGGCGACTGGTGATCCTGTTCGGGTCCGTAGCCCGGGAAGGGCACGGGCGGGATGTGGATCTGGCCGTCGAACCGCAGGCGATGCCGGACCTGATGACGCAGGGACGGTGGCAACGGGAACTGGAAGAAATCTTCGAACCCGTCCCGGTCGATCTTCTGCTCCTTTCGGACCGTACGTCGCCGGTCACCCGCTTCGAGGTTTTCCGCGATGGTGAATGCCTGTTCGAGGAGCGAGAGGGACGATTCCACGCGGAGCAGGACCGCGCGTTTTTTTCCTGCACGCGGATTCCGTCCTGTTTCAGCGCCACATAACAGAGGATTCGGATGTCGCCTGATACTTCCGAGGTGATGCAGCGCAAGTTGTCGATGCTGCGCCAGTTCCTGTCGGATCTTGAGCACTATGGCGCGATGGATCCACGCGAGCAGCGCCGCGATGGCTATCGCCTCGCCGCGACCCAGGGAAACACTGATCAATGTACACACTCGCGTTGGCACCCCAGGTTTTCCGAGACTAGGCGCGGTGCACGGCCGGTAGTGGTTCTACCGGCAAGGGCCGCAACGCAGGATCGGGGAACCTGGGGTGCCAACCCCGGAGGGGCTCGGCCTCTTTTGCGCGGGAACGGCGTTGCGGTTCCCTTGTGCAGAATGACTGCACGGCAGTCACCACGCCTTGTTCTCACGCAAAAGCGACTCGAGCGCGAGCGTGTACATTGATCAGTGTTTCCCTAGCGCGACGTTTTCGAGGCCCTTCGTGATCGACTCGATCTTGGCGAGACGGTTTGTGAGTGTGCATTGTGGGAGCGGGCTTGCCCGCGAAGCCCCTGCCAGAGCCGGCCCGGGGCAGGGGCTTCGCGGGCAAGCCCGCTCCCACACAAGTGTGGGGCAGTGGAAAGGTTATAGCGGTAACAATTACGGGAGGTTCGAATGCCACGGAAGGCACGATCCCACCGGCTGCGGTTCGGGCGCGTCAGCGAGCACGGGAGGGTTTACCTGGTCACGGCGGTTTGCGCCGACCGGCAGGCCTGGTTTTCGCGGTTTGAGCATGGGCGCTGTTGTGTCCATGCGATACGTGAGCTGGAAGGCGAGGCGAATACGCTTTGCTTCGTGGTTATGCCGGATCACATGCACTGGCTGATGCAATTGGAAGCTGGAGACCTCTCCCGCGTTGTGCAGAAGGTGAAGGGTTCCACGACTCGGCGAATCGGGCAGTTGCGTGGCCGACCGTGTAAGGTTTGGCAGCCGGGTTTTCACGACCGTGCTTTGCGCCGGGAGGAGGACCTCCAGGCCGTGGCTCGGTATGTGGTGGCCAACCCTCTGCGGGCTGGGCTGGTGAGCAACCTGCGCCACTATCCGCTGTGGGATGCGATCTGGTTGTAGGGTTTCGATAAGGGCTTCGCGGGCAAGCCCGCTCCCACAGCCAGGTCAATCCTGGGCGGCTTGAGTGGGTGTGGGAGCGGGCTTGCCCGCGAAGCCCCTGCCAGCGCGAACAATGGCAACACCCAGCTCCACGAGCCCAGCCCATCACCAGGAGTGCATTTTCATCAGGGGTTGCTTATGCTTCGTCCGCCGCCATGGGGTGCGGCGGGCGCCAGGGACCGGCACTTGATGTAGTGTGGTCGGGCAGGGTTTTGTCTACAGGGTTTTGGGCCAGGATCAGGATGCCGGACGGGCACAACACACCATGCTGAACCGTGGGCTGGAACGTCTGCTGAGGCTGTCGCGCGGCAAGAAGCGTTGGCTGATGGTTGCCGCGGACGCGGTGATGCTGCCGTTGGCGCTGTGGTCGGGCTTCATGATTCGGCTGGCCGAGCCGGTCCCCGAGATCATGCAGGAGACCTGGTGGCTGTTCCCGCTGGTCGTGCTGGTCGGGATCCCGGTCTTTGTCCGCCTTGGGCTTTATCGCGCGGTTGTGCGTTTCATGGGGACGCGTGCGATCTGGGCGGTCGGTACCGGCGTCGTGCTCTTGGCGCTGGTGCTGTGGGCAGCCGTAGCGCTGGCACAGGTCGATAATTTCCCGCGCTCGGTGCCGATCAATTTCGCGATCGTCGCGTTCATCTATGTGGGCGGCAGCCGGTTCCTCGTACGCGCGCTCTATCATTCGATGCTGGCCACCGATCCGGGTGTTGAACCCGTCGTGATCTATGGTGCGGGCGAGGCGGGCGTCCAGCTGCTGTCGGGCTTGAAATCGGGTGGGCGCTTTCGCGTGGTCGCATTCGTCGACGACGACCGGACGCTTCAAGGCAGCTCCATCGACGGCATTCGGGTGCGCGATCCGTCCGCGCTAAAAGGCCTGATCAAACGCTACGGTCTGCGCCGACTGCTGTTGGCAATCCCCTCCGCCAGTCGGGCGGATCGACGCGCCATCCTGGAACGGCTGGAAGGCTATCCGCTGTATATTCAGACCGTACCGTCCATGGATGCGGTCGTATCCGGCCAGGCGCGGCTCGACGAACTGGAAGACATCGATATCGCCGACCTGCTCGGACGCGATCCGGTTTCCCCGGGTCGCGAGCTTCTCAAGCGCAGCATTGAAGACCGAGTCGTGATGGTTACCGGTGCGGGCGGGTCGATTGGTGCGGAGCTTTGTCGCCGGATTCTGCGCCTGAAGCCGCGCCTGCTCGTGCTCTACGAGCGCAACGAGTTCTCGCTGTATCGCATCGAGCGCGACCTGGAGGTGCTGGCGGACCAGAAGGGGCTGGAGGTGCCCGTGGTGGCCCTGCTGGGTTCAGTTGCGAACCCGCGCCGCGTGAGGAGTGTGCTCAAGGAATACGGCGTACAGACGCTTTACCACGCGGCGGCGTACAAACACGTCCCGATCGTGGAGGCCAACCTGATCGAGGGCGTTCGCAACAACGTCTTCGGTACCGCGATCCTCGCGGACGCTGCGATGGAGGCCGGTGTCGAACGCTTCATCCTGATCAGCACGGACAAGGCCGTACGCCCGACCAATGTCATGGGCGCCACCAAACGCCTGGCGGAGATGCTCCTGCAGGACCGCGCGCGCCAGAACCCGCCGACCATCTTCAGTATGGTGCGCTTCGGTAATGTGCTGGGCTCGTCCGGCTCCGTGGTCCCGCTGTTCCACCAGCAGATCCGCGACGGCGGGCCCGTCACCGTGACGCATCCGGAGATCACCCGCTATTTCATGTCCATCCCGGAGGCTGCAGAACTCGTCATCCAGGCGGGGGCGATGGCCGAGGGGGGAGAGGTATTCGTGCTGGACATGGGCGAGCCGATTCGGATTGTCGACCTGGCCCACCGGATGATTCGCCTGCATGGCCGCCAGGTGAAAGAAGATGGAGAACCCGAGGACGGGATCGAGGTTGCCTTTACCGGCTTGCGTCCGGGCGAGAAGCTCTTCGAAGAACTGCTCATTGGCGACAACGTCGTCGGCACATCGCATCCCAAGATCATGCGGGCACACGAATCGTGTGTGGACTCCGGCGAAGTCCGGTACGCGCTGGACACCCTTGATCAAGCCGAGCGTGACATGAATACCGAAATCGCCTGCCAGGTACTCAAGCGTGTGGTTGTGGAGTACCAGCCCATTCCCGCAGGGCACGAACCGCAGTAGGCGTGCAATTCTGATGTGAATTGGCGGAAATGTGCGCGGGGTTCGCCGATAAGGCGAGCCACCGCGAATCCTGAGCACCCGTTCCTCACGAGCGGACCCGCGCTTGTGTATTCTTCGCCCCAACGTCATAACACCCCCTGTAGGAGCCGCCTTGGTGGCGGAAAAGCGCCTGCCAGAGGCTGGCGCGGGCAGGGGCTTCGCCTGCCAGTAAGCGCCTGCGGGCGTTGGGGTACACATCAACACTGAACAACCGAGGGCCCAGGGATGAAAATCGCAGTCGCCGGAACCGGATATGTCGGGCTTTCCAATGCCGTCCTGCTTGCGCAGAACCACGAGGTCGTTGCGCTCGACGTGGTGCCGGAAAAGGTCGAGCAGATCAACCGTCGGCAGTCCCCGATCATCGACGCGGAGATTCAGGATTTCCTCGAGAACCGCGAGTTGAACCTCAAGGCCACGCTGGACAAGCAGGAGGCCTACGAAGGTGCGGATTTCGTGGTGATCGCGACACCCACGGACTATGACCCGCAGACCAACTATTTCAACACCAGCACGGTGGAGTCGGTCATCCGCGACGTAACCGAGATCAATCCGCAAGCGGTGATGGTGATCAAGTCCACCGTTCCGGTCGGTTACACGCGCGATATCAAGGCGCAGATGGAGACCGACAACATTCTGTTCTCGCCGGAGTTCCTGCGTGAGGGGCGTGCGTTGTACGACAACCTGCACCCGTCGCGCATCATCGTGGGCGAGCAATCCGAGCGTGCCGAGACCTTCGCCAGACTTCTGGCCGAGGGCGCCATGGCCAGGGATGTCCCGATCCTGTTTACCAGCCCTACCGAGGCCGAGGCGATCAAGCTGTTCGCCAACACCTATCTGGCCATGCGGGTGGCGTATTTCAACGAGCTGGACACCTACGCCGAGACCCATGGCCTGGATACCCGCCAGATCATCGACGGCGTATGCCTGGACCCGCGCATCGGCAGCCACTACAACAACCCGTCCTTCGGCTACGGCGGCTACTGCCTGCCGAAGGACACCAAGCAGCTCTTGGCCAACTACGACGAAGTCCCCAACAACATCATCGCCGCCATTGTGGACGCCAACCGTACCCGCAAGGACTTCGTGGCCGACGCGATCATCCGTCGTAACCCCAAGATCGTCGGTGTCTACCGCCTGGTGATGAAGAGCGGCTCCGACAACTTCCGCGCCTCCGCCATCCAGGGCGTGATGAAGCGCGTCAAGGCCAAGGGCATCGAGGTCGTCGTCTACGAGCCGGAGCTCCCGGACGAGGAGTTCTACCGCTCCCGCGTCATCCGCGACCTCGAAGAGTTCAAGCGCATCAGTGACGTAATCGTCGCCAACCGCATCACCGACGACATCCGCGACCAGGCCGACAAGATCTACACCCGCGACCTCTTCAACAACGACTGACCCATCGCTAGGCCGCAACCCGTGTAGGAGGCCAGCCCCCTGGCCGATCGGATGTTGGACAGGCCCCATCGGCCAGAGGGCTGCCTCCTACAGGAGCGCAGCCCCCTGCGCGATGCGGCGCTGGCTATGCCTCAATCGGCCAGGGGGCTGGCCTCCTACGGAAGATTTGACGGAAGGCAATGGAATGCATTCCCAGAGATTTGAACGACGGGTGACCGTAACTCGCCACGCGCAAGAACGAATGAAGCAGCGCGGTATCTCCGAAGTCGACCTTATTGAATTGCTCGAAGGCGGCGACTTGCGTTACAAGGACGAGATACGGCTTTGGGTGGCGAAACACTTCGAGGGGCGGTCCGATAATCTCATCTGTGCAGCCGTGATCCTTGAGAAGCATTTGGTGGTCAAAACCGTTATGCACCACTTTGACTGGGGAGGGTGACGATGCGCACCACATATGACGAAGCGGATGACGTTCTCGTGCTCCACCTCTCGGACAAGCCGATCACGCGTGAATGCTCGCAGGACTGGAATACCCATGTGAGCTACGCAGAAGACGGAACGATCGTCGAAGTCGTGATCCTGGAAGCATCCAAACAGGGTGCATGGCCGCTCCTGCGATCCAGAGCCGCTTGATTCCCGTAACCCAGAGGGGCCAACCTCACCTGTAGGAGGCCAGCCCTCTGGCCGATTGGGGCCTGTCCAACATCCGATCGGCCAGAGGGCTGGCCTCCTACGATGGGTCCCGGGCATCCTGTAGGAGCGCAGCCCCCTGCGCGATAGGAAGCCAGACAAATCCCCAACGGCTTCAATCTGGCTTACCGCCAGCCGAAGACTACCAGGCCTCGCCGCCGCCCCTTGGGGAACAAAACAACCAGCACAACGGGAGCGATGCCATGGACGGCAAACCTCACGCTCAGGCCCTGCGCCGTGGCCGCTATTCCGAGCCAGGGCGTATCTACCTCATCACCACTGTCACGCGGGATCGCACACCGGTGTTCCGCGACTTTGTCGCCGCTCGCGCGCTGGTCGCCACGCTGCGCCACGCGCAATCGCTCGGGCATTCGGACACGCTGGCCTATGTGGTCATGCCGGATCATCTGCACTGGCTGATGACGCTTGGAAACAGTATGTCCCTGTCTACCGTCGTGCGGTCGGTCAAGGCGGTCACCGCCCGCAGGCTCGGGCGGGCCCTCTGGCAGCCCGGCTTCCACGATCACGCGGTACGCCGCGAAGAAGACCTGGCGTCGCTGGCACGTTACATCGCCGCCAATCCCCTGCGTGCCGGTCTGGTGCGCAAGCTGGGTGATTATCCGCACTGGGATGCGATCTGGCTTTGATCGGGGGTTGAGCAGAACGCCCATCGGCCAGAGGGCTGGCCTCCTACATGATCTTGGGGCATTTCCTTCTGTAGGAGCGCAGCCCTCTGCGCGATGGGGTGTTGGTGATGCCCCAATCGGCCAGGGGGCTGGCCTCCTGCGCGGGTTGCGGCGCCTAACCACGTCTTTGCCCCCCGTTCGCGGCGAAGCGAAGAGCCGGGCTCTTTGGGGAAAGAGCAAGCGGTCGAGTTCGTCCTGGATGTAAATGAACCCGTGCCGTACAATTCCATTGAACTTGCCATACACGCCGGGAGGTGATCGCGTGGAACACGAAACCACCAAGGTGACCGTGCGCCTGCCCAAGCAGGATGTGGAGTTCGCGAAGGCCTATGCCAAGGCGCACGGTATGAGTATGACCGAGGTGATTGATCGCCATCTGCGTCGCCTTCGCGCTCTGGAGCGTCATACGCCAAGTGCCGAGCTGGAAGCCATCACCGGCCTGATCCCCCCTGATGTGGATGCCGAGAAGGCCTATCACGACCACCTGCGCGACAAGCATCAATCGTGATCATGCTCGATCTGAACGTCCTGCTGGACGTTCTGCAAAAGCGCGAGCCGCACTATCGTGTTTCGGCGGCAGTTCTGGAACAAGTGCTACAGGGCGAAGACGAGGGTGCAATCAGCGCACACGCGGCGACCACGGTGCACTACCTGGTTGCACGGTATGCGGATCGCACGTCCGCTGATCGGGCCTTAAGCTGGCTGCTCCAGCATTTGCACGTATGCGCGGTGGGACGCGCAGAACTCGAACGAGCCCGGTCACTCGGTTGGACGGATTTCGAAGATGCCGTGGTGGCCGCCACTGCCGAGCGCGCGGGTTGCACGTCCATCATCACGCGCAACGTGAAGGATTTCGCCGGTTCGCCTGTGCCCGCGCTGACACCGCAGGAGTTTCTGCTCCGCTAACCAACGTTTTCTGGGCTTTCGACGGGCCCGATCGGCCAGGGGGCTGGCCTCCTACGGGGTGCTATAATCGGTACTCCAGTCAGTACCGGAGGGTGTATGGAGAACGTGATTTCGGCGCAGGAGATCAAGCGGCGCGGCATTAGCGCGGTGGATCGGGCGTTGGAGAAGGGGCCGGTCCACGTGATCCAGCGCAATCGTCCACGTTACGTGATCCTGAGCGAGGAGTCGTACCAGCGTTTGGCCGAGGGCGCCGAGGCCAGGGGGCGGTTGTGGCACCGATTGCTGGAAGACGATGCAACGCCCGCCGCACCCCGAAGCCGGGCGGACCTGGACCGTGAATTGCAAGCCGAACGCGAAGGCTGGTCCGATTGATGCTGGCGTTTCTGGATGCCAGTGCCATCATCTACCTCCTGGAGGGTGATACCCGTACCCGAGAGTCGGTCCGACAGGTACTCAGAAATCTGGAGCAGAGCGACGGCCCTCCGGCGCTGGCGGTGTCCGCCTTGAGTCGTCTGGAATGCCGCGTACGCCCGCTACGCGAATCGAACACCCGGGTTCTTGAACACCTGGATGTGTTTTTCGGTGACCCGGGGTTGTCGGTCGTTGCGCTGGATACGGCCGTTCTGGACAAAGCGACGGAACTGCGTGCTCACCATGGACTGCGCACACCCGACGCCATCCAGGCCGCGTCTCTGCTCGCGGCCGACCCGGAAGGCGCATTCGTGACGGGCGATGGCGACTTTCAAAAGGTACCGGGCCTGCGCGTGCACCGCATTCCACGGTGACCCGGAAACTCCCGCACGGCGTCATCTGGCCGAAACGGTAGGAGCGCAGCCCTCTGCGCGATGCGAGGGCACATACATCGGTCTCCGCTTTTACCTTCCGTTGGGCCGGTAATTCACGGCTGGCGTATAATCGACAATATGCGTCTTAGTTCCCAGCACGTAAAAGCGATCCGCGAGGTGGTTCGCAGCGAATGCGGTGCCAGTGCCCGTGTTCGGCTGTTTGGCTCGCGTCTGGACGATACGCGGCGAGGCGGCGATGTCGACGTGTTGGTCGAGCTGGAGGAACCCGTCGAGCGCCCGGCGGTTCTTTCAGCGCGTCTCTCGGCCATGATCAGCCGCCGTCTCCAGGGGCGTGCAGTGGACGTTGTCCTCTCCGCCCCGAACATCACGCGGAGCCCGGTTCATAACACCGCCGAAAAAGAAGGGCGACTTCTATGAAGATCGGGCCTGAACAATTAGAACGTCTGCGGTTTCTCGCTCGTGTAGTCCAACGTGAACAACAGCATCTTCTGACCACCGACGAGCGCGTATTCAACCTGCCGTTCACCGCAGCGCGTGCGCGCGATCTCGCCGAGAACGTAGACGAGGCTGAACGAGTGGAAGCCTTCGTGAGCCGATTTGGTCGCCTGCAGGATACGCTGGGGGATAAGCTGCTCCCGCTCTACCTCGAAGCCCTGGGAGAACACCTGGGCGCCGCTATCGACAACCTCGACCGAGCCGAGAAGCTGGGGCTCATTCCCTCGAGCGACGACTGGTTGGCCATGCGAAAACTGCGCAACCAGATGGTGCATGAATATATCGAGGACTCGGCCACCCTGGCCGATGCCCTGCAGGCCGGACATGAATTCGTGCCCACGTTGACGGCCGTCGTTAAGGCATTCCTGAACGATATGCGCACCCGAGGCTGGCTAACTGCGTAGGAGCCCAGCCCCGAAGGCGTTGGGGCGTATCCAGAGCCCTATCGGCCAGAGGGCTGGCCTCCTACATCTGCGGTGGCTCCGAGACCTGTGGGAGCCGAGCCCCCTGCGCGATGGGGTGCTGGTGATGCCCCATCGGCCAGGGGGCTGGCCTCCTACGGGGCGTTGGCTTGCGGCGGGGTATGGTGCGTGGTCCAATGTGCGCTCAACGCGTGAACGCAGTCGCCGCTGGGCGGCTTTGGGCCGGCAGGTTGATCAACGACGATACCCAGTACCAGGTACTTCGCCTGCTGGAGGCGGACCCCGAGATGAGCCAGCGTCAGATCGCGCGGGCGCTGGGGCTCTCCGTTGGCAAGACCCATTACGCGCTGAAGGCCCTGCTGGATCGTGGCTGGGTAAAGACACAGAACTTTCGCCGATCCGACAATCGCTCCGCCTACCTGTACAAGCTGACCCCAGGCGGTCTGCAGGAAAAGGCACGCCTGGCGTACCACCTGCTCAAGCGCAAACGCGTCGAGCACGAGGCGCTGATGACCGAGATCGAACAGCTACGCACGGACATCCAGCAGGATGGCGAATCCCCCCTGTAGGAGCGCAGCCCCCTGCGCGATGGGG
>NZ_ARQK01000046.1 GCF_000385215.1 Thioalkalivibrio thiocyanoxidans ARh2
ATGGATGGAGGCAAGGTATTCCGACATCCTGGGCACGCGCGGCCTGCGGCCCTGGCGTGCCGCGCCCGCCAGCGGGCGCCAAGACCCATCGTAGGATGTGATGAGCGCAGCGAATCGCATCAGGATTAACCCCGACGTCGGAGCGGTGCGTTTCGCTGCGCTCAACGGCACCCTACGGCATACGGGATAGCCAGAAGCGCTGGAACACGACTGGTTTTGACCTTCCCTCCCGATATGAGCCCCTTGTGGAGGGCGTGACAGGCCGGGAGAAGGCGCTGACTGTCTGAGCGGAGCGACAGCGCAGCGAGTTTCAGCGCCGCCGGCCTGGCGCGTCCGGAGCAAGGTCCCCGGGCGAATCCCGGGCGTGTTTCTTGGTTATTTCTTTGCACGAGCAAAGAAGTAACTCGGGGTGCGCTCGCGAGTGAGCGCTTGGCGGGCGGCGGACCGAAACCACCGTAAACACTGAAAGACGAACCAGGCCCAGCCCTAGAGCGCAGGGCGCGACGAAGCGCGGTCAGTCGTGGGCGGCGGCGGGCGGCAGCTGGATGAAATGCTCGCGGTAGACGCGGAGTTCGTCGATGGAGTCGCGGATGTCCTGCAGCGCCTGGTGCGAGGCGTTCTTCTGCAGCTTCGAGAGAACGTCCGGTGCCCAGCGCCGGGCCAGCTCCTTGAGCGTGGAGACGTCCAGGTTGCGGTAGTGGAAATAGGCCTCAAGCTCCGGCATCAGGCGCGCCATGAAACGCCGATCCTGGCAGATGGAGTTCCCGCACATCGGCGAGGCCCCCTTCGGAACATAGTCGGACAGGAAGTCGATGGTCTCGCGCTCGGCGGCGGCCGCATCCGTACTGCTGTGACGGATGCGCTCGATCAGGCCGGAGGCCCCATGCGTGCTCCGATTCCATTCGTCCATCGCATCCAGCACATCCGGCGGCTGGTAGATCGCGAGGACCGGCCCCTCCGCCAGGATATTCAGCTCCTTGTCGGTGATGATGGTCGCTACCTCGATGATGCGGTCGTTCTGGGGATCCAGCCCGGTCATCTCGAGGTCGATCCAGATCAGGTTTTCGGCGCTCGCTGCCATGCCCGCTCCTTTCCTGTGCGCTCGAAGTCTATCATCATGGTTCAGGTCGACGCTGACGGTATTGCGCAGCCATGCCATTCGATCGGCGTCTTCCCGGGGCCCTGCGGGCCCGCTGGACCCATCCCCACAGAGGAGGGAATCATGCGACTGATCACCACAAGCCTTGCCGCCCTGACACTGGGACTCGGACTGCCCCTGGGTACCGTGCAGGCGGATGACATCCAGAAGGGCAACAACCTGCATCAGGACAACTGCATCAGCTGTCATGCCGACATGGTCGGTGGCGACGGTACCGACCTGTACACGCGCGACAATCGGATTGTCGGCGACTACGACCACCTCGTGCGGCAGGTGAACAACTGCAACGCGCAACTGGGCACCAACTGGTTTGACGACGAGATCAACGCGGTGGTGGCCTACCTCAATTCGGAGTACTACCAGTTCGATGAGTGATCTAAAGACCAAGCACTGCCAGGCCTGCGAAGGATTTACCGAGCCGATGTCACGCGAGAGCGCCGAGCGCGGCCTCGGCCAGCTGGACGGCCACTGGGGCATCGACGAGGCCGGCCACAGCATCCAGCGAAGCTTCAAGTTCAAGAACTTCCACGAGACCATGGCATTCGTGAACGCGGTGGCCTGGATCGCACATGTCGAGGACCACCACCCGGACATGGCGGTGGGCTACAACCGCTGCTCGGTGCAGTTCTCGACCCACGCGGTGGGCGGTCTGACGGAAAACGACTTTATCTGCGCCGCCCGCATCGATGCGTTGTTCGACTAGCCCGCTGACTGGCACGAAACCGGCACCGACCGGTCCGCACTCTTGAGCCGGACCGGTCGGGTTCATGCCCGGCACAACCAGATGGCCGACATCGCGGCGCCGGAGGACGCGGAGCCGCGCCGAATCCGCCTGCACCGGCGCCTGAAGGATCTCGCCTGTGGTGATCGCGTGGAGCTGGACGCGGCCGGCGAGCAGGTTCAGCGGCGCCTGCCCCGGGATAACACCCTAGTGCGCCAGGACGGCTTTGGCCGACGCAAGGTCATCGCGGCCAACATCGACACCGTCTGGATCGTGATCGCACCCTCTCCAATGCCGGCGCGCTACCTGATCGACCGCTTCCTGGTCGCGGTGTACAACCTGCCGGCACGGCCACGGATCCTGGTGAACAAGCAGGACACGGGACCTGCCGCGCCCTCGGAGTGGCTGGCCCCCTACGCCCATCTGGACCTGGATCCCCTGCATGTCAGTGCCCGCAGCGGCTACGGACTGGACGCCCTGGCCGAGGCCGCCCGGGGGCATACCAACATCCTGATCGGGCAGTCGGGTGTGGGCAAGTCCTCGCTGATCGCCGCGCTGCTGGAGCGCCATGGCAGCGGCGAGATCAAGCTTCCGGAAACAGGGGATCTCGGCGCATCCGGCGAGGGCCGCCACACGACGGTCACGGCGCAGTGGTATCCACTGACGGGGGGTGGTGCCTGGATCGACTCGCCGGGCGTGCGCGACTTTACGCCGGAACTGGAATCCATCGACGCGCTGGTGCGCGGGTTTCCGGATATCGAGGCGCTTGGCGAGGGTTGCCGTTTCCGCAACTGCCGCCACCAGACCGAACCCGACTGCGCGGTACGGGACGCCGTTGATCAAGGCCCCCTGCCTGCTGCACGGCTCGATGCCTGGAATGCGCTATTGGAGACGCTGGAGAAACACTGATTCTCCGAGCAACCCCGGCAGAACGACTAGAACGTCAGTCCCATCTCCACGCCGACCACCGAGGATGACGGGTCGCGGGTGCTCTCGAAATCGAGGCGGTCGGACATCCAGTCGCTCGAGGTATTCAGCGAGTAGTCGTCGTAGTACAGGCTCAGCGACAGTTCGGACTGGTTCTGCAGACGCAGACGGCTGTCGATGCTGAGATAACCCGCGCTACGACCGAGCTCGCGATGACGGGTCCCGTAGCCAAAACCCAGTGCATCATCCTCGCCCGCCAGCGACTGGCGCACGCCGACCCGGAACTGGCTGTCAAAGCGGCCGGACGCAAAGGTCGGCCCAAAGCTGAAGTCGGTGAAATAGGCCGTGGACTCGCTCTCCGGGCCCAGGTCGGACCATCCCGGACGGGTCTCCATGCCCAGCCCCAGATTCAGGCCATAGCCGAATCCGGCACCCAGCTCCTGGTGATAGGCCCCTTCCACCTCGAACAGGCGGCTGGAGAGAACGCCCATACCGGACTCCTCACCGGGCAGGCCACCGGTGGTCTCGGTGCGCAGCGTCAGCTGATAGCGCCAGTCGCGACTCGCCGAGGCGGGCTCCGGGTCGGTCATCGGCAGGACGTTCGGCGCAGAGCGGCCCGCACCACCGACCGGCTCCATGCCCACCGGGTCCACCACGGTCCCGCGCTCGGATTCGTACTCGGCTTCATCGACACGATCCGGGTCGCCAAGCGTCGACTCGGTACTCGTGGGGGTATACGTCAGGGAATAACGGTCATCGGCGTGCGCCACGCTGGTCGCGGCGAAGCCGAACCACACGGCCAGCGCTAGCGGTGCCAGCGCGTACGGCACGCGAGCAGGCACCAGCCTCGGGCTGTTGCCTCGCGCTGCTTGCCTGGCTTCACCGTGATGATTCCGTCGCGTCACGCCGTATCGTCCGTGTTGTGTTCTCTCGATCAGCCCGGGGGCCAGCTCAGCGCGCGACCGCCCAGTACGTGCATGTGTACATGGTAGACCGTCTGGCCGCCGTCTTGGTTGCAGTTCATCACGGTTCGATAACCGTTTTCCGCAAATTCGCGATCGCGTGCGATCTGTGCCGCAACATGCGCCATGTGCCCAATGACCGGCGCCGTCTCGGCGGTGAGTTCGTTCAGGGTGGCGATGTGCTGTTTCGGGATCACCAGCACATGCGTCGGGGCCTGGGGATTCAGGTCTTCGAAGGCCAGAACCTGGTCGTCCTCGAACACGACCTTCGCCGGGATCTCCCCCGCGACGATCTTGCAAAAGATGCAGTCGGCCATCTTCTTCTCCTAAACGACGCGCGGATTTATATCAGGGAATGGTAATGGATTCAACGCGCCAACGGCGCAGGCGGCTCAGTACTCGCGACGCCCGGACAGGGCATGCGCAAGGGTGCCCGCATCGATGTACTCGAGCTCGCCGCCGGTAGGGATCCCCTGCGCGATGCGCGTGGCACGAATGCCGTGACGCGCGGCCATTTCGGCCAGGTAGTGCGCGGTGACCTCGCCCTCGACCGAGGTATTGGTCGCCAGGATCAGCTCGCGCACGCCATCCTCCTGCAGACGCGCTTCCAGCCGATCCAGCCCCAGCTCTTCGGGGCCAATACCGTCCAGCGGCGACAGCCGGCCCAGCAGGACATGGAAGCGGCCGGTGAAGTCGGTCGCCGACTCGATGGCCATCACATCGCCCGGACTCTCGACCACGCAGACCACGCCCGGGTCGCGCTCGGGATCGGCGCAACGAGAACAGACCTCGGCCGTGGTCAGCGTTCGGCACACCTGGCAGTGCCCGACGCGCTCGACCGCCTGATCGACTGCGCGCGCCAGCCGGCGCGCACCGTCACGGTCACGCTCCAGCAAGTGCAGCGCCATGCGCCGCGCGGATTTGGCACCGACGCCCGGCAGGCATCGCAGCGCCTGCACCAGCTCGTCGAGTTCAGCGTCCATTCGGGATCGGGACAGACGCGGTCAGAACGGCAGCTTCATCCCGGCCGGCAGGCCCATGCCCTGGGTCAGGCTGCCCATGCGTTCCTGGGTGGTGGACTCGACCTTCTGCACGGCGTCATTGATGGCCGCGGCCACCAGGTCCTCGATCATGTCGCGGTCGTCATCCAGCAGGCTGGGGTCGATCTTGACCCGACGCACCGCGTACTTGCCGGTCATGACAACGCTGACCAGACCGCCACCCGCCTGGCCCTCGATCTCCATCTCGGCCAGTTCGGCCTGCACCTTCTGCATGTCTTCCTGCATCTTCTGGGCCTGTTTCATCAGGCCACCCATGCCACCTTTCATCATGTTTTCACTCTCCTGCCCCACGCCACGCGCGGGGGTCAATCGTTCAATTTAGTGCGCCGCAGGCGGCGCCTCGCCCGACGGGGAGTCGCCCCCACAGTCCTCACGAATGCGCACCGTGCCCAGTTCGGCCCCGAAGGCCTCGCCCAGGGCCTGTACCACCGGGTCCTCGCGCATCATCGTCTCGGCGCTAGCCTGACGCTCGGCTGCGTCTGCCGCAAGCCGCGCGGCGGGCGTGGCCTCCGATGGCTGTGTCTGGTCGACAATCTCCAGCCGGACCGAGTGCCCGAGGCGTTCTTCCAGGGCCTCCTTCAGGCGCACCCGGGTCCGCTCGGTATACAGCGTACCCGGGGCCAGGGCGATCACGACGCCTTCGTCATCCAGCTTCTTCAACTCGCCGTGCCGCGCGAGTTCGCGCACCGTCCCGGTCGGCAGGCCTTCCGTAAAGCGATACCAGTCAAAGGCCCCGGAATCCGGCTCCCGGACCACGGACGGCGCAGCGGCCGCTGGCGCCGGGGACGTGGCGGGCTCGGCGTCCCGGGGCGATTGCGCAGCGGTCGGCCCGATAGCCGGGCCGGGTTCCGGCTCGCGCACCTGTTCCTGTACCCGTTCGCGCGACGATTCTGGCACGGGGGGCGGAGTCGGTCGCGCCCCCGTGGTGTCCGGCCGCGCCGCGGCCGAATCCCCACCCTGGCCGGATCGCGGCGCGGCCAGGGTCCCGCCCGGGCGCTCGTTGGGGACAGCGCCCTCACCGGGCGCTTCCGGCCGAAAGGCCAGCAGGCGCAGCAGGGTCATTTCCACCCCCATCTGCGCATCCGGCGCCCAGGGCAGATCGCGGGCACCGTGGATCAGGATCTGGTAGGTCAGCTGCACGCTCTCCGGATCCACCCGTGCGGCGGTCTCGCGCGCCCAGAGTCGGGCAGCATCCTCGTCCGTATCCACGCCATCACCGCGAACCACCTGCTCCACCGCTACGCGATGCGCCAGGCCTGCGAGCTCGTCCAGCAGGCGAGCCCAGTCGGGGCCCAATTCCTTGAGTTCCTGCAGCCCCCGCATCAGGCCCGGTCCGTCGCCGGCAAATACCGCATCCAGCAGCCCGGTCAGGCGGGTTCGCGGCAGCAGGCCCAGCATGTCGCAGGCATCGGCCTCGGTCAGGCGATCGCCACCGTAGGCGATGGCCTGGTCGGTCAGGCTCAGCGCATCGCGCATGGAGCCCTCGGCCGCCTCGCCCAGACGCAGCAGTGCGCCCGGTTCGGCCTGCAGGCCTTCGGCCTCGAGGATGCGCGTCAGGTGCTCGGCAATCAGCGCCGGCGGCATCGGCTTGAGGTTGAACTGCAGGCAGCGTGACAGCACGGTGACCGGCAGCTTCTGCGGATCCGTGGTGGCGAGCAGGAATTTGACGTGATCCGGCGGCTCCTCCAGCGTTTTCAACAATGCGTTGAAACTCTTCTCGGAGAGCATGTGTACCTCGTCAATCAGGTACACCTTGAACCGGCCTGCGGTCGGCGCATACGAGACGTTGTCCAGCAGCTCGCGGGTATCGTCCACCCGGGTGCGCGACGCGGCATCGACCTCGATGAGATCCAGATGCCGGCCCTCCGCGATCTCGACACAGGAGCGGCATTCACCGCAGGGGGTCGGCGTGACGCCTGATTCGCAGTTCAGGCAGCGCGCGAGGATGCGGGCGATCGTGGTCTTGCCCACGCCGCGCGTCCCGGCAAACAGGTAGGCATGGTGCAGACGATCCCCGCTCAGGGCATTGGCCAGGGCACGTACCACATGCGGTTGCCCGACCAGGTCCTCGAAACGACCGGGACGCCATTTGCGGGCCAGAACCTGGTGACTCATGCCTCCCCCGTCAGTGCAGTCTTGCGCGTGCCCGCGTGCGGGGCCATCACCGCAGGAATCGGGGCCGCAGGGAAAAGGTGGTGGCCCGCACCCGCCACACCCCGGCGCCCGACGCAGCTGCTACCGTTGCTCCCTTCCGGGCCTGGCGGGGTTCACAGCCTGTCGTCGCGAGGGGACTGATACGGACCACCATAACGCGGTCCACGAATCGAGATGAACTCGAAATCGGGATCGCAAGCTTCCGGGTTTGTCCGGGTTACGTCAAGCACACAAAATAGTCTTAACCTAATGACGCAATAGAAACATAAAACTGGATCAATCGAAGGCCAGCCCTTACCTTGATCCCCGTAGTCGGGAACTACCCCGACCGAACAGAAATCTGCATCCCTGACTGACGACAAGATTAAGAAGGAGGACCCCCTATGGAACTCGAGAATCGTGAAGGCCAGCGCGTACCGGAAGTCACCTTCCGCTGCCGCAAGGACAACGACTGGAACGACGTGCGCTCGGAAGACCTGTTCAAGGGTCGCAACGTGGTCGTCTTTGCCCTGCCGGGCGCGTTCACCCCGACCTGCTCCTCGGCCCACGTGCCGCGCTACAACGAGCTGGCGCCGGTGTTCAAGAAGCACGGCATCGACGAGATCGTCTGCATCTCGGTCAATGACGGCTTCGTGATGGAGGCCTGGCAGGCCGACCAGCAGGCCGACCGCGTGACCTTCATCGCCGACGGCAACGGCGAGTTCACCGAGCAGATGGGCATGCTGGTCGACAAGAGCGACCTCGGCTTCGGCTGGCGCTCCTGGCGCTACTCCATGCTGGTGCGCGACGGCGTGATCGAGAAGCAGTTCATCGAACCGGACGAGCCGGGCGACCCCTTCGTGGTCTCCGATGCCGACACCATGCTCGCCCATGTCGCGCCGGATGCGGCCTGCCCCGAAGACGTGGTCGTCTTCACCAAGCCGGGCTGCCCGTACTGCGCCAGCGCCAAGGAGATGCTGGAGAACGCCGGTCTCGACTATGAAGAGATCGTACTGGGTCGCGACGCCAGCCTGCGCAGCCTGCGCGCCGCCACCGGTGCGATGACCGTGCCGCAGGTGTTCGTCGGCGGCCACCGCATCGGCGGCTCGGACGATCTGCAGGAGTGGATCTCCCGCGAAAAGCGGGCGGCGTAAGTCGTCTCTGCCCCTCGGGGCGGGTTCTGTCCCGCCCCGGGTGGTCACCCGGAACATGGGTGGCCATCCGTGTCCGGATGCCCGCACAGACGGACGTCCGGACACGGATGGCAGATCCTGGCGCCCGCGCGAAACGCGGCCGTCATGTAACACTTTCACCGAAACCTTCAAGGAATCGAAATGGAACACTACGACATCATCGTGATCGGCGGCGGCAGCGGCGGCCTGGCAGTGGCCGAGCGCGCCGCGCCGCACGGCGCACGCGTGGCCGTGTTCGATCCGAAACCGCTCGGCGGCACCTGCGTGAACGAAGGCTGCGTGCCGAAAAAGCTTACCTGGTATGCCGCAGAACACGCCGCTCAAGCCCGCGGGGCGCATGAATTCGGCGTGGATGTCGAGATCAAGGGCATCCGCTACGCCGATCTGGCGAACCAGCGCCAGGCCATGCTGAAGGACCTGAACCAGTTCTGGGCCGGGTACCTGGAAAAGCTGGACGTAACCCACATCCCCGAGCGGGCCCGACTGGCCGACAGGAACAAGGTGGTCACTGACAGCGGTACCGAATACACAGCCGAACGCATCGTGCTGGCCATGGGCGGCGCCCCGATCGTGCCGCCGCTGGACGGCGCCGAACTGGGTGCAACCTCGGACGACTTCTTCGAGTGGACCGAGTTGCCGGCCTCCATCGCGGTGATCGGCGCCGGCTACATCGGCCTGGAAATGGCCGGGATGCTTCACTCCCTGGGCGTGAAGACCGACGTGGTCGCGATGGAAGACCGCGTACTGGAGATGTTCGACCCGATGATCTCGCACGTACTGGACCAGCACATGGAGCACCAGGGCATGGGTCGCCATCTGGGCGTGAAGGTCGCCGGCCTGGGCGGCAAGCCCGGCGCGGTGACCGTCAAGCTCGAGGGTGGCCAGGAGCTGGGCCCGTACGAGAAGGTGCTGTGGGCGGTGGGCCGCAAGCCCGTCACCGGCGATATGGGACTCGAAGACGCCGGGGTCGAACTCGCCCCTGACGGCACCGTCCCGGTGGACGAGTGGCAGGCGACAAACGTCGACGGCATCTACGCCCTGGGTGACATCATTGGCAAGGGCCCGCTGACCCCGGTTGCGATCGCGGCCGGTCGCCGACTGGCAGACCACTGGTATGCCCCGGAGAGGAAGCCGGTGCCGGTGGACTACGACCAGATCCCGACGGTCACCTTTACCCACCCGACCGCCGGCATGGTCGGGCTGACCGAGCCGCAGGCCGTGGAACGGTTCGGTAAGTCGGTGCGCGTCTACGAAACCCAGTTCGGCGGTCTGGACCGCGCATTTGCCGAGGGAGACGTCCCGCCGGTTGCGATGAAGCTGGTCTGTGCCGAAGAGAATGAAAAGGTCGTCGGCATCCACATGATCGGCGCGCACGTGGACGAGATGCTGCAGGGCTTTGCCGTGGCCGTGCGCATGGGCGCGACCAAGCGCGACCTGGACCTGACCATCCCGTTGCACCCGACCAGCGCCGAGGAACTGGTGACCCTGAAGGAGTCCCGCCCGGGCCGCCAGGAGGGACTGGCGGAGGCCGAGGCCGCTTGAACAAAAGCCCGTCCGCAAACGACAAAACGCCGCCCCTGTGCAAAGCGCCGGGGCGGCGTGCCCGTGTTGCCCTGGGATCCGGCGGTCCGGAGCTGCTCGATCGCCAATACCCGTCAGGCCTCCGTAGCGGCCTGCACTGGACTAGAAGCGCCAGCCCAGCGAAGCCGTAAAGGCGTCGACCTGGTAGTCGCTGTCGAAGTCATAGCGCTCGTACTCGGCACGAATCAGGAATGCATTCAGGTTGACCTGCATCCCGACACCGTAGACCGGATCGAACCCGTCCTGACTGCGCAGTGTACGACCCTCGTCTCCCAGGTTTCCGCGCACATCTGCGTCCCATTTCGCCGCACCGACCTTCGCGAAGGCCTCCACATACGGCCCGATCGGCAGCTTGCCAAGGACGCTGGCGCCGTAGGCCGTGGAACGGACAGTCGAGTGCGCACCGTCCTCGTCCCCGCGGAGGTGGACCTCGCCGAGGTCGGTATAAAATCCTTCGACCGCGAAGTACTCATTGAAGTTATAACCCACAAACCCGCGCCAGACATTGTCATCGTCATCGATGCTGTAATCCGACGTCCCGGAACCGATGAAATCGGCGACCTCGTCGCTATCGTTCTTCAGCGAACTGAAACCGGTACCCAGCCCCATATATACACCTGTCGTGCGGTCGCGCTCTTCTCCCGTGCGCTCCCGGTCCTGTTGCTGACCCTGCTGCTGCGCCAGCACGTTCTGGGAACCGAACAGAACGAGCGTCGACACCGCAACACTGGCAATCAGATATCGTTTCATCTTCATCTCCTTAGCGTTTGCAATTCCTGTCCGAAAACGGAAAACGAAAAACGAACGGAGATGATTCTTGACGCAATCAAGGCACTTCGAAAGGTTCGATTATTGAACCCAATCATATTAAACGACCGGACATTACGATGAGCCGCAGAATCATTGACCCAGTGCACACGGCACCTTGACTTACGATGTCCCTCGCACACATGCGGAGGCACACTGATGCGATGGCGTTCCCCATAAACGCAAAAAAAGCTGGGGCGCGGATGACCACCCGCTCGTGGCCACCCGCCCCCCAGCCTTCTGGGTTGACTCACTACGAGCTAATCAAAACGAATGGGATTGCCATCCCGGTGTTCGTCGTAGTAGTCATCTTCGTACTGCTCTTCATTCTCTTCTTCTTCGCGCTGCACGTCGTCATCGTCGTCGCGCTCATCTTCAATCCATCCGCGCGCTTCGTCACCGGATTCCTCGACCGCATCCACTGCATCTTCAACCGTCTCGTCGAAGCCGTTACCGGCGTCGTCCGCCGTATCCGGATCGGAGCAGGCCGCCAGGAACAGCAGCCCGGCGGCTGCCAGGCCCATGCCAGCCCAGCGGAGACCAGGATCCCTATGGGTTCTCTTCATTACGCACCTCGTCCATCAGCTCGTTGATCCTGGCCGCGATCTTTTCCCGGCTCTCGCCGTACTTTTCGCGGATTCGGGCGGCCAGCTCTTCCACATTGCCTTCGGCCTCCATTACTTCATCGTCAGTCAGGCGGCCCCATTCCTGTTTCAAACGCGCTTTCAGGCGCTCACTACGGCCGATCCTCTGATCTCTATTCATGCTTCGCCCTGCTGCGTTTAATGTGCGTTTTCGTCGGTGGGTACGAAAGGCTATGCCGACCATCCAAAGATGACATTAACGTGTAGACAAATGCTGCTCCGAAGATCAAAAAGTGAGAACCGAGACAAGCTGCTGGCCTCGGCCCGCGCAAAAGCGCGGACCATGCCCTAGACTTCAGGCGCGAGTACAACCGAAAAAGGAGTGGACGATGCTGGGATGGGCACTGATGTTCTTGATCGTCGGGATCGTGGCCGGCGTGCTGGGCCTGAGCGGCATTGCCGGGGCGGCGACCAACATCGCCTGGATTCTGTTCGTGGTGGGCCTGATCCTGGCGGTCATCTTCTTCATCACGGGGCGCCGCCCCCCGCTTTAGGGAGCCCCTGATTGAACCGCGCATCCGCGCTCGAGGCGAAGTGAAGCCTCGACAACGCCCGGCCTCGCGTCGGGCGTTTCGTTTTCGGGCCATGGGGCGCGAGATCAGTGCTGCCGCACCCCGTTTGCCTCGCAGTCCGCATCGGCCGGATTGAACCCGGAGAAACGCACCAGCCCGTCCAGATCATGGATGCGGATTGCCCCGTCACCGGTGCGAACGAGATCCCACTTTCGCAGCAGGCTGAACGACCGGATCACATGCACCGCGGACATGCCCAGCGCATCCCCCAGCAAACCCTGACTCATGGGGAGCCACACCTCCTGTAACGGGCGCTGCAGTCGAACCTTCATCTCGAGAATACAACCTTCCGGCAGCGTCATCGCGGACGGCTTTGTTGTTGCGCCAGGTGATCGTGTCACGCAACGAAACACGGGTGTTACCTTGCGTAACACGCATCAAGAAAGTCGTACATCCAAACGACTGATTCCCAATACTGGCCACTCTTGGCGTACTTTTTGCTAGGAATGGGTGATTTCGTGAACCCGTTCACCCAGGGAAATGCGCCACCGCCATGACCGATGCGCTTGACAGCACCCGGGAGTTCCTCAGCGCCCACGCCCCGTTCGACCAGCTCGAACCCGACGCGCTGGACTTCCTGCTGCCGCGTCTGGAGAGCCGCTTCTACGCACGCGGGGCCCGTATCACCGACCCGGATGCCGGCCCCGCACGCCGCTTCCACATCATCCGCCAGGGCCGTATCCGTGGCGAGACCCCCAGCGAAGACGAGCAGCTCTCGGGCAAGGCCTGGGAACTGATCCCCGGCGAGTGTTTCCCGATCGGCGCCCTGCTCGGCCGCCGCGCCGTCCACACAGTGCATCGCGCGGTCGAGGACACGGTCTGCCTGGAGCTGGACCTGGAGGACTTCGATCGCCTGCGTTCCCGGTCCCGCGTCTTCAACGACTTCTGCACACGACGCCTGGCCAACCTGCTGGACCGACTGCAACAGGGCCTGGACACCCTGTCCAGCCGTGACGGGGGCGCAGCCGGGCAGCTGAACACCCCGCTTGCCCTGCGCATTGCCCGCGGCCCCGTGACCTGCCGCCCGGACACGCGCCTGCGCGAGGTACTGACCACCATGCGCGACGAGCGCGTGGGCTCCGTGGTCGCGGTGGACGACGAACGGCGCCCGGTCGGCATCTTCACCCTGCATGACCTGCTGGCACGGGTCGCCCTGAAGGATGTCGGCCTCGACACCCCACTGGACGCGGTGATGACGCCCGACCCGGTCGCACTGGAGGAGAGAACACCGGGCTTCGAGGGTATCGAGGCGATGACCGAACACGGGATGACGCATCTGTGCGTGGTACGCGACGGTCGCCTGGTCGGCGTGCTCGGCGAGCGCGACCTGCTGACCAGCCAGCCCCTGACCCTGGACGGCCTGGTGCGCGAGATCCGCCGCGCCGACAGCGTGGCGGCCATTGCCGAGCGGCTGCGCCAGGTACCGCGCCTGATCGAGGCGGTCGTCGGCCAAGGGGCCGAGGCGGATCAGGTACTGCGCCTGATCACACGCCTGAACGAACACGCCACCCGCCGCGTACTGAGTCTGCTGCGTCCGCAATACGAGGCGATTGAAGGGATCGACTTCACCTGGCTGGCCTTCGGCTCCCAGGCGCGCGAGGAGCAGGCCCTGGTCACCGACCAGGACAACGGCATCCTGTTTGACGCGGAGATTGGCGATACGGACGCGATCCGCGAGCGCCTGCTGCCCTACGCCCGGGCCGTGAACGAGGCACTCGCCGAATGCGGCTTCATGCTGTGCCCCGGCAACATCATGGCGGGCAATCCGGAGTGCTGCCTGAGCGGCCCGGAGTGGGATCGGCGCTTTACCCGCTGGATCGAGCAGGGCACGCCCGAGCACCTGCTCAAGAGCACCATCTTCTTCGATCTGCGCGCGGTGGATGGCGACCACGGCCCGGTGGAGGCCCTGCGCACGCAGCTGCTGCAAAAGACCGCCTACAACAGCCGCTTTCGCCGCCAGATGGCAGCCAACCAGCAGGCCTTCCGCCCGCCGCTGGGGCTGTTCGGCGAGATCAGGAGCGGCGCGGACGGCATCGACATCAAGAAGCAGGGGCTCACCCCGTTCGTGGATGCGGCGCGCCTGATCGCGCTGGCCGCGGAGCTGCCGGCCACCCGCACCCACGAGCGTCTCGACCAGGCCGTGACCGCGGAGGTGATGCGCGAATCCGACGCCCGCGACTATCACGCCGCCCTGCGCTATCTGCAGATGCTGCGCCTGCGGGCCCAGCAAAAGGCGCTGCGAGAAGGACGCGACGACGACAACCGAATCCGGCCGGAGGAACTGGGCACCCTTGAGGGACGCATCCTCAAGGAGTCCTTCCGGCAGGCCCGCAAGCTGCAAGGCCAGCTTGAAGTGCAGTACCAGCTGTGACGAATCGCATAGACGAGTCACGGCGAACAATAAAACCTATGAGAGGAGCTACGTCATGTCACAAGAAGACCTGAGCCGGCAGGCCTACTGGCGCGCGCACCTGCGCCTGTTGGCGATCTGCCTTGCCATCTGGTTTCTCGTGTCCTTCGGGCTGGGGATCATTCTGGCCGCACCGCTGAACGCAATTTCCATCGGCGGGTATCCGCTGGGCTTCTGGTTCGCCCAGCAGGGCGCGATCTACACCTTCATCATCCTGATCTTCGTTTATGCCTGGCGCATGAACGTCCTGGATCGCAAGTACAACGTCCACGAGGAGTAAGCCTGTCATGGATCAACAGACCCTGAGTCTTCTCGTGGTCGGGGCGACCTTCGCCCTCTATATCGGCATCGCCATCTGGGCGCGTGCCGGTTCGACCAGCGAGTTCTACGTCGCCGGCCGCGGCGTGAACCCGATTGCCAACGGGATGGCCACGGCCGCGGACTGGATGTCCGCCGCCTCGTTCATCTCCATGGCCGGCCTGATCGCGTTCCTCGGCTTCACCGGGGGTGCGTACCTGATGGGCTGGACCGGCGGCTACGTGCTGATGGCCCTGCTGCTGGCCCCGTACCTGCGCAAGTTCGGCAAGTTCACGGTGCCGGAATTCATCGGTGACCGGTTCTACTCGAAGGTCGCGCGTGTGGTGGCGGTCATCTCGCTGCTTGCGATGTCCATCACCTACGTGATCGGGCAGATGCGCGGCGTGGGGATCGCGTTCTCCAACATCCTCGAGGTGCCGCTGGCCATCGGCCTGCTGTCCGGCATGGCGGTGGTGTTCATTTACGCGGTGCTTGGCGGGATGAAGGGGATCACCTACACCCAGATCGCGCAGTACGTGATCATGATCTTCGCCTACACGGTGCCCGCGATCTTCATCTCGCTCACGCTCACCGGCCAGGTGTTCCCGCAGATCGGCCTGGGCTCGACCCTGCAGGGCGAAGACACCTACCTGCTGGAGGCCCTGGACCAGACCATGGTGGATCTTGGCTTCACCATGTACTCGGCCACCGAGGGCGGCATGAGCATGCTCAACATGTTCCTGCTGACGATGGCGCTGATGATCGGTACCGCCGGTCTGCCGCACGTGATCATCCGGTTCTTTACCGTTCCGCGTGTGCGCGATGCGCGCAAGTCCGCCGGCTGGGCGCTGGTCTTCATCGGCATCCTCTACACCACCGCCCCGGCGGTCGGTGCGATGGCGATCTGGAACCTCGTCAACACCGTGCATCCGGGCGAGATCGGCACCGAGGAAGGCCACCTGGCCTACGAGGACAAGCCGGCCTGGATGGAGCGCTGGGAACAGACCGGTCTGCTGGCGTTCGAGGACAAGAACGAAGACGGCCGCATCCAGTACTACAACGAGGACAATGAAGAGTTCGCCGCGATGGCGGAAGAGGAATACGGCTGGGAAGGCTCCGAGATCGTGACCCTCGACCGCGACATCATGGTGCTGGCCAATCCCGAGATTGCCGGGCTTCCGGGCTGGGTGATCGCGCTGGTGGCGGCCGGTGGTATCGCGGCGGCCCTGTCGACCGCGGCCGGGCTGTTGCTCGCCATATCGTCAGCCATCTCGCATGACCTGCTCAAGGGCGTGTTCATGCCCAGGATCAGCGAACAGAACGAGCTGCTGGCGGGACGGATCGCGATGGCAGGCGCAATCCTGTTCGCGGGGTATCTGGGGTTGAATCCACCGGGCTTCGCGGCCGAGGTGGTAGCACTAGCCTTCGGTCTGGCTGCGGCCTCGCTGTTCCCGACCCTGATGATGGGCATCTTCATGAAGAAGATGAACAAGGAAGGCGCGATCGCCGGCATGCTGGTCGGTCTGGTGACCACCCTGCTGTACATCTTTACCTACAAGGGGTGGTTCTTCTTCTCCGGCACCGCCATGCTCCCGGATACCGAGGAGTACTGGCTGTTCGGCGTGAACCCGACCGGCTTCGGCGCCATCGGCGCGGTGTTCAACTTCGTCGCAGCCTACATCGTGATGAAGCTGACCAAGGAGCCGCCGCAGCATATCCAGGAGCTGGTGGAAAGCGTGCGTGTCCCGCGCACCGACAACCCGAGCTGACGCCGTGCCCGGTCATGCCGCCGGCATGACCGGGCCTGTCGGCCCACCATGAATGGACATGCATGACGTTCATGCAAGGAAGGGAGATAACGATCTCCCTGGGGTCGACCCGGCAGGTGCCGGGTCGACCTTTTTTCCTTCGGGGCAAGCCTGCAGCGGCCGCACTGGCCGCTGCAGGCTTGCCCTGAGTACCACCCAACCCGCGAAGACGGCTGTCCGGAACGCACATGAACGGTGAACTGGAAGAAATTCGCGAATTTCTCGAACGCTGTCCAGAGCTCGCGCGGCTGCCACCCGAGACCCGCACGAGTCTGGTTCGCCGCCTGACGCTGCGCTATCTGCGCGAGGACAGCCCGTTCCCGCCCGAGGACACGCCCCCCGGCGAGCTGTGGATCGTGCGTACCGGGGCCGCCGAGCTGTACGACGCCCGGGACCAGCTCCAGGATCGCCTGGGCGAAGGCGACCTGCTCAACACCACCCACGCCACCAACCTGCATGGTCACGTCACCGAGGATGCCCTGATCTATCAGCTGGAGGCCGATCGTGCCCGCGACCTCGCCGGCCGGGACGAGGCCTTCCGCGAATTTGTCGAGGTCAGGCCCGATCGCCTGCAGGCGCCGGCCACGACCTTGCCGGCGGGCGAGCGCAGCCTGCTGACCACTCCCGTGCGTGCCCTGATGACGCCGCGACCGATCATGTCACCAACCCGTCTCACGCTGCGCGAGGCGGCCCAGCGCATGACCGAGGCCGACATCTCCGCTTTGCTGCTGCACGACCCCGGGAAGGAAGACGTCCCGGTGGGCATCCTGACCGACACCGACCTGCGGCATGCCCTGGCCGAAGGCACCGATCCAGCCTGCAGCGTGGCCCGCTGTATGGCTCAACCGGTTGCATCGGTCAGCCGCGATACCCCAGCCTTCGAGGCGCTGCTGCACATGGCTCGCCGCGACATCCATCACCTGGCGGTCACCGATGGCGACCACGGCCCGCTGGTTGGCATCCTCTCCAGTACCGACCTGATCCGCCATCAGGGGACCAGCGCGGTATACCTGGTACGCGACCTGCGCCGCGCCGATGACCTCGACGCCCTGCGCGACGTGATGCGTGCCCTGCCCAGCCTGCAGGTACAGCTGGTTGAAGCCGGGGCCGACGCGACCCAGATTGGTCAGACCATCACTACGGTGATCGACACCCTTACGCAGTGCCTGATCGAACAGGCGGAAACGAAGCTCGGCCCCGCGCCCGCCCGGTATGCCTGGCTGGCCAGCGGCAGTCAGGGGCGCCACGAACAGACCGTACACACCGACCAGGATACGGCTCTGGTCTATGACGACACGGCACCCCCCGATGCGGACGAGTGGTTTCGGCGCCTGGCCGACGAAGTCAGCGAAGGCCTGGCAGCCTGCGGCATCCGTCGCTGCCCGGGTGATGTCGACCCAAGCCAGCCGCACTGGCGACGCTCCACCAGCGACTGGGAGCGCGAGATACGGCGGGTCATGAGCCACCCCTCCCCGCGCGATGCCATGCTCGCCGGCCATTACCTGGATCTGCGGGTCATTCATGGCCCGACGAGCCTGTTCGAACCCATGCGTCACGCGGCGCTGGAACAGGGCAGTCGCAGCGAGGCCTTACTGACCGCCCTCGCCGACCAGGCACGGGATCTGCGCCCTCCGCTGGGGTTCTTTCGCCAGTTCGTGCTCGAACGTGGGGGCGAACACGCCGACACCCTGGACCTGAAGATGCGCGGCCTGATGCCGATCGTAGCACTGGCCCGTGTGTTCGCCCTGCGCGCCGGGTCGGATGCTCGCGGCACCCTTGAAAGACTGCGGGCCGCCCGCCATGCAGGCGTTCTGTCGGCGAGCACCGGAGCCGACCTGATCGACGCCTGGCAGTTCATCGCCACGTTGCGCACACGCCATCAGGGCGCCCAGATTCGACGGGGGCTCGCCGCCGATAACGCGCTGGCTCCGAACGACCTGTCGGGACTGGAGCGCAGCCACCTGAAGACCGCCTTTCGCCTGGTGGCTCATGCCCAAAAGACCACCCTGGCCCAGGCCGAGCAGGTGCACGGATGACCCACCTCTTGCCACTCGGCGCCGGGACCGTCTGCTAATGCCCTGTCCACGACCGGAGGACACCCCGTGGGCACGCCCTATAGGACACTGGCGGTTTTGCCGACGCCGACAGCAGGCCGCCCGGCGCGCGCCAGCAGGGGCGCTGCGGGCCTGCCTGGAGTCGGCCCTGCCACCTGCCAGGCAACCCGTCGCAGAATGCCGTTTTCTCGCGGTGGACCTCGAAACCACGGGTCTCGACCCGGAACGGGATGTCATCCTGAGTATTGGCTGGGTCGCCATGGACGGCATGCATATCGACCTGGCCACCGCGGATCAACGGCTGGTACGGGCGGATTGTCCGGTCCCCGAACAAAGCGCGGTCATCCACCGCATTACCGACCGCAAAGCGGCTGGCGGAACCACCGTGGACAGCGCCCTGGACGCCCTGTTCGAGGCACTCCAGGGGCGTATTCTGGTCGCCCACCACGCCGCGCTGGAACTCGGCTTCCTGGAGGAGGCATGCCACCGCCTGTACGGTGTGCGCCCGCCACTCCCGGTAGTCGACACCCTGCGCCTGGCAGAGCGCCAGCTGCGGCGAGCGGGACGCCCGATCCCGGTGGACAGCATGCGTCTTCACACCCTGCGCACACGCTACAATCTGCCGCAGTACCGCGCGCACGATGCGCTATTCGATGCCCTGGCCGCGGGAGAGCTGTTTGCCGCCCTGGTCAGCCGGTTCTCGCCGGAAGCAAAGGTCCCGCTGGAGCGTGTGCTCTTCCGTCCCGGATGGTTCTGGTGACGCGGAAGCACACGATCGGCATGCTATTCTATCCCCCCATAATCCCGTGGTTTTCATGCCACCCCGAACCGATTCACGGAGGCCCTGATGAGCGACACCATCGAGTCCACGCTGCACGAGACCCGTCACTTTGCGCCGCCGGCGGAGTTCACGAAAAACGCCCGCCTCAAGCCCGAGGATCTCGAGGCCCTGCACAAGAGGGCCGATGCCGACTACGAGGGGTTCTGGTGTGACCTGGCGCGCGAGAAGATCGACTGGCAGACGGAGTTCACCCAGGGCCTGGACAGCACCCGCGCACCGCACTTCCAGTGGTTCGCCGACGGGCGCATGAACGTCTCCTACAACTGCATCGACCGGCATCTGGAGGTGCGTGGCAACAAGACCGCCATCATCTTCGAGGCGGAGAACGGCGAGACCCGCAATCTCACCTATCGCGACCTCTACAACGAGGTCGGCAAGCTCGCCAACGCGCTCAAGAGCATGGGCGTGGAAAAGGGCGACCGGGTCATCATCTACATGCCGATGAATGCCGAAGCCGTGATCGCCATGCAGGCCTGCGCCCGTATCGGCGCGATTCACTCGGTGGTCTTCGGGGGATTCTCCGCCGATGCCCTGCGCGATCGCGTCGTCGACTCCGGCGCGAAGCTGGTTATCACGGCGGATGGTGGCGTGCGCGGCGGCAAGACCGTGGCACTCAAGGCCAACGTCGACAAGGCACTGGACTCCAATCCAGCCGACGTCGAGAAGGTCATTGTCTGCAAGCGTGCCGGCAACGACGTAACCATGCAGGACGAGCGCGACATCTGGTGGGACGACGCCGTGGACGGCGAGTCGGTGGACTGCGAGCCGGAGTGGGTCGAGTCGGAACACCCGCTGTTCCTGCTCTATACCTCCGGCTCCACCGGAAAGCCCAAGGGCATCCAGCACTCCAGTGCCGGCTACCTGCTGGGCGCGATCATCACCAACGAGTGGGTGTTCGACCTGCAGGGCGACGACGTCTACTGGTGCACCGCGGACGTTGGCTGGATCACCGGCCATACCTACGTCGCCTATGGTCCGCTGGCGGTCGGCGCGACCCAGGTCGTCTACGAAGGCGTACCGACCGTGCCCGACGCCGGGCGCTGGTGGAAGATGTGCCAGGACCACGGCGTGACGGTGTTCTACACCGCCCCGACTGCGATCCGCGCGCTGATGAAGGCCGGCGACGAGTTCCCCGCCCAGTACGACCTGTCGAAACTGCGCCTGCTGGGCACGGTCGGCGAGCCCATCAACCCCGAGGCGTGGATGTGGTACTACCGCGTGATTGGCGGCGAACGCTGCCCGGTGGTCGACACCTGGTGGCAGACCGAAACCGGCGCCAACATGATCGCGCCGATCCCCGGCGCGACCACCCTGGTCCCCGGCTCCTGCACCCAGGCCCTGCCCGGCGTCGACGCCGATGTCGTCGACGAGAATGGCAACAGCCTGCCGGCCGACCAGGGTGGCTACCTCGTGATCAAGAAGCCGTGGCCCTCGATGCTGCGCACCGTTTGGGGCGACGATCAGCGCTACAAGGACACCTACTGGCCCAAGTTCGGCGGCAAGTACTACCTGGCCGGCGACTCCGCCCGCCGCGACTCGGAGGGCAACTTCTGGATCATGGGCCGCATCGACGACGTGCTGAACGTCTCCGGCCATCGCCTCGGCACCATGGAGGTCGAATCCGCACTGGTCGCGCACAAGGCCGTGGCCGAGGCCGCCGTGGTCGGACGTCCGCACGACGTGAAGGGCGAGTCCATCGTGGCCTTCGTGATCATGCACGGCGACCGTCCCACCGGCGACGACGCGGAAAAGCTGGTCAAGGAACTGCGCGACTGGGTGGCCGACCAGATCGGGCCGATCGCCAAGCCGGACGACATCCGCTTTGCCGACGGCCTCCCGAAGACCCGCTCCGGCAAGATCATGCGCCGCCTGCTGCGCTCCATCGCCAAGGGCGAGGAGATCACCTCGGATACCTCGACACTGGAAAACGAGGCGGTGATCCCGCAGCTCCAGGGCAAGGCCTGAGCTACGGGCCGGGGCCCGGCGCCCCGGCCCTGCTTCGACCTTGCTGTAGGAGGCCAGCCCTCTGGCCGATAGGGCGCCGGACAGGTCCGATCGGCCAGAGGGCTGGCCTCCTGCCGTTTGCACCCCTGCCGGGCACCATATCCGTTCCACCCGGGGCACCCGAGGCATGACGACACACCACTCCGATCACTCGCAAACCCCGCGCCTGCGTGTACTACTCGGCGAGGTCACGGCCATGGGCCCGGGCAAGGCCATGCTGCTGGAGGCGATCCGCGACAAGGGCTCCATCTCGGCCGCCGCGCGCAGCATCGGCATGTCCTATCGCCGCGCTTGGGACCTGGTCGAGACCATGAACCAGAGCTTTCGCCAGCCGATGGTCGAGACGGCCAAGGGGGGGGCCGGCGGAGGGGGCGCGAACGTAACAGAGTTCGGCGAACGGGTCCTGGCACGCTACCGGGAGATGGAAGCCCGCGCGACAGCAGCGATCCAGACGGATCTGGAGGACTTTAGTCGATTCCTCGTCGACACGGAAAACGCGGACTAGTCTCCTGCGGTGACCGGCCCTTCAGCCAGCAAGGCGGCAAAACGCTCGGCGGGCACCGGCCGGCTTGCCAGGTAGCCCTGGTAGTGGTCGCAGCCGAGCTCGCGCAGAGCCGCCAGTTGATCGCGGGTCTCCACTCCCTCGGCCAGCACGCACAAACCGAGGCCGTGCCCCAGTGCCACGATGGCCCGTGTGATCGACCGGTCATCGGCGACTTCCGCCCCTGCCGCCAGACCATCCACAAAGCTCTTGTCGACCTTGAGCGTATCGACCTGGAAGCGCTTGAGCTGCGCCATTGAAGAATATCCCGTCCCGAAGTCGTCAACCGCAAAGCTTACGCCGCGCTCGCGCAGCCGCTGAAGGATCCTGCGGGCGCGTTCGGGGTCGGACAGCAGCGCCGACTCGGTAATCTCCAGCTCCAGATACCTGGCCGGATAGGCATGACTCTCCAACAGATCGGCCACCTGCTGATCGATGGCGACCCGCTGGAACTGTAGTGCGGAGACGTTCACGGCCAGACGCACGGCCGGATGGCCCGCCTCGCGCCAGGCCTGCCCCTGCGCCAGCACACGGCGCAGCACCCACTCGCCCAATTCCACAATCAAGCCGGTCTGCTCGGCCACGGGAATAAAACGCCCGGGCGAGACGGGGCCCAGCCCGGGTTCATCCCACCGCAGCAGGGCCTCCGCCCCAATCAGCGCCCCGTCACGGATGCGATACTGCGGCTGGTAGTGCACCTCCAGCCGATCCTGTTCGATCGCGCGGCGCAGACGCGTGGACAAATCGATACGCTCGCGAGCGGCCCGGGTAAACTCGTCCGAGTAGTAGCGATAGCTGCCGCGGCCGTCGTCCTTGGCACGGTCCAGAGCCGTACTTGCCTGCTGCAGCAGGGTATCGGCATCGGTGCCGTGATCCGGGTACACGGCAATGCCGACGGTGACCGCGATCTCCGTCTCCACCCCGTTGCCCAGATCCGTGGAGTAGCCCACCTCGCGAATCACGTTCTCCGCCACCACGGCGGCATCGTCGGGATGCGCGAGGTTCTCCACCAGGATGGCGAATTCGTCGCTGGCCAGGCGCGCGACCGTGTCCGTACCCCGGCGCCCGCCCTGCAGCCGGTCGGCCACGATCTTCAGCAGGCGATCCCCTACCGCATGGCCCTGGCTGGCGTTGATGTCCTTGAAACGGTCGAGATCGATGATCAGCACCGCCAGATGGCCCGAGCGCCGCCGCATCAGCGAGACCGCATGGGCCAGCCGCACGCGCAGCAGGCGGCGGTTGGGGAGTTCTGTCAGCGGGTCGTGATGGGCCAGAAAATCCAGTTCTGCCTCGGAGGCCTTCTCCCGGGAGATGTCCGCGAATACCGAGACGTAATGCGTCAGACGTCCCTGGGCATCGCGCACGGCGGTAATGCTCTGCAACTCGGGGAAGATCTCGCCGTTCTTGCGCCGGTTCCAGATCTCTCCCTGCCAGTATCCCTCGGTCTCGAGCTGGCGCCGCATGTTGGCGTAGAAGGTCTGGTCGTGGCGCCCGGACTGGAACATCTTGGGCGTGCGCCCCACGACCTCGTCCTCGGTGTAGCCCATGAGCTCGGTAAAGGCACGGTTGACCGACAGGATATGCGCGGTGTCATCCGTAATGACCACACCCTCGCGGGTATTCTCGAACACCACCGATGCCAGACGCCGGCGTTCCTCCTCGTCACGGCGATCAGTGATGTCCTCGAAGGTGGCCACCACGCGGTCCACGGACCCGTCGGGCAACCGGGTACACTTCACGTCGATATCGGCCACCAGCACGCGCCCGTCGTGCCGCAGCAGGCGTTTCTCGATCTCGTATCCGTCACGCTGCCCGGCAAACATGGCGGCATCCAGCGCCACCTCGCAGCCGCGATCCTCGGGGACCGTCAGCCGGTCCCAGTCCATTCGGGCCAGTTCATCCGCGGGATAGCCCAGCATCTCGCCCAGGCAGGTGTTCACCCGCTCCCAGCCCCGCCCTCCCGGACGGGAAATCGCCATGCCAACAAACGGCATGTCGAAGAATACGCCCAGCAGGCGGTCCTGCTCGGCATGCGCCTGTACCAGATCGAGGTTGCGCCGCAGCCACTGCTGCCGCCAAAGCATCGCTCCGCCCCCCAGCACAAGCAGCCAGACCATGAGCGTCGCCCCGCCCATCCACACCGCCTGCTGCCGTGGTAGCACGGCCAGCCCTGCCAGATCCCGCTTGAGCACCAGATCCCAGCCGGGTGGCTCCAGCCGCTGCACCCCGGCGATGAATGCCGGCTCGGCCGCCTCGAAGGCTGCGACCGCGATGCCTTCGCGCTCCCCCTCGAGGAGCTCGGCACGCAGCCGGGCAAAGGCCTCGGGCGGCTCGATGATCAGGCCTCCGTTGGCGTCAATGCGGGCAATGGTGGCCTCGTCCGGTGCCTCCCGGACCACCACATGGGCGTCCGTGGACAGGGCGTCGGGACCGCCCGACAGCGTCAACAGCGGCTGCAGCCGGTCGGCACGGGCCGACAGGAGCACCAGGGCTGCCACCCGGCCCGCCTCATCGCTTCGATCGAGGACGGGCACCACCCAGCTGACCAGCGGTCTGCCATTTGCATCCGCGTGCAGTCGAGGCTGACTGACCTGTGCCGAGGACCACGCCTCGGCCAACGCTGCGTCCACCGCCACATCCAGCGGCAGCTCCTGTCCGACTTCGATCAGTGGCTCGAAGTCGGAATCCAGCAGCACTGCTGAGCGATAGTCGTAGTGGCTGCGCAGCAGGTCCAGATGATGATCGACCTGTTCACGGGCGAGGCTCGACTGCCGCTCGACCGCCGAAAGGGCAAACACCGCAAACCCGCGCGATTCGGCCAGCTGGCGCGCGTGGCCCAACCGCTCGTCCAGCCAGCCATCCAGCAGTCCGGCCTTCAGGAAGGCGGACCGCGTCAGCTCCTCCTCCGCCTGCCGCTGTGCCGAGCCGTGCTGGACATGGTAGGTCGCCAGTGCCACCCCTGTGACCGAGATGGCCACAGCCAGAACCAGCAATAGCCAGGGCTTGTAGCCGAAGTCTCCGGGGCGCGGAACGCTGGTGACCGAAGAACCCTCCAGCGGCTGGGACAGCGCCCAGCGCACCGCAAGAAAAAGCGCAGCCCCCGAGACCGCCACAAAGCCGAAGCCCTTGCCGAGATTCGCCAGCGTGAGCGCGTCGCCGACCTGCGCTCCCGTCCACCAGGCAACCACGGCATCGGAGAGCGCGATCCACAGCAGCCCCAGTACGGTGTAGATGCCCGCAATCCAGGACGCCAGGCGCAACGGGGTGCGGGCGCGTTTGTTCACAGACACCTGCCTGTTGCCGCCAACGATCTGCCGTCGCCTGGCCTAATCCCAATCACGTCCTTGCCACCCCGTCTTCCATGATGGTTGTGCCCCCCCACATTCAGCGAGCCATACCAATCCGCATTATGCCCACAAACACAAAAGGGCACGTCCCAGCGGACGTGCCCAGTTCAGTGCTTTATTCCATACGGATCGCGAAGCACCAGGCCCGAAGTCCGTACGGAGAGCCGGCCAATTACTCGGCGACGCTGCGCTCGATGATCTGCTCGATCTCGTTGCTGGAGAGTTCCATCACCTCTGCCACCTCGTCCGGCATCATCGGCAGGAACGCCGGGACGTTCATCCGCGAGATGAAGACATCCCCCTGGCTGTCCTGATAGATGCTGACACGGCAGGGCATGAGGGCCGAGACCGGGCGAAACGCGTCTTCCTCGAGGATGCGGGCGCTGTACTGCCCGCTGCAGACGTCGATGATGACCACCGGGTCCAGCGTGAAGCCGCGCTCCGAGAGCACACCCGACATGTAGTTCTTGTTCAGCACACTCCAGCCGGCATCTTTCGCCTGGGCCTCGAAGGCCTCGACCGTGTCCGGGAAGGACATCGGGCTGGGCGTGACCTTGACCATGTCCGGCTGCTCGCCACCGTGACTGCCGGCCTGCGCGACACCGGCGAGCAGCAAACCCGCGATCAACATCGCAACAATCGGCAGGAACCGCCCCCCGGTGAGCGATGTCATCTTTGTAAGTGTTCTGGTCATTGCAATTCTCCTGGCGTGAATGGGCGCAAGCTTGTGAGTAGAGGCCGCCCAGAGAGTTCCCGGACGCTAGGGGCCATTATTCAAGCACCGGCCCCGGGAGGCATTGACCCAGATCAACGGGATGCGATTCAGACGCGCTCCAGCCCCCTGCGGGCAATCCGGACGCGACCCACAAAGCCAGACGACAAGGAGCACGACATGGAGGCCACACTGAAGGGCGGGACCCTGACCCTGAAGATCGACAAGAAGACCGCCGAGAGCATCGCGGAGAACATCACCGAGCTTGAGGGCGAGATCAGCAACGGGGCCCGCGCGCTCGGCTCGGTACTGCAGCAGGGCGTCTACGAGCTGGAAAACGAGTTCCGCCAGCCGCCGCACGCCTTTGACGAGCACGCGCCCAAGCAGCCATCGATCGAGGACTGAAGAGCAGCCACTCGCACGCGCACGAACCCCGCAAGGAGGACGAGATGCATCTGGAAAAGGCCGAGAACGGCGAACTGGTGATCACGATGCCGGAGGCGGAGGCCTCCGACGCCCTGGCCACGCTGAAAAAGCGCGCCGACGAACTGGATGACTGCGAGGAACTGACCGAGGCCCTGGAAGAGGCCGGGATTCAGCTGCCCGCGGAACCCGACCACATCCGCCACGAATACATGCCCCCGGCGGACTAACGATAGGCGACCCGGCCCGCCCCCGGGCCGGGTGTTTCCTTCAGGCGTTGACCCGCTCCACGGCCCCGCGGGGGTCGTCGCACACCTCGAGGATCGTCAGGAAGCCGCTGATCTCGAACACCTCGCGGATCGGATCGCGGATCTCGCACAGCACCAGCCGCCCGCCGTTCTGCTTGACCTTCTTCGCGGTCATCAGCATCACACGCAGCCCCGCGCTGGAGATGTAGTCGACATCGCCAAACCGGATCACCAGCGAAGGGTGCTCTTCCATCCGCTGGAACAGGTGGGCCTCGAATTCCGGCGAGGTATTGCTGTCCAGACGGCCGGCCGGACTGACGACCAGCACGCCGTCGATCGTCTCTTCATTGACTTGCATCGGTGCGCCTTGCCTTTTGGTTTGCGTTGAGTAATACCCCGCCCACGCGGGCCCGAACGGGTCAGACCGGCTGCTTGCGCAAGATCAGGCGGTTGACACCATCGGCGGATCGGTAGTCGATCTCGTCCATCAGCGTCTTCATGAAATGGAGCCCCAGTCCACCGACCTGGCGCGAATCGACGTCGCCGTCGAGCTGCGCCTCGGGGGCATCGGTCAGCGGATTGAAGGCCTGGCCGTCGTCCGTGACCGTAATCGTCAGCCCGTCGTCTGCCGTGCGCAGATCCACCTCGATGGTGTGTTCCGCGTCATCATCGAAGGCATAGGCGATCAGGTTGGTCAGCCACTCGTCCAGCACCAGGTTGATCGGGTAGACCGAGGACACCGGGATCCCCGCCTCCTCGCAGAAGGCCTCCACCTGCTCGGCCAGCCGCGGGATCTCACGCAGTTCACTCTGGATCCGGAAAGCCCGCTGCATCGTGCACTCCCTGCCGGCCACCGCCGAGCGGATCGCCCCGTCGAGTCAAAAGGTGTTCGCGACGCTGGCCACCCCCGGCGCCCGCGAGCGCACCAGGCGCTCGACCACGTTCTTCAGGTCCAGGGTCGAGCGCGGGCAGCCCACGCAAGCCCCTTTCAGGCGCACCCGCACGGTACGCCCGTCGAGTTCCACGAACTCGATATCGCCCCCGTCCTGCATCAGGATGCGCCGCGCCTCCTCGATGGCGGCGCGTACCGCGTCCTCGTCGATCGGGCCGTCCGCCGGGACATCGGCGGCCTCGCGCGCGGCGAAGGTCTGGGCCCGATCCAGGCGCAGCGCCAGCTCCGGATCGAGCTCCTCGATCGCGTCCAATTCGTCCTCGCTGTACACGTGATCCGGGTCGTCGCTCAGCAGGTGGGAGACATCCACCATCACCTGTGCCTTGTCGGGTCCCGCCATGGTCGGTCCTCCGCGTGATCGCATTCGCGCCAGTATAGCAACGGCCTGTACCCACCCGGCCCGAAGCCGCACACGCCAGCCGGATTCCGGTGTCGCGACCGGCGGCCAGCGCAGGCGTACCCGCAGCCGGCGCAGGTCATCGCGGTCCATGCGCGCGGCATGCAGCCAGAGCCGCCACAGGTGCCCCCCGTCCCGTTCGCGCAGCACCAGCAGGATCATCCCGGCCAGGACCCGGCTGTCGGGCAGCAGCTCGACCCAGGTCACCTGCTCCTGGCGCAGGCCCTCGCGGGTCGCGACCCAGGTCTCCCCCTCCGGCGTCTGCCCCAGCCAGGCCCAGTCCGGTGCCGCATCGCGCCACTGCCACCACCAGCCGACGGCCGCCAGGCCCCAGACCGGCGCCAGCATCCACAACGGGCTGTAGATCAGCACAAAACCGGAGACGGCGAGGACCAGCAGGATCTGCCCGGCTAGCGCCAGCCGTGGCAGGACGGGGTCAGGGTGCAGTCTCAGCCGCAGCGGCGGCGCGGATCGCCGGGACAAGCCGGGCTATCCCGTCGTCCACCGTGGTCTGGCGACCCATGACCACATCCAGCAGCACATTGTCGGGGTAGTCGAGCAGGCGCTCGAAGGCATCGCGACCCTCCTGGTCCAGTTGCGCATATCCCTGCGCGAGAAACTGCCCGAGCAGCCAGTCGTTCTCCAGCATGCCGCGGCGGCAGCGCCAGCGGGTGCGGCTGTCGGGTTCCATCACCAAAAAGCCCGTCCAGGCCTCTGGTAGGAGCCTGCTTGCAGGCGAATGCCCCTAAAGTCGGACGCGGGCAGGGGCTTCGCCTGCAAGCAGGCTCCTGCAAGGGCTGAACCGCAGTTGTGCAGCGGGTCACTCACAGCGACTTCTTGAGCATGGTGCGGCGGATGTCGCCGATCGCCCGGCTCGGGTTCAGGCCCTTCGGGCAGACCTGGGTGCAGTTCATGATGGTGTGGCAGCGGTAGAGCTTCCAGGCATCGTCCAGCTCAGCCAGGCGGTGATCGGTGGCCTCGTCGCGGCTGTCCTGGATGAAGCGCGCGGCCTGCAGCAGCGCGGCCGGGCCCAGGAACTTGTCCGGATTCCACCAGTACGACGGGCAGGCGGCGGAACAGCAGCCGCACAGGATGCACTCGTACAGCCCGTCCAGCTGGTCGCGGTCCTCCGGGCTCTGTTTGCGCTCGACCTCCGGCTCCGGGCTGTCGTTGACCAGCCAGGGTTCGGCTCTTCGGTACTGCTCCCAGAAGTTGCCCATGTCCACGATCAGGTCGCGGATCACCGGCATCCCCGGAAACGGGCGCAGTGTGACCGGCGCCTCCAGGTCCGCCAGCGGCGTGATGCAGGCCAGGCCGTTCATGCCGTTGATGTTCATGCCGTCGGAACCGCAGACCCCGTGCTGGCAGGAGCGGCGGAAGCCCAGCGAGTCGTCCTGCTCCTTCAGCAGCAGCAGGGCGTCCAGCAGCATCATCCCCGGCTCGACCTGGTCGTCAGGCAGGGTGAAGCGCTGCATCTTCGGTAGCGTGTCCGTCTCTGGGTTGAAGCGGTAGATCGAGAATTCCAATCGTCTCTCCTGTCAGCGTTGCTACAGGTTTGTCTATTGCGATCCGGGCCCCTGAAATCGCCGCCTCCTGATCTCATACGGTCCGTGGTGCGCAGGATGTGTCAAGCCCTGCGAAATGCACCGAACGTGGTCCGATCAGGCGCCTGTTGATGCGATTCGCTACGCTCATCGCATCCTACGGCCCCACAATCCTCTATTGCAGTACCGGTCGAGCATCAATAGACACGCTCCTCCGGCGGAAACGAGGCCACGCTGGTCGGCTGGGTGCGCACCGGCTTGTAGTCGAGGCTGTCGTCCGCCAGCGAGTACAGGCTGTGCTTGAGCCAGTGCTGGTCGTCACGTTCGGGGAAATCGATGCGCGAGTGCGCCCCGCGACTCTCCTCGCGCCCCAGCGCCGAGCGGATGGTCGCGATGGCGCAGTCCATCAGGTTCTCCAGCTCCATCGCCTCCACCCGGGCAGTGTTGAAGGTGGCCGAGTGGTCCGCGATCACCGCGTGATCCAGGCGCTCGCGCAAGTCACGGACCTTCTCCACCCCCTCGCGCATCACCTCGTCGGTGCGGAACACCGAGCAGTGGTCCTCCATCACCTTGCGCAGTTCGCGTTTCAGCGGTTCGACTTGCTCGGCGGAGCCGTCGCCCGGGTCCTTGCGGTCCCAGCGCGTCAGTCGTGCCATCGCCTGCTCCACCGCCGTCTCGTCCAGCGGTCGGTGGTAGTGGTTCTCGCGCAGGTATTCGAGGATGTCGTTGGCAGCCGCACGGCCGAACACCAGGATGTCCAGCAGCGAGTTGCCGCCCAGGCGGTTGGCCCCGTGCACCGAGACGCAGGCCGCCTCCCCGGCCGCGTACAGCCCCGGCACCGGATCCTCCGGGGTGTCCTTGACCGGCGCCACCACCTGGCCGAGGCGGTTGGTCGGGATCCCGCCCATGCTGTAGTGGCAGGTCGGGAACACCGGGATCGGGGCCTCGATCGGGTCCACGCCGAGGAAGGTCATGCTCGCCTCGCGGATGCCCGGCAGGCGGCTGCGGATGGTGTGCGCGCCCAGGTGGCGCAGGTCCAGCAGCACGTGATCGGCGTTGCGCCCGCAGCCACGGCCCTCGCGCACCTCGGTGGCGATCGACCGGCTGACCACGTCGCGCGAGGCCAGGTCCTTCGCGCGCGGGGCGTAGCGCTCCATGAAGCGCTCGCCCTCGGAGTTGATCAGATAACCACCCTCACCGCGCGCGCCCTCGGTAATCAGCATCCCGCGCCCGGCAATCCCGGTCGGGTGGAACTGCACGAACTCCATGTCCTCCAGCGGCACGCCGGCGCGCAGGGCCATCGCCATGCCGTCGCCGGTATTGATCAGGGCGTTGGTGGTGGTGCGGAATAGCTGCCCCGCCCCGCCGGTCGCGATCAGTGTGGTCTTGGCCTCGATCACGATCGGCTCGCCGGTCAGGATCTCGAAGGCGAGCACACCGAGTACGAAGCCCTGCGCGTCGCGCAGCAGGTCCACCGCGAAGTACTCGTCGAAAAAGTGCGTGCGCGCGCGCAGGTTCTGCTGGTACAGCGAGTGCAGGATCGCGTGCCCGGTGCGGTCGGCCGCCGCACAGGTGCGCGCCGCCTGGTCCTGGCCGAAGTTCTGGCTCTGCCCGCCAAAGGCGCGCTGGTAGATATTGCCGTTGTCCAGGCGCGAGAACGGCACGCCGAAGTGGTCCAGCTCGTAGACCACCTTGGAGGCGGCGCGACACATGTACTCGATCGCGTCCTGATCGCCCAGGTAGTCCGATCCCTTCACGGTATCGAACATGTGCCAGTGCCAGGAGTCCGGCAGCACGTTGGCCAGCGCGGCGTTCACCCCACCCTGCGCGGCCACTGTATGCGAGCGCGTGGGGAACACCTTGGAGACCACCGCGACCTTGGCATCGCCGTTGGACAACTGCAGCGCGGCACGCAGGCCCGCGCCGCCGGCACCGATGATCAGCGCGTCGAATTTGCGCCGGGTCAGTTTCATGCAAGCCCCGTTCGAATCAGGAGGTAGAGGGCCCAAAGGCCCAGAAGGATCAAAGCGCCCGCGCCGAGGGTCAGCACGGTCAGGCGCAGCGCCATCGGCTTCACGTAGTCGAGCACGATATCGCGCAGCCCGATCCACGCATGCAACAGCAGCAGCACGACAAACAGTGCACTGCCCAGCGCCACAGCCGGGTGCGCGATCACCGCCACCCAGGCCGCGTGATCCGCCGGCGGGGCGATCAGGAAATAGGCCAGCACCACGATCACGAACAGTCCGGCATAGACGGCCGTGATCCGCTGCAGCAGCCAGGCGCCCTGTCCCGACAGCAGCCTCACAGGATCAACCCCAGCCAGACGGCAACCGTGGCGAAGATCGCGGCGTACAGGGCATCGCGGGCGGTGCGCAGCGAGCCCGCCCGGTCCTCCCCGATGCCGAACTCCATCAGCAGAAAACGAATCCCGGCGAACAGGTGGTGCAGCAGCCACCACAGCCCGATCAGCAGCAGCGCCAGCCCGACCGGGTGCTGGATGATCGCGGCCACCTGGGCAAAGCCCTCGGGGCTCGCCAGCGAGCGGTCCAGCAGCCACAACAGTACGGGGATGGCGAGAATCAGGAGAATCCCGGTAATACGGTGCAGGATGGAAACCACGGCATTCAGCGGTAGGCGGATCTTGCGCAGATCCAGAAAAACGGGCCGTGCCGGAGAACGCATGCCACCCCCAAAACCGGATGATGAAAAATGTCGGGCTGACACCCTGCAAGAGGTTCGTCTACTATCGACCCGCTTGGTTCAGCCGGTCGCCCGACCTGTGTTGAGCTTACCACCTCAATCCGCCGCCGTGGGTCCCCGAGGCCACCAGCCGAACGGACACACGACGCGCGCTGCCACGGGAGAGTTTTCGATGCGCGAAGACTGGAAGAATCACCTGATCGACGCCGGGGCCGAGTTCGAGGACGACGACCTCGTGCACTATGGCAACCCCGAGCGCGAACGCCGCATGGCCATCAATGGCGAGGTGATCTGCGATCTCTCCCACCGGGGCCTGCTGGAGGTCCGTGGCGAGGACGCGACCGACTTCCTCCAGGGCCAGTTCGGCAACGACATCACCCAGGTCGATGCCAGCCACAGCCAGCTCTCCAGCTATTCCAGCCCCAAGGGACGCGCCTACGCGGTGTTCCGGGTCCTGCGCACCGCGGACAGCTACCTGCTGGAGATGCCAGTCGACCGCATCGAGGCCATCGCCAAGCGGCTGCGGATGTTCGTGCTGCGGGCCCACGTGGTGATCGAGCGCGCCGACGACTCGCGCATCCACTTCGGGCTCTCCGGCCCCGACGCCGAAACCGAGCTGAACAACGCACTGGGCGCCTGTCCCGCGAACGTGGATGACGTAGTCGAGAAAGACGGTGTGACCATCGTGCGCGTGCCCGGGGTACACCCGCGCTTCGAGCTGTTCGGCGAGTTCGAGCCGATGCGCAACGCCTGGGACAAGCTGAACGTGCGCTCGGGCCCGGTCGGGCCGCGCGAGTGGGCGTTGCTCGACATCCTCGCCGGGATGCCGACCGTGGTGGAGGCGACCAGCGAGATGTTCGTGCCGCAGATGCTGAATCTGCATGCACTGGGGGCGATCAACTTCGAGAAGGGCTGCTACCCGGGACAGGAGGTGGTGGCCCGCATGCACTACCTCGGCAAGCTGAAGCGGCGCATGTTCCGCCTGGCGATCCACGCCACGGAACCGCCAAAGCCGGGCTCGCCGGTATTTCGCGCCGAGGGCAAGCCGGAGCAGTCGGATGGCGAGATCGTGGCCGCCGAGCTGCACCCGGACGGGCTCTACTCGGCCCTGGCGGTGGTGCAGGTGGCGGCCGCCGAGGGTGAGCTGCGCTGGGGGTCGCCGGATGGCCCGCGGGCGGAGGTCGTCGGCCTGCCCTACGCGGTACCGGAAGGAGCCTGAGCCATGCGATTCCTGTTCTTCTTTTTCGTCCTGATCCTGCTGGCGCTGTGGGCGGCCTTCTTCAGTCGCCCGAACAACCCGACGCTGTCCAACTGGCTGTACGTGCTGGCCGGGGTCCTCGCCGTGCTGTTCCTGATCGGCTACCTGCGCCTGGACGGGGTGATATAGCGCGGACCAGCACGAAGAGGGCCCTGCGCTATTCGTGCCCCGCCCTATTCGTGAATGTAGTCGACCACCTCGAGCCCGAAACCGCCCAGGCCGTGGAAGCGCTTGGGCGCGGACATCAGCTTCATGCGGCCCACGCCACAATCCGCCAGGATCTGTGCGCCAATGCCGTACATGCGCCACTCGGCCGAGTTCTCGCGCCCGCCGCGCTCCTCCTGCGGCGGCTGCCCGATCTGCTCCAGGCGCTGCGCCAGGGCCTCGGCGCTCTCGTGCTTGCGCAGCACCACCACGACCCCCTCCCCCGCCTCGTCGATGCGGCGCAGGGCGTCGTCCAGCGGCCAGCCACGATCGGGGCCGGCATAGCCCAGCGTGTCGTGCAAGGTGTTCTCCAGATGCACGCGCACCAGGGTGTCCTGCTCCGGCTTCGGCTCGCCGCGTACCAGCGCAAAGTGCAGCTCGTGGTCGACCTCGTCCTGGAATGACAGCAGGCGGAATTCGCCGTGCGCGGTCGGGAACGGGCGCTCCGAGACACGCTGCACGGTCTTTTCGTTCTCGATGCGGTAGCGGATCAGGTCCTCGATCGTCCCCATCTTCAGGTCGTGCTCGGCACAGAAGCGCTCGAGGTCCGGGCGCCGCGCCATGGTCCCGTCCTCGTTGAGGATCTCGACGATCACCGCGGCCGGCTCGGCACCGGCCAGGCGCGCGAGGTCGCAACCGGCCTCGGTGTGGCCGGCGCGCACGATCACCCCGCCCGGCTGCGCCATCAGCGGGAAGACATGCCCCGGCTGGACGATGTCGCCCGGCTGCGCATTAGGCGCCACGGCGGTGCGGATGGTGTGCGCGCGGTCGTAGGCGGAGATGCCGGTGGTCACGCCCTCGGCGGCCTCAATGGACAGCGTGAAGTTGGTGCCGTGCACGTCGTTGGTGTCGGTCACCATCAGTGGCAGCGCGAGCTGCTTGCAGCGCTCGCGGGTCAGCGTCAGGCAGATCAGTCCGCGGCCGTACTTGGCCATGAAGTTGATGTCCTCGGGGCGCACATGCGAGGCGAGCATCAGGAGGTCGCCCTCGTTCTCGCGGTCCTCGTCGTCGACGATGACCACCATGCGCCCGGCCTTCAGTTCCTGGAGGATGGTTTCGGTATTGGAGAATTCCATGCGTGCCTTCGGTCGGGGGCCGCGCGCTCAGTCGCGCGGCCCGGAATGATTGGGAAAGCCCTGTTCGGCCAGCCAGGCCTCGGACAGATCGCCTGCGCCCACGCCCGGCTCCGCCGCGCGCTCGCCCAGCATCAGGCGTTCCAGGTAGCGGGCGATCAGGTCCACCTCCAGGTTTACCGGCGTACCCACGGCGTAGACGGAGAAGCGCGTCAGCGACCAGGTGTGGGGGATGATGTTGACCTCGAACTCGGCCCCGTCGACCCGGTTCACGGTCAGGCTGGTGCCATCGATGGTGATCGAGCCCTTCGCGGCGATGTAGCGCGCCAGCGCGGCGGGGGCACGAAAGCGCACGCGGGTGGAGCGTGCGTCCGGCTCCATCGCGACCACCTCGCCCACGCCATCGACATGGCCCGAGACCATGTGGCCACCGAGGCGGTCGCCCAGGGCCAGCGCCCGCTCCAGGTTGACCCGGTCACCGGGCCCCAGCCCGCCCAGCGTGGTCACATTCAGGGACTCGCGCGAGACGTCGGCGGCGAAGCCCGCGGCCGTCAGGTCGGTCACGGTCAGGCATACGCCATTGACCGCGATGGAGTCGCCCAGACGCGTGTCTGACAGGTCCATCCTGGGGGCATTCACGTACAGGCGCACGTCGCCGCCGCTGGGCATCAGGCGATCCAGGCTGCCGAGGGTCTCGATGATTCCGGTAAACATGGGCCTTGTTTCGGTTACAGGCCGCCCCGGGAGGGGGCGCCGCGAGCCGCCCATCTTAGGGAAACGCGAAGGACTTCGCACCACGTGACGGCGGGCGTATGGGTTTGGCGCCCCAAAGGGGCTGGGCGATCAGCGCCTGGGTGTTTCTCTCAAGCGCGCGGGCGGGCGCGCAGACGCAGGCTGTCGCCGACCCAGCGGCTCTCGAGAATCTCCAGCTCCGCGCGCTCGTCCATGCGCGCCAGCGGCCACTCCACCAGCGGGCGGGCACTCGAGCCGAGCAGCAACGGCGCCTGGTACAGCAGCCACTCGTCCACCCAGCCCCCGCGTGCCAGGGCCCCGGCGAGGCCCGGGCCGGACTCCACATGCAGTTCGTTGACCTCGGCCCGCGCCAGCTCCGCCAGCACCTCGCCGAGATCCAGCCCGCCCTCGGGCGAGTCGCTGGCCAGCGCGATCGGACGCACGTCCGCGCCATGCCCGCGCAAGGTATCGGCCGCCGGCGACCGGGCCGCGTCCGGCCCGGTCAGGATCCACACGGGGCCGCTCTGCAGGATCTGGGCGCCGGGGGGCGTGCGCAGCCGGGCATCCAGGATCACCCGCAGCGGCTGCCGAACCGGCAGGTCCGAGTAGTGCGGGTCATCGGGAAAGCCAGCCTGGGCGGCCAGCTGGTGCGGCTTCATGCGCACGTTCAGGCGCGGGTCGTCGGCCACCACGGTACCGCTGCCGGTCAGGATCGCCCCGGCGCGCGCCCGCCACAGCTGCACATCGCGACGCGCGGCCTCGCCGGTAATCCAGCGTGACTCGCCCGAGGCCATCGCCGTGCGCCCGTCCAGGCTCGCGGCCAGCTTGATCCGGACCCACGGGCGTCCCTGCTCCATACGCTGGACAAAGCCCGGGTTCAGCGCCCGCGCCTCGGCCTCGAGCACGCCGGTTTCGACCTCGACCCCGGCCGCGCGCAGGGCCTTCATACCGCCACCACAGACCCGCGGATTCGGGTCCTGCATCGCGATCACGACCCGGGCCACACCGGCCTGGATCAGCGCCTCGGTACAGGGAGGGGTGCGGCCATCATGGCTGCACGGCTCGAGCGTCACGTAGACGGTACCCCTGCGCGCGGCTTCGCCGGCCGCGCGCAGGGCGTTCACTTCGGCGTGCGGCTCGCCGGCACGCCAGTGCAGCCCCTCTCCGACGATCTCGCCATCACGTACCAGCACGCAGCCCACACGCGGGTTGGGGTCGGCGCTGAAGCGACCGCGATCGGCCAGCTCCAGCGCCCGCGCCATGTGGCGTCGATCCTCCACTGCCTGCTCGTGTCCCGGCTGTGCCATCAGCTGCCCTCCTGCGAATCCCCCGGGGCGGCGGCATCCGTGTCGGCGAGTCCCTCATCGATCAGGCGCAGCTGTGAACGGCGCATCTCCGGCGTCAGGTCATCCTCGAGCCGCTCGATGGCCTCGCGGAAGGACTGCACGCTGGCAAAGCTCAGATAGATGGAGGCAAACCGGATATAGGCCACGTGGTCCAGGGCATGCAAGGCCGCCAGGACCATTTCGCCAATGCGATCGGACTTCACCTCGGGGGCCGCCAGGGAGGCGAGCTGACGCTTGATGTCGTCGATCACGCGCTCGACATCTTCGGTCTTCACCGGGCGCTTGTGCAGCGCCCGGCGCAGACCACTGCGCAGCTTGTCCTCATCGAAGGCGACGCGCTCGCCGGAGCGCTTGACCACCCGCGGCAGGCTGAACTCCGCCCGCTCGAAGGTGGTGAACCGCGCCCGGCACTCGCGGCACTCGCGCCGGCGCCGGATCTGCTCCTGCTCCGGGCCGGCCACCCGCGAGTCGACCACGCGGGTATCGTGGGCGCCACAGGCCGGGCAGCGCATGGCAGGCCGCCGCTACGCCGCGTTATTCGGACGCGCCGTAGACCGGGAAGCGGCGGCAGATCTCGACGACCTTGTCGCGGGTCGCGTCGATCACCTGCTCGTTCTCGTGGTCGTCCAGCACGTCGGCGATCCAACCGGCCAGCTCGCGCGACTCGGCCTCGGTGAAGCCACGGGTGGTCAGCGCGGCGGTGCCGATGCGGATGCCGGAGGTCACGAACGGGGACTGCGGATCGTTCGGCACCGCGTTCTTGTTGACCGTGATGTTGGCGCGGCCCAGGGCGGCATCCGCGGCCTTGCCGGTCATGCCCTTGGACACCAGGCTCAGCAGGAACAGGTGGTTGTCGGTGCCACCGGAGACGATGTCGTAGCCGCGTTCGACCAGGACCTCGGCCATCGCGCGGGCGTTGGCAATCACCTGCTTCTGGTAGGTCTTGAATTCCGGCTCCAGGGCCTCCTTGAACGCCACCGCCTTGCCGGCGATCACGTGCATCAGCGGGCCACCCTGAGTCCCCGGGAAGATCAGCGACTGGAACTTCTTGTTCAGCTCCGGCTGGCCCTTGGTGATGATGAAGCCGCCACGCGGCCCGCGCAGGGACTTGTGCGTGGTCGAGGTGACCACGTGGGCGTGGTCGATCGGGTTCGGATATTCGCCGGCGGCGATCAGGCCGGAGACGTGGGCCATGTCCACCATCAGGTAGGCGCCCACGGAATCGGCGATCTCGCGGAAGCGCTTCCAGTCGACCACGCGCGAGTAGGCGGAGAAGCCGGCGACGATCATCTTCGGCTGGTGCTCGGTGGCCAGGCGCTGGACCTCGTCGTAGTCGATCAGGCCCTCGTCGGTGATGCCGTACTGCACCGCGTTGTAGATCTTGCCGGAGAAGTTCGGCTTGGCGCCGTGGGTCAGGTGACCGCCGGCGTCCAGGCTCATGCCGAGCACGGTGTCATGCGGCTGCAGCAGGGCCATGTACACCGCCGCGTTGGCCTGCGAGCCGGAATGCGGCTGCACGTTCGCGTAGTCGGCGCCGTAGAGCTCCTTGAGACGGTCGATCGCGAGCTGTTCGACGATATCCACGTACTCGCAGCCACCGTAGTAGCGCTTGCCCGGATAGCCCTCGGCGTACTTGTTGGTCAGGACGGAGCCCTGGGCCTCCATCACGCGCGGGCTGGTGTAGTTCTCGGAGGCGATCAGCTCGATGTGCTCTTCCTGGCGCTGCGCCTCCTTGCTGATCGCGCCCCAGAGTTCGTCGTCGTAGCCGTGGATGCTCATGTCGATCGAAAACATTCGGATCTCCCGTTTCATTCATTCGTGGATTCGGTCTCCCGGCGCGCCGACTCGCCAGCGCAGGCCTGGGAAGGGGGAAACAAAGACGCGTAATGATAGGGGATGCGGGGCATTTTTTCAGGCCGCCGCCACGGCACGGCCCCGCCCCGGGTCCAATGGCGCTTGGCGCCGGACCGCGAATATTGCCTGTTTTTCATGCAGATAAACCGTATCCCCGCGTTCCCGAAAGCTCGACGGGACCGCAACGATGTCCGGCGCATACAACCCCGTGTCCCATTTCTTTACACCCGGCCCCGGCCGGGGAATCCCCGCCGACCGCGGCCCTCGACGCGTGCGGGGCACCACTCGCCCGAACAGGGGGCAAGCAAGGTGTCGCACATTTTTACGCCACCCCCCAGTCCAGTGCTGTGCGGCAGCGGGAGTAAGGGGTCTATCCATCTGTTTTTACGGATGCGTTCCCGAGACCAGCCCGGGTGGCATCGTTTCTGCATAGTCCTGGATGCAAAAGGATCCGGATGGGCCGGATCCGCGCAAGCCACCCAGGGGGCCCCTACCCAGGGAAGGTAAATTGAATGAAACCAACACGCTTCACACCCTATTTCGCGAGTGCGGCCCTGTTGCTGGGCCTGGGACTGTCCGGCGCCACACAGGCTTCCACGATCGACCCGCTGCTGGAGTGCTCCAGCCTGGACGGAGGCGTTGAAGATCGCGTCACCACCAACATTGGCTGTCAGATTCTCTCGCCGCTGGACGGGCATGCGAACGATCCCGTGGGGGGCGACCCCTCGAACTGGATCGTCAACACGGCCGGTGGCACGGGTTTTTTCGGCATCAGCAACTGGCAGTTCGACGGCCGCTGGGAGGATCCGAAGAAGGAAAATGACGAGAATAACGGAAACGATGAACCGCAGCCCCTGGAGTTCGACCCGGCCGATCCGACCCTTAACCTGGTCACGATGAACGGCGACGCCCAGGGCGGGACCTGGACGCTCGATCCGAGCTTTGTCTACGGCGACCTGTTGTTCCTGTTCAAGGACGGCGGCAGCACCAATCTGACCGGGTTCCTGATGACCGGCTACAGCGGCAGCTATCTCTCGCCGTTTATCGAACCGCCGTTTGACTTCCCGGGCGCAAGCCCCAGGGACATCTCCCACGTGAGCATCTATTACCGCCCCAACGGGGACATACCGGAACCCCACACCCTGCTCCTGCTGGGACTGGGACTGGGCCTGCTGGGTCTCGCCCTGCAGCGGAAATCGCGCAGGCGTTCGCAGGGCTCCCTGACAACCTGACGACACCCAACCAACACACCCCATCCATGATGGCGCCCATGTGGCGCCATCATTTCGTTTAGCCCCTCCTGGCGACGGTCAACGGCCGGTCGCATCTGCCTCTGTCGGCTTTCTTTACACCTCGACCACGCCCCGTGGTCAGCGATATCCCGCGCAGGGCGCCAACCTGCTGTTTTGCGAAGCCAATCACTGCGAACGAGCCAATCTGGCACAGGACATGCTGGATATCGCTTTCGATGAGTGATGGCACTTTCGGGCGAAGTCGGCCACGGCCGCATTCATTAGGGAAACACTGATGCATGCGCATGCCCGCGCTGGTACTCCAGGTTTCCCGCGAAACCACGGAGGGACTTTCGTCCCATGGAGGTAAGCCCGAATGTCATCCAAGCCTTTGCCCACGTTCCTGGCCGGGATCCTGCTCATGCTGAGTCTGTCGCTTTCCGGGACCACCCACGCCACACTTCTCGATTGCAATGTCCTGCCCGGCAGCGTCGGCGACGCGGTCACCAGCAATCTCGGCTGTCAGATCCTGTCACCACTGGATGGCGCGGCCACCGACGCCACCACCGGGGACCCCTCGCACTGGCTGGTCAATACGGCGGGGAACACAGGATTCTTCGGGATCAGCGACTGGGGGTTCGATGGCCGCTGGACCTCTCCCGGGATGAACAGTTCAAGCCTCGCCAGCTTTGACGGCAACCGCCACCGAGGACAGTGGACCCTCGATACCGAGTGGGATTATGGCGACCTGCTGTTCGTCTTCAGGCATCGCACCGGCACCAACCTCGTCGGGTTTTTGATGACCGGCATGAGTGGCGAATACACCTCTCCTTTCACCAAACCGCCATTCAGTTTCCCGGGTGCGGCCACGCGCAACATCTCGCATATCAGCGTGTACTATCGGCCGAGCGAGACCCGCACCGTGCCCGAACCACAGACGATGCTGCTCCTGGGTGCCGGACTTGGCTTGCTGGCGTTCATGCTGCGCCGGGGCAAGCGGCAGCGGCCCCGTCCTGCACTTTAGGGAGACGCCTTACGCCAGGGAGACGCCTTGCGCCTCCTCAGGGGCACGCCGAACAGGCGTGCCCCTGAGCTGGAACGACGGCCGTCATGCACCCCGTCTCGGGTTTCCCTAGAATCCTCGTCATTGCCGCGAATTCATTGCCGGCATAGTACCGGAGGGCGTATGCATCGATTCAGTGTGCTGAGGACCGACCGGCGGTGGCTGCGCCGACCAGGGGCAGTTCTCGCCTTGGCTGCGCTGCTTCTGGCCACCACGGCGCAAGCCGAATCGCGATTCATCAATATTGGCACCGGCGGGGTGACCGGCGTGTACTACCCGGCGGGCCAGCACCTGTGTCGCCTGTTCAACACGCGCCGCGACGAGCACGGGATGCGCTGTACGGCGGAGAGCACCGGCGGCTCCGTGTTCAATCTCAACATGATCCGCTCGGGCGACATGGACTTCGGCGTTGCGCAGTCTGACCTTCAACACCACGCCTACCGCGGTACCGGGCGCTTCGAGGAATACGGGCCCACCACCCATTTGCGTGCGGTCTTCAGCCTGCACGCCGAACCGCTTACCCTGGTGGTACGCCCCGATGCGGGCATCGAGGGGCTGGACGACCTGCCCGGCAAGCGCGTCAACATCGGCAACCCCGGTTCCGGTCAGCGCATCCTGATGGAAGAACTGATGGAAGCACTGGGCTGGGACCATGACAGCTTCCGCCGGGTCGGCGAGCTGCCTTCCCGCGAACAGGCGCAGGCCCTGTGCGACAACCGCATCGACGCCTTTGTGTTCTCCGTCGGCCACCCCTCGGCCGCGATCCAGGAACCCATTGCAACCTGCGACGCTCGGCTGGTCTCGATCGAGGGCTCGACGATCGACCAGCTGGTGAAGGAGACGCCCTATTACCTGCGCGCGGTAATTCCGGCCGGTACCTACCCGAACCAGGACGACGACATCCACACCTACGGCGTCGGCGCCACGCTGGTCACCTCGTCCCGCACCTCGGACCGCGCCGTCTACGAGATCACCCGTGCGGTGTTCGAGAACTTCGAGACCTTCCGCGGTCTGCACCCGGCGTTCGGGCCTCTGGAGCGCGAGACGATGGTGGACGAAGGATTGTCGGCCCCGCTGCATCCGGGGGCCCAGCGCTACTTCCGTGAAGCGGGGCTGATCGAATGAGCGAGACCAGGGGGACAACCGGGGAGACCACGGAACCGCCAAACAACGCGGCCGAGACCGCTCAAGAGCTGGAGTTCGGCGCACGCCACCCGGGACGTCCCACGCGCACTCTCATCTGGCTGACCGCAGTCGCCTGGTCGCTGTTCCAGATCTGGATCGCCTCGCCCCTGGCCGACTGGCTGGACGTCTTCGTGGTCTCGGATACCGAAGCGCGTTCAATCCATCTGGCGTTTGCGATATTCCTGGCCTACCTGCTCTTTCCCGCGATCCGCCCGGGTACGCGCCACACGAGCTGGCCGCGCGCTATCGGGGTGACCTATGCCCTGGGCGGGCTGTTGCTGATGGCGCTCGGGGTCTGGCAGCTGCTGGGCCTGGAGCGCCTGGCCGAGGTCTACGTAGTCATCGGACTGGGCCTGCTGGTGGTTGCATTGCCGCTGCTGCGCGGCCGGGACCCCATCCACCATGTGCCCCTGACCGACTGGATGTTCGCGGCGATCGCGGCCTTCAGCTCGCTGTACCTGTACCTGTTTCACGCCGAACTGGCCGATCGTCCCGGCGCCCCAACAGACGTCGACCTGATCGTTGCCGGGCTCGGCCTGATCCTGCTGCTGGAGGCCACCCGCCGGGTGCTGGGCCCGGCGCTGACGATCATCGCCGCGATCTTCCTCTTCTACACCTTCGCGGGCCCGATCATGCCCGACCTGATCGCCCATCGCGGAGCCAGCTACCCGCGCGCAATGGCCCAGCAGTGGCTGTCCAACGAGGGGGTCTTCGGCATCGCGCTCGGGGTCTCGACCAGCTTCGTATTCCTGTTCGTGCTGTTCGGCGCACTGCTGGAACGAGCCGGTGCGGGCGACTACTTCATCCGGGTGGCATTCTCCCTGCTCGGGCACATGCGCGGTGGCCCGGCCAAGGCCGCGGTGATGGCCTCCGGGATGACGGGCGTGGTCTCGGGCTCCTCGATCGCCAACGTGGTCACGACCGGGACCTTCACCGTGCCCCTGATGAAGCGGGTGGGCTTTGCCCCGCACAAGGCGGGGGCCGTGGAGGTTGCCAGCTCCGTGAACGGCCAGCTGATGCCGCCGGTAATGGGTGCCGCCGCGTTCCTGATGGTCGAGTACGTCGGCATCCCCTACGTCGAGGTCCTCAAGCACGCGATCCTGCCCGCCCTGATCGCCTATATCGCGCTGATCTACATCGTGCACCTGGAGGCCTGCAAGAACGGCATGGAGGGCCTCAGGCGCGCCACTGTCACCACCTGGCGCGGCCGCCTGATCAGCTTCGGGATTACCGTCTCCAGCCTGATCATCCTCGCCGCCGCGGTGTACTGGGGGCTCGGCTGGATCAAGGACCTGGCCGGCGACGCCGCCGCCTGGATCATCGCCGGTTTGCTGTTTACCGCCTACCTGGTGCTGTTGTGGATTGCCGCCCACGAGCCGGAGGCGGAGCCGCTGGATACCGAGCGTCCCCTGCCGCGCGTGCTGCCCACGGTGCTGGGCGGCCTGCACTACGTGCTGCCGCTGGTCGTGCTGGTCTGGGCCCTGGTCGTGGAACGCCTGTCGCCGGGGCTTTCGGCCTTCTGGGCCGTGGCGTTCATGATCTTCATCGTGCTGACCCAGCGGCCGCTGGTCGCGCTGTTCCGGGGCCAGGGCCGGCTCGCCCAGGCAACCTGGGTCGGCGTCTGGGAGCTGTTCCAGGGCTTCGAGACCGGCGCGCGCAACATGATCGGCATCGGTGTCGCAACGGCCGCGGCCGGGATCATCGTCGGCACGGTCGCGATGACCGGGGTCGGACTGGTGCTGACCGACCTGGTCGACACCCTCTCCGGCGGCAACCTGCTGCTGGTGCTGCTGCTGACCGCGCTGATCAGCCTGATACTGGGTCTGGGTCTGCCGACCACCGCGAACTACATCGTGGTCGCAACCCTGATGGCCCCGGTCATCGTGGAGCTGGGCGCGCAGAACGACATCCTGATCCCGCTGATCGCCGCACACCTGTTCGTGTTCTACTTCGGCATCATGGCGGACGTGACGCCGCCCGTGGGGCTGGCCTCGTTCGCCGGCGCGGCCGTCGCGAAGGCGGACCCGATCCGCACCGGGATACAAGCCTTCGCCTACAGCCTGCGCACCATCGCGCTGCCCTTCTTCTTCATCTTCAACAGCCAGTTGCTGCTGATCGGCGTGGACAACGTGTTCCAGCTGCTGCTCGTCTTCTTCGGCTCGCTGGCGGGCATCCTGCTGTTTACCGCGGCCACCCAGGGCTGGTTCCTGGCCCGCAGCCGACACTGGGAGTCGGCATTGCTGCTGGTCAGCGCATTCGTGCTGCTGGCCCCGACCGTACTGATGGATCGGGTGGCCGAGCCCTACGAGCGCGTGCCGGCAGAACAGCTGTTCGAGGTCGTGGAGACCATCCCGGATCGCGAATCGCTGCGGGTGGAGGCCATCGGCATCGACCTGGAGGGCCGCGAGATCACCCGCACCGTGATGTTCCCTCTGGGCGACCCGGACCTGGAGCCGCGCGAACGCCTGTCCGATGCCGGGCTCGACGTAACCTTCGACGAGGAGACGGAAAAGGCCCGTATCCAGACGGTTGCTTTTGGCAGCCCGGCCGGCCGGGTAGGCTTGGAGGGTGGCTGGACGATCACCAGCGTGCTCGTGGAAACGGACCGGCCGAGCCCCTACTGGTGGTACCTCCCGGGCCTGCTGCCGGCACTGCTGGTGGCCTGGAACCAGCGCCGGCGCGAGCCGCCCACCGGGCCCACTGCGACGGCACCCGCGCTCAGCGCCTGACGATCCACGCGACAGGAAACCTGCACCATGGAACAACCCAAATACGGCTTTAACGTGCTCGTGAATGCCCCGATGGATACGACCATCGAGCGCACGACGGCGGCACTGGGCGAGGAGGGCTTCGGCATCCTCAGCGAGATCGACGTGGCCGCCGCCTTCAAGAAGAAGCTGGATCTCGATCATCGGCCCTACCGCATTCTCGGCGCCTGCAACCCGCACCTCGCGCGCCAGGCCATAGAGGCCGATCCCAACATTGGCCTGCTGCTGCCCTGCAACGTGCTGGTGCAGGACAACCAGGATGGCACCTGCACGGTCGGCTTCATGGACCCCGTGGCGGTCATGGGACTGGTGGACAAACCGGGCGTCGAGGCCCTCGCCAGTGATGTCCGGCAGCGCCTCGAGCGGGTGCGTCTGGCGCTGGAAACCGGCTAAGCCCCGCGCGCAGTGAGAGACGCCAGGGACCATGCTCCCGCCCTCGCGGAGACCGTCCGCGAGGCCAGTGTCACAGGCACACGGATCGCCGTGCGCGGCGGGCGCCGGCATTACGCTCAGGCCTTCCCGGCCGGCGTTCCCTCCGGCGTGTTCGAGCTGGAGTGCCGCAATCACCGCGGCATCGTGACCCTGGAGCCCAGCGAGCTGGTCGTCACAGTGCGCAGCGGCACCCCCGTGGTCACGCTGGACCAGGCCCTGGCCGAAGTCGGCATGATGCTCCCCTTCGAACCCGCGCTGGGTGCACCAGAGGCCAGCGTCGGTGGCATGGTCGCGCTGGGGCTCTCGGGCCCACGCCGTCCCTGGGCGGCCGCGCTGCGCGACGCCGTGCTGGGCACCCGGATCGTGAACGGGCGCGGCGAGATCCTGCAGTTCGGCGGGCAGGTGATGAAGAACGTCGCGGGCTTCGATGTCTCCCGCCTGATCTGCGGCAGCCTGGGCGGACTCGGGCTGATCCTGGAGACCAGTTTCAAGCTGCTGCCGCGACCGGCCTGCGAGCGCTACCTGCAACGCGAGGATGATGCCGAGTCGTTCATCGCGCGCTGCAGCGCCTGGGGGCGCACCGGGTGGCCATTCTCGGGGATCGCCTGGCACGACGGCGTCACCCATATCCGTCTCGGCGGCGGCGAGGAGGCGGTTGACGAGGCCATCCAGCGCATCGATGCCGAGCCCGGCGACCCGGCCCGGGGATTCTGGGACGCACTGCGTGACCGCAGCCTGCCCTTTTTCGTTGACGAGCTGGCCACCAACGCCCGGCTGTGGCGGATCAGCCTGCCGCCGGCGACAGAACCGCTCGCACTGTCCGGCGAGTGGCTGATGAGCTGGGCCGGCGCGGAGCGCTGGCTGCGCACGACAGAACACCCGGAGACCGTGCGTCGCGCCGTGACCGCGGCCGGGGGGCACGCCCGCCTGTGGCTCGGCGATGCCCCGGGCGTGCCCCGCCTGCACCCGCGGGGCGAGGCCCTGGAGGCCCTGGAAGGCCGCCTGCGCGAGGCCCTGGACCCGGACGGTGTCTTCTTCGCCCCCCTGCTGCCGAACCCCCGTTCCCGCCGGCCGCGCACGACCTGAGCCATGGAGACACGGCTGCACGAACGCTTTGCGAACGACCCGGCCGCGCGCATCGCGGAGGATGCGCTGCGCGCCTGCGTGCACTGCGGCTTCTGCAACGCGACCTGTCCGACTTACCAGGAGCTGGGCGACGAGGTCGACGGCCCGCGCGGCCGCATCTACCAGATCAAGGAAATCCTCGAATCCGGCGAGGCCAACCCGACCGCGCGCACCCACCTGGACCGCTGCCTGACCTGTCTCAACTGCATGACCACCTGCCCCTCCGGGGTGGATTACAACCACCTGGTCGCCTATGGCCGGGAGGTGATCGAGCATGACCTCGACCGAAACTGGCGCGAGCGGGCCCTGCGCGGCCTGCTGTCCCGCGCGCTGCCCGCGCGCTGGCCGTTCCGAATGGCCCTGGGGCTGGGGCGCCTGGTCCGCCCTGCCCTGCCCGCGGCCCTGCGCCGCCGCGTACCCGAGCGGCACGGCGCCAGGAAGGCGGCACAACCGGCCCCTTCGCAAGTACTGGAAGGTTTTCCCCACGGGCGCATCCTGCTGCTGGCTGGCTGCGTGCATGACGCAATCGACGCGCGCACCAACGCCTCGCTGAAGAACCTGCTTGGTCGCCTTGGTATCGAGGTCGTGGAAGTCGGTGAAACGCGTTGCTGCGGCGCAGTCGAACACCACTTGGCCTTCGAGGATCGGGCCCGGCAACGGGTACGCGCCAACCTCGGCGCCTGGAAAGGCGTGCTCGACCAGGGCGTGGACGCGGTGGTCAGCACCGCCAGCGGCTGCGGCGTGATGCTGCGCGACTACGGCCACCTGCTGGCTGGCGACCCCGACTACGCGGAACGCGCACGCGACGTCTCCGAGCGCGTACGCGATCCGGTGGAGCTGTTCACACCGGCTGCCATCGAGAAGCTGGGCATCCGCGCGCCGCAGGGCCACGACCCGATCGCCTGGCACGCCCCCTGCACCCTGCAACATGGCCAGCGCCTGGCCGGGCGTGTGGAGCCGTTGCTGCAGGCGGCCGGTTTCGAACTGTCACCCACGGGGGAACCTCACCTGTGCTGCGGCTCGGCGGGGACCTACTCGATCACCCAGCCGGCGATGGCCGCCCGGCTGCGTACCCGCAAGCTGGACAATCTGGAGGCCACCGCGCCCGCGCGCATCGTGACCGCCAACGTCGGCTGCCAGACGCATCTGCAATCCGGCACCGACACCCCGGTCGAGCACTGGCTGACGCTGCTCGAACGCCATTGCCCGGCAACTCCCGCCGGTGCGTAGGGGCGCTTGCCCGGGCTCCTGCGGCGATCTAGATTCCCCCTTTTCCAATCCGGTAGACGCATCCATGCAGGCAAAATCCTTTCTCCCCCCGCAGCGCACCCTGATGGGCCCCGGCCCCTCCGACGTGAACCCGCGCGTGCTGAGCGCGATGAGCCGCCCGATCATCGGCCACCTGGATCCGGTGTTCGTCGGCATGATGGAGGAGATGAAAAGCCTGCTGCAGTACGCCTTCCAGACCGAGAACGCGCTGACCCTGCCGGTCTCCGCCCCCGGTTCCGCCGGCATGGAGACCTGCTTCGCCAACCTGGTGGAGCCGGGCGACAAGGTGATCGTCTGCATCAACGGCGTGTTCGGCACGCGCATGAAGGAGAACGTCGAGCGCTGCGGCGGCACCGCCGTGGTGGTGGAGGACGACTGGGGCGCCCCGGTCTCCCCGGAGAAGGTCGCGGACGCGCTGAAGGGCAACCCGGACGCGAAGGTCCTGGCCTTCGTGCATGCCGAGACCTCCACCGGTGCCTGCTCCGATGTCGAGACCCTGTGCCGGATGGCCCGCGAACACGACTGCCTGACCATCGTGGACGCCGTCACCAGCCTGGGCGGCAGCCCGCTGAAGGTCGACGACTGGGGTGTGGATGCGATCTACTCCGGCAGCCAGAAGTGCCTGTCCTGCACCCCGGGCCTGTCGCCGGTCAGCTTCAGCCAGCGCGCGGTGGACCGCATCCAGGCGCGCAGCCACAAGGTGCAGAGCTGGTTCCTCGACCTGAACCTGGTGATGGGCTACTGGGGTGGCGGCGGCAAGCGCGCCTACCACCACACCGCGCCGATCAACGCCCTGTATGCGCTGCACGAGTCGCTGGTCATCCTCGCCGAGGAAGGCCTGGAGAACAGCTGGACCCGCCACGCCCGCCACCACACGGCACTGCGCGCGGGCCTCGAGGCGATGGGGCTGAAATTCCTGGTCGACGAGGCCCACCGCCTGCCGCAACTTAACGCCGTGCACGTCCCCGAAGGCGTGGACGAGGCCGCGGTGCGCGCGGAGCTGCTAGAGCGCTACAACCTCGAGATCGGCGCCGGGCTCGGCCCCTATGCCGGCAAGGTCTGGCGCATCGGTCTGATGGGCCATGGCGCGAACGAGCGCAACGTGTCGCTGTGCCTGTCCGCACTGGAGGCGGTGCTGGCCGACATGGGCGCGGTGAAGCCGGGCCAGGCCCTGGCCGCCGCCCGTGCGAGCTACAAGCAAGCGTAGCGCTGGACCACCCGAGCCGATAACGAAACCTGCGGGAGACGCAACATGACGCTTTCCGAACTACTGCAGTACCTGGACGAGAACATGGACGGGGTCTTCCTGGACGGCGACTCCGCCAGCACCCTGGAGAAGGCCCGCAGCGGCGAGCACCGCAATCCAATCGCGGCCGAGGTGCTGACCACGCTGATGGACGGTGCCGGTGCCGACGGCCCGGACACCACCCTGGAGCGCGCCGAGGCGGTCAAGGCCATCGGCCCGCTGCGCCTGAAGTACATGGCCGACGACGCCCCGGTCGAGGGCTTCCGCCTGGTGGAAAAGACCATCGTCACCATCGACGCGGCCTACAACGACGAGGCCCTCTCCTCGCGCGGCTGACACCCCTCGACCCAGTCATCCTCCCGGATCACCGCTTCACTGCCTCCGGGATCGCGCTGCCTGGTTCGGTGGGTAGAGCCGGGTTGCGTGCTGGCCGTTGTGGTCAGTGCGCCTTTCTTCGTCGTTTCGCGGCGGGTGGATCCAGAGGCTCGGCCGGCAGCCCCAGTCGGTCGACGATCGCGGACCGCGAGGCCTCGGCCAGCGAGCGACGATCCTCGTCAGCGGTTTCGATCGGCTCCAGGAAATGCACCTGCACGCGGGTCTCGCGGCGGCACAGCAGGCGCCAGGCATTCACAAGCAGGCGGTCGTCGTCGGAATAGGCGACGGGAACCGGACCGCCCTCGGGGCGCTCGTAGTCCAGTGCCACCGGCTGCACCGGATGGCCGTTCTCGGCCACCGCGGCAAACAGGCGCGGGTGGAAGCGGCGCACGCCCTGCCCGCGGCTGGTCGTCCCTTCCGGGAACACCACGAAGTGCCGGCCCTCGTCGAGGCCCTCGCGCATGGCCTCGATGTGGGCGTTTGCCTCGCCCGCGCCGCGGCGGATGAAACGCGTGTCGTGCTGGCGCGCCAGCCAGCCGATCACCGGCCAGCGGGCAATCTCGTCCTTGGACAGAAAACACGGATCCACGGCCGCGCCAATCAGCGGGATGTCCAGCCACGACACGTGGTTGGCCACCACCAGCGAGGCCCGCCCCGGCGGCGTACCGGCAAGCCGAAAACGCACCCCTGCCAGCCACAGCGCGCGGTCGTACCAGTCGCGGCGGATGCGGCTGCGCGTCTCGAAGTCATCGCCCCGGCGCGACATGCGCCAGCTCAGCCAGACGCCCTTCAGCAGGTGCAGGAGAATGCGCATCAGCCTACCCGATGCGCGCAGGCTTCCCGTCATATCGCAATCCCCGGCTGGCGAGTGCGTGGCTGCACCCGGAAAACATCGATCCTGGTCCCGGCGATCCGCAAGACCCCTGGCCGGCATCCGCCACGCCCCAGCGAACAGGCCATGCAGGTCGGCCGCAAGGGGTGCCTTACGGCAGCTGACCGGTATAGGCGCCGGACTCCACCGGCAGGTCCTCGGCCTCCCAGCCCTTGATGCCACCGGCCACGTTCACGACCTGGCCAAAGCCCATCTCGCGCAGCCGCTGCACCGACATCGCGGCGCGTCCGCCCGTGGCGCACATCACGGCCACCGGCTTCTCGCGGGCGTTGACCAGCGCATCGATGCGATGCGGGGTGTTCGGATCCGCCGCCCCTTCCAGCAGGCCGCGCGGGATCAGCAGCGAGTTCGGCACATGGATCTTTTCGTATTCGTACGGTTCGCGCACATCCACCAGCAGCCAGTCCTCGCCGGCTTCCATCTTGTCGGAGAGTTCCTCGGGGGAGATCTCCTCGACGTGCTGGCGCGCCTCGGCGACGAAATCCATCAGCTTCTTCTCGCTCATTCGAACATTCCCTTTGCAGTGAACAGAAAACGGATACGACGGTACTTCAAACTGTGGCCGCAAACGAGGTCTTCAACCCTGATCCAGTGCGTTTGCCAGGGCATCCGGGGCCGTTACCGGCGCCTCGCAGTGCAGGCCGCGGCAGACATAGGCGCATACGCCGGCCTCCGGCGGCGCCTTCTCCGCCAGGGCCGCCAGCAGCCCATCGGCATCGCCCGGGATGGCGAAGCCCCACACCGGGCGGTTCTGTGACCGCAGGCGCTGCTCCCAGGCCGGCAGCTCGTCCACCTTGCCGCGCAGTACGACCAACGGCGGCGGCTGATGGTGCATGTCCAGCGCGATCAACAGGCTCATGTGGCCCAGCGGGGCCTGCTCGATCATCGGCCCGGCGTTGGCCAGCGTGCGTTCGGCGGCTTCCAGGTAGCGCGGCTCGGCCAGCAGCAAGCCGAGTTTCTGCAACGCCTGCGCGGCAATGCCGTTACCGGCGGCCATCGCGTCGTCGGCGTAGACCTTGGGCCGCTGGATCAGCGCCTCGTGATCGCGCGCGGTGTAGAAGAACCCGCCGTGCTCGGTATCCTCGAAGTCGGCCAACAGGGCCTCCGCCAGGGTCGTCGCCCAGCCCACCAGGTCGCTGTCCCACTCGGCTTCCAGCAGCGCCAGCGTGGCCTCCAGCAGCAGGGCGTGGTCGTCCAGATAGGCCCGTGGCAGCTCGCCGGTCGCCCCTTCGCGGTAGCTGGCAAACAGCCGGCCATCGCGCCAGAGCCGTTCGCGAACCGCATCCATCGCCGCGCGGGCCAGTCCCAGCCAGTCGGGCCGCTCTAGCGCACGCGCGGCGCGGGCGAGCCCGGTGATCATCAGCGCGTTCCAGGCGCCCAGGATCTTGTCGTCGCGATGCGGCCGCACGCGCTGCTCCCGCGCGGCCAGCAGGCGCTCGCGGGCGCGGCCCAGGCGCGTGTTCGCCTCGGACTCGTCAATGCCCAGGGCATCGGCTACGGTCGCGATCGGGACCAGCTCGTGCAGGTGCCAGCGACCCTCGAAGTTGGCCGGGCCGTTCAGCCCCCAGACCCGGCTGGCGACCGCCCATTCGTCCTCCGCCAGCAGGCCCTCGACCGTCTCCGGATCCCAGACGTAGAAGCGGCCTTCCTCCCCTTCGGAATCGGCATCGAGACTGGAGTAGAACGCGCCGGAGGGGTCGCGCATCTCGCGCTCCAGCCAGGCGACCGTCTGTTCGGCCACGCGCCGTGCACGGTCGTCACCGGCGGCCGCACGCTCGGCATACAGGCCCAGCAGCGGCCCGTTGTCGTAGAGCATCTTTTCGAAGTGCGGGATCATCCAGCGCGCATCCACCGAGTAGCGGCAGAAGCCACCGCCGACCTGGTCGAAGATCCCGCCGGCGGCCATCGCCGCGAGCGTCCGCTCGAGCATGCGGTCGGCCTCGGCATCATTGTGGCGCGCCGCATGCCAGGCCAGCCATTCGAGCGTGGCCGGATGCGGGAACTTGGGCGCATCGCCGAAGCCCCCGAACTGCTCGTCGAAGGTCTGCGCGAGTTCCGCCCGCGCCTTGTCCATTACACCGATCGCCGGGATCGCCCCGCCCGCCGGCCGGTAGATGCGGGAGAGCGCCTGCTGCAGGGATTCATTCTGGCGCTGGATCTCGTCCGGGTGCTCCGCCAGGAAATCGGCCACCCGGTTCATCAGGTCGACGAAAGACGGAAGCCCGTGGCGCGGGGTGCTGGGGAAGTACGTGCCGGCAAAGAACGGCACCTGGTCCGGGGTCAGGAACACCGTCAGCGGCCAGCCGCCCGGGCGCTGGGACAGCAGCATGTGGGCGTTCTGGTAGATACGGTCGAGGTCGGGGCGTTCCTCGCGGTCCACCTTGATGTTGATGAAGCGGCGGTTCATCACCTCGGCGGTGGCCGGGTCCTCGAACGATTCATGCGCCATCACGTGACACCAGTGACAGGCAGAATAGCCGATCGACAGCAGGATCGGCTTGTCCTCGCGGCGGGCGCGCTGCAGCGCCTCCTCGCCCCAGGGATACCAGTCCACCGGGTTGTCGGCATGCTGTAGCAGATACGGGCTGCTGGCCCCGGCCAGTCGATTCATCGCACGACCTCCCTGGAAATCGGATTCGCCCCGACGGGTACAGGTGCACGCCAGGGCTAGGCCGGGTAGCATGTGCAGCCGATTTTCCATCCGCAAGCGACCATGCCCACGCACCCGTTTATCGATCCGGTAGCCCTGTCGCTGGGGCCCCTGACCCTGTACTGGTACGGGCTGATGTACCTGATCGGCTTCGTGGCCTTCTGGGCACTGGGGGCCTGGCGTGCGCGCACGCAGGGCTGGGCGCCCCTGCAACCGGCTCAGGTCGGCGATCTGCTGTTCTGGGGCGCGATCGGCGTAATCATCGGCGGCCGCCTGGGCTATGCCCTGTTCTACAACCTGGATGCGACGCTGGCCGACCCGGTCAGCCTGTTCCGCGTCTGGGAGGGCGGCATGGCCTTCCACGGCGGGCTGGTCGGGGTGCTCGTAACCTCCTGGCTGTATGCACGCCGACTGGGCGTGGGCTTCTTCCGCCTGACGGACTTTGTCGCCCCGCTGGTGCCGATCGGCCTGGGCGCGGGGCGCATCGGCAACTGGATCAACGGCGAGCTGTGGGGCAAGCCCACCGACCTGCCCTGGGCGATGATCTTCCCGGCTGCGGACTACGTGCCGCGCCACCCGTCGCAGCTCTACCAGGCGTTCCTCGAGGGGCTGGTGCTGTTCGTGGTGCTGTGGATCGTGTCGCGTCATCCGCGCCGTACCGGCCTGATCTCCGGGCTGTTCCTGACGCTCTACGGCGGCTTCCGCTTCCTGGTCGAATTCGTGCGCGTGCCGGATGCGCATATCGGCTATCTCGCCTTCGACTGGCTGACGCTCGGCCAGGTATTGAGCCTGCCAGTCATCCTGTTCGGGATCGGCCTGATCGTCTGGTCGCGCAGGAACCCCGTACCGGAAGCCCGCCCGAACGCCGAGAAACCCTGACATGCAGCAATACCTCGACCTCGTCCGCCATATCCGCAAGCACGGCACCGACCGCCCGGACCGAACCGGCACCGGCACACGCTCGGTGTTCGGCTACCAGATGCGCTTCGACCTGGCCGCGGGCTTCCCGCTGGTCACCACCAAGCGCACCCACCTGCGCTCGGTGATCCACGAACTGCTGTGGTTCATCCGCGGCGAGACCAACATCGGCTATCTCAAGGAACACAAGGTCCGTATCTGGGACGACTGGGCGACCGAGGATGGCGATCTGGGCCCGATCTACGGGGCGCAGTGGCGCAACTGGGCCGGGCACGACCAGCTGGCCGAACTGGTGGGCAACCTGAAGCACCGGCCCTATTCGCGGCGCCACATCATCAGCGCCTGGAACGTGGCCGACCTGCCGGACGAGTCCGTCTCGCCGCAGGAGAACGCGAACGCCGGGCGCATGGCGCTGGCCCCCTGCCACACCCTGTTCCAGTTCTACGTCGCCGACGGCCGGCTGTCCTGCCAGCTCTACCAGCGCAGTGCCGATGTCTTCCTGGGCGTGCCGTTCAACATCGCCAGCTATGCCCTGTTCACGCACATGCTGGCGCAGGTGGCCGGCCTGGAACCGGGCGACTTCGTGCACACCTTCGGCGACGCCCACCTCTATCACAACCACGAGCAGCAGGTGGACGAGCTGCTGGGCCGCGAGCCCCTGCCACTGCCCACCCTGCACCTGAATCCCGAGGTCACGGACCTGTTCGCCTTCACCTTCGATGACATCGAGGTACGCGACTACCAGTCACACCCGCCGATCAAGGCGCCAGTGGCGATCTGATGGCGACCCCCGAGATCCACCTGATCGTCGCGCTGGACCCGGACCATGTGATCGGGCGCGACAACGATCTGCCCTGGCACCTGCCGAAGGACCTGCAGCACTTCAAGCGCGTGACCGACGGGCACCCGATAATCATGGGACGGCGCACGTTCGAGTCCATCGGCCGCCCCCTGCCGAAACGCCGCAACCTGGTGCTCACGCGCCAGGCCGACTGGCAGACGGACGGCGTGGAGGTCTATCCGGATCTGGACAGCGCCCTGGCCTCCATCCCCGAGGGCCCCGCCTTCGTGATCGGCGGTGCCGGGCTGTTCGCCGAGGCCCTGCCCCGGGCCTCGGTGCTGCACCTGACCCGCGTGCACGAACCCCATGCCGGGGACACCTGGTTCCCGGCTATCAACCCCGATGACTGGGACTGCGTCTGGTCCGAACACCACGCACCCGACGACCGCCACGCCTGCGGCTTCACCTTCCAGCGTCTGGAACGTCGCCGCTAACCCCCACCCTGCCATGGGACACTGTGCCGGCCCGGAAAGCCTTCGCGGGCAGGCCGCACCACTCGTGCCTATACTCGGTAGAACCACCCGGGACCGCAGGCTGCCCTGTCGGCGCTGCACCCGATGGTCCCGGACCGGCAAGCTCACCAGCGGCGCGCTGTTGGTCGAGCCCGGTCGATATCCGACAGCTTCGCGCGGAGGGATGCCATGCTGCGCAAGACGACCTACACGATCCTTGCGGCCGGGGCGCTTGCCCTTTCCGGCTGCGCACACTACGGGGGACAGGAGCAGGCCGGCATGGTGATCGGCGGTGCCCTGGGAGGCCTGCTGGGCGCCGAGGTCGGCGCGGGGCGTGGCCGCACCGCCGCGATCATCGCCGGCACCCTGGCCGGCGCGGCGATCGGCGGCGCAGTCGGCCGCTCGATGGACGACGTCGACCGCATGAAGACCGCCCAGACCCTGGAGACCGTACGCACGGGGGTGCCAGCGCAATGGGTCAATCCGGATACCGGACACCAGTATGCGGTGACCCCCACCCGGACCTTCGACACCGCGACCGGACCCTGCCGCGAGTACACCATCGATGCGACCATCGGTGGTCAGCGCGAACAGGTCTACGGCACGGCATGCCGCCAGCCGGACGGGAGCTGGCAGATCCAGAGCTGACCGCTGCATGCCCAGCCCGGTCGCTGCCGGAGCGATGGGTCAGCGCCAGGGCGGGTCCACGCCCTCGACGCGGTACTCGCGGCCCAGCGCCCGCATGAGGCTGAAGCAGCAGAAGACCAGGATGATCGCCACCGGCAGCCCGGCGGTCAGGGAACCGGTCTGCAGGCTGTCCAGCGCACGCTCGCCGCCGACGATCAGCAGCGTCGCGGCCACCGCCCCCTCGGTAATGCCCCAGATCACCCGCTGACGCTTCGGCGAGTGCTTCGAACCGCGCGAGATCAGCGCATCTACCACGTAGGTGCCAGAGGCGGACGAGGTAATGAAATAGGTCGCAATCAGCAGGGTCGCCACGCCGGAGGCAATCGTGGTCCAGGGCAGCTGCGCCAGGGTTGCATACAGCGCCACGGTGGTGTCCTCGGCCACTGCCGCGGCGATCCCGGCGCCGTCGTCAAACAGCTCCATGTGCAATGCGGTGCCGCCGAAGATCGCCATCCAGGCGAACACGAACAGGCTGGGCAGGGCGAGCACGCCGACGATGAACTCGCGGATAGTGCGCCCGCGCGAGATGCGCGCGATGAAGATGCCGACGAACGGCGACCAGGCGATCCACCACGCCCAGTAGAACATGGTCCAGTCCTTCTGCCACTGCGAGCCGCCGATGGCGTCGGTGTGCAGGCTGAGCTGGATGATCTGCTGCAGATAGCCGCCGGTGGAGTCGAGGAAGAAGCGCAGGATGAATAGCGTCGGCCCGGCGATCAGCACGAACAGCATGAAGCTGATCGCCAGCACCAAGTTGAACACGCTGACCCACTTCAGCCCGCGATCCAGCCCGGAGATCACCGACAGCACCGCCACCGCGGTGATCGCGGTGATGATGCCCACCTGCCACCAGTGCGAGACCGGCATGTCGACCAGCACGTTGAGCCCGGTATTGAGCTGCATCGCCCCAAATCCCAGCGAGGTCGCCAGCCCGAACAGGGTGCCGAACACCGCGAGGATGTCGATCACATGCCCGATCGGGCCATAGATGCGATCCCCCAGCAGCGGGTAGAAGATCGAGCGGATGGTCAGCGGCAGACGGTGACGGAAGCTGAAATAGGCGACCGACAGCCCCAGCACCACGTACACCGCCCAGGCGTGCAGGCCCCAGTGAAAGAAGGTGTAGACCATCGCCTGGCGTGCGGCCGCGTCGGTCTCGCCATCGCCGGTCGGCGGGTGCTGGTAGTGCAGGATCGGCTCGGCCACGCTCCAGAACACGAGGCCAATCCCCATGCCGGCGGAGAACAGCATCGCGAACCAGGCAGCAAAGCCGAACTCCGGTCGGTCGTCCGGCTGCCCCAGCCGGATCACGCCGTAGCGGCTGAACCCCAGCCAGATCAGGAAGCCGAGGAAGAAGGTCACCACCAGCAGGTACCCCCAGCCGAGGTACTCGGTGATGAAGCCGTGGATACTGGCGAACACCTCGCTGGCCGTGGACGGGAAGATCACCCCGAAGGCGACGAACACCACCACCATGATCGCGGAGGCGGTGAACACCGTCGGGTTCACCGTGGCGAAGAAGGCCTCCGGTCGGTAGTGGTTCATGCCGCGGCCTCCCCGCTGGCGGGATCAGGCCGGCCCATCGGGATCCGCGCCCTCGTCCCCGGAACACAGCGCCCCGGTCAGGTCGACCTCGGCCAGCACATGTCCCTCGGCTGCGGCATCGAACTGGCTGCGGGTCGCACCCGCCTCCAGCTCCAGCTCGGCATCCAGCGCCTGCAGGCGGAAGCGGTAGTGATGACAGCCCTCCGGCGGGACCGGGCCGAGATAGCCCACCTTGCCGAAGGCATCCATTCCCACGCGCGCCTCGCTCGGCAGATGCAGGGCATCCACCCGCGTCGTATCCGGCGGCAGGTTCCAGACCAGCCAGTGAGTGACATCCCCCAGGGGCGAATCCAGGTCCTCCAGGATCAAGGCCAGACTGCGCGATCCGGCCGGAACCTCGCGGATCTCCAGCGGCGGCAGCTCGTTGGCATCCCGCGCCGAGACCTCGATCGGCATCCGTTCTCCATCGGCAAACGCCGGACTGCTCAGCCGCATCGCGTTGCAACCTCCTCCGTGGTCCTGTTGACAGCCTCGCCTGCGGGCCGGGGTGGGTCAACCCATGCGGTCAACTGCCGCGCCCGGGGTTGATCCGGATCAAGTGCGAACGCTTTGCTTGCCCATCACACCCGCGTCCCGCGTACACTTCGCCTCATGGCACAACTGACCTTTATGGGCGCAACCGGCGAAGTCACCGGCTCGCGCTATCTACTCGAGATCGAAAATACCCGCATCCTGCTGGAATGCGGCCTGCATCAGGGGGGCAACGACGCCGACGAGGCCAACCGCGCCTCGCTGGAGGAACTGGCCCGGGACCTGGATGCGGTCATTCTGTCGCACGGTCACCTGGACCACTCGGGGCTTCTGCCCAAGCTCGTCCGCGACGGCTACCGCGGGCCGATCTATTGCACGCCGGGCACGGAGGAGTTGCTGGAGATCATGCTCGAGGACTCGGCCTTCGTGATGAGCAAGGACATCGAGTGGGAGAACAAGTGGCGTCGCCGTTCGGACAAGCCATTGCTGGAGCCGATCTACGACATCGACGATGTCGCGACAACCCTGGGGCGTTGCGAGGCCGTGCGCTACGGCGACACGCGGACCATCGCGGGCGACGTCCGACTGACCTTTCGCGATGCCGGGCATATCCTCGGCTCCGCGATCGTGGACCTGATCGTGCCCTCCGGGGGGCGCGACCGGCACCTGGTTTTCTCCGGCGACCTCGGCAATACCGACGCCGTGCTGATGAACGACCCGGCGCGCCTGGAACACGCGGACCACGTGCTGCTGGAAAGCACCTACGGCGATCGTGACCACCGTCCGATGGACGATACGATCGAGGAATTCGCGCAGGTACTCGAGGAGGCGGAGCGCTCCGGCGGCAACGTGCTGATCCCGGCCTTCGCGGTAGGCCGTACCCAGGAGATCCTCTACCACCTGAGCATGCTGCACCACGCCGGCCGCCTGCCGCAGCAGAAGGTCTTCCTCGACAGCCCGATGGCGATCAAGGTCACCGAGCTGTACGCGCGTCTGCGCCGGACGCTGGACCCGGGGGACATGGACCGGCTGCACCAGGCCGCGAACGGGGATCCGGCGGCCTACCTGCCGGGGCTGCAGGTCTGCCGCACGGTCGAGGAGTCCATGGCGATCAACCGCATCACCGGCGGCGCGATCATCATCGCCGGCTCCGGCATGTGCAATGGCGGACGCATCCGCCACCACATGAAATACAACCTGTGGCGGCGCGAGGCGCACCTGGTGATCGTCGGCTTCCAGGCCGCCGGCACCCTGGGGCGGCGTCTGGTCGACGGCGCCGAGAAGGTCAAGCTTCTGGGCGACGAGGTCGCGGTGAACGCCAAGGTCCACACCCTGGGCGGTTTTTCCGCCCATGCCGGGCGCAGCCAGCTGCTCGACTGGGCGCGCGCCTTTCAGGACCAGCCGGTGTTCCATCTGGTCCACGGCGAGCCGGAGGCACGCGAGGCCCTGGCCGCCGGGCTGCGCGACGAGCTGGGGGCCGAGGCGCATGTACCCGCCTTCGGCGAGACCATCACCCTGTAACGCCGCGCTCCCACAGCAGCGATGCCGGAGGCCGAAGCCGTCAGCACCTACGCCCTGATCGCCGGCTTCCTCGGCGGTCTCGGGCTGTTCCTGCTCGGGATGACCCTGCTGACCGACGGCCTGAAGACCGCCGGCGGCAAGGCCCTCCAGCACATCCTCGGGCAGTGGACCCGCACCCGGCCGCGTGCCCTCGCCTCGGGCATGGGCGTGACGGCACTCGTGCAGTCCTCCAGCGCGGTCACGGTCGCCACCATCGGCTTTGCCAATGCCGGTCTGCTGACGCTGGGCCAGTCGGTCTGGGTGATCTTCGGCTCCAACGTCGGCACCACGATGACCGGCTGGCTGGTCGCACTGATCGGCTTCAACATCCGCATCGAGGCCTTCGCCCTGCCGGCGATCGGCATCGGCGCCCTGCTCTACCTGTTCATGAAGGCCGCGCGGCCGCGCTACCTGGGCCTGGCGCTGGCCGGCTTCGGCCTGCTGTTCTTCGGCATCGACGTACTGCGCGAGGCCTTCGAGGGGCTCAGCGCGACCTTCGACCTCGGCGCGCTGGCCCGCCCCGGCTTCCTCGGGCTGGTCATCATGGTCGGGATCGGCGCGCTGCTGACCGTGCTGATGCAGAGCTCCTCGGCCTCGATGGCCATGGCCCTGACCGCCGCGATGAGCGGCGCGGTCCCGCTGGAGGCGGCCGCTGCGGCCGTGATCGGCGCCAACCTCGGCACCACCATCAAGGCACTGCTGGTCGTGATCGGCGCGACTCCGAACGCCAAGCGCGTCGCGGCCGCCCATGTGATCTTCAACGGCCTGACCGCGATCGTCGCCTTGCTGATCCTGCCCTGGTTCCTGGCCGCGATCGCCTGGATCTGGGGCAGCACCGGGGAGGCGCCGGCCCCGGCGATGCTGCTCGCGGTGTTCCACACCGCGTTCAACCTGCTGGGGGTTGCACTGATGGCCCCGGTCGCCCCGCCGATGATCCGCTGGCTGCAGGGCCGTTTCCGCACGATCGAGGAGGACATCGCCCGGCCACGGTACCTGGACCGCAGCAGTTCCGGGGTCCCGGATCTCGCCCTGCAGTCGCTGATCCAGGAGACCGAACGCCTGTCCGACATCGGGCATTCGATGGCCCGCGAGGCCCTGCAAACGGCCCCGCCGGCGGCCGGCATCCTGGACCGCCGGCGCATGGCCGCGGAGCAGCTGACCCAGGCCATCGTGGAATTCGCCGCGCACACGGCCAACCACCCGATGCCGGAACAGGTCGGCCATGGCATCGCCGAGGCCGTACGCATCGCCCGCTACCACCGCGAGGTCGCCATACTGGCCGACGACATCGCCGACCTGCGCCGCCAGTCCAGCGGCGAGGAGCGCCCGATCGTGACCGAACAGCGCCGCGCGTGGCAGGAACAGGCGATACGCGCCCTGGACCTGTGCAACCTGGAATCGGACGATGGCGACAACGGCCATGACCTGGCCACCGCCGAGGCTGTGGACACGGTGGCGACCGCCTACGTTGAACTGAAGGCCGCCTTGCTGCGCGAAGGGACCTTCGGCTCGCTGAGCATGGCCGAGATGGAACGCCAGCTGCGGATCATCAGCATGGCGCGGCGCCTGGTGACCCAGGCCGACAAGGCCCGCCGCCACACCGAGGCCCTGAAAGATCAGATCCGAGGCCTGCGAAAGACACTGGAAGAAGAGCACGCATGATCGACCACGAAACACTGCAGGACGCCATCGCGAATCGCCGCGCCGAGGCCCTTACGTTTGACGGGCTGGAGTACGCCCGGCTGCTGGAGCCGGTGAATCACTACCCGCGCGGATCCGTAGTATTGCCGGACGGTTCAATAGTCCCCGGCTACCCGGCAATCGGACGCATCCAGTCGCTGGAGGCCGGGCTGCCCCGCCAGTTCGACCAGCCCTTCTGGGCGGAGGAGAAGATCGACGGCTTCAACGTGCGCATCCTGCGCTGGCACGGGCGCATCTATGCCTTCAGCCGCGGCGGCTACGTCTGCGCGTTCAGCACCGACCGGGTAACGGATTTCATGGACCCGGTGATCTTCGACGCCGAGCCCGACCTGATCCTGTGCGCCGAGATCGCCGGCCCGGATACGCCGTACCTGGAAGGTTCCACCCCCCGGGTCGCACACGATGTGGGCTTGTTCGTCTTCGACTTGATGCGCCTGGGCCAGCCCGGTTTCGTGCCCCAGCCAGAGAAATTCTCCCTGATCGAGCACCACGCACTACCCCCGGCGCCCCTGCACGGACAGTTCACCCCACACGACACCCGGGCGCTCGGACGACTGATTCAGCGGCTGGACGAGGAAGGCGCCGAGGGGCTGGTGCTCAAGACGGCGGACGGCCAGCACCGGGCAAAATATGTCACCGGGAGTTCCTGCGTCTCCGATATCCGGGTCTGCTCGGAACAGCTGCTCGACCTGCCACCGGAGTACTTCACCAACCGCCTGACGCGCCTCGCGATCTTCCTGTCCGAGCACCCGGATCGACACCACGCCGACCTCGACCAGGCACTGGGCCAGGCGCTGCTCTCGGGGCTCTACAGTGCGGTCGCGCAGCACCGTCGGCAGGGCCATGTCGGTCATCGCTATCGCTGCCGTTTTCGCGAGCGTGCCAACGCGCTGCACTTCATGAACCACATGCAGGCCACAGGCGGACGCCACGTAAGCTTTGCGGATGACGCGCCGCGTCAGGAGGATGGCTACTGGTTGCTGGAGTTCGAACGCCAGTTCGACCGCATCACCGGTACGCTGGCCTCCGCCCTCGCGGGCGACCGCCAGTACGACTGACCCGAGCGCCGGGTCAGGCGCCGGGACGCTCCGTCTCGGCGAGATTCTCCATCACCCGGCGCAGGTAGTCGGCGGTGACCAGCTTGATGCCCATGCGATTGCCCAGCTTGCGCATGCCCTCGTCGGCGCTGGCCAGCTCGGCATCCAGCTCCATCGCCAGCAGGACGGCGTCGACATCCTCGCGCGAATCCACCAGGCCCTTGCGCATGGCCTCGCGAAAGCGCTCGCGCAGCTGGGTGATCAGTTCCGGCCGGAGCGAATCGGCCGCGCCGGCCTGGCGCGTATGCTCCTCGGCGATGCGCAGCCCGCGGTCGATGCGCGTGCGCACCTCGTCGATAAACTCGTAGAGGATATCGCTGGGCAGTGTCAGCGCGAAGCGGCGCGGGGAGCGCACCCAGACCACGGTCTCGAAATCCGCGGCCAGGGCCTCGAGATCACGCATGCCACGAAACTCCTCGTACACCGACAGCGGCATGTAGAACTCGGCCGGGCAGTCCCGCGCCAGATGCAGAAAGGTACGCAGGATGTCCTCCGCATCCGCGCCGAACTGGCCCGCCACATGCGGGTTGGTGAACACGCTGGTATCCAGCACAAAGCGGCGCATCACGACCTCCTGTCGGGTTCGTACCCCATCATCGGTGGCGGCCGGAAACCCGTCAACCAGGGTCGCCGTCCGATCGGCGCCAGCGGCACCCTGTGGCATAATTGCACCCAACCTCCCAGCCCCACAGGCAAGACCCTTGGCCACCCGCGCGGAAGTGGAAAAATTCCTCGAGCGCCTGCGCTCGGATCTGGAACGCCAGCAGATCGATATCCCGACCCTGCCGGACATCTCGGTGCAGGCGCTGTTCATCGTGCAGGACGACACCAGCTCCATTGCCGATCTGGTCAATCTGATCTCGCGCGACACGGCGCTGGCCACACGGCTGGTACGCCACGCCAACAGTCCGGCCTATCGTGGACTGAGTCGCTGCGCGACCATCCGCTCTGCGGTCACGCGCCTGGGAATGGAACGTGCGCGCCAGACCATCATCGCCCTGTCCATGAAAGAGGTGTTTCAAAGCGGCAACGACGCAATCCGGCAGCGCATGGAGGCGCTGTGGAACCACAGCCTGGAGGTCGCGATCATCAGCTATCTGCTGGCCCGGCGGCACCCCCACCTGGACCCGGATACCGCCCTGCTCTCAGGCCTGGTGCACGACATCGGCATGATCCCGATCCTGCGCCGCGCGGAGAAGACACCAGAGATCTACGAGGATCCGCGCGCCCTGCAGGCGGCGGCGGATGCCGCGCACGTCGCGATCGGCCGTGCGATGCTGAAGAACTGGAACTTCGAGCCGGAGATCATCCGCGCGGTCGCCGACCACGAGAACCTCCAGCGCGAACCGGAGGCCGAATCGCCGATCAGCTATAGCGACATCGTGCAGGCGGCGAACATCGAAAGCCACGCCGGCACACCCCATCGCCTGGCCCATATCGATCGCGAAGGGGTATCGGCACTGCGCCGCCTGGCCCCGCGCTCGCCCACCCGAACACTGGACTGGGAAGACGACGCGATCGGCCTGGAGCACGTCAACCAGATCATCGAGTAGGGCAGCCCCTCGAGCAGCGCGGAGCGGATCCCTCGTCAAACCCCCTGGTGGCCTCCACCGATCTGCACCGAAAGCAGCCAGAGCGAGGTAAAGGCGACGCAACCCAGAAGAAATGCACCGAAACGACCCTCGCGGTCGGCGGGCAGCTCCTCCTTGAGCACATTGAGGATGATTGCTCCGGCGACCAGCGCGATCACCGTGTAGACCACGATGTCCGGCACGATGTCCAGCGTTGCGGCGGACCAGCCCGCCATCACGGAGACAGCCAGTACCCACCTGCCGAAATGGCGGTATTCCTTTTGATGGTGTTCGCGCAGCGAGAAGTCGTTGACGACGTTGTGGAGAAGAAGCGCCATCAGGAAGAGCAATTGCTGCACGACCGGCTCGTGCCTCTGGCCGACGAGTAACGCGCCGAGAAAGGCGTTGTAGGCAGCGAATGCGCCGAGGTGCAGCACGAATATCCATGACCACGATCGCCGCTGTTGTCCGGCCGGCGCACGCCGACGGGCCCCGCGTACAGCAATCTCCAGACCATAGAGCGCCACCATCCCCCCCAGCGCGAACACGTAGGCCAGTGGAAACTGGTCATCCATGCGAAGCATGGCATCCGCCTGATGGAGATAGGGCAGCAGCTTCACGAACACGAACGACACGGAGACGCCGCTGGCGAAGGAGAGCCAGCGGCTGCGGGGGGAAAGGCGCACGGACTCGAGGTAGGCGGCGAAGAGATGGGCTGCCGCCAGGATCAATGCAATGGCCGCGGACAAGGCAAGCATGCCACTGGAATCCTATCGGTCGGGCCTCGCCTAGTTATAGACGCGTTTGCAAGACCTATCCGGTCGCACCGGCGGCCAGGCCTTGAGTCGTTCCATAGGGGTTGCAGCTTGCTTCGGCACCAGCCAGCCGTGATGGTGGCCCCGCTGGCACATCGGCGTGGAGCAGGGAACCACTGGTTGATCCAGTGCCTCTCCAGAACCGACCGGACCCGAGACCCGACATTCATGCCCGCGCGCGATTACGGGTATGATCCGCGTCCTTGCGGTACTGTCTCTTTGCACAGAAGATCGCTCAACTGCGGTCTCTTGAAACCTCAGCCATAAGGCCGGGCAGTGCCAGACAATGCCTGGCAATTCCAGTCACTCCCACTCGATGGTGGCCGGGGGCTTGCCGGAGATGTCGTAGGTGACGCGCGAGATGCCGGGGATCTCGTTGATGATGCGGCGCGAGACGTGGTCGAGGAAGTCATACGGCAGGTGCGCCCAGCGAGCGGTCATGAAGTCGATGGTCTCGACCGCGCGCAGCGCCACCACGTAGTCGTAGCGCCGGCCGTCGCCCATCACGCCCACCGACTTCACCGGCAGGAACACGGCGAACGCCTGCGAGGTCTTGTCGTACAGATCCGCGGCGCGCAGCTCCTCGATGAAGATCGCGTCGGCCCGGCGCAGCAGATCGGCGTATTCCTTCTTCACCTCGCCGAGGATCCGCACGCCCAGACCCGGCCCCGGGAACGGGTGGCGGTAGACCATCTCGGTGGGCAGACCCAGCTCCACGCCGATCTTGCGCACCTCGTCCTTGAACAGCTCGCGCAGCGGCTCGACCAGCCCCAGCTTCATGTTCTCCGGCAGCCCGCCCACGTTGTGATGCGACTTGATCACATGCGCCTTGCCGGTCTTGGAGTCGGCCGACTCGATCACGTCCGGATAGATCGTGCCCTGGGCCAGCCACTGCACGTTGTCGAGCTTCGCGGCCTCCTCGTCGAACACGTCGATGAACAGCCCGCCGATGACCTTGCGCTTGGCCTCCGGATCTTCGACCCCGGCCAGCGCACGCATGAAGCGGTCCTCGGCATCGACGCGGATCACGTTCACGCCCATGTGGCGGGCGAAGGTCGCCATCACCTGGTCGCCTTCGCCGAGGCGCAGCAGGCCGGTATCCACGAACACGCAGGTCAGCTGGTCGCCGATCGCCTTGTGCAGCAGCGCCCCGACCACCGAGGAGTCCACCCCGCCGGACAGGCCCAGCACCACGTGGTCGTCCCCGACCTGCTCGCGCACCCGCGCGGCCATGTCGTCGATGATGTTGTCCGCGGTCCAAAGCGACTCGCAGCCACAGATCTCGTGCAGGAAGCGCTCCAGGATGCGCTGGCCCTGGGTCGTGTGCGTGACCTCGGGATGGAACTGCACGCCGTAGAAGCCGCGCTCCGGGTCGGCCATGCCGGCGATCGGCGCGGAGTCGGTGGAGGCCATCAGGCGAAAGCCCTCCGGCAGTTCGGTCACGTGGTCGCCATGCGACATCCACACGTCCAGCAGGCCGTAGCCCTCCGGTGTGGTGTGATCCTCGATATCACGCAGTAGCGGCGTATGGCCGCGCGCACGCACTTGGGCGTAGCCGAACTCGCGGCGCTCGGACGGCTCGACCCGGCCGCCCAGCTGCGCGGCCATGGTCTGCATGCCGTAGCAGATCCCCAGCACCGGCACGCCCAGCTCGAACACCGCATCCTCGGCGCGCGGCGGGTGGTCGACGTTCACCGACTCCGGACCGCCGGACAGGATGATGCCGGTGGGGTTGAATGCGCGGATATCCGCCGTCGGCATGTCCCAGGCGTGCACCTCGGAGTAGACCCCGGCCTCGCGCACGCGGCGGGCGATCAGCTGGGTGTACTGGGAGCCGAAGTCCAGCACCAGAATGCGGTGGGCGTGAAGATCCTGGGTCATGAGGTCATCCGCTTTACCGGCCGGGCGGCCGATGGGTGTCGGGGGATACCCGGCCGTGGCGGCCGGGTCAGTCCATTCGGTAATTCGGGGCTTCCTTGGTGATCGCCACGTCGTGCACATGGCTCTCGCGCATGCCGGCGGCGGTCACGCGCACGAAGTGCGGCTTGCTGCGCATCTCCTCGATGTCGTGCGCGCCGACATAGCCCATGGACGAGCGCAGCCCGCCCATCAGCTGGTAGATGATCGCGACAATCGAGCCCTTGTACGGCACCCGGCCCTCGATGCCCTCGGGCACGAACTTGTCGGCCGAGCTGTTCGGGTCCTGGAAATAGCGGTCCGAGGAGCCCTGCTGCATCGCGCCCAGCGAGCCCATGCCGCGGTAGATCTTGTAGGAGCGGCCCTGATAGAGCTCGACCTCGCCCGGGGCCTCCTCGGTGCCGGCGAACATCGAACCCAGCATCACGCAGTTGGCGCCGGCGGCGATGGCCTTGGCCAGGTCGCCGGAGAAGCGCACGCCGCCATCGGCGATCATCGGCACGCCGGTCCCCTTCAGTGCATCGGCCACGTCGGAGATCGCGGTGATCTGCGGCACACCCACGCCGGCCACGATGCGGGTGGTGCAGATCGAGCCCGGGCCGATCCCGACCTTCACGCCGTCGGCCCCGGCCGCGACCAGATCCTTCGCGGCCGCGGCGGTAGCGATGTTGCCGCCGATCACCTGCACATCCGGATAGTGCTTCTTCACCCAGGCCACGCGATCCAGCACGCCCTGCGAATGGCCGTGCGCGGTATCCACGACCAGCACGTCCACTCCGGCCTCGACCAGCGCGGCCACGCGCTCGTCGGTTCCGGCACCCACACCGACCGCCGCGCCCACGCGCAGGCGACCGCGATCGTCCTTGCAGGCGTGCGGGTGTTCGGTGGACTTCTGGATGTCCTTGACGGTGATCATCCCGCGCAGCTGGAAGTCGTCGTTGACCACCAGCACCTTCTCGATGCGGTGCTTGTGCAGCAGTTCCAGCACGTGACCGCGGTCCGCGCCCTCGGGCACGGTCACCAGGCGCTCGCGCGGGGTCATGATCTCGGTGACCGGGGCCTCCATGCGGGTCTCGAAGCGCAGGTCGCGGGAGGTCACGATGCCGACCAGGTCATTGCCATCGACCACCGGCACGCCGGAGATGTGATTGGCCTGGGTCAGCTCCACGACCTCGCCGATCGTCGCGGTTGGCCCGATGGTGATCGGCTCGCTGATCACCCCGCTCTCGTGCTTCTTGACCTGCTGGACCTCGGCGGCTTGGGCCTCGACCGACATGTTCTTGTGCACGATCCCGAGCCCGCCTTCCTGCGCCATGGCAATCGCCAGACGCGCCTCGGTGACCGTGTCCATCGCGGCGGAGACGACCGGCGCGCTCAGCTGGATTTCGCGAGTAATGTTCGTGGTCAGGTCGACATCGCGGGGGACGACATTCGAATGCCCCGGGATCAGCAACACGTCATCGAAGGTCAGGGCTTCACCGAGTATCCGCATGCATCGCTCCAGGACAGTCCAGCGGGGGAAAGAATCGATTCTTTCCCGGAAAGATAAATAGCCGGTCAGTATAAATTTTCCGGCCACCTCCCGACAAGCAGACCGGACAACCGCAGTGCATGTCGCCCGGCAGACGCAAAATCGGCACCCTGCTACGATGTTCGTCCTCGTTTCAAGCCACCGAGTCCGTTCATGCCCCGCCTGAGCCGCCGCCGACTGCTTGCACTGATGCTCGCACCCGGACTGCTGACGGTAGCCGCGGCCCCGGCGGCACGCGCCAGCTGGTGGCCCTTCAACCCCGACGTCCTGCGCGCGTTGACCCGCCGCCCGAATGCCTCCGGTCTCGACACGGCCGAGATCATCGAGGCGGTCCACGAGGCCCTGATCATCGCCAGCCACTCCGCCACCGAGACCCTGGCCCAGCGCAACGGATTCTTCGGCAACCCGGACGTACGTATCCCGCTCCCGGAGGTGCTCGCGACCGCCCGCCGGTCGCTGGACCGCATCGGCATGGCCACGCCGCTGAACCAGCTCGAGGAAGGGATGAACCGGGCCGCCGAGACCGCCATACCCGAGGCCCGCGAACCCCTAGTACGGGCCGTTTTCGCGCTGAATCTGGACAACGCTCGGGAAATCCTGGTCGGCAATGACGATGCCGCCACCCGGCATCTCGAACGTCACGCACGCGCGGGTATCACCGAGGCCATGCGCCCGGCCATCCAGCAAAGCCTGGAACAGGTGCAGGCCCTGGATACCTACGGTGAGCTGAAGGAGCGCATGCGCGACATCCCCTTCCTCGCGCGCGTGCGCTTCGACCCGGTCGAGCACGTCCTGGAGCATGCGATGGAAGGCCTGTTCTTCATGCTGGCGGAGGAAGAGGCCCGCCTGCGCGCCAACCCGCAGGGACGCGGCACCGATGTCCTGCACCGCGTGTTCCGGCGACAATAGCCCCTCGCCACGCACATCCCGAACACCACGTCCGTGAATCCCGATCCCGAGCCATGAGCGACGCCCCCGTACTGACCGTCACCGAACTCAACCAGTGTGCCGACGGCCTGTTGCGCGACGGCCTGGGCCGGGTACGCGTGGAGGGCGAGGTCTCCAACCTGCGCCAGTACGCCTCCGGCCACCAGTACTTCTCGCTGAAGGACGAGAACAGCTCGGTAAGCTGCGTGCTCTTTCGCGGCAATGCCCGCAACGCCGCCCGCTTCGCCGACGGCGACGCGGTGCAGATCCAGGGCCGCGCCGGGATCTACGCGGCACGCGGGCAATTCCAGATCATCGTCGAGCAGCTGCAGCCGGCCGGCGAGGGCCAGCTCCTGGCGGCCTTCCAGCGCCTGAAGGAAAAGCTCGCCGCCGAGGGCCTGTTCGACCCCGAGCGGAAGAAGCCCCTCCCCGCCTGGACCCACCGCCTTGGCGTAATCACCTCCACCCAGGGCGATGTGCGGCACGATATCGAGCGCACCCTGGCCCGGCGTTTCCCGCTGCTGTTGCCCTTCACCCTCTACCCCACCGCGGTACAGGGCGCGCAGGCCGCCAGCCAGATCGTCGCGGCCCTGGAGCAGGCCGCCCGCGAGGGCACCGTGGACGTGATCATCCTGGCCCGCGGCGGCGGTTCGCTGGAGGACCTGCAGGCGTTCAACGAAGAGAGCGTCGCCCGCGCCATCGCCGCCTCGCCGATCCCGGTCGTGACAGGGGTCGGGCACGAGACCGATACCACCATTGCGGACTTCGTCGCCGACCTGCGCGCGTCCACACCAACCGCGGCCGCCGAGGCGGTCAGCCCGGATGGCGCCACCCTGCGCCACCGGATCGAACGGGCGCGCGACCGGATGACTACACTCGCGGCCCAGCGCGTCGCCCAGCACCGGCAGACGCTGAACGCCCTGTGGACCCGGCTCGAACGGCGCCACCCGCGCCAGCTGATGGAACGCAACGCGCAACGCCTGGACGACCAGCACGAGCGCCTGCAACGCGCCTGGCAGCGCCGGCACGAGCAGGCCAGCCAGCGCCTGCAGCACCTGCGCCTGCGCCTGGCGGGGGCCTCCCCCGGCAACCGCATCGCCTCCGCGCGGATGCGCCTCGACCACCTGCACCAGCGTCTCGCACGTGCCGCCCCGGCACACGACATCCGCACGCACCGCGAACGCCTCGCGCGCCTGCACCGGGATCTCGAATACCAGATGCGCCAGGCCCTGACGATCCGCCAGCAACGGCTGCAGGCAAACCGGCGCCAGCTGAACGCCCTCGGCCCCCAGGCAGTCCTGGAGCGCGGCTATGCGATCCTGCAAACGAAAGAAGGACAGGTCCTGCGCGACGCCGCACGGACCGAGATCGACGCGCCGCTGAAGGCCCGCCTGGCACGCGGCGCACTCGAACTGAAGGTGACGGCGACGAAATCGCCCGAGGGCGACTGAAGGCCCCTTCAGCCCGCCTGCTCAAGCGCGGACTGCAGGCGCGCACGCACCCGCTCGCGCCCCAGGTACTCGAAGATGCGCGGCAGTTCCGGCCCATGGGCCTGACCGGACAGGGCCGCGCGCAGCGGCATGAACAGCTTGCGCCCCTTCGCACCCGTCGCCGCGCCGACGGCCTTGGCCAGGGTCGGGAAATCCTCGGCCTCGTCCAGGGCATCCAGGGCGGCGCGGTAGAAATCCGCGCCCGCCTGCTGCAACTCGGCGGCGGCCGCCTCGCTCACCGGGGCCGGATCGGCGGCAAAGGCCTCCACCCAGATACGGGCGTCCTCGGCACGGGTGATATTGTCACGCAACAACCCCGCCAGTGCCGGGCGCTGGTCCGCCGGCACCTCCCCGAACACATCGAAGCCCTCAAGATAGGCCAGCAGATCGGGATCGGATAGCTGTCGCAGGGCCTCGGCCTGCCAGTGTTCCAGCTGCTGTGCATCGTGGCGCGCAGCGCTGTGACCGATACGCTCCGGGCTGAACCCGGTGGCCAGTTCCTCATCGCTCAGCAGTTCGTCCGACTCGTAGCGGTGCCCGAGGCGTGCGAGATGGTTGAGTATCGCGAGCGGCAGGTAACCCGCACTACGCAGATCCTCCACGCTGGCCGAGCCATTGCGCTTGGACAGCGGCGCACCGTCGTGCCCCATCACCAGCGGCAGGTGGTGATAGGCCGGCGCCGTCAGCCCCAGCGCCTCCAGCAGCAGCATCTGGCGCGGGGTGTTGGCGATATGGTCCTCCCCGCGCACCACGTCGGTTACGCCCATCAGGGCGTCGTCGATCGCGTTGGAGAAGAAGAAGGCGGGCGTACCGTCGGAGCGGCGGATCACGAAATCGCCGATCTCGTCGGTCCGAAAACTCACCGGCCCGCGCACCCCGTCCTCGAAACGGACCGTGCGGCCCAGCGGCACACGAAAGCGCAGGGTCGGCTTCTGCCCCTCGGCCAAGCGCCGCTCGGCCTCCTCCGCACTCAGGTGGGCACAGGTCCCCGGATAGCGCGGCGGCTTGCCCTGGGCGCGCATGCGCTTGCGCCCCCGCTCCAGCTCGGCGGGCGAACAGAAGCAGGGGTAGGCCTGACCGGCTTCGATCAACTGCTGGTAATAGCCGTCGAAGATCCCGCCGCGTTCGGACTGGGCATACGGTCCGGCATCGCCACCAGCGTCAAAGCCCTCGTCCCAGTCCAGCTTCAGCCAGCGCAGGTCGCGCATCAGCGCGGCCACGAACTCCGGGCGCGAGCGCTCGGCGTCGGTGTCCTCGATCCGCAGCAGAAAGTGCCCGCCGCGCGAGCGGGCGAACAGCGCGCTGAACAACGCGGTGCGCACGTTGCCGAGATGGAGAAGCCCGGTGGGACTGGGCGCGAAACGGGTCTTGGTCGGCGGTGTCGTCATCGCGCGCATGGTAGCGGAGCACCCCGCAGGCCACCAGCCGGGCCGGCCGTGGCCCTAGGGAGACGCTGATTGAATCGCGCGTCCGCGCCGAGTCGCTTTTGCGTGCGAACAAGGCGCGGTGACTGCCGTGCAGTCATTCTGCACAAGGGAACCGCAACGCTGTGCGCGCCCGTTTTTGATAACAACGGGCGGCCGAGCCCCTGATTTCGATGGCTGGTGGGGTTGGTGCCCCCTGTTCCCCGATCCTGCGTTGCGCCGCTTGCGGGTAGAACCACTACCCGCTGCACGGCTCGCCTTGTCTCGGAAAACAGGGGGCACCAACGCGGACGCGCGATTCAATCAGCGTCTCCCTAGTAGCGTTGCTGGCAGGCACCCCGCCTGCCGGGTACCATGGCCGCCCGACATTCATCCGGAGGGCCAGTCCCGTGCAGCGATCCCGTTTCCGGCTCGGCATTGTGCTGGCCACCGCCCTTCTTGCCCTACTGCTTTCAGGAGCCCCCATGGCCGATACCAATCCGCAGGTCGCGATCGAAACCAACCATGGCCGCATCGTGCTGGAACTCAACGCCGAAGCCGCCCCGGAGACGGTCGCCAACTTCATGTCCTACGTGGATGACGGCTTCTACGACGGTACGATCTTCCACCGCGTGATCCCGGGCTTCATGGTCCAGGGCGGCGGCTTCGACAAGAACATGAGCCAGAAGTCCGCCGGCGAGCCGATCCGCAACGAGGCGGACAACGGCCTGAAGAACGAGGTGGGTGCGATCTCCATGGCGCGCACCCAGGATCCGCACTCGGCCACCGCGCAGTTCTTCATCAACGTGAACGACAACGACTTCCTCAACCACACGGCCCCGAATGCGCAGGGCTGGGGTTATGCGGTCTTCGGCAAGGTGACCGAGGGCATGGACGTCGTGCGCCAGATCGAGTCCGTGCCCACCGGGCGTTCCGGTATGCACCAGGATGTGCCGCAGGAGCCGGTCGTGATGGAAAGCGTGAAGCGCGTCGAGGACTGAGCCACCCCGTGGCTTCCAGCGCGCCGGCCCTGATCATTTCCGACCTGCACCTGGATCGCGAGCCCGGCCCCCTGCTGGAGGCCACACTCGCCTTCCTGAAGGGACCGGCGCGCAACGCCTCGGCGCTGTACATCCTCGGCGACCTGTTCGAATACTGGGTCGGCGATGACGCCGGCTTCCCGGCCGCCGAACAGCTCGCCGAGGCCCTGCAGACACTCGAGATCCCGGTCGCCTTCATCCATGGCAACCGGGATTTTCTCGTGGGTCCGGACTATGCCGCGCGCGCGGGGATGCAGCTGGCGCCCGAGCCGCTGCACGCGGCCCTGCCCTGCGGACCCGCCGTGCTGCTGCATGGCGACTCCCTGTGCACCGACGACACCGAGCACATGGCCTTTCGCCAAGAGGTGCGCGGCGGCGAATGGCAGCGGGCCTTCCTAGCCCATCCGCTGGAGGAACGCATCCGCCAGGCGGAGTCCATGCGCGCCACCAGCCGTGACAACAGCCGGATGAAGGCCGACGCGATCATGGACGTGAATGCCGACGCCGTAGCGGATACCTTCCGCGACGCCGATGTCCCGCTGATGATCCATGGCCATACCCACCGCCCCGCGATCCACGACCTGACGGTCGACGGGCAGCCCCGCCAGCGCTGCGTCCTCCCGGCCTGGGACGAGCACCCGGGCTACCTGGAAGTCGCGGCAACCGGCCCCGTCCTGCGCGAACTGGACGGCTCGCCCTACCCCGCACACCTGCTGCACGCCTGAACCACGCGCTTCGCGCCGTTGTACGGCTGGGCCTGGTTCGGCATCCGGTGTTTACGATGGTTTCGGCTAGCCGCCTGCGATGCGCTGTCTCGCCAGCGCGCCGCGAGGTACTTCTTTGCTCGTGCAAAGAAGTACCCAAGAAACACGCCCGACTGCCGCGACCCCGGCCCGCTGCGCGGGCCGGGGTTTCCCTCGCTCCGAGGATTTTCGCGGGCGGCGCTGAAACTCGCTACGCCTTTGGCTTCGCTCAGACAGTCAGCGCCTCTCTTCCCGCGAAAATCCTCTCCACTCGGCGCGACGACAACGGGGGTGAAGGTCCAAACAACGGCTGTCCCAGCGGCGTAGCACATGGATGGAGGCTGGGTCTTCCGACATCTTAGGCACGCGCGGCCTTCGGCCCAAGCGTGCCGCGCCCGCCAGCGGGCGCCAGACCCCATCGTAGGATGCGGATGAGCGCAGCGAATCGCATCAGGGTTGCCCCAGCGTCTGGATGGTGCGTTTCGCTTCGCTCAACCGCACCCTACAGCTCGGGCTTATCGCGGGTGCTGGAATACCGCCTGTTTGGACCTTCCCTCCCGATATGAGCCCCTTGTGGAGGGCGTGACAGGCCGGGAGAAGGCGCTGACTGTCTGAGCGAAGCGCAGCGCAGCGAGTTTCAGCGCCGCCGGCCTGGCGCGTCCGGAGCAAGGTTCCTGGGCGAATCCCGGGCGTGTTTCTTGGTTACTTCTTTGCACGAGCAAAGAAGTAACTCGCGG
>NZ_ARQK01000047.1 GCF_000385215.1 Thioalkalivibrio thiocyanoxidans ARh2
CCAGGTTTTCCGAGACAAGGCGCGTCGTGCAGCGGGTAGTGGTTCTACCCGCAAGCGGCGCAACGCAGGATCGGGGAACCTGGGGTGCCAACCCCCACAAGCTATTGAAAGACGGGGCTCGGCCGCTTTTGCGCGCGCACGGCGTTGCGGTTCCCTTGTGCAGAATGACTGCACGGCAGTCACCGCGCCTTGTTCGCACGCAAAAGCGACTCGAGCGCGAGCGCGTGCATTAATCAGTGTTTCCCCAACACGCGAGACGAAAACCATGGTCAATCCCGATACCGCCCATCACCAGGACCAGTACGAGACCGCGAACGCGCAGCCGGAGATCACGGTCACCAAGAAAGACCTGCCGCTGCACTGCCCGACGCCGAAGATGGCGCTGTGGGCCTCGCACCCGCGCGTCTTCCTGCCGATCGACGAGACCCCGGACGGCCGCTACCAGTGCCCGTACTGCGGCACCCAGTTCATCCTGAAGAAGGACGACGCCTGAGCACCGGGCACCCGCGCCCCGGCGCACATGCCGGGGCGAATCCTGCCCGCCCCGGGCGTTCCCGCGTACGCATCCGATGAAGCTCTCCCTGCCCCCGTTCGATCAGGCCCGAGTGCTGGTGGTCGGCGATCTGATGCTGGATCGTTACTGGCATGGTGGCACCGACCGCATCTCGCCCGAGGCCCCGGTCCCGGTAGTCCATGTGCGCGACATCGAGCAGCGCCCGGGCGGGGCCGGCAACGTCGCACTGAATCTCGCCGCCCTGGGCGGTCACGCCGATCTGGTCGGTGTGACCGGCGAGGACGAGGCCGCGGCCGAACTGGCCGGCCTGCTGGAGGGGGCGGGCGTGGCCTGTCACTTCCGCCGCCAGGCGGGCGCGGCCACCATCACCAAGCTGCGCGTGATCAGCCGCCACCAGCAGCTGATCCGCCTCGACTTCGAGGACGGCTTCCCCGGCACCCGCGCCGCCGACCTGCTGCCACAGGTCGAGCCCCTGCTGGCCAACTGCGGCGCCGTGGTCCTGTCCGATTACGCCAAGGGCGCGCTGCGCGACCCGCAACCCCTGATCCAGGCCGCCCGCGCCGCCGGCGTCCCCGTGCTGGTCGATCCCAAGGGCCGCGACTTCTCCCTTTACCGGGGCGCGGACCTGATCACCCCCAATCTCGCCGAACTGGAGGGTGTGGCAGGCCCCTGTCCGGACGATGAAAGCCTCGAACGGGCGGCCCGGGACGTGATGGAGCGCTGCGGGATCCCGGCGCTCCTGGTCACGCGCGGCGCGGCCGGGATGACGCTGTTCCGCGAAGGGCAGGCGGCCGTGCATCAGCCGGCCCGGGCACGCGAGGTGTTCGACGTGACCGGGGCGGGCGATACGGTGATCGCCACCCTGGCCGGCGCCCTGGCGGCGGGCGCGACGTTCGAGGACGCGATGCAGTTGGCCAACCTGGCGGCGGGCATCGTGGTCGGAAAGCTGGGCACCGCCACCGTCTCGCTGGCCGAGATCGAGCGCGAGATCTACGCCCCCCGGGCGGTCGGCCAGGGCATGTTGTCCCGTACCGAGCTGGCGGAGGTACTGCGCCGGGCGCGCGCAGCGGGCGAGCGGGTGGTGATGACCAATGGGTGTTTCGACATCCTGCACGCCGGCCATGTCGCCTATCTCGCCCAGGCCCGTGCCCTGGGGGACCGGCTGCTGGTCGCGGTTAACGACGATGCCTCCGTGCGTCGCCTGAAGGGAGAAGGGCGTCCGGTGAACCCGCTGGACCAGCGCATGGCCGTGCTGGCGGCCCTGGGCGCGGTGGACTGGGTGGTCCCGTTCTCCGAGGACACCCCGGCCGACCTGATTGCCGAGGTCCTGCCGGATGTGCTGGTCAAGGGTGGCGACTATCGGCCCGAGGCCATCGCCGGCCATGACGCGGTGGTGGCGAACGGAGGCGAGGTACGAGTGCTGGATTTCATGGACGCTTGTTCCACCAGCGCCGTGGTGGAACGCATACGAGCGAGTCAGGAACAACGATGAAAGTACTCTATCTTGTGGGGATGGGCCGCAGTGGCTCGACGCTGACGGATATCCTGCTGGATGCCCACAGCCAGATTCGGGCGCTGGGCGGGGTGCGGCGGCTTGCGCACTACGCGCGCAAGCATCCCTGCCCCTGTGGTGCCCCCAGTTTCTGGGAGTGCGAGTTCTGGTCGGCCGTCAATGCCCGTCTGGAGGAACGTCTTGGCTGCACCCTGGAGACGCTCGATGTGCACGCCCGCGATCCGGCGCGTTTCAACGAGCACAACCGCACGCTGTTCGAGGTGGTCTCCGAGGTCAGCGGCGTCCCGTTCGTGACCGACAACTCCAAGTCGGTGCAGCGCCTGCGCCGGCTGATGGCCGCGCCCGACATCGACGTCATTCCGATCCATGTCCTGCGTGACCCGCGTGGTCGGGCCCAGTCGCTGCGCAAGCGCAAACAGCAGAACTACATCCCCACCTTTTCGTATTCGCATCGCTCGCTGCGGCTCTACTACCTCCTGCGCAACGAGTCGCACATCGTGCTGAACTACGAAAAGCTGGCGTACGACCCGGAAGATCAGCTGCCGAAGCTGATGGCCCGGCTGGGTCTGGAGTTCGAGCGTCCGCAGCTGGACGCCTGGGCGGAGATGCCGCACCACAACATCGGTTCCGCGGATGTCTTTCGCAAGACCGAGGGCAGCCAGATCCGTCCCGACGATGCCTGGAAACAGGTGATCCCGCCCTACATGCAGCGCATCCAGAACCTGATTGCCTGGCCGGGCCGGGTCGCCAACGACGCCAAGGAGCGTCGCTGGGGAATCGACTGAGTCCCCGCTGGTTCAGCGAGGCTTACTGATCCGTTCCAGCCATGACCGGTCGCCCTGCGCGGCCCGCAGAAACCCCCGCGACTCCGGACGTCCGAAGGCCAGCGGCAGGGGATCCAGGATCCACAGCGCCTGGCCATCGCTGCCCAGCATGCGCGGGTCCCGCCCGCGGAAGCGGATGCCGTAGTCCCGCAGCCCGGCCCACAGGGTCTCGGCCGCCGCCGCTCCGGGGGGCTCGCTGGCGGCATCCAGCGGGCGCAACTCCGGGTCCGTCTCCCAGACCAGCCAGACCAGGCCGCGATCCGCGGCGATGATCGCTACCGGCCGGGGTACCGAGAGCCCCAGACGCCGCAGCGTGAGGGCATGACTCCAGGCCCGCCGGGCGATCTGGCGCGTGAGGACCGGGCGCAGCAGGCCGGGTAGCGCCTGCCAGTGGGCATCGATTCGCTGTGCCCGGTATGACCGATCGGCATGGCCGGAGAGCCCATCCGGCAGTTCGCCGGTTTCGTGCAGTTGGCGAGCGAGGTGTTCGGCCTGTCCACGGGCAAGCGCCCGGCGGTCATGAATCACCCCGAGCTCATCCACACGGAATCGGGGGTAGTGCTTCCACCCCCGGCATGCCCGCCGGGCGACGCGGCGGGCATGCTGGAGGCGGGCACGGCGCAGGTCGCGCAGGAAGCGTTGCAGGTCGGCTTCCGTCACTTCCCAGCCTCTCATTTCGTGATACTGCCGGAAGCCCTCCCGTATTAGTGTCTCGGGCAGGCGGGTCTTGGAGGCGTACAGCCGTTGCAGGTGGTCGAGGGCAGCTCGGCGGCCGAGTGGCCCGTTGCGGCGACGCACGCGATCTCCGTCGATGGCGAACAGACGCCCCTCACGGGGGATGAAGTTCAACCAGTTGAGGTCGTTCTGGACGATGCCGGCGCGATGGTGGTCGGCCAGTGTGGCCAGCAGGCGTGCATGGGCCTGGTCTCCCGGGTCGTCTCCCGACGGTGGCCAGGGTTCGTCCGCCTCGACGAGACCCAGGACCAGCAGCCAGGCACGATACCGGGGGCAATAAGCGGCGTGGTGTACGGCTGGCGCGGCGACGCCGGCGGCTTCCAGCAGGCGCGCTCCACGCGTCCCGCGCCGCCATTCGGCCCACTGGCTGATGCGTCCAAGGTAGAACTTGGCGACCACCGGCTGCCCGCTGGCAAGCCGGGCGCGGAAGATCCGGCGTTTGCCCGGGTACTCGTGAATGCACTGTTCCAGTGCGAGTGGTCCAAGCCCGGGGATATCCGGGCGGTCACCCGCTTCCGGTGTTCGGGGCATCGAACTGGTAGCCCAGCAGGTCCAGGTCGCGGCGATAATGCTGCGCGACCAGCTCCACGAGGGCATCGTCATAGTAGGTCCGGTAGTCGTCGCGCTCGGTGGCGCGGCGCAGATGCGGCAGCTCCGGCGCAGGTATCCCGATGCGGTCGCAGATGGTGCGGAAATCCTCCTGCAGGTTCTCGTAGCGGCCGATGAAGTCGACGATCACCCGGCCCTGCAGATCCACGATGTACTCGTGTTGCAACTCCGCCGAGGTGTCCAGCATGTAGTCGTATGGGCGCTCGGGATCGAACTTCAGGCGCAGGAAATCTCCGAAGGATTTGACCCCTTTCAGGACCTCCGGCTTCTCCCGCTGGATGTGGTGCCAGGAACTCACCTGAAGATCCCATGGGTTGCGCACGATCGCGCACTTGAACAGCTCGCGGTAGACCGGCTCCGGCAGCATCTCCTTCGCCGCGATCGCCTTCGCGTGGCGGGGAAACTTCAGCCCCAGCTTGTGCCGGGGGCGGGTCAGCTGGCTGACCTGGCTCGCCGCCCACAGCGGAATGCTGTACCACCCGCCCCAGCGATACGGCCGCAGGGCCGCCCGGATGCTGGTCCCGCCCGTCTTGGCGATGTGCACGAACAGGAAATTCTTGCGATAGGAGATCAGCATGGATCGGACGTCGGCTGAGAACGGAAGTTGGCATTGTACCGCCCGCGCATCATGAATCCGTGTTCTGCCGTCGGGCATTCAGTGAACGCAGGGTATGGAGGATGGTCTGGTCGACATCCCGGCCCGAGGGCTGGCGTCGCAGCCATTCTCGGTGTACGAACTGGATTTCCCCTACGACCTGGGAGACTCCCGTCAGGCGGGCCACCGCAAGGCGGTGGTTCCCGTTGGCCACCTTGATGAATTCGCCCTCCGGTCCGATTGCCACGCCAATCTCGTCCTTGCCCAGACCGGCCACATATCCATTCTCGGCCATGCTTCGAGCCAGCCCGCGGTATCGTTCGAGGTACTTGTCCAGGGAGCGGGCGATCTTGTCCTCGGCCTGGTCCACGGTCTTGCCCCGTTCCCGATAGTAGTACCGCAGCGCGTTGATGTGTTCGTCTCGGCTGCGCCCTTCGTTCAGCAGGTGTTCCAGCAGTCCGTAGATCGGGTGCTGGTCAAAGGGTTTGGTCCGCCGGTGCCATTGTCCGCGACGCACGCCCCGGGGAAGGAGCAACCCATCCATGAAGAACCGGGCCTTGGTCGCCGGGTCGCGCTTGTCGAGATACCGCTCGAGCTTTTCGGTGGGCAGATCGATGAGGATGGGGGCTTTCATGGGGTGTTGGTGTCCGGCTTTAAGGTCGGTACGAGGCCCAGCGCATCCAGGTAGGCGCGGGCGCTCTTTTCAACGGTGTAGTCGGCGACCGCCTGCTGGAGCTGTGTCGGTTCGGTCGGTGCATCCAGCCCGCGGGCCATACCATCGGCCAGTGCAGCAGCATCGCCTACAGGAACGAGTGGCCCACAGCGCCCGCCGTCGAGGATGTCGCGTGGACCACTGGGACAGTCCGTGGCGACGACCGGCGTCCCGAGTGCCATGGCCTCGACCAGGACGTTGGGTGAACCCTCGAAGCGTGATGACAGGACCAACAGGCTGGCCGTACGCATGAACGGATACGGGTTGGCGCGGAAGCCCGCCAGATCGACATGGTCCGCGATATCCAGTTCCCGCGCCAGGTGTTGCAGTCGGGCCCGCTCCGGCCCTTCTCCCAGGATGATCAGCCGACAGGTGCGCTGAGCGTGTAACCGGGCGAAAGCCCGAAGGAGCGTCGCGAAATCCTTCTGCGGCTTCAGACGACCGACGGCCAGCACGACCGGTGTCGCTTCCAAGGCGGCCGGATCCAGCCAGGGATGGTCTGCGACCTGCCCCGCGCGTTCAGGCAGCTCCGGGGAGATCACCGGGTTAGGAATCACGCGGAACCGCTCCGGCGGGATGCTGCCGATGCGGGCGAGGTCCTCCGCGACCGGACCCGCTACCGCGACGATCGCATCCGCCTGCGGGTACAGCCGCCTGACAGGGAGATAACGGAGCAGCCTTTGCAACGAGGTCTTGCCGGCAAGCGAACCGCTCAGGTGCATGCCCATCCGGAGCACGACCCTTGTGGGTACCCGCGCCAGACGCCGTGCACGCAGGGCCACGCGGCCGGCACGGTCCTTGGCGGCCAGTAATGCCGCCGGGCGTTGACGGCGGAGATAACCGATGACGGCGGGCAGCGCCAGCAGAGAGGTCCTCGCGTCCAGCCGGATCACGTTCACGGCCTCGGGAATCTGCTCCAGATGACCGCCACGCGCCTTCAGCAACAGAAGGTCAACCTGGATGCCGGCATCCACGAAGCCTCGCAGAAGATGGTTCATCATCTTCTCGACACCACCATCGCCGGTGTAGGACACGAGCACAGCCAGCCGCCTGGTCGTCATGCCGGTTTTCGTTCGTCGTTGTAGCCCTGCAGCAGATGGGACCAGCCTCTGGCTCCTCGCTCCCGTGTGCCGGACCACTTGGCCAGCGAACGCTGTAGCCGGGTCAGGTTACGCTCCAGCCCTCGATGGACGCCGAGGCGACCCCGGTCCCAGTCGATCAGCCAGACCTCGTCACCTGGCCCGACCAGGATGTTGCGAACATTGAGGTCGGCGTGCCAGGTGCCGGCATTGTGGAAACGGGCAACGGCGGTCCCGATTCCGCGCCACAGGGCCGGGGTGTCGAGTCCTTCCCGGATGTACTCATCAAGCGGCAGGGCCTTTGGGATAGCGGTGGTGATCAAGTCCCCCGAATACCACAGGCCTTGGCGGACGACCCGGGCCGCGACAGGGCGGGGGACCGGGAGACCGAGATCATACAAGGCACGCAGCAGGTGCCATTCCTGCAATGGGCGTGTGCGCGCGAGGCCGGTCCACCAGTAGTGGTCTTCCGACAGTTTGGCGATCCAGCCACCGCGCCAGTAGTGCCGCAATACAAGGTCGAGTTCTTCGTGCCTGAGGAAGTGGGTGGTCCGGCGCCCAGTACGGGTTGCGGTTATGGCCCCTTGCTGACGCAGCCACTGTGGCTGAAACAGTTCCTCGGAAACCGTTGGGAGCAGTGACGTGTCCTGCAGGATCCATCGGTTTCGGGCCAAGGGCTCGAGGCATGTGCCGGGCGATGTCGGGGCATGGTTCGCCGTGTCCGGCGCCAATGCGCGGGCGTCAGGCCGATGGCGCGGAATGTGAACGCGGTTATCGTCTGGCATCGGGCAATCGCAACGGGCGCCTCGCATCGGTTTCTCTGGTTGTGATCCGGACCCATGATGGGGACGTGACGATGGGCGCTGTTGGGCTGTACCCCCTGTGAGCACCCATTATACTGACGACCGATTTTCTATGAGTCAGATGCTGCCCCGAAAGGTGGTCGGCCTCTGCGCCTGCACGAACAACCAACGAGACTCGCATGACAGCAATGAACGGGCGCGCCATGCCCATGAATTCCATTGGGCCATCACAGGGCGGGCTTCGCTATGCGGCTATCGCCTGCGTGTATGTGTTCGCCTTCCTGTCGCCGCTCAGCATTACGCTGGGGCAGCTTGCCCAGTTCGGTATGCTGATCATCACCGCTCTTGTAGTGGTGCGCCACTGGCAGGATGTCATTCGTAGTCCGGTGTTCTGGATTGCCGCGGCATTTATCGTCTATGTGCTGTTGCGAGGGTTGTCGGCGGCCTTTATCGAACAGCCGGAACTGTCCAGCGAGCATCTGGACGGTACCGGGACCTGGGTCCGTATCCTGGCATTACCCGTACTGATTCTGGCCATGGCGCTGGTGGCTACCGGCGACTGGTTGCGTCACGCCGTGGGTGCCCTGGTGGTAATGGCCCTTGGGTTTCTCTTCTTTGAAATACTGCCCACGTGGTCCTGGGAAGACTTCAATCAGGCCCTGACCGGAACCTTCCGCTACATATTCGGTATGGGGCATTCGCGGGCCGCTCTGGCGATGGGGGCCATGCTGATCGGCCTGTTGATGTTTGTGCCGGCTTTGCTACTGGGTAATGGCGACCAACCCCGGGCACGCGGCACTTGGGCTATTGCGTTTCGCGCCAGCGGTGTTCTGGTGGCCGTGGTCATGCTCCTGCTCGCCATTTTCGTCACCAAGTCGCGTACGGGATGGCTGTCCCTGATCGTGGCCTTGTCAGTGTTGGCCATTCTGCTGGCCTGGCACTTCCGCCGCGAGCTGCGCCGTCCACCTGTGATGGCAGGATTGCTGGTCCTGGTGGCCCTGTTTGCTTCCGGGGTCCACTTTGCCTGGGACGAGATCGAACGTCGTGCGATGGACCGCGCGGACGCGATTGGTGAAATCCTGGCCATGGAGAGCCTGGAAGATGCCTGGGAGTTCGAGGATGGCAATGTCGGAGCCCGAGGTGCGTACAAGGTGTTCGCCATCCAGCTGTGGCTCGACCGCCCAATGACGGGATGGGGCCCCGGGGATCCCTACCACATGATGGCAGAACGCCCTCTGCCACCGGTGCTTGAAGGTCGTTCGGGGCATTTTCATGACGCCCACGTGGAATTGCTTTCGCGCCTGGGCGGAATCGGATATGCCCTGATGATTGCGTTCTTCATAGCCATCATCTGGGAGGCCTTTCGCCAGGTACGCGCGCGGCCGCGCACGGATCGGGTCGGGTTGGGGCTGGCATTTACGACGATCGGTTTCGTGCCTTTCATGCTGGTGGCGATGCTGGGCACGTATTTTCTCGATTCGTTCAAGCAGATCCACTTGTATACGATGTTCCTGGCGCCAATGGTCGCCGCGGCCCTGGCCCGGCACATTAACGCCCCCCGCACAAACGGATGACGTGGCGTGCCGGATATCGTGCTTTTCGGGATGTTTCGGCCGTGGGGAGGTACCTATCGGCGGCTGATGAATCAGATCCACGTGTGGACGCGCGAGGGCTGGTCGGTGGAGTTGGTGACTTTCCGCGACGGGGAGATGTTTTACCCCGACGAGATGCCATCATCGGTGGCGTGTGTGCACCTGGGAACCCGCGGGAAATTCGCGACCGCACTGGCCCTTTGGCGCTACCTGCGACGGCGCCGGCCGCGGGTGATCCTTTCGGTGAACCATATCACCAACATGATCCTGGCTCAGGTGAGCATGCTGCCGGATACGGGGGCGAAGCGCTTCCTGAGCGTACCCAATACCTTTGGTGAATCGGAAAAGCTGGCGGCCGAGCCGCTGCGGCGGGAACGGAAGTTCCGTCAGATTCGTCGCTGGTATCCGCGCTCGCACGGAGTAATCGCCGTTTCCGACGGTGTGCGTGATGATCTGGTGGATACCGTGGGCCTGAAAGGGGTGACCGTACAGCGTATTTACAGTGGCTCGGTTGCTTCGTCTACGCTGGAGCGGGCCCGTGAGTCCGTGGACCATCCCTGGCTAACCAACAAGACCTGCCCCGTGATTCTGTCAGCAGGGCGCCTGGTGCCGCAAAAGGATTATCCGACCTTGCTGCGCGCATTTGCTCGCCTGAGGGAACGGCGCGAGGCAAGGCTGATTATTGTCGGCAAGGGGCGCGAGGAAGCGGCCCTGAGCGTCCTGGCCAGGGAACTGGGTATCGAGGGCGACCTGGATCTGCCGGGTTTCGTCTCCAATCCCTATGCATGGATGGCGCGTTCCGACGTGTTTGCGCTGTCCTCTCGCTGGGAGGGTCTGGTCAATGTGGTGATGGAGGCCCTGGGACTCGGCGTGCCCGTGGTGTCGACCGATTGCCCCAGTGGACCGCGCGAGATCCTCGCCGATGGTCGTTTTGGAACCCTGGTGCCGATGCAGGATCCCGAGGCCCTTGCCGATGCCCTGGATCGTACGTTGCGCGGCGAGGGGCCCACATTCGAGCGTGAGGACGCGGTGCGCCCCTTTCGGGCGGAAACGGCCGCCCGGGCATACCTCGACTTTTTCGGCCTGGCGTCTCCGGGGCAGGGGATGCCGCGTTGAAGGGTCTTTTCGCCCAATGGAAGCAGGCGCGGCAAACGCGGCTCAAGCTGCGCTGGGCGGAACCGGAGCTGACGCGAGGAGAATGGCAGGTGTCCGCGGGTGTGGCCTACTGCCCAAAGGACGGCGTCCACCCCGATGCGTATCAAAAAAGGCTTCTGCGTTCCGCCGGACAGGGCCCTGCCGGACGCAAGCACGGGCTGCAGGCGGGAGGTGCTGCCGGGACGTGCGATACGCTGATTGCGCGTAGCGACTGGACGTTGCTGGTGGATCGAGAGCGGCGCTGGATGCTTCGGGTAACCGATCGCCCGGGGCAGGTCGACAGGCTGTTACGCCATGCACAGTGGCTGGCACGTTCCTATCCCTGCCCCGAGATTAACCAGGCCACGGTGAAAATCCCGGGGGCTTTTGCCGTCCGTGAATCCTTTGTCGATGGCGTTCCTGTCCGTGATGCGGACGAAGAGCAATGGGATCCGGTATATCGCCAACTGCTGGCCAGTTGCGAGCACCATGTCGAGCATTGCGAGGGTTTTTTCGACCTCGATCGGGTCTGGAGCGAGATTCGGCGATGGAGCCTTCCGGGTTGGTTGCGCAGGGCGCTGGATCAGTATGAGACGGGTATCGAGCATGTCCTGCGCGAGGCGCCCCTGCTCGAATGCCACGGCGACTGTCACAACGGGAATGTCTTTGTTCGTCCGGATGGACGTGTTGTGCTGATCGACCTGGAACGGGTGCAACCGTTACCTTTTTTCTACGACGCGCTGTCGCTCCTGCGCGGGACCGCGCCGGTGAATGCTGCGTTGCGCACAAACTATCTGCGGGGCGACTACGACACGGAAATGGCTTCTTTGTGGCATTCCGCCGGACGCGAGTGGTGCCCGGAGCACCGCATTGCCTCGCTGCTGTCGATGGCTCTCGCGCATGCCTTTCGCCCCCAGTTTGCGAGCGCTGCTTCGGACAAGCGTCGTGACAAGTTTGTGGGTGCCAGCGAAAAGCTGCGCCAGGCTCTCGGGGTGGATTAACGCATGCGTCGACTGGAATTGATGGGGCCGCCTGGCGTGGGCAAAACCGCGCTGCTCGGACCTCTCCAGGCAGAATGGAAACGCCGGGGTATCGAGGCTGCATCTCCACGATCACTTCCGCTGTGGACCTATCAGGAGCGCCAGGGCGCGGGGGTTTTCCGGCGACGGTTTGAGGCGGTCCTGTATGCCCGCAAGGGTCTGCAACGATGGATGCGCCCCAAGCTTGAAAAGGAGATGGTGCGTCACGAGTTCCGATCTCTGCGCGAGGCCGGATCCCCATGGCCCGAGTTCTTGCGTCTAGCGCTGGTGCGCGGTGGCGAGTCGGAGGGAGGAGAGGCGCTTGCGCTGGAACGGATGCAGAGTTTCATGGGTAGTGTCGCACTGGCACGAGCGACCGAACGGTTGCCGGGAAACACTTGGATTCCGTTTGATGAAGGACTTGCCCAGCGGGCCATTAGTCTGGGCCAGGGGGCGTCGCCGGAACAGGTCCGGGCCTATCTGGGCAGCATGCCGGCCCCGGACGCGCTGGTTCTGGTGGTTGCCCCACCCGATCTCGTGAATGCGCGCCTGCGCCAGCGCAACCCGGACGTAACACGTTTCCACGAAATGGTTGAGCAGGCTCTCGGCATTACCGAGATTGCTGCGAGCATCTGCGGCGACAGGGACATCCCGCTTGTGCATCTGGATGCGAGCGTGCCCCCTGACAAGGCGGCCCGATTCCTCGCGGACAGTCTGGAGCGTAACGAAGGTTAGGCTGGGCGCGGTACCACCCCGATGCAAGGGAGCGGCGTTCCAGCGCTCCCAGGGGGGAACCCTTACGCTGCCTCGCATCTCGGCCGCGGCGATATCGAGTACTGTTATGGCAAAACACACACCGAGTATCCGCAAGAGGCTGACTCGTTCCAAAGTCGCGTGGCTGACCGCCACGCGAGGACTGCGGGTGGCCACAATGGACCGCGCTCATGTCTACCCTGACCTGGGGTTGATCTATAACCGGATCAAGAAGTCGGGTAACTCAAGCATTTCCCTCTACTTGAATGAGCTGGTGGCGGGCGAAAGCATTTCAGCGGGCACGTCGATGACGCGGGCGGCCTATCGGTCGGAGCTGAAGAACGCGCGCAGTTCGGGGAAGCGACTGGAAGATCTCTCGGTTCGGGAACTCCTGGCGGCCCGCCGTTACTACCGATTTACCATTTTTCGTAATCCCTACGCGCGCTGCCTTTCGGGCTTTCTGGACAAGGTGGCATCGGCCAAGTCTCGATATTCCTGTTTTCCGGGGGCCGGGCGTCAGGATGCGGACGGTTTTTCCGATTTCGTTGGGTTCCTCGAGACGGGCGGTCTTTGGGTGAACAAGCATTTCTGGCCGCAGTGCGACCTGCTGATGGCGCCTCCGGATGAGTTCGATCATGTCGGTCAGCTGGAAAACCTGAGGGAGGAGATGAAACGGGTGTGTGCGGCGGTGAGTGTAACACTCCCAGTGTCACTGGATCTGAGCAAGCCTCATTCGCTGGAGCGCAGCTATCAGGGCAAGGTTCAGGGTGCGGCGGGCCGAGTGGCTGAGTTCTACGACGACTCGCTCTATCCGCGTGTGGCCGCCTTGTATCAGCAGGATTTTACCGTTGGGCGATATGATCCGGCCTGGCGACCGTAACGTTGGCGTGCCTCACTCGTTCGGTTCGAGTGCGTAGTCGAAGGCCTCGAAATCTTCACGGTACAGTTTGCGGATGCGGTCGATCTCAGGTCCGCCATAGTAGTCCGCAAGTTTGTCGGCCGAGCCAGTCCGGTGAGGATCCCAGTTGTGTACTTCTGCAAGGGATTCGGTCCCGAAGAGCTTTTCAACTAGCGCTGGGAGATCTCGGTCGATGTGCTCCAGTCTGCCCGCGAAGTCCAGCCGGCTGCGGTCGCGGGGTAGCAAGCTGACTTGGGGTGCCCAGTGGGGACCACGATACAGGGCTCCGTTTTCCAGGCGCTGGAGGAAATCGGCAAAACTGAGGGGCGCTCCATTCTGCACTGACCCAGTACCAAGGTTCTTCTCTGCGGGCGGGCGGTCGCGCATGACCTTGTCGAGATAAGCAGAAAGGGTGCGATGAAAGGGGTTGCGCACAAAGGTGAACAGGAAATATTTGCGCCAGGCCTCGCGGCTGCGCTTCAGTCCGATGTCGCGGGGGTGGCGATAAACACCGATCTTGTCGCCGGAGGCCTGGACCGCTTTGCGCTGATCGTCGGTGATCGACGGGTCATAACGCAAGAGGGTGTTTCCGACGGTGGAGTGTCCGGCCTTGGGGATCCGGTAAAACACGAAGCGCTGCGACGTGGATACCAGGATGCGGGGATTGACGCGATGCTTCTGTACTCGACCATCAAGGCTGGATAGGAGCGGATTGAACCGCTCACTGAAGAAGCGTGAGGCGTGCATAGTTCACGAATTGTAGCACGCTCATGTCCCCTCTCTCTCCTGCAGGCCGGCCCGCTGATGCCCATCCGCGGCCCGATTGCGGGTCAGCGTTTCCACGGTGTCTGCGCTATCATCGGTCGCGTCTAATGGAGGGCAGGTGTTGGGAAAACCACGGGTCGCAATCCTCTCGCCCTTCAAGGCGTGGGGCGGTATTGAGCGCAAAATGGTGATCCTGTGTCGGGAGTTCCTCGCGCAGGGGGTGCAGCCTCAGCTCATCCTTACGCGCGGGGGTGTAGTCCCGTATCCCGATGAAATACCATCCGAGGTGGATGTGGTCGATCTCGCCAGCGGCGGAAAGCTGGACAGCATTCGTAAGCTGGCACGCCTGTTGAGCGAAGACCCGCCCGATGCCCTGCTAACGGCCAAGGATCACGCAGCCAAGGTTGCCGTTCTGGCGCGCCGGTTGTCAGGCTGCCCTGTTCCGGTATTCGTGAAGGTCACCAATACTCCGAGCCAGACGCTGCGGCGGCGTTTCAAGCGCTGGACGGCGCGGCTTTTGTATCGCCAGGCGGATTGTGTGATCGCGATCTCCGAGGGCGTGCGGGACGATCTGATCACGCATTTTGGCATGCCGCCGAGCAAGGTCCAGGTGATCTACAACCCGACGGTGACGCCCGATATTCCCGAGCGCGCCGCAAAGGCGGTCGATCACCCCTGGTTTCAAGATGAGGGCCCGCCCGTGATCGTGGGTGCGGGTCGCCTGACCGGTCAGAAAGATTTCGCCACCCTGATCGAGGCCTTTGCCTGCTTGAGAGCGCGCCAGCCAGCCCGACTGGTGATCCTGGGCGATGGCCCACTACGCGAGTCACTGCGACAGCGGGCAGAGCAACTCGGCGTGTCCGAGGAGGTGGATCTGCCCGGGTACGTGCCGGATCCCATCCCGTACTTTGCCCGTGCGGCGCTGTTTGTATTGTCGTCCCGATATGAAGGGCTCGGCAATGTGATCGTGGAGGCCCTGGCGGCGGGCGCGCCCGTGGTCGCGACAGACTGCCCGTCTGGTCCGCGCGAGATTCTCCGGAACGGGCGTGTGGGGCGGCTGGTCCCGGTGGGAGATGTCGAGGCGATGTGCAATGCGATGGATGCGACCCTCTGCGCTCCTCCGAGGAGCGATGTGTTGCGTGATGGGCTGGATCGCTTTCGCAGTGACCGGGTTGCGCTGCAGTACCTGCAGGTGATGGGGCTCAAATCGACATGAATCTCGTGGGGTCGGGAGTCGCGAACCAGGTTGTTATGCGAGGAGTGCAGGGATGATCATCAGCCATCGGCATCGCTTCATCTTCATCCACTGCCGCAAGGTCGCCGGCAGTTCGATGAAGGTCTCTCTCGCGCCGCATCTCGGTCCGGACGACGTGATGCTGGGTAGTGTCCACGAGAGCATTCAGGCAGAGGGGGCTATGCAGCCCTGGATGTGGCGCCAGCTTCTGACACCTCTTGGTATTTCCGAACTCTGGAGCGCAATGCTCAAGCGGCGGGGCTGGGCATCGGCGCTGAACAAAGTAATGAAAAAGCGCTTCAAACGGGAATTCGGGCTGTCCTCCTCGTCGCATCCCCCGGCGGTGGAGATACGCGATGCCATGCCCGATATCTGGCGTGACTACTACAAATTCTGTTTTGTCCGGAATCCGTACGAACGCGCGGTGTCGGATTACCTCTATCGCACACGGAAGGATGAAGCGCCCCCGAGTTTTAGCGGTTTTCTGAGCGAGGTGATCGCCGACGCCCGCTCGGGGCGGCAAAAGCATGACAATTGGCCGATGTACACCATCAATGACGAGGTGGCCGTGGACTTTGTCGGGCGTTACGAAAACCTGGAGGCCGATTTCCGGCACGCCTTGTCGCAGGTTGGCATCGAGGGCGTGGATACCCTGTCATCGGCTAAGCGGCGTACCTACCCCAAACCCTGGCAGGAGTACTACGGCCCGGAGGAACGGGAGAAGGTGGAGCAACTGTTCAGCCAGGAGATCGAGTACTTCGAGTACTCGTTTACCGACCGAGGCGCGTCAGGGCCCCAATAAACATTCAAAGCGATCGCGCGTGCTGTCTGGCTGGGGGCAGTTCATCCGCCATGGGGCCGCGAGTCATAACCCTGGGCCTGCAGGGTTTGGCGGTGGTGCTCCGCAAACTCGCGCAATTGCTCGTCCTGGTGCCAGGCGTGAGCCCGATCAGGGCGGAAGCTTGCCGCTGTCGCTGCCAGCTGTGCGGGATCGAGCGGGCACCCGCAGAATCGCAGGGCCGCGTCCAGCGTACCTTCTGGCTCGGTGAGCAGTGCCTCGTAGGAAATTTCCAGGCCCCGGTCTCCCAACGTCTGCAGGTGTTGGCGCGCCCGCGTCACATAAAGGGCCCAGAGATCGAGCCCGCCCTCCAGCGTGCCGCAACGAACTTGGGGCGCGAATCCTCGGCGCCCTGGTCCGAAGGGGTTCATCCGATACATCTGGCGATACTGCCGGTAGCGGCGCGTGCGTTTGTTGAACACATCGCGACGGCGTGTGAGCAGACTCGCGGCTACATCGGCGCCGTGGCGAACGATGTGGAGGACGCGGGCGGAGGGAAAGAGCTCCAGCCACAGCGGCAGCGTGAATGTGTTGCGGGGATCTTTCCATCCCCATGGAGTTTGCTGGCGGCTCAGGCCCCACCCCCGCAGGCTTCGCTGTAGCCCCAGGAATCGCAGACTGGACGGACCGTCGACCGTGTCGCGCATGTAGTCCAGAAGCCAGGGCTGGAGTGCCTCGTCTGCGAGCAGCCAGTCGAGGGATTCGGGCCGGTCCCAGGTGGCGGACGCTTCGCGAAAAAGCCAGGCATTGATTGCGTTGGTGAAGGCCGCCTCCTCGTTGCGGCTGGCGCCAACGCCCATGAAGAAGCCGGACTCCTGCAGAACCCGGGTGAGGAGGCTCGTACCCGATCGGTGCATGCCGATGATAATGACGGGCGGTTGTGCTCGGGTGCTCATGGCGCAGCCGCATCCGGGGTTGTGGGTCGGTTGGCTTCGTGATGCGCTGGCGTGCCCTGGTGCCTGTATCTTTCGAACCAGGGATCCAGGCGCAGGGCGATGACATCTTCTACGTGTTGGAGACTCTTCCCGTCGAGGTATTCGTGGTAGCCCCCCACCTCGCCTTTCCGGGTCTTGTAGCTGTCGGAGTCGTCCTGGTCGCGGGCGGCGAGGGCGCTGGAGCCCATCGCATTGCTGGCCTCCAGTTGGCGCATGTTGTCGAACCGGCCGTACTCGACTGCCTGCGCGATTACCGCGTCACTCACTCCGTGGATGCCCATGAAGTCCAGCACCCGACGTAGTTCGCCCGCGGTATCGGCGTGAAGGTCCTCATAGGTCAATAGCAGGAAGTCTTCGGGTACGTGGCGGTTGCGCGCCCAGATGGAGTAGAAATCCACGATGGTCTCGATGCCGCCGCGGCGTTCGTGGACGTAGTCGTCCATGGTCCCCTCGTAGTTCGCGTTGCGCCGGGTCTTCTGGAAATAGGAGGAGACCAGAACGTCGCGGGGGTCGCGGACCATGAATACGACCTTCTTGCCGGCGTAGGCGGACTTGTCGGTATGAAGCTCCTCGGGGTACTGGAATTCGGGGCCGCCGTCATGGTGCTGGAGGATGTACGGGATATCACGCCATGGCTTGCAGTAGCTGCGCAGGCGCAAGGGTTTGCGCAGGCGGATGCCGTAGTGGAGCTCCAGGGCCTTGCTGAGCAGAACGACCAGCCAGGTGCGGCCGCATTTGGGGTAGGAGACGATGTGGACATCGGCGCGCCAGCGCCGCCAGCGTCGGCGGACCAGTTGGACCAGTCGGCGCGCCGGACCCCGCTTGCGCGTGATTGCAGCCACGTTCAGGCGTCCTCGAAGCGGTAGCCGAGGACAGATATCTCGTGGTGGCAGACGCGCTCAATGATGGCGCGGTCCTCTGGCCCAAGGACTTCGCTGTAATGCCGGCTGTCCTTGCGAAAGCCGCCCTTCGCGCGGTAGGTCGGTAGCGAGATGTCACCATCCATGTCCAGTTCGGACTGCAGGGCCTCCAGGTCGGCACTCAGCGTCTCGTAGCGCAACACCTTGTGAACGGCCAATTCGTCATTGATCGTGTAATGCCCCCAGTTGCTCAACCAGTGGGGCTTGTGCATCTCCATCCAGGCCAGGTATTCGCTCAAGCTGGGGAACTCGGTACGCCCCTTGCTCTCCCAGCGGTGCTTTTGCCACCAATAGCGGGACAGGGCGCGATCCCAGGGGTTTCGCTCGACCGTGAAACGATAATAGCGGTTCCATTTGTCTTCCCCGAGCAGGTCGCGAATCTCGTGTGCTCGGGTGTGCTGACCGTAGCTGGCCCGTTGCCCGCGCGTGAGCAACCGCCGCCACTCCTTGAAGCCGCGATGCCTGGAAACGGGTTTGAGGTAATTGATGGGGCCGATGCCCCCTTCCTGGCGCCGGAATGATTCCTCGCCGCGGTGTTCGCTGAGCGGGGTCACGATGTCCTGAGGGCCGCATACGCGTGATAGCCCGATTTCGAGGCTGCTACCCGCGGTCTTGCGTGTCTTGATGAATACGAACTGATGACGGTGGGAAATTATCACGCGTTTTGAAGCCCTTGCTGGTGGCGCATGCGGGAGGCGAGATTAGAGCACAGGGTTTCTGCGCCGGACAATTCAACGATGCTCTACGGCACGAGCCTCAACGCCTTCAGGTAGGCCCGCGCCGAGGCTTCTGCGGTAAACCGGAGGGTAGCCGCTTGCAGTGTGGTCGGGTCTGGCGGTGTGGTCAGCAGGGTGTCCAGGGCCTGAGCCAGGGCCTCGACGTCGCCTATGGGTACAACGGGTCCCAGAGTACCCTGGTCCAGTATTTCGGCGGGGCCGGAGGGGCAGTCGGTGGCTACGCATGGCGTACCGCAGGCGAGGGCCTCCACGAGGACGGCTCCGGATCCCTCGCGTCGAGAAGTGAGCGCGAATACGTTGGCGCGCGCCATCCAGGCGTAAGGGTTGTGCTGGAAACCGGGTAGTCGCAGGTCCTGCTCCACCCCGAGATCTCTGGCGAGCTGTTCCAGATTCGTGCGTTCGCGGCCCTCGCCGAGAATGACCAGTCGCAGGGGGCGCTGCTGCCGTAATCTGGCGAATGCGCGGATGAGGCTGGCAAAGTCCTTGCGACGCTCCAGCGAACCCGTCCCGAGGACTACGGGGATATCCTGGGTGCGGCTGTCCTGGAGCCACGGATCCTCCAGGGGGGCGGCGGCCTGATGGATCAAATCGGTGGATACGATCGGGTTGGAGATGACATGCAGCCGATCGGCGGGCACGCCTGCGAGGGCGTTCAGGTCGTGCCCGACTCCTTCCGAAGGAGCGATTACGGTGTTCGCCTGCGGGTACCAGCGTTGCATCGAGCGCTGGAGGCGTCGGGCTCGGGAGGGCTTCATCTCGGCGAGGGTGGCGCTGATGGACATGCCCATGCGGATGGCCACCGGCATGCCGGGTCGGGCCAGGCGGCGTGCCAGGAGTGCGGTGCGGTTCAGCCGATGGCTGGCGGTGTACAGCGCCTGGGGTTGATGGCGCAGCAGGTAGGCGATCACGGAAGGCAATGCCGTGTTGCGATGGGCGGCGCGCAGAGGTACCCGCCGCACGTTGGGGGGCAGGTCGTCGATATAGGGGCCATGCCCACGCAGGGTCAGCAGATCGAACTCGAGGGGGTAGTGGCCAAATTCTCGAACGAGGTTGGCGATCACTCGGTCGACACCGCTATGCCCCGACGTGGCAAACAGCAGGGCAACCCGGGGCGAGGGGGTGTCAGGCATGGTTCGCCTTCGCCTCCACCAGCGCATCGAGTTTCGCGGTGACGTCCGCGACCTTGATGCGGTCCATCACGGCGGGATCGCGGACTCGCTGTCCCCAGCGCAGCGCCCCCGGTGGCTTGCCGAAGGCCGCCTGGCAGGCCTCGGGGTATGCGTTGACGACCCACTGGCGGCTGCAGTACGGCCCCGTACGTTCGGGATTGGAGCCGGCATAGAGTCCGATCACGGGTGTGCCGACTGCGTTGGCCATGTGGGCCGGGCCCGAGTCGGGTGAGACCACCGCGTCAGCTCGTTCGAGCACCGCCAGTAGCTGTTTGAGGCTGGTCGTCCCGATCAGGTTGATCAGCGAGTGGCGGCAGCCGGAGGCGATCGCTTCGCCATAGTCCCGCTCCAGTTCGGTGGGGCCGCCGGTGAGCACGACGGTCATGCCGTGGTGCTCCACCGCATGTTCGGCGACGGCCGCGTAGTGTTCTGCGGCCCAGTTACGAAAGTTGCGAAAGCGGGCGCTGGAACACGCGTTGATGACAAGGACGGGGCGGTCGGTGGGCAGGTGCCGATCGGCCCACTCCCTCGCGCTATCCGGGATCGGGATGTCCCAGCGCAGTTCGCGCTCCTGTACGCCCAGCGACTCGGCAAAGCCGAAGAAGGAGTCCAGGACGTGCTGGCGCGGCCGGGCGGCGATGCGTTCCTGGGTGAACAGCCACTGGAAGTCGCGTGCACGCTCACGGTCGAACCCGATCTTGCGCCGTGCCGGAACCTGCATTCCCATCAGGCTGGCGCGCAGGGAGACCTGCATCTGCAGGAGGACATCGAACTGGCGGCCCTTCAGGGCGCGCCGGAGGTCTGTGTAGGCGCGTAGCCCCCGCGCCTTGTCGACCACGACGAACTCCACATCGGGCAGGTCTCCCAGCAACTGGTATTCGAGGCGCCCGATGATCCAGGTGATGCGGGTGCGCGGCCAGGCCTTTTGCAGCGAGCGCACCACGGGGACTACATGGGTGGTATCGCCCAGCGCCGAGAGTCGCAGCAGGGCGATCTCCCGGGGCGGCCCCGGGGTTGCTGAGGCTGTGGTTGGCTGGTCAGGTGCCGTCACCGGGCGTCTTCCGCTTGTTCTTCTTTTTGAGCTTGTTTTTCTGCCACGGCAGGCGGCCGATGTGTTTGCTGCGAATGGCCGGATAGGGGTCCGGGGATCCCTCGGGCTGGGTCTTGAAGCGTCGATGCGCCCAGAAATACTGCTGTGGATAGGCCCGTACGGCATCTTCCAGTACCTGGTTCATGCGCGCCGCATCCGCAGCGCGGTCGCCGGAGGGATAGTTCTCCAGGGGCGGTCCGATCACGATCTCGTAGCCATCGTCCTGCGAGTCCACGTGATAGAACAATGGCAGTACGCGTGCCTTGCCCATGCTGGCGAGACGGGAAAGGCCGGTGGTGGTGGCCGCCGGCTGCCCAAAAAACGGGGCGAACACCAGCTCCGCCTGGCGAATGTTCTGATCGCCGGCATACCAGACCGGGACCCCGGCCTTGAGTGTGCGAAGAATGCCGCGAATGTCGTCCTTGGAAATCGCTCGGCTCAGGCTATTCTCGCGCCCCTGCTTCATGGCGCGTTCGAGCACAGGCTTTTTCTCCATGGGTTTGTAGATCACGGCCATTTCGGCCCGCTGCCCGAACAATCTTCCGGCGAGTTCGATGCAGGTGAAATGCCCGGACAGCAGGATCACAGGGCTGCCTTCCTCGGCGGCGTTATGCAGGTGATGAAGGCCATCGACTCGGCAGGGAATCCGGTCGACGGCCTTGCCGCCGAACCAGCCGAGGGCGACTTCGGCCATGCCACGCCCGGTATAGCGGAAGTTGGCGCGCACCCATTCCTCGCGCTGGGTCTCCGTCAGGTTCGGGAAGCACAGTTCGAGATTGCGGCGCACGATGTAGCGGCGTGATTTCGCCACGTGGTAAAGGGCGCCACCCAGTCTTTCGCCGAGGCCGACCGCCCAGCGCCACGGTAGTCGCGCAATGAGCCACAGCGCTACGATTGCGGTGGTCTGTCCCCAGTTGGATGGGTGCAGGGCGTTGTTGCTACGCGGGCCTTTCATCGCGCGGAGGAGATCCTGTCAGGCAAGGGCCGGAGGCCGCTTATTGTACATCGCATACCCGGCTGCCCGGCTCAGGGTGCGGGGGTGTCGTCATCCGCGTGTTCAGGCGGCTCGGGCGTTTCCTCGAACTGGGCCATTTGCAGTGCGGCGTAGTGGCCGTTGCGCTCGAGCAGTTCCGCGTGGGTGCCGGCTTCGATGATGCGGCCCTGATCCAGCACCACGATGCGGTCGGCATTCTCGATGGTGGAGAGCCGGTGGGCGATGACCAGCGTGGTGCGGTTCTCCATCAGCCGTTCCAGCGCATTCTGGATCTTCTGCTCGGATTCCGTGTCCAGTGCCGAGGTGGCCTCGTCCAGAATCAGGATCGGGGCGTCCTTCAGGATTGCGCGGGCGATGGCAACCCGCTGGCGCTGCCCGCCAGAGAGCATGATTCCGTTCTCGCCGACGATGGTGTCAAAGCCGTCCGGTAGTTCGTCGATGAAATCCAGGGCGTTGGCGGCGCGTGCTGCCTCGCGCAACTCGTCGAGCGAGGGTTCGCGATTCAGACCGTAGGCGATGTTGTGTCCCAAGGTGTCGTTGAACAGCACGACATGCTGGCTCACCAGGGCCATTTGTGCCCGCAGGTCGCGCAGGCGGTATTCCTGGATCGGGTGACCGTCCAGGCGGATTTCGCCTTCCTCGATCTCGTAGAAGCGGGGCAGCAATCGAGCGAGGCTGGTCTTGCCGCTACCGGAACGGCCCACCAGGGCCACTGTCTGGCCGGGTTCAACGGTCAAGTTGATATCTTTCAGCACCTGTTCGTGGCTGGTGGGGTAGCGAAAGCCTACGTGTCTGAACTCAATGTGCCCTCTGGTATCTTCCAGCGGGCGCTGACCGTGATCGGGTTCGGCAGGCGTGTCGAGTACCTCGAATACGCTTTCGCCCGCGGCCAGTGCCTTCTGGATCGCGGCGTTGACCCCGACGATGCGTTTCAGGGGGGGCAGCATCAGCAGCATGGCAGCGATGAACGAGATCATGCCGCCTGGCGTAATCGCCTCCAGGATCACATCCATGGTGGCGAGATACACGATCACGGCCAAGGCGATAATCGCGCCCAGCTGGGACAACGGCTGGGCGGCGGCCTGCACCGCCTTGTGGCGCATGGCCTGGCGGTGGAAGCGGGTGTTGGTGTCATCGAAACGAGCCGCTTCGTAATCCGTGGCGCCAAAGATCTTGACCTCGGCCTGCCCGCGAATCCCGTCCTCCGCAATCTGCGCATAGTCGCCCACGGAGCGCTGCATGCGCCGGCTGATCTTGCGGAACTGGCGGTTCGCGCCGGTGATCACCAGGGCGACTACCGGCGCGAGCGTAAAGACAATCAGTACGAGCCATCCACTGAGGTAGGCCATATAGGCCATCAGAAACAGCACGGTGAAGGAGTCACGGATCAGTACGACGATGGCGCGGGACGCTGCGGAGCTGATCTGGTTGACGTTGTAGGTCAGCTTCGCGAGCAGGGTGCCGGGCGAATGCCGGTCAAAGAAGGCCGCCGGCAGGCGAAGATATTGCTCGAACACGGCTTGGCGGATGTCCTTGACCACCTTGCGCCCGATCCAGGCGACCGTGTAGTCGGAGGCAAAGGTGGTGGCGCCGTAGTAGAGAAAGATGGCTACCAGCCCCAGTGGCACCCACACGCGGGCCGCCGGGTCCTGTTCGATGAAGGTGCCATCCACCAGGGGCTGGATGATCCAGGCAAAGGCGGTCTGTCCCGCAGCCGCCAGGATCATCGCGACAATGGCCACGATCCCCAGGCGCCAGTAGGGCTTGATGAATTCGAAGATGCGCCGGTAAAGCTCCCACGAGGTCCCCGCTGTGGGGCGGGTGGGCTTGACGGGTTTTCCTTTGCCTTTCATCCGGGTCCTTCTTGGGGTGCTTGCCGTGGACCGGCCATCCCGGGTCCGGTGGCCGGCCCCGGCAAAAGCCGCCATGCTACCAGAAGCGGGCGCTGCCCCTTGGCGTTGGCCGCAGGCAAAGTGCGTGTTACGCGGCTTGTCGGCGTCGAGGCTGAGAGGTACTTTGCCCGGTTCGGAGCAGCGGAGAATGGGATTGCGCAACGGGATCGTGGGAGAGCTGGCGGCGGCCAGTCGGTTGTTCGGGCGTCTGGCCGACGATGCGGGATTCGTCGCCGAGGTCGAGGCCGTTGCGCAAGCCTGGTTGGGCAGTTTGCGGGCGGGCGGCAAGGTGCTGCTGGCCGGCAACGGTGGCAGTGCGGCGGATGCGCAGCACATTGCGGCGGAGATTGTCTGTCGTTATCGGGCGGTGCGTCCGGGCGCGGCGGCGATCGCGTTGACCACCGATACTTCGGTGCTGACGGCGATCGGCAACGATTTTGGATACGAGCATGTGTTCTCGCGTCAGGTGGAGGCGCTGGGACAGCCGGGTGATGTGTTCGTCGGGATCAGTACATCCGGGCATTCGCCCAACGTGCTCGAGGCCTTCGAGATGGCGCGTCAGCGCGGGCTGGTGACCGTCGCCCTGACCGGCGAAAAGGGACTGCCGGAGACGCATCCCGCGGATCATGTGCTGCGGGTGCCGGACGCCGCGACCGCACGGGTGCAGGAGGTCCACGGGCTGATCGGGCATCTGCTGTGCGGGATCGTCGAGGATGCGCTGGTGGCCGATCAGGAACGTTCGGGGTCGGCGTGAGTGCGCGTGCCCTGTTTCTCGACCGCGACGGGGTGATCAATGTCGACCATGGCTACGTGCATCGTCCCGATCAGGTCGAGTTTGTCCCCGGCATCTTCGATCTGGTGGCGGCCGCGACCGCCCGGCACTGGCCGGTGGTGGTCGTCACCAACCAGTCCGGGATTGGCCGCGGCTATTACGGTGACCGCGAATTCCGGCAGCTGACGGACTGGATGCGCGAGCGCTTTGCCGAACGAGGCGGCCGTATCGAGGCCGTCTACCATTGCCCGCATCATCCCCATGATGCGCAGCCCGACTATCGGCGGGCCTGCCCGGATCGCAAGCCGGAGCCGGGGATGCTGCTACGGGCGCGGGATGATCTGGATCTGGATCTCCCCGGTTCAGTGCTCGTCGGGGATCGCGCGTCCGATCTTGAGGCCGCGCGGCGCGCTGGGGTCGGCGTCCGATTGTTGTTTGATCCCTCGGGCACGGAATCCCTGCCCGCTGAAGACGGGGTCGTCCGCATTCGCACCCTGCCCGAGGCCATTGCGTGGCTCGACTGAGCTGCTAGCCGCGATGCACCACATCTCTTATTCGACCCTGCTGCGACTGGCTTCTCCGGCCTTGCTGGCGCGGCTGGTGCGCCGCGCGCGGGCGAACGCGGTGCCGGTGGCCCGCTGGCGTGAATGGCTGGGGGCCGGGGAGCCGCTGGCACCCGGCGCCATCTGGCTCCATGCCGCGTCGGTGGGGGAGGTGGAGGCGGCGGTACCGCTCGCACGCGCCTTGCGCAGCCGCTATCCCGGGCGTGCGCTCCTGATGACGACCACGACACCGGAGGGGGCGGCGCGGGTGGAAGCAGCTCTGGGGCGGGATGTTCGGCACGCCTATCTGCCCCTGGACCTGCCCGGGGCGGTTCGCCGCTTCTTGCGACGGACCCATCCAGCCGTCGCGCTGATCGTCGAGACCGAACTATGGCCCAATCTCTATCGTGCCTGCGAACAGGCCGGTATCCCGCTCTACGTGGTCAGTGCGCGGCTGTCGCCACGATCGCTGCAGCGGTACCGGCGGCTGCAGCCACTGGTGCGGGAAACCCTTGCGCGTGTCGAGAAGGTCCTGGCGCAGGACGAGTCGGCCGCCCGGGGCTTTCGCGAGCTGGGGGCGCCGAACGCGCGCGTCCAGGTGATGGGAAATCTGAAGTTCGATCGCGCATTGCCGCCTGGGCATGAACAGGCGGGGGATCTGCGTGCGTCCGTTGCGCCCGAGGGAGCGCCGGTCTGGGTAGCGGTCAGTACGCGGGAAGGCGAAGAAGAGGCCGTGCTCGAGGCCCACCGCGTGGTACGCGAGTCCCATCCCGACGCCGTACTGCTCTGGGTTCCGCGCCACCGCGATCGCTTTGATATGGCTTTCGAGGCGGCCAGGCAAGCCGGGTTTTCTGTCGGGAGACGCACGCAATGCCCGGGGCCGCCGCTGGATGTGCTGGTGGGCGATACGATCGGCGAGATCGGAGCCTATCTAGGTGCGGCGGACGCCGCTTTTGTAGGCGGTAGCCTGGCTCCCCTGGGGGGGCAGAACGTACTCGAGCCCGCCGCACTCGGGCTGCCGGTGCTTGTAGGGCCCAGTACCGAGCACTTTACATTTGCGGTTGAACGCCTCGAGGGGCGAGGTGCGTTGTGTTGTGTGCAGAATGCCGAGGCGCTGGGCCGCGCCGTCGCGGACTTGCTGGGAGATCCTGCTTGTCGCAAAACGATGGGTGATGGAGCCCGCACTGTGATCGAGGACGAGCGTGGCGCGGTGGAGCGCGTGCTGGCCGAGGTGGAAACCCATCTTGCATGATGCGCATTGACCGCCCTGCCCGACTTCGTATGGATTTTTATTTCTCCCGCCTTAGCCGCTGTCCGCACTCCCGGCACTCATAGCGGTATCGACGCCGCTGAATCAAGTAATGTCGCCGGGCGCTCAGTGCGTGAGTCTGGCAGGCACAACGATACGCATAGGTCTTGAGCCTTCTGCCCTGCAGGGGCGTGTTGTGCGTGATTCGTGGCTGGCAGCCGAAGGTCTCCATCCAGGCCCGCCATTCCGGGCCGTGAGGGCGCACGCGGCGCGCCCCGAACGTTCGGTAAACGAGCGAGTGCGCTACCTCGTGGACAACGGTATCCGGGAAGTGTGCATCCCAGTCCTGACAGAATGCCTGCGGATTAAATCGAAGCTGCTCATGCCCGTTGCGCAACCGCCATTGGCCGGCGGCTTTTCCCGTCAGGTTAAAAAGAACCTCGGGTGCCGATCCCGGCTGGCCGGGGCGGGCCTTTATGTAAAGGTCACACACCTTTTCTTGGATGGCCGCTTTCTGTTCTTTCGTCAATTTAGTTCGGTGGTCTTGCAATTTACTTCCGTTTTTATCATATTCAGCCGTGCCATATGTCCCGTCCAGGGCGAGCCAAGGGTTGGAATCCGTTCTGGTCAATGAAAATTTCTGAATGAGGAGTCGCGTAATGAGTCTGGATAGCAAGAAGGCCTCCGAACTTTCTGCCGAAGAGCTGTATGCGCTGGCCCGTCAGCGGGAAAAGGAAGAGGCTGAGCGCCAGGAAGCCGAGCGTCGCAAGAAGCGCGAAAAGTTGATGGAGAAGCGCAAGGAGATGATCGCGCGTCATCGCAAGGAACTCAACGAACTTGAGCGCCAGATCCGTGAACTGGGCGGCCGTGTGGGCCGTACTGGTGGTGGCCGGCGTGGTGGCCGGGGCGGCAGCTCGGTCAGTCAGCAGCTGGTCGAGATCGTGGCGGAGAAGTCCGAGATGGCCACCAAGGAGATCAAGGAACGTGCCGAGAAGGCAGGCCTGGATACCAAGAACATCTCTCAGACGCTTGCCTATCTGAAGCGCCAGGGCCGTCTGAAGTCCCCGCGCCGTGGCGTGTACAAATCCGCGGCCTGAGCGGGTTGCGTCTGGCGACGATTGCGGTGGTTATTCCGCCGCAATCGTGTCGCTGGTGGCTTCCATTTCAAGCTCGCCGCTGGGGCTGCAGGCCAGGCGGCTCTCGCCGTTAAACCAGTGCTGTATGGTCTGACCCGCAATCTCCCGGCGCCAGCCGCTCGCCAGGCGGCCATGCCTGCCGTCGCTCTTCAGTAGTTCGATCACATCCTTGCGTTGCGCGATCGCCGCGGCGCTGATCTGGTGCTCGCGTGCACATTCGCGCAGCAGCGCCATGCCGATATCAACCAGCACCTCGTCACGCTCGCCCAGGCGCGGCTTCTCCGGCAACTGCGGCCATTGTTCGCGCGGAAGGGCCTGGCCTTCCCGGATGGCCGCCAGAAGCGATTCGATATGTTCCGGCTTCATGCCGCCGGGGAACTGGCGCAGTTCGCGCAAGGCTTTGGCGTCACCCGGTGTGCGGCGCGCGATGTCCAGCAGGAGGTCATCGGACAGTACCCAGCGCCGAGGGCGGTTGCTGCTTTGCGCGGTACGTTCGCGCCAGGCCGCCACGCACTTCAGAACGGCGCGCTCCTTTGGTTTCAGCCGTTTCACGCCCGACACCCGCTGCCAACTTTGTTCCGGGTCCGGTTCGTACAGGGCCGGGTCGCTCAGGGCCTCCATCTCCGGGCGCAGCCAGTGCATGCGGTCATGGCTGTCCAGCTCGTGCAGCAGGCGGTTGAACAGTGTCGCGAGGTGGCGGACGTCGTCGGCGGCATAGCGGATCTGGTCTGCGCTCAGGGGGCGTCGGGACCAGTCGGTCCGGGTCTGGCTCTTGTCGAGCTCGCGGTCGAGCACGTTCTTGACCAGGTTGGCGTAGCCGACCTGCTCACCGTAGCCGAGCATGCTGGCCGCGATCTGGGTGTCGAACACCGGGCTGGGTACAAACCCCAGCTCGCGATACAGCAGCTCCATGTCCTGCGAGGCGGCGTGGAAGACCTTGGTGATGCCCGGGTCCCGGAACAGGGGTGCGAGCTGCTGGATGTCGAGACGCAGCGGGTCGATGCAGGCGAGCTGATCTAGCGTGGCGGCCTGCACCAGACAAAGCTGCGGGTAATAGGTCTTCTCGCGCAGGAACTCCGTGTCCAGCGCGATCCAGTCCGTCCCGGCGATGGAATCGAGAAACGCCTGCAGGTCTTCGGGCGTCTCGATCAGCCCGTGGTCATGCATGACTCGATTTCTGGCTCGCCTCGAAAGCCGCCTTCTGCTCGGCGGTCGCCTCCTTCTGGTAGCGCTCCTTCCATTCGCTGTAGGGCATCCCGTAGACGATCTCGCGGGCCCCTTCGTAGTCGATCGACTCGCCGCGCTCCTCGGCGGCCGCGAGGTACCATTTGGACAGGCAGTTGCGGCAGAAACCCGCGAGATTCATCAGGTCGATGTTCTGCACATCCTTGCGCTCGTCCAGATGCTGCAGCAGGCGCTGGAATACGGCGGCCTCGATTTCGGTGCGGGTCTTCGGGTCCATGGTGGATATCTCCATTGATCAGTGTTTCCCTCAGTGCGCACAGTATGAAACAGCTTTTGGGGCCGTTCGACCGGAACGGGCGGCTGGTGTTCAGCTCAGGTGGAGCAGCCAGCGCCGACGCATGTCCCTTAGCAGCAGAAAGATCAGGGGCCAGACCAGCGCGCTGGTCGCCACCGGGGCCCAGTACCAGGCGCTGCCGGGGGGTACTCCGATCGCGCCCTGTGGCCACAGGGCCAGGAGCTTGTACAGCGCCGTAAGGACGGCCACCACGATCGCCTGTTGCCACACGGGGTAGACGCGCAGGCGTGGGTGGATCTGGATCACGATGTACGCCATCACTGCCAGGGCGATGGCGTTTTGTCCGAGCAGCTGCCCGTGCAGGGTGTCCAGCAGCAGGCCTGTGACAAAGGCGGTCAGCACCCCGATGCGCTGAGGGAAGGCCATGATCCAGTACACCAGCGCCAGCAGCGGCCATTCGGGCCGGGCCGGGGCCAGCGTATCCGGTATAGGCACGATGGAGAGGGCTAGCGCGACCACCAGGGTCAGGATGACCAGCCAGGGGATGCCCAGCGCGGGATTCATGAGGCTTCATCCGCCTCCGGGGCGTGGTTCTCGGCATCCTCCACGGATCCGCTGTCGGTCGGGTCGTCCTCTTCCGGTTCCGATGCATCCGCATCCGGGACCTCGTCGGTCCACAGCAGGAGGACCTCCCGCGAGCGATCGAGGGCCGCCAGCGGTTCGGCCTGTATGTCGAGGAACGGCTGACCGGGCTGGCGTTCGACCGAGGTCACCCGAGCGACCGGGTAGTCCGGGGGGAAGCGTCCGCCCAGGCCGGAGGTCAGCAGGAGATCGCCCTCCTTGATGTCCTCCTGCGGCGGTACATGCCGCATCTCCAGGCGCCGCGGGTTGCCGGTGCCGACGACAATGCCGCGCAGGCCGGTGCGGGCACTGAGCACGGGCAGGGCATGACCGGGGTCGGAGATCAGCAGAGCGGTGGAGCTGGTCAGCTGGGTCGACAGGACCTGGCCGATTACGCCGTCGGGGTGGATCACGGGCTGCCCCGGGTAGACATCCTGTCGGCTGCCCTTGCTCAGCACGATCTGCTGGCGGAAGGGGTCCAGGTCCACGGCCAGGAGCTTGGCGGTCTCGACGCGCTCTTCCGCGCGCTCGGCGGTGCTCAGAAGGGCGCGCAGGCGGTCGTTCTCCATCTGCAGTGCGTCGAAGCGCAGCTGGCGCGCCCGCAGTTCCGCGTTCTCTTCGCGCAGGATGCGGTTTTCGGTGATCAGGTCTTCGCGGCTGGTGAAGGACTCGAGCAGCCGACTGCCCGCCCGGATCGGGGCATCGACCGCGACCTGCAGGGGGTAGGCCACCGTCGACAGTGCGTTGCGCACCGTCTGCAGCTCGTTCAGCCGATGATCCAGCGCCATCAGCGCCACACCCAGCAGGATCACCGCGAGCAGGCGCAGAGTGGGTGATACACCCAGTCTGAACAGCGGCTTGCTGATGGCTCAACCTCCGGTTGCGGGTCGTGATTGGGTCTGGGGCGCACCACGGTTACGCGGGCGAGATGGTTATGGACCCCACCAAGTGCCCAGGATCCGGGGCGGCGCCCCCTTCCCCCGATCCAGCCCGGAGTCTACTCCATGGACAGGAAGTCCACCTGCTTCTCGTCGAGCATCTCCAGCACGCGGCCGCCGCCACGGGCCACACAGGTCAGCGGATCGTCGGCGATCACCACCGGGATCCCGGTCTCTTCCATCAACAGTCGGTCCAGCTGCTGCAGCAGGGCGGAGCCGCCGGTGAGCACGATGCCGCGTTCGGCCACGTCCGCGCCCAGCTCCGGCGGGGTCTGCTCCAGCGCGGTGCGCACGGCGGAGACGATCCCGTACAGCGGGTCCTGCAGGGCCTCGAGGATCTCGTTGGAGTTCAGGGTGAACGAGCGCGGCACGCCCTCGGCCAGGTTGCGGCCCTTGACCTCGATCTCCAGCAGTTCCTTGCCCGGATAGGCGGAGCCCACCGCATGCTTGATGCGCTCGGCGGTGGCCTCGCCGATCAGCACGCCGTAGTTGCGGCGCACATACGACATGATCGCCTCGTCAAAGGTGTCACCACCGATGCGCACGGACTCGGAGTAGACGATGCCGTTCATCGACAGCACGGCCACCTCGGAGGTGCCGCCGCCGATGTCCAGCACCATGGAGCCGACCGCCTCGTCCAGCGGGATGCCGGCGCCGATCGCCGCGGCCACCGGCTCCTGCAGCAAGTAGACCTTGCGCGCCCCGGCGCCGAAGGCGGATTCGCGGATCGCGCGGCGCTCCACCTGGGTGGCGCCGCAGGGCACGCAGACCAGCACGCGTGGGCTGGGGCGGAAGATGCGCCGCTCGTGCACCTTCTTGATGAAGTACTGCAGCATCTTCTCGGTGGTGGTGAAGTCGGCGATCACGCCGTCCTTCATCGGCCGGATGGTCACCACGTGCTCCGGCGTGCGCCCGAGCATCTTCTTGGCCTCGATCCCCACGGCCTCGATGGAGCGCGGGCCTCCCGGCCCCCGGTCCTGCCGGATCGCGACCACGGATGGCTCGTTCAGGACGATGCCCTGGCCGCGCATATAAATAAGCGTGTTGGCAGTGCCGAGGTCGATGGAGATGTCATTGGAGAACAACCCCAGGAGGCGTTTGAACATGAAGAAGAAACCTGCGTTGGTGGTCGGGCGGGAAAGCCCGAGACTCTAGCAACTGCCCGGGGTTTGGGCAATAACGGCTTTGTGGTAACTTTGCCGGCCGCATTCCGCATCATCATCGACTGATACAGGGGCCGTTGCCGATCATGTCTGTAGAAGCCTCCGAAGTTCAGCGCATCGCGCATCTCGCTCGTCTGGCCATGGACGACGAAAAGGCCCGCGAATTTGCTGGCGGTCTGAGCGATATCTTCGATTTTGTCGAGCAGCTCGACGGCGCCCCCATCGAGGGCGTGGAACCCATGGCCCACCCGCTGGATGCCGAGCAGCGCCTGCGCCCGGACGCGGTCACCGAGCCCGATAATCGCGAGGGTTTTCAGGCGATTGCACCGGCCGTCGAGGGCGGGCTTTATCTGGTGCCTCGCGTGATCGAGTAAGCCGCGGGCACCGCTGGCCGATTTCGCCGATTTCATCACGCTTTTTTCGACAAGAGTTCCCGAAACCATGTCCCAGGAAACCCTGTCCGGCTGGGCGCGCAAGCTCCGGGCCCGCGAGATCAGCTCGCGCGAGCTGACCCAGCTGTATCTAGACCGGATCGAGCGCCTCGATCCGCAGCTCAACAGCTTTATTACCGTGACCGCCGAGTCCGCGCTGGCGCAGGCCGATGCCGCCGATGCACGCCTGGCCGATGGTGAACAGACGCCGCTGCTGGGCGTGCCGGTCGCGCAGAAGGACATCTTCTGCACCGAGGGCGTACGTACCTCCTGCGGGTCGCGCATGCTCGATCCGTTCGTCTCGCCCTACGACGCCACCGTCGTCGAGCGGATGAATGCTGCCGGCGCGGTGATGCTGGGCAAGACCAACATGGACGAGTTCGCGATGGGCTCGTCCAACGAGACCAGTTTCTACGGCCCGGTGCGCAACCCCTGGGATACCGAGCGCGTCCCGGGCGGTTCCTCCGGCGGTTCCGCCGCGGCAGTCGGCGCGCGCCTGGTGCCTGGGGCGACCGGCACCGATACCGGCGGCTCGATCCGCCAGCCGGCCGCGTTCTGCGGCATTACCGGGCTCAAGCCGACCTACGGGCGCGTGTCGCGCTACGGCATGATCGCCTTCGCCTCCAGCCTCGACCAGGGCGGCCCGATGGCCGCGACCGCCGAGGACTGCGGCCTGATGCTGAACGCCATGGCCGGTTTCGACCAGCGCGACTCCACCAGCGTCGAGCGCCCGGCCGAGGATTTCACCGCCGGTCTGGACCAGGACCTGAAGGGGCTGCGCATTGGTCTGCCGAAGGAGTTCTTCGCCGAGGGCCTGGACGAGAAAGTGCGCGGCGTGATCGACGCGGCCGTCGATGTGCTCAAGGGCCGCGGCGCCGAGATCCGCGAGGTCAGCCTGCCGAACAGCCACCTGTCGGTGCCGGCCTACTACGTGGTCGCCCCGGCCGAGTGTTCCTCGAACCTCGCCCGCTTCGACGGCGTGCGCTACGGCCACCGCTGCGAGAACCCCGAGGACCTGATGGACCTCTACACCCGCTCGCGCGGGGAGGGCTTCGGCGACGAGGTGAAGCGTCGCATCATGGTCGGTACCTACGTGCTGTCCGCCGGCTACTACGACGCCTACTACCTGAAGGCGCAGAAGGTCCGCCGCATCATCGCCGACGATTTCCGGAGCGTCTTCGAGGATGTCGACGTCCTGCTCGCCCCGACCACGCCGGAGCTGCCGTTCGCACTGGGCGCCAAGGCCGATCCGGTCAGCATGTACCTGTCGGACATCTACACCATCGCCGCGAACCTCGCGGGCCTGCCGGCGATGTCGCTGCCGGCCGGCGAGATCGACGGCCTGCCGGTGGGGCTGCAGCTGATCGGCAACTATTTCGACGAGGCGCGCCTGCTCGGCGTCGCCCACCAGTACCAGCAAGAAACCGACTGGCACACCCGTGTGCCGGCGGCCTTCGCCTGAGGATCGCCGCATGGAATGGGAAACCGTCATCGGGCTGGAGATTCACGCCCAGCTCAACACCGTCTCCAAGATCTTCTCCGGGGCGCCGACCGCCTACGGTGCCGAGCCCAACCGCCAGGCCTGCGCGGTGGACCTGGGCATGCCCGGCGTGCTGCCGGTGCTGAACCAGGGTGCGGTGGAGAAGGCCGTGATGCTGGGGCTGGCGATCGACGCCGAGATCACCCCGCGTTCGGTGTTCGCGCGCAAGAACTACTTCTACCCGGATCTCCCCAAGGGCTACCAGATCTCGCAGTACGAGCTGCCAATCGTCGCCCGCGGGCACCTGGATATCGAGCTGGAGGACGGCACGATCAAGCGCATCGGGGTGACCCGCGCACACCTCGAGGAAGACGCCGGCAAGAGCCTGCACGAGGGCTTCGAGCTGATGACCGGCATCGACCTCAACCGTGCCGGTACCCCGCTGATCGAGATCGTCTCCGAGCCGGAACTGCGCTCGGCGAAAGAGGCCGTTGCCTACATGAAGAAGCTGCACTCGCTGGTGCGCTATCTCGATATCTGCGACGGCAACATGCAGGAGGGCAGCTTCCGCTGTGATGCGAACGTCTCGATCCGGCCGAAGGGCCAGACCGAGTTCGGCACCCGCGCGGAGCTGAAGAACCTGAACTCCTTCCGCTTCGTCGAGCGCGCGATCAATCACGAGATCGAGCGCCAGATCGACGTGATCGAGGGTGGCGGCAGCGTGGTCCAGGAGACCCGCCTGTACGACCCGGATCGCGACGAGACGCGCTCCATGCGCACCAAGGAAGAGGCCAACGACTACCGCTATTTCCCCGATCCGGACCTGCTGCCGGTGGTGGTGGACACGGCGTTCGTGAACCAGATGCGCGAGAAGCTCCCGGAGCTGCCGGATGCCAAGCGCGCCCGCTTTGTCGAGCAGTACGGCCTGTCCGACTACGACGCCGGTGTGCTGACCGCGGCGCGCGAGATGGGCGACTTCTACGAGGCCGTGGCCGCCGGCTGTGGCGCGCCCAAGCTCGCCGCCAACTGGGTGATGGGCGAGTTCTCCGCGGCGCTGAACCGCTCCGAGGTCGAGCTGGCCGAGGCCCCGGTGAATGCCGAGGGGCTGGCCGGGCTGCTGGCCCGCATCCAGGACGAGACCATCTCCGGCAAGATCGCCAAGGAGGTCTTCGAGGCGATGTGGAACGGCGAGGGCGATGCCGACACCGTGATCGAGGCCAAGGGGCTCAAGCAGATCACCGATACCGGCGCGATTGACGCGATCATCGACGAGGTGATGGCCAACAATCCGCAGCAGCTGGAGCAGTACCGTGGTGGCAAGGACAAGCTGTTTGGCTTCTTCGTCGGCCAAGTGATGAAGGCGACCCAGGGCAAGGCGAACCCGGCCCAGGTGAATGAGCGCCTGAAGGCCAAGCTGGACGGATGATGCAGGGCTGCGGACTCCATGCGTGAAACCGACACCCTCCACCGCTTCATGCTGGAGGAGGCCGGGGTGCGTGGCGAGTGGGTGCACCTGGATGCCGCCTGGCAGGCCCTGCTGGAGCGCCACGACTATCCGCCGGTGGTGCGCGACCTCCTGGGCCAGGCCTACGGGGCCGTTGCACTGACGGCCGCCACGCTCAAGTTCGACGGCTCGCTGATCCTGCAGGTGACCGGCACCGGTCCCGTGCACATGATCGTGGCCCAGGCCGATGGCCAGGGTCGGCTGCGTGGCCTGGCCCGCTTCCGCGAGACGCCCCCCGACGATGCGACGCTGGCCCAGTGTGCCGGCGACAACGCCCGGTTGATGCTGACGCTGGACCCGGGCGATGGCGGCGAGCGCTACCAGGGCGTGGTCGAACTGGAGGGCGAGACCCTCGCGGATGCGATGAACGTGTACTTCGAGCGTTCCGAGCAGCTGCCTACCCGGCTGTGGCTGGCGGCCAATGACCAGTCGGCCGCCGGGATGCTTCTGCAGGCCGTGCCGGGCGAGGGCGGTCATGCGGTCACGCGTGACTCCGAGGACTGGAGCCGCGCGAACATCCTGGCCGATACCACTACCCCCGAGGAGATGCTGGAGCTGGATGCCGGCACGCTGCTCGGCCGGCTGTTCGCCGAGGAGCGTGTGCGTCTGTTCGACGGGACCCCGGTCCAGTTTCACTGCCCCTGCTCGCGCGAGCGGGTGGCCGAGACCCTGCGCGGCCTCGGGCAGGACGAGATCCGCAGCATCATCGAGGAGCAGGGTCGCATCGAGGTGACCTGCGAGTTCTGCAATGCGCAGTACCACTTCGACCCGGTGGATGCCGAGGCCCTCTGCGCCACCCGGACGGTCCAGCCACCGACCCCCGATACGCGTCAGTAACCGCTCGCGAAACAATCGGGCGCGGAATCTTCCCGCCGAGCGGCGGTCTTTGCTATAGAGATAGCAAAGGCAGCAGTGTTTTCCTGGCGGGGGGCTGGTCATGTATTCCCGGCATACCGAGATTCCCACTCTGGATACCCGGCCCGGATGGCAGGTCGAGGCCCGCTATTACAACCAGGTGGCCCTGGCCCTGCGGCGGCTGGGCCCCGAGATCCGTCTGCCCCTGCCAATCCTGAAGCACCTGGACCTGATCCTGCAGCCGGATGCCTGGGTCGTGGTGGATCGCGTGCTCAACGACATGCCGGTGGTGGCCTGGACCTCGTTCCGCGCCGCCCACCGGCACAATCTGCATCGCCCGGTGGCCTGCGAGTTGCGCCTCTACCACTCCATGGCAACCATGGTCACCAATCGTGCCCTGGCCTGCATGGCCGATCGCCTGACTGCTGCCTTGGCCGAGGAGGATCAGCGCATCCCCCGTGGTCAGGTGGTCGCCTTCCGGCCCCGCTCCAGCGCCTGACTCAGGCCGGACGCTGTGCGCAGACCGGGCAACCCGGGTCGCGGCGCAGACGAATTTCGCGAAACTGCATGCGGGTCGCATCCACGATCAGCAGCCGCCCGCTCAGCGTCGGGAGTCCGATTAGCAATTTGAGCGCCTCGGTGGCCTGCAGGCTGCCGATCACCCCCGGGAGACTGGCCAGCACGCCATTGGCCGCGCAGGTGTCCTCGTCCCCGCCGCCCTCGCCATACAGGCAGTGGTAGCAGGCGGCCTCGGGGTCGCGGTAGTCGAAGGTGGTGAGCTGCCCTTCGAAGCGGATTACCGCGCCGGAGACCAGGGGTGTACCGCTGGCAAAAGCCGCGCGGTTGATTGCGCCCCGGCTGGCGAAGTTGTCGGTGCCGTCCAGGACCACGTCGGCCTCCGCGAACAGGGTGGTCATCGCAGCCACGTCCAGGCGTTCGGCACGGGTCTCGACCCGGCAGTTCGGATTCATCGCCGCGATGCGCCGCGCGGCGGACTCCACCTTGTCGCGGCCGATATCCGCGTCGGTATGCAGGATCTGCCGCTGCAGGTTCGTCACCTCGACATGGTCCGGGTCGACCAGCGTGAGTCGTCCGACCCCGGCGGCTGCGAGGTAGGCGGCTACCGGCGAACCCAGCCCGCCCAGGCCCATGATGACCGCGTGGGCCTCCTGCAGGCGCTGCTGTCCCTCGACCCCGACACCGGGCAGCATGATCTGGCGGCTGTAGCGCAGCAGTTCCGCGTCATCCACGGGGCGTTCTCCAGTGTGAATCAGGTCAAGGGTTAGTGACGTAGTACGGCAAAGTGTAACCGGCGTCACGCTCCTCCGGCGCCTCGGTTAGGAACCGTTCAGGAAGACCCCGTAATTTGGACCGTGGCAATTCTGCCAGTTGCGCAGTCCAAGGAGGTACACGATGAAAGGCTTGATGATCGCCCTGGCGCCGGCGGCGTTGCTGGCGTTTGCCCTGGCAGCCCCGGTGCATGCAGCCCAGCCGGCCTCCGGCTTTGTGCACACCAGCGCCGCCGCATTCGACCCTGATGCGCTGCAACATGTTCATCACCGCCCGGGCCATTATGGCGGCCCGCCGCATGCCCGCAGCCATCCCGGCTATCGCGGCTACAAGCACTCCAAGCGCTCGTATAAACGTGGGCGGGGCCATCAGCATCGCCACTATCACAGCTACCAGGAGCACCATCATCACCATTACTACAGCCGCCCGCGGCATCGCTCGCCCAGCGGCTCGATGAACTTGCACCTGCATCTGCCGTTCTAGGCAGCATCCGCACCACACTGTTGGCCCCGGCGTTCGCGCCGGGGCTTTTTTTACGCGCGGGTGCCGATCGTGACGCGCTCGTGCCCGGCGGGGTCACAAAGGCTCCGCACCTCGCGATAACCCACCTGGGCCATGCGGGCCCGAACGTCGCGGGCCTGATCGAACCCGTGTTCCAGTAGCAGCGGGGCACCCGGGAGCAGGTGGGCGGGTGTGGTATCGATGATGGTGTACAGGTCGCCGAGCCCGCCTTCCGGCGCGGCCAGCGCCTCCCGTGGCTCGAAACGCAGGTCGCCGCGGTTCAGGTGGGGGTCGTCGGGGTCAATGTAGGGCGGGTTGCTGACGATCACGTCGAAGGCTTCGCCGGGCGTAAAAGGGGAGAGCCACGTCCCTTGCAGGAAGGTCACGTCGAGTCCCAGGGCGTCGGCGTTGGCGCGGGCCTGGCGCAGGGCGTCCGGGCTGCGGTCGGTGGCGACGGCCTCGATGGCCGGGCGTTCCGCCTTCAGCGCGAGGATGATCGCGCCGCTGCCGGTGCCCAGGTCCAGTACCCGAGGATGCGCGCGCTCGCAGGCGTCGATGGCCGCGATTGCCCGTTCCACCAGCAGTTCGGTCTCCGGGCGCGGAATCAGGCAGGCGGCGGAGACCTCGAGATCAAGGGTCCAGAAGGCACGCCGGCCGAGGATGTGGGCGATCGGCTCGCCCGCCTCGCGGCGCTGGCACAGGGCGTCGGCACGTTCGCGCTGCGACGCGGTGGGGGCGTCGAGCCCGCGGGCGATCAGGGTGCTGGTGTCGAGCCCGGTCGCCGCGCCAAGCAGCAGGCGGGCCTCGAGCCCCGGCTCTTCCAATCCGGCCGCCTGCAGGCGGCGGCGAAGTTCGCGCAGCAGGGCATCCAGCGTCGCGGGCGTTTCCATTACGCCTCCGCGAGGGTGGCGAGCTGTTCGGCCTGGTATTCGTGGATCAGCGGGTCGATCACCGGGTCGAGGTCGCCGGCCATCACCTGTTCCAGCTTGTAGAGGGTCAGGTTGATGCGGTGGTCGGTCACTCGGCCCTGCGGGAAGTTGTAGGTGCGGATGCGCTCGGAGCGGTCGCCGCTGCCGACCAGGCTCTTGCGCTCGGCGCTCTGCGCGGCGGCCTGCGCCTCGCGCTCGGCCTCGAACAGGCGGGCGGCGAGGTAGGTCATGGCCTTGGCGCGGTTCTTGTGCTGCGAGCGTTCTTCCTGGCACTCGACCACGATGCCGGTGGGCAGGTGGGTCAGGCGGATCGCGGAGTCGGTCTTGTTCACGTGCTGGCCGCCGGCCCCGGAGGCGCGGAAGGTGTCCACGCGCAGGTCGGCCGGGTTGATATCCGGCATCTCGACCTCGTCCAGCTCCGGCAGGATGGCGACGGTGGCCGCGGAGGTGTGGATGCGGCCCTGGGACTCGGTCTCCGGCACGCGCTGCACGCGGTGGGCGCCGGACTCGAACTTGAGTCGCGAGAAGGCGCCCTGGCCGGCCAGGCGCCCGATCACCTCGCGGTAGCCGCCGTGTTCGCCCTCGCTGGCGCTGAGGATCTCCAGCTTCCAGCCCTGTTGTTCGGCGTAGCGGGTATACATGCGCAGCAGGTCGCCGGCGAAGATCGCGGCCTCGTCGCCGCCGGTGCCGGCGCGGATCTCGAGGAACACGTTGGCGTTGTCGTGCGGGTCCTTCGGGATCAGGTGACGATGGAGCTCGGCCTCCAGCGCCTCGGCCTGTTCCTCCAGGGTCGCGATCTCGGCCTCGGCCATTTCGCGCAGTTCGGGGTCGTCCTCCGCGAGCATCGCGCGGGCCTCTTCCAGTGCGCCCTGGTTGTCGTGCCAGGCCTTCCAGGCCGCGGCGACCGGTTCCAGCTGGCTGTATTCCTGCGACAGGCGGCGCAGCTGGTCGGCGTCCTCGGCGGCGTCCGGCGTGGCCAGCAGCTGTGCGATCTCGGCATGGCGCTCGGCCAGGCCCTCGAGCTTGGTGCGGAACGAGGCCTTCACGAACGGGTGCCGGACTCGGGGTCGTGGCCGGGGTCGTCTTCCGGGCTGGGAAGCTGGAACAGCCGATGGGCGGCATTGAGCAGGCGCGCGTCGCCCTCGTGGGCGGCGGTGTTCAGTGACTTGCAGGGGGCGTGCATCAGCTTGTTGGTCAGGCTGTGGGCCAGCAGTTGCATGGCCTCTTCCGGCGACTTGCCGGCGCGCAGCATCGCCTCGGCCCTGGCCAGGGATTCGGCCTTGACGGTCTCGGCGCGCTGACGCAGCTGGCGGATGCTGTCCACGGAGTCACGGGCGCGCAGCCAGCGCATGAATTCGCTGGCGCGCTGGGTGATGATCTCCTCGGCCTGTGCGGCGGCGGCCTGGCGCGAGGCCATGTTCTCGTCGATCACTTCCTGGAGGTCATCCACCGTGTAGAGGTAGACGTCCTCGAGCTGGCCAACCTCGGGCTCGATGTCGCGCGGGACGGCGATGTCGACCATGAAGATCGGCTTGTGCCGGCGCTTGCGCAGGGCGCGTTCCACCGCCCCCTTGCCGAGGATCGGCAGCGGCGCGGCGGTCGACGAGATAACGATGTCGGCCTCGGCCAGACGATCCGGCAACTGGTTCAGGCTGATCGCCTGGGCATCGAAGCGTTCGGCCACGGCCTGGGCGCGCTCCTCGGTTCGGTTGGCCACGATCACCTGGCCGATCCCGTGGCCGGACAGGTGCTGCAGCGCCAGTTCGATCGTCTCCCCGGCGCCGATCACCAGCGCCGTCAGCGGCTTCAGGTCGCCAAAGATCTGGCGCGCCAGCGAGACCGCGGCAAAGGCCACCGAGACGGCGCTCTGCCCGATCGCGGTCTGGGTGCGCACGTCCTTCGCGGTGGCGAAGGCATGCTGGAACAGGCGCTCCAGCGAGCGGCCCAGCGTGCCGGCGTCGTGGGCATGCTGGTAGGCCGTCTTCATCTGCCCGAGGATCTGGGGCTCGCCGAGGACCAGCGAGTCCAGGCCGCTCGCCACGCGCAGGGTGTGGCGCACGGCGGAGCCATCGTGGTGCAGGTAGAGGTAGGGCCTGAGTTCGTCACGGTCGATGCCGTGGTAGCCGCCCAGCCAGTCCAGCACGCGGTGTTCCGACTGCTTGCCGCCCTCGCGGAAGTACACCTCGGTGCGGTTGCAGGTCGACAGGATCGCGGTTTCCGGCAACAGGACACCCGAGCGCAGCGAGTGCAGGGCCTCGCCGAGCTGGCTTTCATTCACCGACAGCCGTTCGCGGATCGCGACCGGAGCGGTCTTGTGGTTAATGCCAAGAGTGAACAGCATGCTGACGCTATTGTGCCGCAAATGGCCGGAAAAGGCCCCAAGACATACTCGTCCCCGGGGGAGAGGCGTGCCCCCAAAGGGTCAAGTACGTAGTGTACTGACCTGTGCCGTCCGTTACAGTGGTTCTCTGAATGCCGCGCGCAGTGCGGTTCGGAACCGTGGCGCTGGATGGGCGTCCCACTAGTGACGTATTCAAAGTGCACTCATCCGAGTTGCCCAGACATGTCAATGGAGTAATCCGATCGGACCCGAAATGATTCGTCCCCTGTTCGCGGCACTGGCCGCAGTATTGCTGGCGGGCTGTGCCCATATGCCCCTGGGTGCTTCGGAGAGCAACGCAGCGGAGACCAACGCCGCAGAGACCGACCGCCCCGCGATCCTCCCGATTATGCCGGCGCAGGACCCGGAAGCGGCATTGATGCTGGGTGTGCTGGTGGGCGAGATGGCCGTGCGCTCCGGGCAGTACGAGGAGGCCGCACGCTACTACGGTGCCGCAGCCCTGCTCAGCGACGACCCGGCAATCGCCGAACGGGCGACCCGCATTGCGTTGTTTGCCCAGGACCGCAACCAGGCCTTGCAGTCCTCCGAGCGCTGGCGCCAGCTGGCCCCGGAAAGCCTGGATGCCCTGCAGTTGTCCACAGTGCTGCGGCTGGACCTGGGCCAGCCTGATCCGGCCGCCCAGCAGATGGGCGAGGTCATCGACCTGCAGGCCGTGCAGGGCGGTGATCCTTATGCGGCGCTCGGGGCCGTAGTGGGGCAGACCCGCAACCGCGAGGCCGCGCTCGAGGCCCTGCGGAAGTTGACGGATCAGCGTCAGGACGATGTGGGCGTACATCGCGTGTATGCCGAGGCCGCACTGCGATTCGCCCCTGGCGAGCCGGCACTGGAGGCGGCTGCGCATGGCGTGGAGCGATTCCCGGAGGCTGTGCCGCTGCGGCTGCTGCATGCCCGAGCGCTGGACGAGGCGGGAGAGTCCGACGAGGCCCTGGAGGTGCTGCGCACGACGGTGGCTGATCACCCCGAGAGCCGCGAGGCCCGTTTTGGCTATGCCCGCATGCTGGCGGAGCACGATGATCGCGAAATGGCGCGCGAGGAGATGGATCGCCTGGTCGAGCAGGACCCGGAGGATGCGCAGCTGTTGCTGGCCCTGGCGCTGATGAACCTCGAGGCCGAGCAGCTGGGGCCGGCCCGGACCTATCTGGAGCGTCTTGATGCCCTGGGCGAGCGCGAGGGCGACGTCGCCTATTACCTCGGCCGGTTGCATGAACTGGAAGAGGACCCGGAGGGTGCACGCCAGGCCTACGAGCGGGTCGAGGGTGGCAATCACGCCGATGACGCTCGTCTGCGCGCGGCGCGCATGACGCTGGAGATCGAGGGCGATGCGGCCGCGCGCGAGCGTTTCGAGCAGATGCAGCAGGGCCCGGATGTCGAGCTGGCGCGACGCGCCTACCTCGGTGAGGCGAACCTGCTGCGCGAACAGGGGGAGTACGCCGCTGCGCGCGAGCGCCTCAATCGTGGGCTGGTGCAGTTCTCGGGGGATGCTCGGTTGCTGTATATGCGGGGGCTGATGCATGAGCGCGAGGACGACATCGAGGCCGCCGAGGCGGACTTCCGGACGATCCTGGATAACGATCCGGATAATGTCGCGGCGCTGAACGCCCTGGGCTACACGCTGGCAGACCGCACCGACCGCTACGAGGAGGCGCTGGACCTGATCGAGCGGGCCTACGCGCAGGAGCCCGACGACGCGGCGATCATCGACAGCTATGGCTGGGTGCTCTATCGCCTCGGGCGTCTCGACGAGGCCGAGGACTTCCTGCGTCGCGCCTACGATCTCTCCGACGATGGCGAGATCGCGAGCAACCTCGCCGTGGTGCTCTGGGAGCGCGGCGAGCGGGACGAGGCGCGCGCCATTCTGGAGGCGGCGCTGGAGCGCGAACCGGATCACGAGCGCCTGTTGCGGGTGCGTGACGAACTTCTCGAGTGATGTCGCCTGGATCCCCAGAGTCCCGCGCATCCTCGTGGGCGGGCATGACCCGCTGGGCATCGACCACGGTCGTCGCGCTGATACTCGTGGGCTGTGCCGCGCCGATGCCGCGCACCGACGACCCCGCCGCGCGGGAGGCCTTCGACGAGCGTGCCGAGGTCGTGAAGGCATTTGACGAGTGGCGCCTGGCGGCACGTCTGGGGCTTTCTACCGAGGTGGAATACTGGTCCGCGCAGCTGAACTGGCGCGTGCAGCAGGAGCGCCATGTCCTCGACCTATCCGGCCCGATGGGGCGTGGGGGTGGGCGCCTGACGCTGGCCCCGGACCAACCCGCGGTGCTGATCACGCGGGCCGGCGAGCATTACCAGGCCGAGGACCCCGATGCCCTGGTCGCCTACCTGGCGAACGAGTCGATCCCGGTTTCCGGCATGCGCTACTGGGTGCGGGGTTTGCTCGCGCCCGATGCCGAGTACGAGCTGGAGACGGACGAGGATGGCCTGCCCCTGCGTATCGAACAGTCCGGCTGGGTGATCGAGTTCGGCGAGTTCGAGGATGTTGACGGCGTGGCGCTTCCCGTACGTATGGACCTCGAGCGCGAGGGCGTGGAGCTGCGCGTGCGCATCGCGAACTGGCATTTGGCAACGCCATGAGCGGCCGTTTCGATGCGGCCTTTCTCGCTCCGGCCAAGATCAACCGGTTCTTGCATATCACGGGCCGCCGTGCCGATGGCTATCACGAGCTGCAAACCGTGTTTCAGTTTGTTGGCCTGGCGGATACGCTGCGCTTTGAACCGCTGGAGTGCGGTCGGATCGAAATGGCGGCCGGGGCCGTCGACGGGGACAACAACCTGTGCCTGCGGGCCGCGCGGGCGCTGGCGGATGCCAGCGGTGCACCCCTCGGCGTGCGGATACACCTCGACAAATGCATCCCGATCGGGGGCGGTCTGGGCGGAGGCAGTTCCGATGCCGCGACCACGCTGGTCGCCCTGAATCACCTGTTCGACCTCGGGCTGTCGGAGGATGAGCTGGCTGCGATCGGGTTGGGCCTGGGGGCGGATGTGCCGGTGTTTGTGCGCGGCCGGGCGGCCTGGGCCGAAGGCGTCGGGGATCGCCTGGTGCCGGTGGAGCCGGATATCGCCTGGTTGCTGCTGATGGACCCCGGGGTTTCGGTGGCCACCGGCTCCATGTTTGGCGCGGCGGAATTGACACGCGACTGTCCCGCCGAGACAATTTCGCCCGAAATCGATGCCGCGCGCTTTCGTAATGTCTTCGAGCCGCTGGTTCGCCAGCAGTATCCCGCTATTGGCGAGGCACTGGACTGGATGGGCGGGCAAACGGAGCGCGTGCGTTTGAGTGGCACCGGGGGCTGCATCTTTGGGATGTTCCCGAACGAGGCGGCCGCGCGCCAGGCGCAGACCGCACAGCCCCGTCCCTGGCGGAGCTGGGTGACGCCGCTGGCGAATGTTTCGCCCCTGCGGCAGTGGCTTCCGCGCAGCGCCGCCGAGGATGATGGTGCCGAGCAACGAGTAATTGGGCCGTAGCCAAGCGGTAAGGCAACGGGTTTTGATCCCGTCATGCGCAGGTTCGACCCGAGCGGCGCAGCCGCGAGAGCACGCCACCGCAGGTGGCGCCCGAAGGGTGGCGCGCAGCGCCATCATCCTGCCGGCCCGGATCGGCGGCAGCCGATCCGCCATCGGTTCCGGAAACGGAGCTTGGGCGGGGTCGGGGCAGGCAACAACGAGCAATTGGGCCGTAGCCAAGCGGTAAGGCAACGGGTTTTGATCCCGTCATGCGCAGGTTCGAATCCTGCCGGCCCAGCCATACAACGAGACCCGCGGCGCTTGCCGCCGCGGCACCGGCCAAAGGGCCGGCAGGATGAGAACCGGGTTCGACTTGAGCGGTGTGGCCGCGAGAGAACGCCGCCACTGGCGGCGGCCCGAAGGGCGGCACGCAGCGCCGTAATCCTGCCGGCCCAGCCATACAACGCGGGTGGTGATGCTGGATATCGCCACCGCGCCATACACCACAGGTCCCGGCGCCACGCCGGGGTCTATTTTGGAGCCAGGTGACCCGTTCACCCGCTCCGCACCACCCAGACCGGAAAAAACCGTGGTCGACAAGAGCCGAATGATGGTCTTCGCGGGGAACGCGAATCCCCGCCTGGCACAGAGCGTTGCCGAGCACCTGGGCCTGCCGATGGGCAAGGCGATTGTGGGGCGCTTCAGCGATGGCGAGGTGCAGGTCGAGATCCTCGAGAACGTACGCGGTCGCGACGTGTTTCTGATCCAGCCGACCGGGCAGCCGACCAACGAGAACATCATGGAGCTGGTGATTATGGTGGATGCGCTGCGCCGCGCCTCCGCCGGCCGCATCACCACCGTGATCCCCTATTTCGGCTATGCCCGTCAGGATCGTCGGGTGCGCTCGGCGCGGGTGCCGATTTCGGCCAAGGTGGTCGCGAACATGATCGAGGCGGTCGGTGCCGATCGTGTGCTGACCATCGATGTGCACGCGGACCAGGTGCAGGGCTTCTTCAACGTCCCGGTCGACAACATCTATGCCTCGCCGGTGCTGCTGGGCGACGTCTGGCGGCATGTCTCGGGCGACTTGACGGTGGTGTCGCCGGATGTCGGTGGCGTGGTGCGCGCCCGCGCGATTGCTAAGCGCCTGGACGACGCCGATCTCGCGATTATCGACAAGCGTCGGCCGCGCGCGAATGAATCCGAGGTGATGCATATCATCGGCGACGTGCGCGACAAGTCCTGCATCATCATCGACGACCTGGTGGATACCGCCGGCACGCTTTGTCAGGCGGCCAAGGCCCTGAAGGCGCACGGTGCGGCCTCGGTGAGTGCGTATGCCACGCACCCCGTGCTTTCTGGTGCGGCAATTGATAATATTAACGGTTCGGCGCTGGACGAGCTGGTCGTGACCGACACCCTGGCGCTGCAGCCGAATGCCCAGGCCTGTGCGAAGATCCGGCAGCTGTCGGTGGCGGAGATGCTGGCCGAGACGATTCGCCGGATCAACCGCGAGGAGTCGGTCAGCTCGCTGTTCGTGGACTGACGGTCCGGGCGCAGGGCGTTCTGGCGCCACGATTTCGGGGGATTGTCCCCCAGCCTCACGCCTCATCTGGTCGCGGATGGGGCGTGTTTATTTGGAGAGAGCAACGATGAGCATGAGTTTTACCATTGAAGCCGAGAAGCGGGACGAACAGGGATCGAGTGCGAGCCGCCGCCTGCGTCGCGCCGGCAGGCTGCCCGCCATCCTGTACGGGGGCGAGAATGACGCGCAGCCGATCACCCTCGACCACAACGCGATGGTGCACAACCTGAAGCATGATGCGTTCTACTCGCACATCCTGACGGTCAAGCTGGATGGCAAGAGCGAGAAGGCGATCCTGCGCGATGTGCAGCGCCACCCGTTCAAGCCGACCATCTATCACGTGGACCTGATGCGCGTGAGCGCGAATCAGCCGATCCGCGTCAGCGTGCCGCTGCACTTCCACAACGAGGAAGAGTGCAAGGGCGTGAAGCTGGGCGGCGGCATGATCAGCCGCATGCTGAACGACATCGAGGTCGAGTGCCTGCCGGGCGATCTGCCGGAGGCCATCGATATCGATGTGGTCGAGATGGACGTCGGTGACACCATCCACATCTCCGAGCTGAAACTGCCGAAGGGTGTGGAGAGTGTGGCCCTGATGCATGGCGAGGACTACGACTACGCCGTGGTCAGTGTCCTGCTCCCGCGTGCCGCGAAGACCGAAGAGGAAGAGGGCGAGGAAGTCGAAGCCGCCGAGGCCGAGGGTGCCGCGGACGAGGGTGGCGAAGAAGCCGCCTCCGGCGACGAAGGCGAGTCCGAGGACAAGGAATAAGCCTCACGGCCGTTCCTGTGCCTTTCTGACCCATGGCGATTCGTTTGATCGTCGGGCTGGGCAATCCGGGCCCGCGTTATGCCGAGACCCGGCATAACGCGGGCTTCTGGTTTGTGGATGCCCTGGCCCGCCGTCACTCCACCGAGTTTCGCAGCGAGAGCCGCTTCGATGGCGAGGCGGCGCGGCTGACCCTGCCCGAAGCCGACTGCTGGCTGCTCAAACCCATGAGCTTCATGAACAAGAGTGGCCTGTCGGTGCGCAAGTGTGCGGATTTCTACCGCATCCCGCCGGAGGAGATCCTGGTCGCGCATGACGAACTGGACCTGGAGCCCGGTGTGGCGCGCCTGAAGATGGGTGGCGGGCACGGCGGTCACAACGGTCTGCGCGACCTGCATCGCCACATGGGCGGGCCGAACTATGCGCGGCTGCGTCTCGGTATCGGCCACCCAGGGCACCGCGACGAGGTCGTCCCGTTCGTGCTGGACCGTCCCGGCAAGGATGATGCGCACGCCATCGAGGATGCCATCGATGCCGCGCTGGACCAGGTGCCGGCGCTGATCGCGGGACGCTGGGACGAGGCTGTACGCAATCTGCATGGCGGCGGGCCAAAGGCGCCCGGTCGCCAGAAATCCGAGGACGAGGAAGCCCGATGAGTCTGAAATGCGGGATCGTGGGTCTGCCGAATGTCGGCAAGTCCACCCTGTTCAATGCCCTGACCCGCGCGGAGATCGCCGCGGAGAACTACCCGTTCTGCACCATCGACCCGAACGTGGGCGTGGTGGAGGTGCCGGATCCGCGCCTGGCGCGGCTCACCGAGATCGTGAAGCCCGAGCGTACGCTGGCCACGACGGTGGAGTTCGTCGATATCGCGGGCCTGGTGGCGGGTGCCGCGCAGGGCGAGGGACTGGGCAATCAGTTCCTCGCCCACATCCGCGAGACCGATGCGATTGCCCAGGTGGTGCGCTGTTTCGAGGACGACGACATCGTGCACGTGGCCGGCAAGGTCGACCCGCTGGACGATATCGAGACCATCAGCACCGAGTTGATGCTGGCAGACCTCGAGACCACCAATAAGGCGCTGACTCGCCTGACGCGCGCGGCGAAGTCGCAGGACAAGACCGCGATTGCGCAACTGAAGGCGGCCGAGAAGGTGGCGGCCGGACTGGACCAGGGGATCCCGGCGCGGGCCCAGGATCTGGACGAGGACGAGCGTCGGCTACTCTATGATCTCCACCTTTTGACGATCAAGCCGCTGATGTACATTGCCAACGTCGACGAGGCCTCGCTGGCTGGCGGCAACGCGATGGTCGAGACCGTGCAGGCCAGGGCCGCCGAGGAGGGTGCCGAGGTGGTCAGCGTCTGCGCGGCCATCGAGGCCGAGATTGCCGTGCTGGACCCGGAGGAACGGGCCGAGTTCCTGGCGGACCTCGGGCTCGAGGAGCCGGGGCTGGACCGGGTGATCCGTACCGCCTACCGGCTGCTGGACCTGCAGACCTTCTTTACCGCCGGCGAAAAAGAAGTCCGCGCCTGGACCGTGCGTCGGGGTTCCACCGCGCCACAGGCCGCGGGGGTGATCCACACCGATTTCGAGCGCGGCTTCATTCGTGCCGAGGTGGTGGGCTATGACGACTTTGTCGCGAACAATGGCGAGCAGGGTGCGAAGGACGCCGGGAAATGGCGCCTCGAGGGCAAGGAATACGTCATGCACGAGGGCGACGTGGTACATTTCCGCTTCAATGTCTGAGCGCTATACTGGGAAATGAACTTGGGGCGGCGCGTGTAGCCGTCGCCCCGATCTGGCATCAAATTTCGGGAGTACTTTCGATGGACGTAATGGACCGCATCCGCCAGCAGGTGGAAGACAATCCGGTGGTGATCTTCATGAAGGGCACGCCGCAGTTTCCGATGTGCGGCTTCTCCAGCCGCGCGGTCGAGGCGCTCAAGCGCTGCGAGCAGGAATTCGCCTACGTGAACGTGATCGCCGACCAGGAGGTCATGCAGAACCTGCCGCGCTTCGCCGACTGGCCGACCTTCCCGCAGGTCTATGTGGATGGTGAGTTGATCGGTGGCTGCGACATCACCCTCGAGATGTTCGAGAGTGGTGATCTGAAGAAGGCGGTCGACGAGGCCCACGCCAAGCGCGCCGCGAGTTAGAACCCTTGGCGCGGCAGCCCGAGGGGCTGCCGCGCACCCCACGCCCGCCATCGCGAGGCCCCGCCCGGGGCCGTGGCGATCTCCTGATGTGACCACCTGATCCCGCTTCGTGCCCGCGCCGGGAGATTGCTTCACCCCTGCGGGGTTCGCAATGACGGGGCTGCGGTTGTGTCATCGAGAGCCGCGCAGGGGCGTGGCGATCTGCGGGTGTTACCCCGGGCCGGGGTCAGTGCCCCGGCGGCAGCTCTTCCGGTTCGGGCAGGCGCAGGGCGCTCTTCGGTACGCCGACCCCGTCCTGCCAGCGGTTTGCGATCTGACAGAAGATATCTGCGGTCTTCTCCGCATCGAACGCTGCGCTGTGGGCCGACTCGGCGTCCCAGCCCAATCCCGCGGCATCGGCCGCCCGCGCCAGAACCGTCTGGCCGAAGGCCAGGGCCGACAGCGACACGGTGTCCAGGCTGGAGAACGGGTGAAACGGATTGCGCTTGATCCCGCAGCGCTCCGCCGCAGTATGTACGAAGCCAAGGTCGAAATGGGCATTGTGGCCTACCAGGATCGCACGCTTGCAGTGGTTGATCTTTACCTCCCGCCGGACCTCGCTGAAAAGCCGTCCCATGGCCTGGTCTTCAGGATAAGCCGCGCGTAGCGGGTGGTATGGGTCGATCCCGTTGACCTCCAGCGACTTCGGGTCCATCTCGGATCCTTCATAGGGGCGTACATGCAGGCTCACGGTGCGGTCGCGCACCAGGTGATCGTTATGGTCGCGACGCAGGAACACGGCCGCGACCTGCAAAAGGGCATGTCGCCGACAATCGAAGCCTCCGGTCTCGACGTCCACCACAACGGGTAGAAAGCCGCGAAATCGGTTTGCCATGGGGCGGTGTTGCGGGTCCAGCTGGACGGGTTCGGCCATCGGTGTGCTCGGTCCTGAATGGGGGCGGCGGACGGTATTCGCGGGTGTTGGCGGCAAGAGGGCGGGCTTTCGTGATGTTTGCGGCTTTTCCCGCAGATTTTCCCGAAGATCGGCGCCATAGGCGGCTTTCGCTTGACCTGTTGGCGGCTCAGTCGGGATACTTGCGCCTTTTATGCCCGCCCAACACCGGCGCATGGTAGCAAATGCCCGCCTGCCCGGTGGCCTGGAGCCGTGATGGCATCCTGATTCCCAACCCGTTTTCAGGGGTAGACGCATGGACCCGAACGCGACCGAACACGATATCGACCCGCAGGAGACCCAGGAGTGGATTGATGCCCTGGCCTCCGTGCTGGAGACCGACGGCCCCGAACGGGCGCACGCCCTGCTGGAGCGCCTGGTCGACAAGGCGCGCCGCAGCGGGGCCTACCTCCCGTACTCGGCCAATACCGCCTACGTCAACACCATTCCCACGCACCTGGAACCCGAGTACCCGGGCGACGGCGCGGTGGAACACCGCATTCGTTCCTATATCCGCTGGAATGCGATGGCGATGGTGGTCAAGGCCAACCGCGTCTCGGCCGAACTCGGCGGGCATATCGCGACCTTCGCATCCGCCGCGACGCTGTATGACGTCGGGTTCAACCACTTCTGGCATGCCCCGTCGCACGATCACGGCGGCGACCTGCTGTTCGCCCAGGGGCACTCCTCGCCGGGCATCTACGCCCGCGCGTTCATGGAAGGCCGCCTGACCGAGGAGCAGCTGGATCACTTCCGCCGCGAGGTGGATGGCAAGGGGCTGTCCTCCTACCCGCACCCCTGGCTGATGCCGGACTTCTGGCAGTTCCCGACCGTGTCCATGGGCCTGGGCCCGATCATGAGCATCTACCAGGCGCGCTTCATGCGCTATCTGCAGGACCGGGGCCTGGCGCAGACCGAGAATCGCCGCGTCTGGAGCTTTGTCGGCGACGGCGAGGTGGACGAGCCGGAGACCCTGGGGGCGATTACCCTGGCCTCGCGCGAGAAGCTGGATAACCTGACCTGGGTGGTGAACTGCAACCTGCAGCGCCTGGACGGCCCGGTGCGCGGCAACGGCAAGATCGTGCAGGAGCTGGAGGCGATCTTCCGTGGCGCCGGCTGGAACGTGGTCAAGGTCCTGTGGGGCCGCTACTGGGATCCGCTGCTGGCGAAGGACACCGACGGGCTGCTGCAAAAACGCATGATGGAGGCGGTCGACGGCGACTATCAGAACTACAAGGCGCGTGATGGCGCCTATGTGCGCGAGCACTTCTTCGGCAAGTACCCCGAACTCAAGCGCATGGTGGCCAACATGTCCGACGAGGACATCTGGCGCCTGAACCGCGGCGGCCATGACCCGGTCAAGGTCTATGCGGCCTACAAGGCAGCGGCCGAGCACAAGGGCCAGCCGACCGTGATCCTCGCGCATACGGTGAAGGGCTACGGCATGGGCGCGGCGGGCGAGGCGCAGAACCGTACCCACAGCCAGAAGAAGATGGACGCGGACGACATGAAGCAGTTCCGCGACCGCTTCAACATCCCGCTGTCCGACGAGCAGGTGGAGAAGGCCGAGTACATCAAGCCGGACCCCGACTCTGAAGAAATGAAGTACATGCACGAGCGGCGCAAGGCGCTGGGCGGCTACCTGCCGGTGCGCCGCCCGCTGGCCACCCCGCTGGAGATCCCGGAGCTGGATGCCTTCAACGGCCTGCTGGAGTCCTCCGGCGAGCGCGAGATGTCCACCACCATGGCCTTCGTGCGCATGCTGACCCTGCTCGCGCGCGACAAGAAGATCGGCAAGAACATCGTCCCGATCGTGCCCGACGAGGCGCGTACCTTCGGCATGGAGGGCCTGTTCCGCCAGCTGGGGATCTACTCCTCGGTCGGCCAGCTCTACGAGCCGCAGGACAAGGACCAGGTGATGTATTACAAGGAGGACAAGAAGGGCCAGATCCTCGAGGAGGGGATCAACGAGGCCGGTTCCATGTCCTCCTGGATCGCCGCCGCCACGTCCTATTCCACCCATGGCGTCGCGATGGTGCCGTTCTACATCTTCTACTCGATGTTCGGCTTCCAGCGCGTCGGCGACCTGATCTGGGCCGCCGGCGACATGCGCGCCCGCGGTTTCCTGATGGGGGCGACCGCCGGGCGCACCACGCTGGCCGGCGAGGGCCTGCAGCACGACGACGGCCACAGCCTGATGATGGCCGCCAACGTGCCCAACTGCATCGCCTACGACCCGACGTTTGCCTTTGAGCTGGCGGTGATCGTGCAGGACGGCATGCGCCGCATGTATGCGGAGCAGGAGAGTGTCTTCTACTACATCACCGTGATGAACGAGAACTACCCGCAGCCGGCCATGCCGAAGGGTGCCGAGGAAGGCATCCGCCGCGGCCTGTACCGGCTGCAGGCCGGCGGGCGCAAGAAAAAGAAGGTGCGTCTGCTGGGCTCCGGCACCATCCTGCGCGAGGCCATGGAGGCCGCCGAACTGCTGGACAAGGACTTCGGCGTGGCCGCCGAGGTCTGGAGTGCCACCAGCTTCAACGAGCTGGCCCGCGACGGTCGCGATGTCGAGCGCCACGCGCGCCTGCACCCGGCGGCCAGGCCGCGCAAGTCCTGGGTGGAGGAATGCCTGGGTGGCTCGGATGCCCCGGTGGTCGCCGCGACCGACTACGTCAAGGCCTACGCCGATCAGATCCGCGCCTTCGTGCCGGCCGAGTATCGCGTGCTGGGGACCGACGGCTTTGGTCGCTCGGACACCCGTGCGGCGCTGCGCCGGCACTTCGAGGTCGATCGTTACCACATCGCGGTCACGGCCCTGAAGGCCCTGGCCGATAACGGGACCGTCGAGGTCAAGACCGTCTCCGACGCGATCAAGAAGTACAAGATCGACGTCGAACGGCCCAACCCCTTGCAGGCCTGAGGCCGCCGGTACCGAGGCAGGAGCAGACATGAGCAACACGACTACCGTGCACGTGCCGGACATCGGTGATTTCAAGGATGTCGAGATCATCGAGGTGATCGTCAGCCCCGGGGATACCGTTTCCCCCGAGGACCCGCTGATCACGCTGGAGTCCGACAAGGCCTCCATCGAGATCCCGGCCCCGCAGGGCGGCACCGTGAAGGCGCTGAAGGTGAAGGCCGGCGACCGCGTCAGCGAGGGCGACCCGATCCTGGAACTGGAGCCCTCCGACGAGGGTGGCGGCGAGGAGGCCTCTGGCAAGGAAGACGCGTCGAAAGAGGAGACATCGTCTCCCTCGGACGCGCAGGCCGAGCCGGCCCCCGAGGACGAGAAGCCGCAGCCGTCCCCGGCACCGAAGGCCGCTGACCGGGCCGATCCGCGCCCGTCGCCCACCGAACACATCCGCGACGAATCGGCCTTCCGCAAGGCTCATGCCTCGCCGGTGGTGCGCAAGTTCGCGCGCGAACTGGGCGTGGACTTGACCAAGGTCGAGGGCTCCGGGCGCAAGGGCCGTATCCTGCGCGAGGACGTGCAGGGCTTCGTCAAGCGTGCGCTGAGCCAGGGCGCCGGTGGTGGTCTGGGAATCGAGCCGATGCCGGAGATCGACTTCTCCGAGTTCGGCCCGATCGAGACCCAGCCGCTGTCGAAGATCAACAAGCTCACCGGCAAGAACCTGCATCGCAACTGGGTCAGCGTCCCGCACGTGACCCAGTTCGACGAGGCGGATATCACCGAGCTCGAGGACTTCCGCAAGTCGCTGAAGGCCGAGTACGAGAAGAAGGGCGTGAAGGTCACCTTCCTGCCGTTCCTGATGAAGGCGGTGGTCTCCGCGCTCAAGCAGTACCCGCGCTTCAATGCCTCGCTGGATGCGACCGGCGAGAACCTGATCCTGAAGCAGTACTACAACCTCGGCATCGCGGTGGACACGCCGGACGGCCTGGTCGTCCCGGTGGTGCGCGATGTGGATCGCAAGAGCCTGGTCGACATCGCCTCCGAACTGATGGACCTGTCTCAGCGCGCCCGCGACAAGAAGCTCAAGCCCGCGGACATGCAGGGCGGCTGCCTGACCATCTCCAGCCTCGGCGGGATCGGCGGGACCCAGTTCACCCCGATCGTGAATGCCCCCGAGGTGGCGATCCTGGGCGTGTCGCGTTCCAGCATGAAGCCGGTCTGGAACGGCCAGGAGTTCGAGCCGCGCCTGATCCTGCCGCTGGCGCTGTCGTACGATCACCGGGTGATCGACGGCGCCCTGGGTGCCCGCTTCGCCACCACGCTGAGCGCGCTGCTGTCCGACATGCGCCGCATGCTTCTGTAATCGCAACCGGAGTGACTGGATGAGCCAGACGAAGACCATCGAGGTCCCGGACATCGGGGATTTCAAGGACGTCGAGATCATCGAGGTCCTGGTACAGCCGGGCAGCGAGATCGCGCCGGAGGATCCGCTGATCACGCTGGAGTCCGACAAGGCGACTATCGACGTGCCCGCCCCCGAGGCCGGCACGGTCAAGAAGATGCACGTGAAGGTCGGGGACAAGGTATCCAAGGGCAGCAAGCTCCTGGACCTCGAAGCCAGTGGCGATGCCGCGGGTGGCGAGGATGCGGGGGCAGCCGGCGGTGACGCCAAGGCCGAATCCGCGCAACCGGAATCGGCCGCCTCGAGCGAGTCGAAGCAGGCGGCGCCCAAGGCCGCCGCCGATCCGAATACCGACAGCCAGTGCCAGGTGCTGGTGCTGGGCTCCGGCCCCGGTGGCTACACCGCCGCCTTCCGCGCCGCGGATCTGGGGCTGGACGTGGTAATGGTCGAGCGCTACCCGCAGATCGGCGGGGTCTGCCTGAACGTCGGATGTATCCCGTCCAAGGCGCTGCTGCACGCCGGCGAGGTCCTGCACGAGGCCGAGCGCTTTGCCGCGCTGGGCATCAAGTTCGGCGAGCCGGAGATCGATCTCGACGGCCTGCGCGGCTACAAGGGCAACGCGGTCAAGAAGCTGACCGGTGGCCTGAAGCAGCTGTGCAAGCAGCGCAAGGTGCGCGTGGTGCAGGGCACGGGCGAGTTCGTCGGCGCCAACAGCATCGCCGTGGAAGGTGACGACGGCCGCGAGGTGATCGGCTTCGAGCATGCGATCATCGCGGTCGGTTCGCAGGCGATCAAGCTGCCCGGCTTCCCCTGGGACGACGAGCGGGTGATGGACTCGACCGATGCCCTCGATCTCGCCGAGATCCCCGAGCGCATGCTGGTGGTCGGCGGCGGCATTATCGGCCTGGAAATGGCCTGCGTGTACGAGTCACTGGGCAGCAAGGTCACGGTGGTCGAGCTGTCCGATACCCTGATGCCGGGCGCGGACCGCGACATCGTCCGCCCGTTCGAGAAGCGCGCGAAGAAGCGCTTCGAGAATATCTTCCTCAAGAGCAAGGTCGCCGAAGCCAAGGCCACCAAGGCCGGGATCGTCTGCCAGTTCCAGGGCGAGGCGAAGGGCCTGCCGGAAGAGGACACCTTCGACCGCGTGCTGGTCGCCGTGGGGCGCAGCCCGAACGGCGCCAAGATCAACGCGGAGGCGGCGGGTGTGCAGGTCAGCGAGCGCGGCTTCATCGAGGTCGACAGCCAGCAGCGCACCAACGTCGAGCACATCTTCGCCATCGGCGACGTGGTCGGCCAGCCGATGCTGGCACACAAGGCGACCCACGAGGGCAAGGTCGCGGCCGAGGTGATCGCCGGGCACAAGGTGCACTTCGACGCCCGCGCGATCCCGTCGGTGGCCTACACCCATCCGGAGGTCGCCTGGATGGGCGTGACCGAGGAACAGGCGAAGGCCGACGGCATCGAGTACACCAAGGGCGTGTTCCCCTGGGCCGCCTCCGGCCGGGCGATCGCGCTGGGCGCCGAGGACGGCATGACCAAGCTGCTGTTCGACGCCGATGGCCGGGTGATCGGCGCGGGCCTGGTCGGGCCCTCCGCCGGTGATCTGATCGGCGAGGCGATGCTGGCGCTGGAGATGGGAGCGGAGATGGAAGACATCGGTCTGACCGTGCATCCGCACCCGACCCTCAGCGAGACGGTGGCCTTCGCCGCCGAGGTCGCGCACGGTTCAATCACCGATATCCTGCCGCCCAAGAAGCGCTAGTTCCCGTGTCGGTACTGCGCCACCTTCCTCTCCTGTTCGCCGGGGGGCTGTGGCTGGCGTACGGAGTCGCTCAGGCAGGGGTGATGCCTCACCGCGAGTCGCTGGAACGCAGCGACTGGCAGGTGATCGAGCTGGACGATGCCTGCCGCATCGAGCAGGGCGTTCGTCACGGCGGGACGCTGCGCTTCGAGACCCGGCCGGGGCTGGCCCTTCGCGCCTTCTGGCGTGCCCCCTACGCGATGCCCGAGGATGCCTCCGCGCGGCTGCGCACCGGGGCCCCGGAGTGGCTGGGGGCGAGTCCGAAGTCGCCCCTGGATCTGGAGTTGCGTGCCGAGCGGCCGGATCGCTTCCGGGTGCCGGATGCGCAGGTTCAGGCGCTCAAGGCCCGCCTTCTGGTGGGGCATGACGTGCGCGTCGATTTCCCCGGTGCCGAGGACGCGGTGCATTTTCGTGGCATTCGTTTTGCCCAGCGCGCCGAGGCCTTCGAGGCCTGCTACACCGGTGCCGAGGGCCCGGATGTCGGGGCGCTGGATCGCTGGTCGGTGTATTTCGCAACTGGCAGCCGCGAGCTGGATTCCAGGGGGCGCGCGACGGTGGCCCGCGCGGCCGATACCCTGCGTACGGTGGAACGGCCGCGGGTGCGCCTGGTTGGGCTGACCGACGCCGAGGGCCCGCGCGGGCTGAACGAGCGCCTGAGCCGCCAGCGTGCGGAGGCAGTGCGCGCGGCGCTGATCAAGGCGGGCGTGCCGGAAGATGGATTGACGGTCGAGGCCGGCGGCGTTGACCCGGAGGCGGACGGCGAGCGCGAGGGGTCGCGCCGAGTGGACATCTGGTGGCTGGGCGGGACGGATGCCGCAGCCGAGCCATCCTCCGGTGCGGAAACGGCTGACGAGACCGGCCCCGAGGAGTTGCCGCCGGCCGAACCGCTGGCGGTGCCCGACTCGACCGTCGGCGTCCCCGACTCCGCGGGCTGGCAGTGAAGCCCGTCACAAAACCGACTATAACTCTCAAGACGAAACAAGGATTGGCATTCCCATGAGTTCGAAGATTTCCCGTGTCGTGCTGGCCTATTCCGGTGGCCTGGATACCTCCGTGATCCTCAAGTGGCTGGAGGACCAGTACGGCTGCGAGGTGATCACCTTCACCGCCGACCTGGGCCAGGGCGAGGAGGTCGAGCCGGCCCGCGCCAAGGCCGAGGCCCTGGGCGTCAAGCAGATCTACATCGAGGACCTGCGCGAGACCTTCGTGCGCGACTACGTGTTCCCGATGTTCCGCGCGAACACCATCTACGAGGGCGAGTACCTGCTGGGTACCTCGATCGCAAGGCCGCTGATTGCGCGTCGCATGGTGGAGATCGCCGAGGAGACCGGGGCCGACGCGATTGCCCACGGGGCGACCGGCAAGGGCAACGACCAGGTGCGCTTCGAGCTCGGTGCCTATGCGCTGAAGCCGGGCATCCAGGTCATCGCGCCCTGGCGCGAGTGGGACCTGAACTCGCGCGAGCGCCTGATGGCCTACGCCGAGCAGCACAACATCCCGGTGGACTATGCCAAGAAGGGCACGAAGTCGCCGTACTCGATGGATGCCAACCTGCTGCATATCTCCTACGAGGGCGGCCCGCTGGAAGATCCGTGGACCGAGGCCGAGGAGGACATGTGGCGCTGGTCGGTCTCGCCGGAGGCGGCGCCGGATGAGTCCGAGACGCTGATCATCGGTTTCGAGCAGGGCGATCCGGTCTCGATCAACGGTGAGCGCATGAGCGCCGCGGAGTTGCTCGCGAAGCTCAACGAGCGTGGCGGGGCCCACGGCGTGGGTCGTCTGGATATCGTCGAGAACCGCTATGTCGGCATGAAGTCGCGTGGCTGCTACGAGACCCCGGGCGGCACCATCCTGCTCAAGGCGCGCCGGGCGCTGGAGTCGATCACCCTGGATCGCGAGGCCGCGCACCTGAAGGACGAGCTGATGCCGCGCTACGCCAGCCTGATCTACAACGGCTACTGGTGGAGCCCCGAGCGGCGCATGCTGCAGGCCGCGATCGACGATACCCAGGGCGTGGTCAACGGCGAGGTGCGCCTGCGCCTGTACAAGGGCAACGTGATCGTCGCCGGTCGTCGTTCCGAAGACACCCTGTTCGACGACGCGATCGCCACCTTCGAGGATGATGCCGGTGCCTACGACCAGAAGGATGCCGAGGGCTTCATCCGCCTGAATGCGCTACGCCTGCGCATTGCCGCCAGCCGCAACCGGAAGCCCACATGAGATGAGCCCGCGCGCGGATGTCCGCCGGTCACTTGGGGGCCTGTTGCAGGCAAGCAGGGCCAGCCTTGGCGGCGTGCTTCTATTGTGGTGCCTGGTGTCTGGTGCGCTGCTGGCGGCCCCGGTGGGGGCCGAACCCCAGTCGGCCGAGCGCGAACTGGTGTTCGGGGTGCTGGCGCATCGCGGCGCGGACGTGGCGCGCGAGCAGTGGACGCCGTTCGCCGAGTACCTGGAGCAGGCCCTGGACGGCATTCAGGTGCGCCTGGTGCCGGTCGATAACGATTCCCTGCAGGCCGGGGCCGCCGAGGACCGCTTCGACCTGGTGCTGACCAATTCCGGCTCCTACGTGATGCTGGAGCAACGGCACGGCATCTCCCGTATCGCGACCATGCTCCCGGCCGAGGTCGGACGCGAGGAAGACCGCTTTGGGGCCGTGGTCGTCGCGCACGAGGATCGCACGGACCTGGTCGAGCTCGGCGACCTGGAAGGGCAGCGGATCTCCGCGGTGCACCCGGATGCCTTCGGCGGCTGGTGGATGGCCTGGCGCGAACTGCAGGCGTCCGGACTGGACATCGAGAGGGATCTGGAGGGCGTGGCGTTCACCGGCTTCCCGGTTTCCAGGGGCGTGGACCGGGTGCTGGCGGGCGATGTGGATGCTGCGACCTTCCGGACCGGCATCCTTGAGGACCTGCGCGAACAGGGTGACCCGCGGGTCGACCAGTTGCGCCTGGTGGGCGAGCGGGCCGTGCCTGGCTTCCCCTATCGGACCTCCACGCGTCTGTACCCGGAGTGGCCGCTGGCGATGCGCGGGGACCTCGACGCCGAAATCGCCCAGGCTGTTCTGCGTACCATTCTGGAGCTGGATGTCGAGCACCCGGTGAGCCAGGCGGCCGGGATTGCGGGCTGGGCCGCGCCGCGCTCCTACGAGGACGTGCATGGCCTGATGTACGAACTGGGTGTCGGGCTCTATGCGCCGGAGCCGTTTGCACTGTGGCGGTTGGCGCGTGACAACCTGGTGGTGTTGCTGGCCGTGCTTGTGGCGGGTGTCGCACTCATTCTGTTGTACGTACTGCGGGTGCATTCCCGCATGCGTACCGCGGGTCACAACTTGCGTCGGGCGATGGGCGCGATCCCGAACGCGGTGATTACCCTGGATGCCCGCGGTGGGGTCGCCTACATGAATCCCGCGGCCGAGGAGATGGCGGGACTGCGCCGCTTGCAGGTATTGGGCTGCAGCCTCGAGCAGGTACTGGATCTGCGGGAGATGGGTACGGATCGTCCGCTGGGTGCGGACCGGTCCGAGCCCTTGGCCGCGGACTCGGAGGACTCGACCGAGGCTCGCCTGGTGACCCCGGACGGGCAGGAGCGGATCGTGCGCATTGACCGTACATCGCTGGATCCAGTGGCGGGGAGCTCGGTGCGCACGTTGCTGGTGCTGACCGATATCTCCGAGGAACGCGAGCTGGTGGACCGGTTGGTGCATGAAGCGAGTCACGATCCGCTAACCGGTTTGTTGAACCGGCGCGCATTCGAGCGCGAGATGCAGCGCGCGATGGACAATGCGCGGGAATACTCATCGGTGGCGAGTCTGCTGCTGGTGGATCTGGACTATTTCAAGGCGGTGAATGACCGCCATGGCCACCGGGTGGGCGACGAGCTGCTGCGACGGGTGGCGACGATCCTGCGCCAACTGACGCGTTCCCGTGATGCCGTCGCCCGAATCGGTGGGGACGAGTTCGCGGTGATCGCCTACGACACGGATGCCGAACAGGGCCAGGTCCTGGGGCGGCGCATTTGCAGCGCCCTGGGTGATCGGCCGTTGCAGGTGGAGGCGAGGGACGTCACCATTGGGGCCTCGGTGGGCGTGGTCCAGCTAGGGGCGGGCCTGCCGGACGTGGAGGCGGCCTTTGTGGCCGCCGATCGGGCCTGCTATGCCGCCAAGAGTGAGGGTCGCGGCCAGGTCGGCGTGGCTCGCAAGGCGGATATTCATCCCATCACCGGTTCCTGACGCCCAGCGTCGGGCGCGGGAAAAGGAATCGTATGTCGGTTGTTGCCCATTTGCGTATGGGGTTCGCGGCCCTCGTGGTGCTGATCCTTTCAGGCTGTGCCAGCGTGCCCAGTGAGGACCGCCATCCGGACGATCCCTGGGAGTCGTACAACCGGGTGGTGTTCGAGATCAACGACGACTTTGATCAGGCCCTGCTGCGCCCTGCAGCGGTCCAGTACCGGCGCCTTCCGCAGCCGGTCCAGAGCGGGGTGGGAAACTTCTTTTCCAACCTCAATGACTTCACGGTCCTGTTTAACAACCTGTTGCAGGGCAACCTGGAGAATGCCGCCTCGGATACCGGGCGCATCATGTTCAACACGACCTTCGGGCTGCTCGGCCTGATCGACGTGGCCTCGCCGATGGGGCTCGAGAAGAACAACGAGGACTTCGGTCAGACCCTGGGGGCCTGGGGCGTGGCACGCGGGCCGTATCTGCAACTGCCGCTCCTGGGGCCCAGTACCGCCCGGGACGCCCCGGCGCGTCTGGTCGATGGCTATACCAGCCCCCTCTATCACACGAACCTGCGCACCGATCATACCGGCTGGTGGGCGGGTGTGGTTGCCCTGGACGTGGTCGACATGCGCGCCGGGCTGATCCCGACGGAGCGCATGCTGGAGCAGATCTCCGACGACCGTTACATCGCCATCCGCGAGGCCTACCTGCAGCGCCGTGATTTCCTGGTGCGCGGGGCCTCGGACGAGCGCGCCACCGAGATGCTGGACGAGCTTGACGAACTCGAGGCCCTGGAGGCGATGGAAGCCGAGGAGGACATGGATTGAACAGCCTCTGGACCATGCTGGACATCCTGCGTCTGCGGCGTGGGCCCCAGGACCTTCCGCCTGATATCGGTACGCTGATCTTCTGGCTCGGGGTCGCCCTGGTCACGGGCATGGCGGTCGGCATCCCGATGTACGGCACGGGGCAGGCCCTGGTCCTGAATGTGCTCGATCTGGTTGTCCTGTATATGTTCATTGCCGTGGTGCTGCGCATGGGAGGGGTGCCCGACCGCTGGCTGCAGACCTTTACCGCAATGGCCGGAACCGGGGCCCTGCTGGGCCTGCTGATGGCCCTGTTGATGCTGATCGATGCCCCGACCGACCCGGAGGAGGTCTCCACCGGGGCCCTGCTGGCCCTGCTGACGCTGGTGGGCTGGCTGCTGCTGGTGTTCGGACACATCCTGCAGCAGGCCCTGGAGCTCGGCAGCCGCTTTATCGGCATGCTGATCGCGCTGGGCTATGTGGTGGTCTCCAGCGTGATTACCCAGGTGGCCCTGGGGGCACTGTAGTGAACACGGACCGTCTGCACATCCTCGGGATCGGCGGGACCTTTATGGGCGGGCTGGCCCAGCTCGCCCGGGCGCGCGGCTACCAGGTCACCGGTTCCGATCAGAAGCTGTACCCGCCGATGAGCGAGCAGCTGGAGCAGGCCGGCATCCCCTATCACGAGGGCCATGACCCGGCGACCCTGCCGGATACGGGGCCGGTCGTGGTCGGCAACGTGATGACCCGCGGCATGCCGATCATCGAGGCCCTGCTGGATCGCGGCCTGCCCTACACCTCCGGTCCGCAGTGGCTGGCCGAACATGTGCTGCATGACCGCTGGGTGCTGGCGGTGGCCGGAACCCACGGCAAGACCACGACCGCGAGCCTGCTGGCCTGGATCCTGGAATATGCCGGGCTGAGCCCGGGGTTCCTGATCGGGGGCGTGCCCGGCAACTTCGGCGTCAGCGCGCGGATGGGCGAGGCCCCGTTCTTCGTGATCGAGGCGGACGAATACGACTCCGCGTTCTTCGATAAGCGCGCCAAGTTCGTCCACTACCGGCCGCGCACCCTGGTGCTGAACAACCTCGAGTTCGATCACGCGGACATCTACCCGGACCTGGCCGCGATCGAACGTCAGTTCCATCACCTGGTGCGTACCATCCCCGGCCAGGGCCTGATCCTGGCGCCCGCAGGCGATGCCGCGCTGGAGCGTGTGCTGGAGATGGGTTGCTGGACGCCGGTGGAGCGCATCACCACCGACCCGGACACCGGGGATACCGAGGCCCTCGGGGCACGGCCTTTGAATGACGATGCCTCGGAGTTCGAGGTGCTGGCCAACGGGGTGGTTCAGGGGCGGGTGGCCTGGGAGATGACGGGGCAGCACAACCTGTCCAATGCCCTGGCCGCGCTCGGTGCGGCCCGCCATGCCGGGGTACCGCTGGCCGCGGGGATCGCGGCCCTGCCGGGTTTCCGCGGTGTGCGCCGGCGTCAGGAGCTGCGCGCCGACATCGACGGGATCCGGGTGATCGACGACTTCGCCCATCACCCGACTGCGATCCGACTGACCCTGGAAGGCCTGCGGGGCCGCGTTGCCGCCGGTGGGCGGTTGATCGCGGTGCTGGAACCGCGTTCCAACACCATGCGCATGGGGGTGCATGCCGAGGCCCTGGGGGCCGCCCTGGAGCGCGCGGATGCGGTGCATCTCTATCATGCCCCGGAGATCGACTGGTCCACCACGGGCCTCGAGCGCCGCCTCGGCGAGCGCCTGTCGGTCGCGCGCGGGATTGAGGCCCTGATGGGCGGTATTCTGTCGAACGTGCGTGCGGGCGATACGCTGGTCATCATGAGCAATGGTGGTTTCGATGGCCTGCACCAGCGTCTGATCGCCGGTTTGCAGTCACGTGAATCCTCGGGGACCCCCGCATGAGTGGACAGCCACGCTCGATCGCCCTGGCCCTGACTGGTGCCTCCGGCGCGCCCTACGGGCTGCGCATGCTGGAGTGCCTGGTCCAGGCGGGGGTGCAGGTGCATCTGATGCTGTCGAAGCCGGCACAGGTGGTACTGGGCCTGGAGACCGATCTCGATGTGCCCGGGCGTCCGGCCGAGATCGCGCGATTTTTCGGCGAGCGCCATGGGGCGGCCGAAGGACAGATCCGTTGCTACGGGCCCGAGCAGTGGACTGCTCCGGTGGCCAGCGGCTCGGCCGTGCCGGAGGCGATGGTGGTCTGCCCCTGCACCACGGCGACCGTCTCGGCGATCGCGACCGGGGCCTCGCGCGGGCTGATCGAGCGGGCGGCGGATGTGGTGCTCAAGGAGCGGCGCAGGCTGGTGCTGGTGGTGCGCGAGACGCCATTTTCCGAGATCCACCTGGAGAACATGCTGCGCCTGGCGCGCATGGGTGTGGTGGTGATGCCGGCCAATCCGGCCTTTTATCATCGGCCGCAATCCATCGACGATCTGGTCGACTTTATGGTGGCGCGAGTGCTGGACCATCTGGGCATCGAGCATGCCCTGGGCCCGCGTTGGGGCGAGGCGTCCTTGCCGCCGGAGGATCCGGCATGACGACCCTGCCTCTGTTCCCGCTGAATACCGTGCTGTTTCCGGAGGGGCTGCTGCCGCTGCGGATCTTCGAGACGCGCTATCTCGACATGGTGCGCCGCTGCCTGCGTGAGGACGGGCGCTTCGTGATCGTCGCGATCGAGCCCGATACCGAGTCCGGTGCGCCCCGCCCGGAGGCCGAGACGGATCCTTCGGTCGGCTTCCATCCGATCGGGACCGAGGTCGCGATCGTCGACTGGGACCAGCGGCCGGACGGCCTGCTCGGGATCCTGGTCAAGGGCGAGCGCCGCCACCAGCTTCACAACCCGCGCCGGGCCGATGACGGCCTCTGGCTGGCGGAGGTCGAGCCGCTGCAGGAGCGCCCCGACGTCAGCCTGCCGGTGGACTATGCCTCGCTGGCGGACCTGCTCGAGCGGCTGCTGGACCAGCTCGGTACGCCCTGGTCGCATCTGGAGCGACGCTTCGACGACTCCTCCTGGGTGGTCGGGCGGCTGACGGAGCTGCTGCCGATCGATCTCGAGGTCAAGCAGCAGCTGCTGGAGGCGGACGACCCGATCGAGCGCCTGGAACGCCTGCGAGCGGCCATGCTCGCGGCATCGAAATCCTGAAACCCTGCGGCGGGGCTGTTAAGGTTTCGGCACACACTTCGAATTGGAGCCCGCCATCATGGCCGTTCAGGAACTCACGCAGGATACGTTCGAATCCACGATCACCGGTAACAACATCGTCATTCTGGACTTCTGGGCCCCCTGGTGCGGCCCGTGCCAGCAGTTCGCCCCGACCTTCGAGGCGGCCTCCGAGCAGCACCCCGATGTGGTCTTCGCCAAGGTGAACACCGACGAGGAGCAGGGGATCGCCGGGGCGTTCCAGATCCGTTCCATCCCGACACTGATGATCTTCCGCGAGCAGATCATCGTCTTCTCCCAGCCGGGCGTGCTGTCCGCCGGGCAGCTGGACGAGGTGCTGGGCAAGGTACGCGAGCTGGACATGGATCAGGTGCGTGCCGACATCGAACGCCAGCAGCAGGAGCAGCAGGCCGGCCAGGCCTGATTACCCTGACGCGAAACCTGTCGCCCTAAACGAGCGCCCCCATGCTGACGGTCATGACCCAGATGGGGGCGCTCATCGTTGCGGGCGTCGTCTGGCGCCTGTTGCGCCCCGGCGGGCTGGACGCCGACACCGCCCGCCGGGTGCTCACCACCCTGGTCTACTACCTGCTGCTGCCCGCGCTGGTGCTGCAGGTGCTGTGGACCGCCCCTCTGGGGCTCGACTCGCTGCGCATCGCCCTGGTGGCCGGCACGACCGTGCTGGCGATGGTGGCCGTGACCCTGCTCGCCTGCCGGCTCTGCCTGGCGGAACGCGCGGCGGTCGGGGCGATGCTGCTGGCCGCGGCCTGGCCGAATGCCACCTACCTCGGGCTCCCCGTACTCGACAGCCTGTTCGGCGATGCTGGCCGGGCGGTGGCGATCCAGTACGACCTGTTCGCCTGCCTGCCCCTGGTGCTGACGCTGGGGATCCTGCTGGCCAGGCGTTACGGGGACCCGGAGGCGGTCCGGCTGCATGGCGGCAGCGGGGCCCTTCGCGGGTTGGTCGCGGTCCCTTCGATCTGGGCGGCGGTCCTGGGCGTGGCGCTGAACCTGTCCGGTCTGCCGCTGGTGACCTGGCTGGATACCTGGCTCGGCTTCCTGGCCGATTCGGTGGCTCCCCTGATGCTGTTCTCGCTGGGGCTGGCGCTGGTGTTCGATCGTTTCCGCGGCCGTGATCTGAGACCCCTGGTGATGGTCTCCGTCATCCAGTTGCTGATCGCACCCCTGTTCGCGCTGGGGCTGGTCTGGTGGGTCGGGCTGGAGGGTGTGCCCGGGGTCGGCTCGGTGCTCGAGGCGGCGATGCCGGCGATGGTGCTGGGGCTCGTGTTCTGTGACCGCTTCCGGCTCGATACCGGCCTGTATGCGGCCGCGGTCACGCTGACGACGGCGTTGTCGCTGCTGACCCTCCCGCTGTGGTTTGCCATCGCCGGGTATCTGGTTCCGGGGGGCTGATAGCGCGCGGGTCGGCTCCGGCGGTCGCTTACAGCGATCGGCTACAATGGGCGGGTGAAGAGACACCCCGCGCCACCCACCTTCGGTCCCGGCACCCGCTGATGCTCCTCCCCGTTGTCACGGTCCTTGGCGGTCTGGTCCTGCTGACCTGGAGTGCCGACCGCTTCGTGTTCGGTGCCTCGGCGTTCGCGCGCAGCGTGGGTGTGAGCGCGCTGCTGGTCGGGCTGACGATCGTCGCCTTCGGGACCTCGGCGCCGGAGATCGTCGTGTCGGTCCTGGCGACCCTGCAGGGCAACCCGGGCCTCGCAGTGGGCAACGCAATCGGCTCGAATATCGCGAACATCGGACTGGTGCTGGCGATGGCGGCGCTGGTGGCGCCGCTGGCGATTGGGCGCGGCCTGGTGCGCCGCGAGCTGCCGATCCTGATGGTGGTGAGTCTGGCGGTCCTGTTTCTGCTGCTGGATGGCGAGCTCGGCCGCCTGGAAGGCGGGATCCTGATTGCGGGGCTGTTGCTGGTGACCGCCTGGGTGATCCATATCGCGCGGCGCGCACAGGCACTGGACCCGGCCGAGGCACCCGAGGAGGTGCGCGGCATGGTCGAGGCCATACCGGCGACCACCAGTACCGGCGGCGCGCTGGTCTGGCTGGGACTTGGTCTGGCGCTGCTGATCGCCAGCAGCCAGCTGGTGGTCTGGGGTGCGGTGGGGATTGCGGAGCAGCTGGGCATCAGTGACCTGGTGATAGGCCTGACCATCGTGGCGATCGGGACCAGCCTGCCGGAACTGGCGACTTCCCTGGTGGCGGCCTTCCGCCGCGAGGCGGGATTGGCGATCGGCAACGTGATCGGTTCCAATCTGTTCAACCTGCTCGCCGTACTGGCAGTTCCCGCGCTGATCGCGCCGCTGGCGATTGAGCCCGAGGTGCTGGTACGCGACTACCCGGTCATGCTCGGCATGACCGCCGCGCTGTTCGTATTTGCCCTGGCGCGTGGCAGCCAGCTGCGGCGCTGGCAGGGGGGGCTTCTGCTCGCGGTGTTCGCGGGCTACCTTGTCCATCTCGGAATGACGGCAACCGCATGAATTTCAATCCTGATACCACCCGCAAGCTGGCCCTGGCGGTCCTGAACAACGAGGCCGAGGCCGTGCGTCGGCTGGCCGACCGTGTGGACGATGCGTTCCTGGAGGCCTGTCGCCACATCCTCGAGTGCCGCGGCCGGGTCGTAGTGACCGGCATGGGCAAGTCCGGCCATATCGGCTCCAAGCTGGCGGCGACCCTGGCCTCCACCGGGACGCCGGCGTTTTTCGTCCACCCCGGCGAGGCCAGCCACGGCGATCTCGGCATGATCACCCGCGACGACGTGGTGATCGCGCTGTCCAATTCCGGCGAGACCGACGAGCTGCTGACCATCCTGCCGCTGATCCGGCGGCTGGATGTACCGCTGATCGCGCTGACTGGCAATTCGGGGTCGCGCCTGGGGCAGGACGCCACCGTGCACCTGGATGTCTCGGTCGAGCGCGAGGCCTGCCCGCTGGGCCTGGCCCCGACCTCCAGCACCACGGCCGCACTGGCGATGAGCGATGCCCTGGCGATTGCGGTGCTGGATGCACGCGGCTTTACCGCGGACGATTTTGCCCGTTCGCATCCCGGTGGCCGACTGGGGCGGCGCCTGCTGGTGCATGTCGCGGACATCATGCACACGGGTGATGCGATCCCCCGCGTGGCGCCGGAGGCCCCGCTGAAGGACGCCCTGTTCGAGATTACGCGCAAGGGGCTGGGGCTGGTGATCGTCGCCGATCCCGAGGCGCATATCCTGGGCGTGTTTACCGATGGCGACCTCCGGCGCACTCTGGATCGTGGCGAAAGTCTGGAGGCCCTGACCATCGGCCAGGTGATGACGCGGGGTGGGCATGCCGCCCGCCCGCAGTGGCTGGCGGTGGAGGCGCTGGAGACCATGGAGAGCAAGCGCATCAACGCGCTGCCGGTGGTGGATGACGACCAGCGACTGGTTGGCGTCTTGAACATGCACGACCTGCTGCGCGCGGGGGTGGCCTGATGGACCGTCACGACGAGACGCTGCGCCACCGCCAGGGGGCCGTGCGCCTGCTGATCCTGGATGTCGATGGCGTGCTGACCGATGGCAGCCTGTTCATGGGGGATGCCGGCGAGCAGTACAAGGCCTTTCACTCGCGCGACGGGCACGGCATCCGCCTGGCACTGGACGGGGGGCTGGAGGTCGCGATCCTGACCGGCCGCACCTCCGGGGTGGTCGAGCACCGCATGCGGGATCTCGGCGTGCAGCATCTGGTGCAGGGGCGGCGCGACAAGGGGGCCGCACTGCACGAGTTGCTGGAACAGACCGGGCATACGCCCGAGGCGGCGGCCTTTGTGGGCGACGACATCGTCGATCTGCCGGCGATGCGCCGCGTGGGCCTTGGTATCGCGGTGGCGGATTCCCACCCGCTGGTATTGCGGCATGCCGACTGGGTCACGCAGGCCCCTGGCGGGCGCGGCGCGGTGCGCGAGGTCTGCGAGGGCCTGCTGGCAGCCCAGGGGCGCCTGGAGGCACTGTTCGCGGAGTATGTTGACGGATGAAATGGGCGGCCGGACTGGCGGCGCTGATCCTGGTGCCGATGGCGGCGCTGGTGACCGGCGCTGTTGCCAGCGAGCATGAGCCGGAGGGCGAGGTGACGCTGGAGATCGAGGGCTTCACGCTGCACGCGACCGGCGAGGATGGCGAACTGAGCCACCGCCTGCGCGGAACGCGACTGCGCGAGTTTGGCCGTGATGGACCGCAGCTGATCGACGACCCCGATCTGGATATCTTTGACGCCGGCGGTATCGAATGGCACTGGACCGCGCCCGAGGCGCTGCACCGGCCCATGGACGAGATCCTGGACCTGATCGGCCCCACGCGGGGGGTGCAGCCCGAGCGTGCCGAACGCGTGCGCACGGTGATCGAGTCCGCCGACGTGACGGTGGCGACCGACACCATGATCGCCACGTCCGATGCGTTCTCGACACTTGATCAGCCCGGCTTTTTCCAGCGGGGCACGGGTCTGCGCGTGGACTCGCGAGGGGATACCATAGAGCTGTTCCATGACGTGTACACACTCTACAGCGAGTCAGGCGAGGAGGAAGCCGCTGATGACTGAACGTGGTGGGTCGCCGCTCGCTCGGCTCGCGTGGCCCGTGGTGATGGGAAGTGCCTTGCTGATGCTGATCTCGCCGGTCATCGCCCAGCAGCAGCCCCTCCCCGTGGAGATCACAGCGGATCACGCAGAGATGGACGACCGCCGGGGAGTGAGTACCTATACCGGCGATGTGGTGGTGGTCCGTGGGGACATGACGCTGGAGGCGGACAAGGTCTATGTGCGCAGCCGCGACCGGCGCCCCTACGAGATGGAGGCCCACGGCGAGCCCGCGCGGCTCGAGTCGCCGGATCCGGAGACGGGCGAGATGCGCATCGCCACCGCACTGCGGATTGATTACCTCCTGAACGAGGACCGGGTGATCCTGACCGATCAGGCGCATGTGGTCACGGCGGCCGAGGAGGCGCGTGGCAAGCGCATTGTCTACGACCTGGAGACCGACATCATCGAGGCCGAGCGGGGCGAGACCGATGACGAGCGTGTGCGGATCAGGATTCAGCCCCGCGAAGACGACGAATGACCGAGGTGGACTCCAGCATGTCAGCGGCGGCCGGCGGCCAACCGGCTCCAATGGCCGGGTATCTGGCCGGGCGCGAACTGACCAAGCGCTATGGCAAGCGTACAGTGCTGGATCGTGTCGATGTCGATCTGGCCCCGGGAGAGGTGGTGGGGCTGCTGGGCCCGAACGGGGCGGGCAAGACGACCTGTTTCTATAGCCTGGTCGGCTTGATCCGACCGAATCGCGGTCGTATCACGCTGGGTGACCGGGACATCACCCGGGCGCCGATTCACGCGCGGGCCCGGGCCGGGTTGGGCTACCTGCCGCAGGAGGCCTCGATCTTCCGGCGGCTGAGTGTGTGGGACAACCTGCAGGCGGTACTGGAGCTGCGGCGCGAGCTCGATCGCCACGAGCGTCGTCGCATCGGCGATGCCCTGATCGAGGAGTTCCAGCTGGAGACGGTGCGCCACAGCCCGGGGATTGCCCTGTCCGGGGGCGAGCGTCGCCGTGCGGAGATTGCCCGGGCGCTGGCCGGTGATCCGCGCTTTATCTGCCTGGACGAGCCGTTCGCCGGCGTGGACCCGATTTCCGTGGGCGACATCCAGGCCGTGATCGGGCATCTGGCTGAACGTGGAATCGGCGTGCTGATTTCCGATCACAATGTGCGCGAGACCCTGAGAATCTGCGACAGGGCCTATATTCTCAGTGAGGGTCGCATGCTGAGCGCGGGTACCCCGCAGGAACTGCTGGACGACCCCCAGGTGCGCCGGGTGTATCTTGGCGATAACTTTCGGCTGTGAACCGCCTTGGTGCACATGGACCTACGACTCCTTTTAAGATGATTCTGATGGTCACCTTGGACCTGAAACCGCGATGCTGAAGCCCGGGCTCAATCTGCAGCTGGGGCAGACGCTGACGATGACCCCGCAGCTGCAACAGGCCATCCGCCTGCTGCAGCTTTCCACGCTGGAGTTGCAGGCGGAGATCCAGCAGGCGCTGGAAAGCAACCCCATGCTCGAGCAGGTGGAGGACGAGGGCGAGGAGGCCCCGCCCGAGCGTCCGGAGGAAGGGGGCGAGTTGGTCGAGGGGGATCGCATGCAGGCCGACACGGCCGGCGATGACGTGATCCCCGAGGAGCTGAGTACCGACAGCCGCTGGGACGACATCTACGAGCCCGCCCCGAGTCCGCGCGGCCTGGACGACCGCGATCCGCTGGAGAATACCTCCGACGGCGAGGACGAGGGCCTGCAGGACCACTTGCTTTGGCAGTTGCATCTGAGCCACCTGACCCCGCGCGACCAGCGGATCGGCGCGGCGTTGATCGACGCGATCACTCCGGATGGTTATCTGGACGGTGAGCTCGAGGCGCTGGCGGAGATGATCAGTCAGGGCGAAGACGAACCCGTGGGGGTCGACGAGGTCGAGGCGGTACTGCACTGGATTCAGCAGTGCGACCCCCTGGGCGTAGGCGCGCGGGACCTGCGCGAGTGCCTGGAGATCCAGTTGCGCCATCTGGCGCCGGATGCCCCGGCGCGCGACGCGGCTCGAGCCATCCTGGAAAATGGCATGGAGAGCCTGGCCAAGCGGGACTACCGGGCCCTGCAGCGTCAGTCCGGGGTGCGCGACCCGGACGAGCTGGCGCGGGCGCTGGACCTGATCCGCACCCTCAACCCGCGTCCGGGTGCCCAGATCAGCGAGCCCAGTTCGGAATACGTCGTGCCGGATGTCTACGTCCGCCATGACCGCGATGGCTGGCGTGTGGACCTGAATCCGGAGATTGCGCCGCGCATTCGCATCAACGATCTCTATGCGGGTATGGTGCGGCAGGTTTCCGATGCCCGTGACAGCGCGTTCATGCGCGATCAGTTGCAGGAGGCACGCTGGTTCCTGAAGAGCCTGCACAGTCGTAACGACACCCTCCTGCGAGTGGCCCAGGCCATCGTGGAACGACAGCAGGGCTTTCTGGAGCATGGGGAGGTCGCGATGCAGCCGTTGATCCTGCGCGACATCGCCGAGGCCCTGGAGATGCACGAATCGACCATCTCGCGGGTGACCACGCAGAAATATATGCATACCCCGCGCGGGGTATTTGAGTTCAAGTACTTCTTTTCCAGTCATGTTGGCACCGCCGATGGCGGCGAATGCTCGGCGACCGCAATCCGTGCCATGATTCGGGAATTGATCGGTGACGAAACGCCGAACAAGCCTCTAAGCGACGCAAAACTGGCCCAGATCCTGTCGGATCGGGGCATCAATGTGGCCCGACGCACCGTGGCCAAGTACCGCGAGGCCATGCATATCCCGTCTTCCAGCGAACGCCGGCAGATGGCGAGCATGCCGAGTGGAAACAAGCAAAAAGGAGCCTGACCATGCAGATCAACCTGACCGGCCATCATGTGGATATCACCGACGCCCTGCGCGACTACGTGAACGAAAAGTTCGCGAAGCTGGAGCGTCACTTCGACAAGGTGATCGACGTGCACGTGGTGCTGACCCACGAGAAGAACCAGAACCTGCACAACAAGGCGGAGGCAAACCTCCAGGTCAGCGGCAATCACATTCATGCCGAAGCCAGTCACGAGGACATGTACGCCGCGATTGACGGCCTGATCGACAAGGTGGATCGTCAGTTGATCAAGCACAAGGAAAAGGTCAAGGACCACCACCGTGCCGAGGGTGCCCAGCGCAACCGCGAGCAGGCCCTGTAGCGTAATGACCGTTGCCGAGCTGATCACCCGCGACCGTATTCGGCTGGAGCCCGAGTGTTCCAGTCAGAAGCGGGCGCTCGAGACCCTGGGCGAGTTGCTGGCTGTCGGCGGCACGGAGTCCGCCGGCCCGGCCAGTGGGGCCATCTTCGAGGCCCTGTCTGCCCGCGAGAAGCTTGGCTCCACCGGTCTGGGACACGGCGTGGCCATCCCCCATGGGCGTCTGGCCGAGCTCGATGCCCCCCGGGTCGCAGTCCTGCGACTGGATCAGGGCGTCGATTTCGACGCCATGGATCACGAGCCGGTGGACATCCTGATCGCGCTGCTGGTGCCCGAGGCGGCGACCAGCGAGCACCTGGATCTTCTGGCGCAGCTGGCTCGCGGGCTTTCTCAGCCCGACAATATCGCTTCCCTGCGCCGAGCCGGTGACGCGGAGGTCATGGAGCGTGAACTGACCCGGGCCTTCGGCGACGCCTGAACATGGGGCGCCCCACCGTGTCTGTTCTGTCCCGACAGCTGACGCAACCCCTTCCGGAGGCTCACGGATGAACGAGGCACTGGGGGAGGGCGGCATCGCGCGCGATATCACTGTTGAGGCCCTGATCCAGGCGATGGGCAATCGTCTGGATCTGCGCTATGTGCACGGCGAGCAGGCCGCTCCCGACCGCAATCTGGTCGGCGGTGATGGCGACGACCTGCCCCTGGCCGGACACCTCAACCTGATAAGGCCGAACCGCATCCAGGTCATCGGCGATTTCGAGGCGCGCTATATCGCGCGGCTGAGCGATGCACAACGCGAGCAGCTGATCCTGGAGATGGCTCGTACCGGCACGACCGCGGTGATCTTCGCCGAGGATACCTGCCCGTTCTCGGAGATGCCCCATGTCCCCGAGGAGCAATTGCCGCTGATCCTGTGCTCCTCTACCAGCAGTCACGAGATCATTTCCCTGTTGCGCTACTTCCTGCAGCAGCGGCTGGCCCATTTCGAGGTGCGCCATGGCGTGTTCATGGAGATCCTGGGGATCGGCGTGCTGATCAGCGGGGCCTCCAGCGTGGGCAAGAGCGAGGTGGCGCTGGAACTGATTTCGCGTGGGCACCGGCTGATTGCCGACGACGCACCGGAGTTCGCCCGCATTGCCCCGGATATCGTGCGCGGACACTGCCCGGCCCTGTTGCAGGACCTGCTCGAGGTGCGCGGGCTGGGGGTGCTGAACGTCCGAGCCATGTACGGGGACTCCGCGATCAAGGGCGGCAAGTACCTGCGGCTGATCATTGACCTGCGCGACCACAGCGAGCCCTCGCCGGTGCCGGACGATCGCCTGAACGGCCGCCGCGGGGAGATCGACATCCTCGGACTGCGCATCCCGCTGATCAGCCTGCCGGTCGCGCCGGGGCGCAACATCGCGGTCATGATCGAGGCGGCGGTGCGCAACCACATGCTGCACATGCAGGGCTACGTCGCCGGCGACGACTTGCGCGCGCGCCAGCGCAGGCAGATGAGTGGCGAGCCCGAGGAGCCCCCCTACCATCGTGCGATCCCGGCGACCACCGTCCCCAACCCGGACCCGGAGGGCTGAATGCGACTCCTGCTGGTCAGTGGCCTGTCGGGTTCCGGCAAGACGGTTGCCCTGCACACCCTGGAGGACGCCGGCTATTTCTGCGTCGACAACCTGCCGCTGCCGCTGTTGCCCGGGCTGATCGAGCAGGTCCGCAGCGGTGACTACGATGCCGACGAAGACCGGCATCTGGCGGTCGGGGTCGATGTCCGCAGTGGACTGGCGGCGCTGGAGGGCTTTGCCGACCTGCTGCGCGAACTCCGGGGCAAGGGCCTGCAGGTCGAGGTGATGTTCCTGCAGGCCTCCAGCGAGGTCTTGCTGCGGCGTTACCACCTGACGCGGCGGCGACACCCGCTGGCGCGCGACGGCGTCCCCCTGGTCGACGCGATCGAGCGCGAACGCGACTGGCTCGGCCATGTCGCGGCCGAGGCTGATCTGACCGTGGATACCTCCCGTCTGTCCATGCACGACCTCGCGCGCACCCTTCGGGATCGCGTCGGGCTGCTGGGAGAGGAGCGCCTCTCCCTGCTGTTCCAGTCATTCGGGTTCAAGCACGGGGCCCCGCTGGACTCCGATTTCGTGTTCGACGTGCGCTGCCTGCCCAACCCGCATTACGAGCGTGACCTGGCACCATTGACCGGGCGCGACGCCGCCGTTTGCGAGTTTCTCGCGCGCCATGGCGAGGTCGAGGAGATGTATGACGGGATCCAGGGCTTCTTGGAACAGTGGGTGCCGCGTATCCGGCAGGATCACCGCAGCTATGTGACCGTTTCGATCGGGTGCACTGGCGGGCGCCACCGGTCGGTTTATCTGGTGGAGCGGCTGGCGGCTGCGTGGCGGGGGCGCGAACATGTTACTGTTAGCACCCGTCACCGCGAGCTATCCCTGCCCCTCGAATCGGAGTGAGTCCATGGGCGTTGGTCTGATCCTGATCACGCATCAAAACCTCGGCGACACCCTGCTGCAGACGGCCCAGAGCATGCTGGGCGACCTGCCCGAGGATTGCGAGTCCATGGCGATGTCGCAGACTGACGACCCCGACGAGGTGCTGGCCCGGGCACGGGCACGCCTGGGCGAGCTGGACTCCGGTTCCGGCGTACTGATCCTGACCGACATGTTCGGCTCCACCCCGTCCAATGTGGCCAGCCGCGTGGCGCGGGGGGCGAATGCCCGTGTCATTGCCGGGATCAACCTGCCGATGCTGATCCGCGTGCTGAACTACCGCCATCTGCCGCTGACGGAGCTGGTCAACAAGGCGCTGTCGGGCGGCCACGATGGCATCCTTCTTTGTGACCAGGAGTGTTCGGATGCCGCAGCGCGAAGTCCCCATCGTTAATCGTCTGGGGATGCATGCGCGTGCGGCAGCCAAATTCGTGAGCCTGGCCAGCCAGTACGCGTCCGATGTGACCGTCTCCCGGAACGCCCAGGAAGTGAACGGCAAGAGCATCATGGGGGTGATGATGCTGGCGGCGGCGCAGGGCTCCGAGGTCACCATCACCACCGACGGCGAGGACGCCGAAGAGGCCCTCGACGCCCTCACCGAACTCGTCGCCAACCGCTTCGGCGAGGACGCCTAGCCCCTCTCCTGCCGCCATGCCTTTACGAGGCTGTGTCTAGTTCGACCTCGGGTGTTTACGGTGGCTTCGGTCCGCCGCCTGCCTGCGCTGTCTCGGCAGCGCGCCCCGAGGTACTTTCTTGCTTGCCCAAGAAAGTACCCAAAGAAGGGCACCCGGATTCCGCCCGGGGACCTTGCTCCAGGGCCCTCGGGCCGGCGG
>NZ_ARQK01000048.1 GCF_000385215.1 Thioalkalivibrio thiocyanoxidans ARh2
GAGCCGCTCAATGCCCGACAGATCAAGGTTCTCAATCGCCTGCTGGACGGATTCGAAGGTGGGATGACCTCTTCACGTTGGGCCCGGATGGCCAAGTGTTCGCAGGACACGGCGCAGCGGGATATTGCGGACCTAGTGGGCCGGGGCGCGTTGAAGAAGAACCCGGGCGGTGGACGCAGCACGAGTTACTCTTTGCCAGAAACGCTTGCATGACCCCGATCAGGGCGCCGAGCTGTCAAGCAATGCTGATCGCTACCAACCACGTCATCGCGGTAAACCATTTTGATGAAGGTCCACCCGTCTCCCGCAAGAATGACGTAATCGCCGATCCCTACATGGTTATCCGTCGTCTTCAAAACCAGCTGTTGCGAGATCACGCCTAAGTTCCTGCAGACGCAGCTCAAGCGCCGCCAGGAGAGCCTCTAGCACCTGCACCTCATCTCTCGGCTGTAGCCAATCCAGTTTCTTTCCTCCACCTTGTGAAACACCGAAAGGCAGTTCCGCCGCGCATCCTTCTACCTCTGTATCGATGCTTCGAGCGTGGGGAAGGGGAAGCGATCGTCTGGGGAAAAGACTAGCACTGATCTTGAATCGTACTTTCGGATCCTCAACCTTTAGAGTGGCGGGTCCTCCCTCAGGCTTCGGTTTAAATGGGGTAGAACCCGTCCGTTCAACGCCACTACTAGTGGTCCGGTGGCTGGGTCTGCTCCTTACGCAGGTCAATCAGTACATCGTTTAGCGCATCCCTGACGGACTCAAGTACCTGTATCTCTTCCGCCGGCATGAGCCATTCCAGCGTCCTACGGCCATTTGGCGCGATGCCGAAGGGCAGTTCCGCCTGCAGGCCTGTCACAGTCGTACGAATATTGCGCGCACTGGCAAGTGGCAGCATTCGGCTGCTGGGTATCAGATTTGCCTTGATGCTGAAGCGAATCTTGGGGTCTTCGACATTTACGCTTTTTCGTGCGTTTTGGGGCTTTGGGGAAAAGGGTTGGTCCATTATGTAATCCTTGCCGGGCGAAAGACCATCAATGGTCATGTTTTTCAGAGATCTCCTGATCTGTTTCTTTTTTGACGAACTTGCAGACGCCAGTTGGTTTCGCAGCAATGCGCTTTGCAGGGAGAGCTGCTTTTTAAAATTATCAACATGGGAGCGATCGCGGAAATGAAAGATAATCGCGATATGATCGCCATCGCGCTTGATCCTTATTTCAGCGGGCTCCTCGCCAACAGGGACCTGTATCGGCTGGAGATCGTGTAGGAACTGTGCGCCTAGCGAATCGGCGGTTCGTTTCTCGACTGCCTCGAGTAGGACTTCGATCGTGTGTCTGGAAGATACATCCATGTATGCGCTCCTTTAAGCCTTGGAATGACAGTACCAATATACACCCTCGTGCTTGGGTCGTTTTTGCGTGCGAATAGGGCGCGAGGTTTCGGTGGATGCTTTCTGGGAAAGCAGTCGAAGCGCCAGGGAGAAACGACAATGGACGGCTCTCCGATGTCGATTGGTTGTGAGACGGATGCTCGACAATCCCCTGTCCTGAATCACCCACTTGCGTGCCAAACCACTACCCGCTGAATATCTTGCCTTGTCTGGTATCACCGGGAGTTCGAATACGAGATCTCTCTTTCGCCAGACTCTTAGTTAGCCATCGGTCAAATAAGCCTGTATGGCAAGAATTAGGAGATGGTGTCTGGTGCGTCCAATAGGCGGTATTGTCTGAGCGGTGGGAAGGTATTTTCGGACGATATCGGCGGCCTGCGCATGGGATGAAATGGCGATCAGCTCGAGTCCCAGCGCATGTAGGTCTTTGCGTGGTAGTTGTGCGATGGGGCGGGCGAGGTCGATGAGTGGTTCGGTTCGACTCCTCCGCTTCTGTGGGGCGCCTCTAAGAAATTGGAGTGTCAACAGCTGTTCGAGCCATTGAAGGTAGCTCCGGTCATGCGATATCTGGCCGATGGTACGATCTTGCGCGCGCGCGATCTCTTCGATTGACCAGCCTTCTCGGATGCTTATCGCTGTAGTGAGATACTGGACGAGGCGTTCGTCGGCCTGGTTTGGATCTGGCGATGGGGTAGTAGATAGGCCTATGTGTGAAGGGTCTCCATCGGTTGGGGCCGGGTAGTTACTCACGCGGTGATCAGCATCTAAGGGTGCCAAGGCAAGGGTATCGATGATCGCGGCATCCTCAGGCTGATGAGCACGGCGCTTGCGCAAGGCGGCTTGTGAGAGCGCACCCGGGCTTCGTTTGACCAAGGCGGCGAGACAGCGGCGGGTTGGCCCGGTCCACCCATGGGACACGTCGGTCATCAGGGGGATGGAATGGTCGTAGTGCATGAGGGTGGTGGAGGGGTGTCCATGCCCCAGTTGACGGGAAATGTATCGGTAGCGTGCGCGAAGTGACAGACGGGTCACTGTAGCGGTCGGTGATGTTTTGTAAGGTAGATCCAGCGTTAAGCTAGGAAAATGGTCGCAATGGACGTCGTAGCCTGCCTGCGTCGCGTAGGCATGCCGATAACTGTGCAGTCGGAATGGGGCTAAACAGTCGGATTGGAATAATTGTTGGACGGCTTCAGCGAAATGCGCGTGATAGTTCCGTTGCCAGTCCAAGGAGTTCCCATGAGGGGGAACCGGTAAGAGGTCCTGTGCAGCAAGCGATTGTGTTTTCTTGGTGACGTGGATGCACTCGTGCGTCCGGGTTATTTCTCTGCGCGCTTCGCGCTCTTGGATTGTGGTAACGAGTCGTTTAGAGGCCAAGGACTTTAGCCATGCTTGACGTCGAGGATGTATCCAGAGAGCGGAGCGATGGTGGCCGATGAGATGGGCGTCGGCGGTCAGGGTCGGCAGTTCCCCGGTTCGCAGTTTGTACAAAAATTGGAGGAGGAGGGCGTAATGGATAACCCGATCAGGCGGGCTAGGTCGAGCGGGTAGCTGTGGGGATGGATTGGGGGCGAGGAATCGCAGGAGCCATTCTGACTCGCCGCCTGTGATGGGGTCGCCCGCACGAGGAAACGCAACCCCTAACTCGTCTGCTTCGGTCAACTGAGCGTGAACTTCCCGCGGTATGTCTTCCGGGTGGTCGCGGTTGTGCCTCAAAACCCATGCGACGGGCTTTTGCTTCTTTGGGTCGGCACAGATTTCGCTGAGGATCAGCTCGGCGGCCTCTCGCGGGTCTTCGCCCGCGTGGCCGGAGAGAGCGAGTTCCACCGCGTGGGTCAGCTGTGTCACGTATTGGTACGTTGTGGATGGGCGAATCTTTTTCCTGTGCTTGGGGGCCGTCATGTGATGACGGATTGCGCGGGCGAGAAGTAAAGGCACCGACCCTGCAAGGGATTCGGAAGCGAGGCGGTCTGCTGCGTTGATGACGGCTGTTGCGCGGTGGGGCACGCAATCCGAGCGCCAGCGACCGATGGCTTTGCGCATCGCCTCATAGTGGCTCAACGCAACAGACTGGGTCTGCATCCTTGTCTCGGTAGTGGATGCGGCTTCTGCCGGCCCAGATGCGGCCTGAGGAGCCACGCGACGCCCCGTCACCAAGGCGAGGAGTCGGTCGCAGCGTGGGCCGGTCGCTTCGAGGTCTCCGCGCTCCCACGCGGCCCGTGTGGCTGGTGTCGTGAGTCTGCGTGCCATGCTCACGGTGCGGCATACACTTTTCAGTGTGATTCCTCGCCCAAGGACTTTCCGGGCTGGGGGGTGAGTAAGGAGAGCCTTTAACGCGACTTCGCCGGATGGATGTAGGACGCCCCCTTCGTGAGCAACGCGGAACGCAGTGGCTTGGGCCGCAGACAAGAGTTGGATGCCATGGATATGGTCCGACCGGGGTAGGAAAAGAGCCGCCACATGGGTGGCATTCGGTACACGGCGCAATTCACCCTCCGAGAGGAGTTTCTTGATCCGTACGGGGTCTGTGCTCACACCCCATATCACACTGAGCACGAGCGCGGCCTGGTGCATCTGGCTTGCTGCCGCATCATCCAGACCCGAAAGCGGCCCGAGATCCTCGACCAGTCGCAGGAGCACCGTTTCGAGCGATCGTGTGAGGCGATATGCCTCCAGGTGCGTGGGCTGGATGACCGATACCGGGACGTTGTTGGCGGGATCCTCGTCATTCGTGTCGGAGGTGCGAGGGTCCGGGGCGTGCTCCTTGGAGGCGCACTCGCGAGCGAGCTGCGCGACCGTGGAATATGGGTTATCGCGGTCCGACGGGCGTTCTTCATCGTAGCCGGCTACTGGGCAGAGGTTCAGGTCCTCTAAATAACTCTCGATAAAAGGCGCGAGCCGCTGGGCCAGCGAGTATGGAGAATCGGGATCAGTCACGTCATAGGGCTCGCCGAGATGACGGTGCCCCATGTGCTGCTGGATGTCACAGCCCGGTGCGCCGAGTTCCTCGATTCGAGTGGCGAACCAGTGGCGTAGGCGGTGAATATCGACAGGGATTTGCGTGTGTGCGACCAAGTCCTCCGGGCGTAGCGTCCGGGGACTGAAATCGATTGGATCGAGCGAGAAAAATAGCGGCGCATCGCCGGAAAGGGCCCGTTCAAGATGCTGGATAGCTGAACGAGCCTGTTCAGATAGATGTACCCGTAGCTCATCCCTGATGCGTCTCATTAACGCTGCCATGGACTGGATCTGAGCGAGGACCGATTGTGGAAGAACGACTATCCGGTCGTCGCCCCGACGGCGTTTATCCGACAGGTACGCGATGCCCGGGCCGGAATCCGAAAACTCGACGAGATGAGCGAGGGAGAACTGGGAAAGGCTGAATCCCATGCGATGGGCGGTTGCGGCCGCGAACATTAGCGCGGTGTGACGCATGAGGTCGCCGTGCCATTTAAGCGCACCCTGCAGGGACCAGCGCTTTGGGCGGCCATTCACGACCCGGCGCTGGGCCTGCGACATGAGGTCTCGGAGTGATTCGATGTTCAGCGCGCCCCGTGGGGCGCCCACACGGGTCCCGTCATACTGATGATCGACGTGGACCGTGATATCCGCAAGGTCCAGCGCGTCCTTGTATTGCGATGCCACTGTGCTGAGTCGAGGTGCGTAATAGCTCAGGGGCGCGGCGGACGCAAAACCATTCGTACCGACAACGATTTGGGCCGTCCTGGGGTGCCCGGTGACCTGGTAGAGCAGTACCGGAAGTACGCGTTGTAGGCGAACCTGACTTAGTCGCGGAACGACTTGAGCGTGGTGCCTGAGCCGCTTCTCGAAGTCCGTTTTCTTGATGGCCGAGGGAATGGCGGGCGAGTGTAGGAAGGCCGGTATGCTCGTCTGTAGGGCTGCAGGGTAAGGCAAAAATAGTTGATCCTGATGAGCCGCTTGCCAGTCCCCCTCGCAGTCTGCTTGTGAGTACTCGATCTCACGGTCCCTTAAGGATATCCAATAGTAGCCGGTGAGTTGGAGGTGGATGCTGTCATCATACTGTTGGCCGTCTTGATCCACCCGGAAGTTCTGCAGTGCGCGTATCACCGTCGACGCACTTCGCGCCGTGGTCAACATTAGCGCGAGGACGAGGTCGATGAGGCCATCCTGATCTATGACTCTGCGACTGAGGTTGTTGGTGAGCTCCGCAAACAGCAGCCGCGCCTCGTCTGCGGAGAGACTAGCCTCGGTATCAGGTACCAGATAAGCACCGAACCGTAAGCGGCTGTCGGGTGCGGCCAATTCTCTCGTAACGAGAGCGTCGGGCTGGTGATCCGCTGGCTGAAAGTCGTCTTGCTGCAGTGTTTTCGTGGGGCGATCCGGCGCTCGGTTGGCTTGCGAGGGCTTTTGATCGGGGCGCGTCGCCCGGTTTCGAGGCGAGATCGCCTCAAGTGATCGGATGGCGAGCGAGCGGGCAGGGTTTCTCGTAAAACCTGCCGTATCCGCCAGGAGGTTGGCAGTTTCGCGGGTAATCTTGCTGTCGCCCGCTAGCGCTTCTTCAAATTGGTCAACCGCCGGAATCGGTTCATTGATCGAACTGATGTAGTTTGATAAGCGCTCAATATACCGCTGGACACCGCGTACTTCGGGAGATGCGCCATAGGTGTAGAGTGCAGCGAAGAGCCAGAGCCTAAGCGCATCCACGCCCGGCGGTTGATCGACGCGATCGTGTAGGGCCGCGAATACGTTGCCTGACGGCCCAAAGCCGTGATAGGGGCAGCGTGGGTCATGGGACACATACCGTTCGTGGAGCTCCCGGATGTCGTCGCACAAGCTGCGCAGAAGGTCGTGGTACGTCAGTGTGAGGCGATCCCCGAAGCGATGAAGTATGCGCTCGATGGCTTGCGCCACGACCGCCCCGTGAGCGACTTGCCCGGTGGCGGTGGCTGGGATTGGGAAGAGTACATACCCGGCCAACTGGGCCCTGCCGTCGATGTGCTCGGGGGGCGATTCGATGGCTCGGTACTGAGCCCACGGGTCTGTAGACGAAATCAACGGGACTCTCCCGGGATGGTGTGATCGCCTCCTGTGCCGGGTAGGTACGCCCCAAGATAGGCTTGATGAGTTGGTGGTCTAAAGTCGCTGCTAGGAAAAGGCGCGTCCATGCGTCCTCTCTGTTACGGGATGGCTTGGGGCACGATGATATCGAGCCTTCGGGATTCCATGCATTGCTCACTGGCGGACGTTAGCGGATCGGGACTTGGATGTCACAGGTCGTTTTAGGCGCGGGAGTGGAATGAGATTTCGAAGGCTGGAGCGCTTCGTGCGCAAGCGGAACGACCATCGGTTCATGCCTCGGTGCTTCGATCATCCCCTCGGCATTTTCGGAGTGCAATTTGCTGTTGGGGAGGAGTAAGTGTCAGGTCTCGCGTGGTCATATACACGTTATTGGAAATAAACCGGGACGTTCATGCTGCCAGGCCTTGAGGGTTTCCACCGGTGTCCGATGCCCAAGCGCCTTCTACCCGATGTGATGGTTGTACAGCCTCTGGTAGTGCCGCAGGGCGTCGTCCAGGTGCAGACCGGAGTCGAAGTGGCGGGTGCGCAGCAGGTCGGCGATGCGCCCGTGGGAGCGTTCGGCCATACCGTTGGTCTGGGGCCGTTTGGGCCGGATCATCAGAGTGGTATGCAGTCGCTTCGGGCAATGGGACCGGCTTCCACGTCCCGGCGGTAGCGCCGCTTACGCTCGGTTATGCGGGTAATCCCGTAGCGCCGGGCCAGTTCGGGATCGTTCACGCTCGGCCGCGCTTCTGCAGCGCTCGCTGGATCTGGGGTGTGGTGCACGCGTTCGAATGGATCGTACTCGCCATGCTATTCGTCCTGCGTGGGCCCACCGTACACGGTATTCAGCTACTCCCGGGCACGGAACAGGGGAACCTGCTCGTGCGATATAGAATCATCCGTTATCTAACACCTAGGGTCTGGAGCCACATGAAAGAGATTGACGTCCGCGACGCGCGAGAACAGCTTTCCAGCATCCTGAAAGAAGTGGAACAGGGCCGGGAGGTATGCATTCTGCGTCGAGGTCGGCCCGTCGCGCGCGTGGTTCAACCTGCCGGGGGTCGCCCGAGATTTCGTTCCCGTGCCGACTTGCGACAGGGCTTGCCGGCCATGCGAGAAACCGCCGTTGTTACGGTTCGTACAGTGCGGGATTCTGAACGCTACTGATGTTCTTTGCGGACACCAGTGCTGTCCTGCGGTTATACCGTAGTACCCCCAAGCGATGTCATGGAGCAGCTCTTCCCCGGGCAGCGTTAGCCGCACTCTCAGTTGAGGGGGGCATCAAACATCCTGATGTAGTAGTGACCATGGGACTGCCTCCACGCGGCCATGCGTGAGGCGAGCGAGGTGAGGACACGGCTCGCCGTCAAGGACGAGTTTTCTCAAGGAAACGCTCGGGATGCCCAAAGCCGCGAAGTCCCTCGGCCGGTGAGGGTTGCGCTTGCGTACGAGATCAAAGGCCCTTAGTGAGGATCTCAGCTTCACGGCAAACTGTTCCTAATGCCGGTGAATTTGAACGAGTGGCGGCATTAAGGAACACGATCGGGTGCATAGAGGCGCTGCCAAAGGGCATGCCCTTTCGATAGGAAGCGACGTGATGTGCGGACGTATGACGCGCTACAGCGCGACGAGTGAACTCGGTAGGCGGTACTTCCAGGTGCCGGTCGACGAGACCTTTGATGCGCCTCGGTACAACGTTGCACCCGGCACGGACCTCGAAGCATTCCGCGCCAGCGACGAAACACCCGCTTCCTTCCTGCCGATGTTCTGGGGCTTTCGGCCGAAACGGGTGGAGGACGGCCCTCGCCCGATCAACGCCCGGGCCGAAAAGGTTGCCACGAGCCCTTACTTTCGGTCCGCATTCGCCCATCGGCGATGCATTGTGCTGGCCGATGGCTGGTACGAGTGGCGCAAGACCGATGACGGCAAGCAGCCGTACTACATCGCCCTGGCCGAGGACGCCCCGCAGGACATCCTGATGATGGCCGGCATCTGGGAACCCATGGCAGATGGCGGCGCCTGCTGCGCGATCATCACCGAACCCGCGTCAGAGCGACTGTCGCACATTCATGACCGCAAGCCGCTGGTACTGGATGCCGCGTGTCGCTGGGACTGGCTCGACCCCAAACGGACGGAGCGGGAGGCGATCCGAGCCGCGACCGTCCGTCTGAACCCGGATGCCTTGGTCTATCACCCGGTTTCGACTCGCGTGAACCGCCCAACCGAAGACGACCCCGGATTGATCGAAGCGATTGCCTGAAGGGGCGTTAGGCCGTGGGGTAGTGCTACCTTGGTGAATAAGCCCGGAACGGGCACTCAGGCAGGTGGCAGCGATGGCCAAGCAGAGCGAAGTTGAAGCGCGCATCACCCGGATCCGCGAGAAAGCCGCATCGGTTTTTGATACCCAGAAAGTCGTCGATGACTGGATGCGCACAGAGAACCTTGTGCTCGGCGATGCCCCGATCAATCTCCTGGAGACGGAGGAGGGCGCCGACAGGGTTGAGGCCATCCTGGGCCGGATCGAGCATGGCGTGTATTCGTAAAGGGGAAGGTGCACGTGGAGGCATTGGAGCCACGCCGCGGCGGAGGCGCCAGGTGGCTCCGGTGGGCGGATCGTTGGGAGCGTATGCCTACTGGTTGGTGCTACCTTCAAGGAAACCCGAGTCATCACGAGCATAGGAACGGAGCCGTGGCAGAGAAAAGCGAGTTTGAGGCACGCGTCGCCCGCATCCGGGAGAAGGCAGCGGTGATCTTTGAGGATCCGGAAAAAGCGCAACGCTGGATGTGGGCGAGGAACCGGGTTCTTGAGTCGGCGCCGATCGATCTGCTGGACTCGGATGAGGGTGCGGAGATGGTCGAAACGGTTCTGCACCGGATCGAGCACGGAGTGTTCTCGTAACAGGCGAAAAGGGCTGCAGAAGGAGTCGGAGGCTGCATGACGGATTCAGCATACTCAGAGGTATCGGCCCATGACCGAAGCGCCCTGGCGCGAATGGTGATGCAGGCGTTTGATCACTGGGGTCTCGAAACGGACGAAGCCCTCGCGATGCTGGGCCATGCGCCGGACGACTTGGACGCGCTTTCGCACTACCGCGGAGGAGAGCCACTGCCGGATGAGCGCGATGCTCTGGATCGTGCGGGCCACATCCTGGGGATCCACAAGGACCTGCGCCTGTTGTTTCCGCATGAGCGGGATAAGGCCTATCGCTGGATGAAGACGCACAACCGTGCGTTCGGTGGCTGCCCCCCGGTCGAAGTCGTCAGCCGTGAGGGATTGCAGGGACTGTTGCGCGTCAGGGGTTATCTGGATCGGGCCGTCGCGTAGCAGCTGTTCGGGAATCGCGCCCGTTGCTCATCTGCGGCCGGTGGGGCCCCGATCACCCCAAGGAACTCATTGTGCCGGGAAGGTGAGATCGCTGAAAGGCCTTCGTCCCGGCTTCCACATCCCCATGCCGTTCTATGAGCAGAGCCGCTCCCTAGTTGGCTGCTGGGCGATGGGGCGCGGGCCTATGGATCGCTACTAAGGCGACCCGCACAAAAGTGGTCACGCATAAACCCCATTCGGACGCCTACGGTGCTCTGGGGAGCGAAATTGCAGACTATGGGGGTGGTAGCCGGGTGATCCGCCAGGTCCGTGTACCATCCTCCCGGTCCTCGGTCCAGAAGACCTGGATGGCGTCGCCAGCGGCTGTCACCAAAGGAAACCTCGGGCGATGGGCATTCCTGCCGAGGGTAAAAGTGGTGGACCAGGTACCGTTGTGGTATCGGGCCACGCCGATGCTGTGATCCGCGGTACCGTGGTCCCACGCGGCGAGCAGTCCGCTGTTGGGGGTGGCAGTGAGATCGGCGGCGCGAGCCGAGGGGCGTCCCAGTCGCTCAGGAGTCGACCACTCGCCGCGATGGTTGCGATGCAGGTGGTAAAGACCCGTATGGTTATCGTCACCGGTCCATACAAGGGCATGCAACAGGCCGTCGTTATCTGTGGCGAGTCCTCCGCCCACATGGGGACAGCCGTCTACGTACCAGTCGAATTGGCCGACACGGGAGTGCCCACGCCAGCCGGCGTCGCCGGCGCCGGTCACCGCTACAGCCATGTCTCGGGGTTCGATGCCACGATACAGCACCATCGTCTCGTCACCGGCGTGTGCCAGGCTGTTCCAGCAGCATTGACACGTCGTATCCCGCGGGGTGGTTACGTCGGACCAGGATTGGCCGCCGTCGATACTGGTCGCATGGTGCACCCCCTGTTGTCCGTCTCGGCTGTCCAACCAGGCAATGTGGAACACATTGTTGGGGGCCCGGGATAGCGCGAAAAAGCCGTGGCTCCCGGTGCCGTCCCCCTTGACCGGGGTGGTGGTCGGTTCCCACTGTTTGCCGCCATCGTTGGACCGGGCCATCACCATTGGGCCGCTGCCGGCGAAGCCGTCGCCTGAGGTCTGCCAGACCACTAGCAGACGGTTGCCTGCGGCGGCGATCCGCAGGTCGTTGCTGCGGTGGACACGATCCGGGGGGGGGTGGCCGGTTTCGATGGCCACGGGGTCCGACCAGTCTAGTCCACCATTGTCACTGGTCGCGTGGTAGGCAATGGCGGTGTCGTCTTTCAGCTCTACCCAGGTGGCGTGGAGTCGGTCGTTGTCAGAAGTGACGCCCAGGCTCACGACGTCGCCGCCGGCATCGAACAGCACATTCTGGAATTCCGGTTCTGCGTTCCCGCATGCCGCCAGCACTATGGCCGCACTCACGCCGGTCAGGCAGCGAATCACCATGTCCATTCCACACCTCCGTAGATCGAGCGCGGAGCGCCGGGATTGTAGACGGCGCTATTCGGCTCAGCGGAGTCCACGATGTTGGTATTGGCCGCGTAGATTCGGTTGCCAAGGTTCCGGCCTTCCACGAACACCCGCCAGCCATTGGGGCTACGGTAGCCGGCGCGAATACCCCAGATAACAAAACTGTCTGCATCCTCGCTGTTGGCGAAGTCCACCGGGTAGCCGCTGGCGGCCTCGATCACCGGGCCGGCGTATGCGCCGCTCGCGTGCCGCGCGCGTAGATCCAGCCGTGCCATGTGGCGAGGGACACCGGGCAGGCGGTTGTTTCCCCAGTCGGGGTCTCCGTCAAATCGGAAGTCGTTGTAAGTGTAGGTGAGTTTCTTTTCAAGAGTGAGTGTGTCTGTAACACCCTGTTGGTGGCCAAGACCCAGTTCCACGCCTTGGTGGACGGTGCGCTTGGCGTTGCGGGTGGCAGGCTGGAACGGGTTGTCCGGGTCTTCGAACAGCAAGATCTCGTCGCGAATACGGGCGTGGTAGACGGCCAGTTCGCCGGACCACCGGTTCCCACTGCGGCGTACACCTAATTCCACGGTGTCGGCAGTCTGCTGGTCAAGCAAGTCGCCGCCATGACCAACCAGTTCGCCAATGACCGGCGCCTCGGTGCTGCGGCTGAGATTCCCGAACAACTGCATGCCGCCGGGCAGGTCATGAAGCGCGCCGATACGTGGATTCACGGAGTGGTAATGGCGGGACCCGCCATCGCCATCACCGCGGGTCACGTTCACTTCGCGCCGGGCCCAGGCGAGCTGTACGCTGCCCATGAGGGTGGTGGCGTCAGTGACCGCGTAGTGGTTGTCGGCGAAGAGTTCCACGGTCCTAGCCGTTGAGCGCTCGCGGCTGCCGTCACTGTGGTCATCCGCCCGTTCGCGCCCGGTGACGGCGAGGGTGCCCCAAGTGAATCGGTTGGCGCCGGACTCAATTGTGTGTCGAGCGCTCGCGCCTATGTCTTGGCGGGACGTGTCCAAGTCGAAGAATGGCATGGGGTGTTCCATACGGAGGTCCTGCATGAAGACACCCAGGTCGAGATGGTCGGCCTCCCGCAACTGGTGCTTATGGTGGGCGGTGACGCGCCACAACCGCAAATCTCGGGCGGCATTAGCATTCTCGAAATCCGGGTTTGCCTGGAGCCGATTGGCGCGGAGCTGGTTCCGCGTTAGAGAGCCTGGTAGCTCCAGTTGGTGTTCCTGAGCCTCCAAATGCAGGCGGGTCTGGCTGCGGTTGTTGTGCTGAAACCCCACATTGCCGTAGGCGCGCACCGCCTCCTGGCGACTGTTGTCGCGAAAGCCATCTTGCCACGAACCGGTGACCGTACCTACTGCATCGGTGTGCTCGTTCGCTGTGGAGCCCTTGGCCTGGAGGCGGCGGTAGCCGAAGCTACCCGATTCCGCGCGCAAGCTGAACGGGTGGCTGTCGTAGCCTGTGGGAGAGATCATGTTGATGGCACCACCGAGGGTGGCCGCCCCATATCCAATGGCGTTGGCACCCCGGTAGACGGCCATGTGGTCGTAGGTCAGCGGGTCCATGAGCTGGTTGCGAGTGTTGCCGTCAGCCTCGGTTACCGGAAGACCATCGCGCAGGAGCCGGATGCCGCGGTTGTTGAAGGTCTGAGTGAGCCCCGAGCCTCGGATGGAAAGTCGCGTTTCGTCCTGGCCGAAGCGGCTGCGGGCGTAGACGCCGGGTGTGGTAGCCAAGGCGTCCTCCAAGTTGGCGGTGCGTCCCTCGCGCACTGTGCCAAGGTCTACTAGGGAGGTGCCGCCCGGGACGCGCTCCAATTCGGCTGCCGTGTCATCGGTGGTTGGGAGTGTCGACGTAAACAATTGCCCGGTGACGGTCACCGTCACCGGGTCGAGACGAACGGCGTTCTCACCGTGCGCTGCACCTGACAGCATCACGGTGAGAGCACCCACGGCCGCGAAGCGACGCCATTGTTCTGCAATCACGTTTGTCTCCCTGTGTTGAGAGGTCGCTGCAGCACATCGAAGCAATGTGCACTCGAACGACGCGGCCGGGCTTGGTTTATCGTTATGGGGCAGGAATGCCTTCTCGAGGCCCATAGAGTCAGGCATTACCAGCAGCTAGCCCCAGATGTCCTGAGTGATGCCTTGGTACCAAGCCCGGGTGTAGTCGGCCTCGCTGGCGCGGAATTCGGGGCTGGCTCCGGAGGGACTAACACCCCCACCCTCAGCCGTTTGAGTCCCGTCAATGAATCGATAGACGTTTGCTACGCTGATACCGTGTTCTGGGGTGACCAGGCTGTAGCAAGTGTTGGCCGAGGAAGGATTGAGCGGCTCCTGGTCCATCAATTCGCGCACAATCGCCGCGGCGACGATCTTGCCTTGGTTGTTGGCCGAGTGGCCGGACTTCGGCATCGCGCCCGCCACGCTGGCATCCCCCAGCACATAAATGTTGTCGTCCATCTCCGACTTGAAGGTCTGCTGGTTGACCGGGACCCAGCCTTGGTCGTTGGTGAGGCCGACATCGTGGGCGATCTGGGCGGCCTGTTGGCGAGGAATGAAGTTCATCACATCGGCCTTGACGCGTTCGAAGCCACTGTCAGCCCGTGCAGTTTTCTCGGCTACGTCTACCGCTTCGACATGGCCACCGTCCGAAGCAGCTCGCCACTCGATCATGTCGCCGTAGTGCTGTGCCCAGCCTTCCTCAAAAAGGCCCTGCTTGGAGAAGTTGTCCTTGGCATCAAGCACGATGATCTTGGAGCGTGGCTTTTGCTCCTTGAAATAGTGCGCGATGAGCGAGACACGCTCATACGGTCCCGGCGGACAGCGGAACGGATTCGGTGGGGCGACCATCACAAAGACGCCACCGTTCGGCATGGCTTCCAGCTGATCTCGCAGAAGACGAGTCTGGTCGCCCGCTTTCCAAGCATGAGGGATTTCGCTGGCGTCGGATTCGCTGATGCCGTCGACAGCGTCATAGCGGAAGTCGATCCCTGGGGACATGACGAGTTTGTCATAGCTGATGGAGTCGCCTCCTTGCAGGTGGACACGCCGCCTATCGGGATCGACCGTGGTGACGCGGTCGGCGACTATGTTGATGTCATGATTGTCGCGCAGGCTGTCATACGTGTGGGCGATGTCGTCCATGGACGCCAGGCCGCTGAGAACCCAGTTGCTGCCGTAGCAGGTGTAGTACGTCGCGTTGGGTTCGATTAGCGTAACGCGGAGTTGAGGTAAAAACTGCTTCATGTACTTGGCCGCTGTGGCACCACCGGAACCGCCGCCAACGACCACGATGTGTGCCCCGTTGCTGCCGTGCGAGTTGTCAGCGGCAAAACTTGTGCCTGCGAAGGTCGCAGCCCCCGTAGCTCCGGCGGCTTTGAGGAAACGACGTCGAGTCAAATGATTCATGGTGTTCTCCTTTTACTGGTTTCCGAAGTACGCCGCCATAGCGTCAATTTCTTCGTCGCTGTAGCCCTCTGCGTGACGGTTCATGACTGTCGCCTCACGTTGCCCGTCACGGAACGCGCGCATCTGACTTGCAATGATGTCTTCCCCTAACATGGCCAGATTGGGTATGCCTTTGTTAGCTCCGGCCGCGTTGTGGCATGCCTGGCATGAGGCAGCCATGAGTTGACCGCGCGTAATTTCGTCATTGAGGTCGGCGGACACTGTGGGTGCCGCGCTGAGCGCGACAAGCGAGGCAACTAGCCCCATGACCTGCGTACGTATCTTCATTACTAGCCTCCTTCGGATTGTAAATCCGGTTCATGTGTCGGCGCTGGATGACGGAGTCGCCAATCCAAAGAATCCGGGTTTATTGGCTGTGTTTTTTCATTGTTTAATAGTTCATTCTCTTGTTGATAAATAGATTTCGTGGTCTATAGAGATCGATGGACGATCTGAACAAAAAATCCACATTAGTTTCTCCTTAAAAAGAGCTTGCCCTGGGGCTCAGGGCAAGCAAAGAGGAGAACTACAATGTCAACAACACCTTCGGTGCTGGGCGGATTCGGGTCTGCCGTGGGGTTCTAGTTAAGCAGGTTGCGTTACCGGCGCACCCTTAAGGTGACAAGACGTTAGAACTATCCGCATAGGTTTTCCTTGGTGTTGTAGGGTGACCCGCCAAGAGCCCGTGCGTGGAGGAGGGGGTTTCCCGACGTCTAAGCGAGCCGCCCTACAGGAGGTAGATGCAATGAGCGTGCCAGCCTCCGCCCTTTGTTGGTCACCTGCTTGATGAGGTTAGGGAGGCGTCGTGAACGGTGGAGGTGTAGACGTGGTACGTCGGGGGTGCGTGACTGTGGGTGCTGGAGGCAGTGCCTCATAGACCTACCCGGAACACAGCTTTCGGGGGTGTCGAGCGTCCTCGAAGCTAGTCCGCGACTTGAGACGCAGCCCCCTCGGGCGGACATTTCGAGAATCGCGTTTTGGCTCATTGCGTAGCGCCCCATGTAGGGTGCTCGATTCTGTGCCTACTATTCCATCGAATGGCGCGCCCATCACGATGCGATCAGTACTTATGACGTGTCGGTACGCGGACGATCTCGAAGGTAGAAGGTGCGCCGAATTTTGTATGTGGGTTTGGGGGGCAAACGCGGCATACGCGTTCCATCGTTGGTACTGAGTGTTCCAGGGTGAAACATATGGAACGATCAGAATGGGGGCGCAATGGTGGCGACCATGCCAGGATCCAGCCGGCCCATCTGTGGAATGCGAGAGCGCGGGATTGGGAGAGTATGGCTGGGCAAGAGGGGCAGAGGCCCGGGCGAGGCATACTGTTGCCCGTGGCGCGAGAGGATGATTCGGCTGCGTCAACCCTCAACGGGTGCCGGCTACGGCTGGGGCTACTGAGAACTCGTATGCGAACCTCCAGCCAGTCAGCACTGGCACTGTGGAGGCTGTGACAACGCAATGCATTGTGAAGGCCAGGTTACAATGGCGGTTATCGTCGTCACAGCGCCCGCTGGCCACTTTTGGTATTCCCCCTCATAAGCACGTTTTGAACGCACGTGGTCGGTGTGATGAAGGGTCGGCGCTCAGTCCCGTTCGCGGGGTTGGTTCAGTGGTTCGGCGCTGTCCTCGCCCTCTCGCGTTTGGGGCTGCTCCTCATGTTGCAAGGCGTTGCTGGTGGTATCCGGGGCTGTTCCGCCATCCTCGTGCTTCACCGCTTTGCGGAAATTGTGCACGGCACTGCCGAGGTCACCTCCTGCGTTGCGAAGTTTCTTGGTACCGAAAAGGAGGAGCACGATCACGAGAATGATCACCAGCTGCCAGACACTAATACCGCCGATTCCCATAGTTCTTTCTCCAGTCAGTCAGAATGTTGGCTTGAGAGATTGGGGAATGCCCTTCATTGGGTTCCCCCGAGGGGTGAGCAGGTCCACGGCCGTCGTGTCTCGGACCCGTCTGTCGGTTGGAACAGCGGGTGCATAAGTGGCCGTGGCGGACGAAGCAAGAGGATTTCGCGCAAGAGGAGCCAGACGATGCAGGGGCCGTCGGTTTGGCCCATCTTGGGATAGTTATTTACGGCCTCGCGTCGAGGAAAATAGTCAGGGCATCGTCGCCTATCTCCAGGCGGGCCTGCCAGCGGCCCGGCATCGTGAAAACATCATGGGCCTGATACTCGCCGATCCCGATAGGCTCGACGGCAGGCTGCAACGGCACCATGCGATGGTCGATCATATCGAGCACCAGTCGCGGTTCGGGCTCGGCCGCCACTGGTAATGCCGTGTCGTCAGTGATTTCGAGTTGCAGCCGGAACCCCGGTGTCGAGGGAAGAAAGACGGCATGGATGTAGTAGGGTCCGAGAGCCTCTTCGACCTCAACAGGTTCGAGGAGAGTCGAAGGTTCCCCGGGTGGCGATCGAGTGACGTAATGGGCGGCAGCGATTAGCGCCAGTATGAGGAGAGCCGCTTCGATACGGATGGACCATCCGAGTTGCCTGATCTGGCCATGATCGGTGGCCTTTGGCGCCAGTATCCATCGATTAAGTGCAGCCAGTCCCAGGATGGGCGCTATTACTATCAGTTTGATCACTAATGCTTGCCCATACGGTGTTCCGAACAATTGCATTGGGTTCCAGAAATGGGTCCAGACGCCATAGGCCCCCGTGAGTACGATTGCGGCCACGGCGACCAGCCCTACGGCTGATGTACGGTGAATGGCTGCCTCTAGCCATGGTGGTGGTGTCTGCAACTCCCATACAGGCATCAGGGCCAGAGATACCACCGTGCCCACCCATACCGCGACCGCCGCGAGATGGACAGCGTCGGCCGCCACCAGGAAATACCGTCCTTCCCCAGCCGCATGGCTGGTGAGACTCACGCTTAGTACGAGCGCCAAGCCCACGACTGTGTAACCGATCCGGCGCCATAGCGGTGGTAGAAGAAGCCATGCAGCGAGGAATGTGGCGAGGAGCCCTAGTCGGGCCAGGCTCACTCTCCCATGGCGCGTCTCGGTGACGTACGCCAGGGTCATCGTCAGGTCGATGGTCCCGAGAGCAGTCCACACGACCTGTGCTACCTCGCCCACGGTGCCTGCTGCGAGCATCGCAGCGCCCGCCCATGGAAGGAGCCGGCGGCCGTTGACTACGTGGTCTGGCGCCGAAGCAGGAAGAATTCCGTGGCGTAAGAACCCCGGCGATAGCAGGAATACAAGCCCCACCAGCACCAGCGTTGTCCAGGTGAATTCCACGGGTTACTTGCTCGCCTTCGCATCACCTACATTCACGAAGGTGTGAAATCCAGTGGTCGTGTGTCCGTCCGAGGAAAGTACTTTCCAAATGACAGCATAGGCCCCGGCGGGCAGCGGTGCGCGGGTACTCAGGCTAACTTCCGCGGCCTGCGACGATAGATCGCTCTCAACTGATACCTCGTCGTGAACCGTATCGTCGGGGTTCGCGTTCAGCTCCGAAGCCAGGGTGTTGAGTTGGGCCAAGTTCCGCAGGCCCTCCTCGGGTAGGTTCAGCCTAAATAACCGGAATGTGCTGAAGCGGCTCACGACTGGCTCGCTAAAGACGAGGCGCACCTCCTGGATCGCACCGTTGCCGACGATGGCTTCGGGGGGGATAGCCGCACGCAGGTTGGCATGTGCGTCGGCCGCCCCAGGAGCGCCTAGTAATCCAACGGTGGCGAGCATCACCACTGCCAGACGCGACAACTTTAGTCTCACTGCGTACATCTCTCACCTCCACTGGCTGTAGATCGAATTGGCGTGCTGGGCTGCGGCTGCCGATATCAGGGTGCCGAGCCCCGACGCCGCGGGTAGGTGGTATGCATGCGAAAAGCGTGCCTAACGGACGTACCGGCTTGTTGCAGGAGACCGGCGCTCGCATTTGTTCCGATTTCGTTCCGGCAGGCGGACCGCTGGCCCGAAATGGAACAAGCTGTTTCAGGCCGGAACGTGGCGATAGAGATGTGCTCGGAAGGAAACCACCGAACGACGCGATGTAGACCGATTGGCATGAATTTCGCTGGGCCTAGGGCACCGCAACGAACGCGGTCTGTTGGTCGCCGGTTGAACGGCATTAGAAACGGCCACCAGTGCTAATCGGTAGTACATCACTCATTTGGAGGAGTCATCATGAGCAATTCCGACCATACTGACGGCAAGGGTCCGTCTGATCCGAATATCGCCTCGAAGACCACTGAAGGTCACGTCGAAGCAACCGGCCCATCCGAGTCCCGCCGCAAGTTCCTGAAGTCTGTCGGGATCGGGACCGGTGCCGCGTTCGCGGCCACGGCTGCCGCCCCGTTCCTGCCCGAAAGTGTCCGCGGAATGGTCACGCAGGACGCTCAGGCTCAAATGTTCGGTCGTAGCGGGAGCAAGTACATCAAGCTTCAGGACTTCTACGACCAGCTCGGCGAATACGTACTGCTGGCACCGGGCAAGTTCTCCGGCACCGTCGCTGCGACCGACCTCAGCACCGGGTGGACGATGGCGTGGTTGGCTGGATGGAACTACGGCGACACCTGCCCAATCATGCACCACATGGCCGCCTTCCCGTCCCCGGACCCCTACAAGGAGTTCGAGTTCGTTGTGAACACACAGGGCGGGAAGAACCTGTTCATCTATGGTGTGCCCGTGACAGTGGAAGAGCCGGGCGAGGGCATGAAGATCTACCGGATGCAGTACGACGGTACGCGCATCAACCTCCAGCGGGATGCCGCTGAGGTCAGTGGTCTGGGGTTGGGTGTACACGTGACCGTTAACCCCGAGGCGGATGGTTATGCGGTGGGCGACGGCCAGAAGGACATCTGTGCCGAATTCGACCGTGAAACCGACAAGGTGCGGTATGCCTGGTACTTCGACTGGGATCCCAACGTCAAGGAACTGGAACGCGCTTGGCTCGATGGTGGCGTAATGACGATCAAGCGCCTGAAGCCGACTTTGGCTGACGGCCGCTATGACCTGCAGGGATCAAAGGGCAACAAGATTGACTGGGAATTGGTGCCTGGCGGCGAGCTCCAGATCGAAGAGGGCAAGGTCTCTGGTGATCGCCCGCTCAATGCCTGCGCGAACGATGCCCTGGTATTCGACCCTCGGGGCAAGTGGGCTGTCGCCTCCCTGCGGCTGACGGGTGTCTGTGTCGTGTTTGACCGCGAGAAGGAGGTGCCGGTGGCGGTTCTTTCCGGACCGAAGGGCACGCCTTCTCAGCTGGAGCTGGTCAAAGTCGACGACGACACCTGGACGGTGGAAATACCGGAGGTTGTCAGCGCCGGTCACCAGGCGGGCTTCTCGCCCGACGGAAAGAGCTTCCTGTTTATGAACAGCCTGCGCCAGAACAACATCATGGTGTGGGACAGTTCGGATCATTCCGATCCTAGCCAGTGGGACAAGAAAGCCGTTGTCGAGAGCCCGGACTGGCGTGGCGCTTACCCGAACACGTTCCACATGGTGTTCACGCCGGATGCCAAGAAGCTGTACGTCACGATGTGGTGGCCGTCCCCGACCCCGAACGGTATCGCGGTTATCGACGCGGTCAACTGGGAATTGCTGAAGGAAGTCGACCTCGGCCCCGACATGCATACGTTGGCGATGACGTACGACGGCAAGTTCGTGATCGGTACGCTCTCCGGCTACCAGAACACGGCGTCTGCGATTGTGGTTATGGAAACTGAGACCGATGAGGTGCTTGGCTTCCTGCCCAGTCCGATGGGCCACCATGACAACGTGATTGTGCCGCGCACGCTAGAAGACCTGCGCATCAGCCGTTCCACCACGACCTGACATCGTCGTATCACGAGGGCCGCCAGGCGGCGGCCCTCTATTGATGCTCGGGAGGCGGCATGAACCTTTTTACGCTGGCAGCACACAATCTCTTTCGTAAGCCATTCCGTACGGCCGCGCTAGTACTTGCTGTGGGAATCGCGACGGCGGCGGTGTTTGCGACCGCCACTCTGATGCATGGCATTGAGCGCAGTGTGGACCATGGGTTTTCGAAGCTCGGTGCCGACCTGATGGTGGTACCGAGGGGAACTATGGTCAGTATGGAACGGGCCTTGCTCACCGGTGAACCGTCGACTTTCTATATGGAGGCCGACCTCGCAGACGAGGTCAATGCACTGCAGGGCGTTAGCACCGTAGCATCGCAGCTTTTTCTGACCACGGCCGATGCGGAGCACTGCATTGTCGGTGATGCGTTCCTGGTCGGTTTCGACCGCGAGAACGACTTCACCGTGATGCCGTGGGTGAGTGATCGCCTAGATCGAGAGATGCAGCCCGGAGACGTGGTCGTCGGCGGCGGCAGTGATTTCGAGTTGGGCGAGAGTGTCTACTACTACGGGCAATACTTCACTGTGTACGGGAAACTCGATCGCACGGGCATTGGCCTGTCCGACAACGCGATTTTCCTGGACCTTGACGAAGCCTACGCACTGGCGGAGGCATCGCGCGACTACGACGACGTGGAGCTTGGTTTCGGACCAGGGGACATCTCGGCGGTGTTGGTCCGGCTCGAGAGTGGAGCGGACCCGGAGCGAGTGCGTTTTGCCCTAGCCCAGAACTCGGGCATCTCGGTTGTTGCAGCTGGCAACGTGGTGACCGGCGTGCGTCAGAACGTGGTCGCGCTGTTTGCCGGCACGGCGTTGCTCACGGGCGTACTGATCGTGGGCAACATTCTGATGATCAGTGCGATCTTCTCCACCATCATCAATGAACGCCGGCGCGAGCTCGGCCTCCTTCGCGCAATTGGGGCACGTAAGAGCCGAGTCTTCAATCTAGTGCTCACCGAATCGGCCATGCTCGGGGCTGCTGGTGGAGTGGCTGGGGTCGCACTGGGGTTGATCCTGCTACGCATCTTCAACCGCACGATCGGCTTCCACCTCGACCTGCTGAATATCCCGTTTCTCTGGCCGCCGGTTGAGAACATTGCCTTGATGGGAATGGCGGCGATCCTCATGGCGCTGCTGGTGGCAACGCTAGGTGCGAGCTATCCAGCGGTATCGGGCGCACGACTTGAACCTTACGACGCGATTCGGGCAGGTGAATGATGCTGTTACGTGGCGAAGAACTGTCGAAGTCCTATGTGATCGGAGACCAGCGTATCCAGGCGGTAAATGCTGTCTCGATCGATCTGTCACCGGGTGAATTCGTTGCGGTCATTGGGCATTCGGGGAGTGGGAAATCCACCTTGCTGAGCATGTTGGGCGGCCTTACCCGGCCCACGTCTGGAGCTGTGTACTTCGAGGATGAATCGGTGTGGAGTCAACGGGATGTCCCTAGGTCGTTACTACGAAACGAGCGGATTGGGTTTGTGTTCCAGTTCTCGAGCCTGATTCCAACCCTGACCGCTATCGACAACGTGGTCTTGCCTCGCATGTTCGGGCGAGAACGGGTCAGCAAGGACGTCTATGCCCAGGCCGAGGGACTACTCGAAACCGTAGGGCTGGGGGAGAAGATCCATTGCTTCCCCAGCGAGCTGTCGGGTGGGCAGCAGCGCCGCGTGGCGATCGCCCGTTCGCTTATCAATCGGCCGAGCTTGCTGTTCGCAGACGAGCCGACCGGCGATCTCGACGAACAGACGGAGGCCGAAGTGATGGACCTGTTGCTGCGGACGCTAAACGAGGACAACACCGCATTGTTGATGGTGACACACAACAACGCTCTTGCCGACCGTGCCGATCGTGTCCTGCAGATGAAAGATGGGAGGCTGCTATGAACATTATCCAGATTGCACTGCGGGAAGTTGGCCGGCGAAAAATGCGGACGCTCTACACCGCTTCCGGTATTGCGCTTGCCGTGGCTTTGCTGATCTCGACCATCACCGTTGGCGGTGGTGGATACCAGGATCTCACCCAGACCATCAACCGCTACGGGCATCAGCTCACGATTCTTCCGGCGACCACGAACGAGACCAGCCTGCAGGGCTTTGGAATCGGCGGAGAGCATTACATTCCGGAGGACGCCATTCCGCATCTCCAGGAAGTCTATGAGCAGGCCATTGTCGAAGGATGGCGTGCGCGCGACGCCCTGATCTTGATCGAAGGCTTTATCGGCGACCAAGAACAGGTGGATCCGGCGACCTTCGCGCCTCGTGTCTATGCCGAGACGGAGCTGAAAGGGCGTGACATCGTGTTCGCCGGGATCGAGCCCCGGAAAGAGTATATCGCTAAATTCTGGTGGGAAGTCGATGCGGGGAACCTTGTTCGCAGGGACGACGAGATCATGTTGGGCAAGATCCTTGCGTCGGCGACGCGTACTCAGGTCGGTGACGAGGTCGATATTGCCGGCGAGACGTATCGGGTCGCTGGAATCTTGCAGGAGACCAACTCGCCAGATGACTACATGGCCTTCGCCACGCTGCCGACGGTGCAGCGAGCCTTCAATCGGGAAGGGCAGGTATCGCTGATTAGCGTCCGCGCGATGTGCGCCTACTGTCCCGTCGGTGAAGCGGAACTTGCGATCAATCAGGGCGTGGTTGGCGTGAGGGCTACCTCGCAGCGAGACATCGCAGCGGCCCAAGCAGCGATATTCAGTAATGTTTTCACGACCGTTGTGGGGTTCGTGATTATGGCATTCGTGATCGCTTGCATGGCGGTTTTCAACATGATCATGGGATCGCTGCATGCTCGTATCCGCGAAGTCGGATTGCTGAAGGTGCTTGGGGCCTCACATGCGCAACTGGCCCGTTTATTCATGTACGAGGCTGCATTGATTGGTCTTGTCGGGGGACTCCTCGGGTATCTGATCGGAGTGGGCATCGCCTACCTGCTCGGGCCGATTGTCATGCCCGATGTTGTGATCCGGTGGGAGTGGGAACACGTGGCGCTAGCCGTTGGGGCGGCCCTTGGGGCCAGCTTGTTGGCGACGCTCTATCCGGCATTTCGTGCCTGCAACGCACGCCCTGTCGAGGCTTTCCGGGCCCTCTGATGCCAGCCCAACCAAGGAGGTCGATGTGGATCCTATCGTGCAATTGAAAGGTGTCTCCAAGGTCTACAAAGCGGGCGAAGAGCAGGTTGCCGCGCTCGATGACGTCGATCTTGATATTGGTCGGAACGAGTATGTCGCCATCATGGGGCCGAGCGGCTCAGGCAAGTCGACGTTGCTGAACCTGATGGGTGGCATCGACCGCCCAACCAGCGGTGAAGTTTGGCTCGCTGATCAGCGCATTGACCAATTGTCCGAGCGCCAGCTGCTGGAGGTTCGTCGACGGCGCGTTTCATACGTGTTTCAGGATGCTCGACTTATGCCATCACTCAACGCGATCGAGAACGTGATGTTGCCGCGAGCGTTTAGTGCGGGCAGAGCGGATGCTCGTACGGCCGCACTCCAATGTCTCGAACGAGTGGGGTTGGAGAAACGGGCGAAGCACATGGTGCACGAACTGAGTGGCGGCGAAGCGCAAAGGGTCAGCATCGCGCGGACGCTGATGAAAGAGCCCGACCTGATCCTGGCGGACGAGCCTACTGGCAACCTGGACCGAAAATCGAGAATGGAGATCGTGTACCTATTCGAGGAGCTGAACACGATGGGGAATACCATCGTACTTGTCACGCACGACCAAGAGATTGGTGAGCGCACCCGGCGATGCATCCGCATCGACGATGGGCGTCCACTCCAGGAGGCTGCGTGATGAACGCTGCGTCCGAGTCCCCAATCGAGAGGAAGGGCCAGCCACGTAACCGGGTGGGCAAACGCCGATATGGCTGGAAACGCGTTCTGGGCAAGGTGCTGTTCTGGTTTGCGATCGTTGCCGGTTCTTTCACCATGCTGGACTGGGGGCTCGGCGCTTACCAAAGTAGCCTGATTGAGGCCCGCGAGCAGCGCATGGAGGAGCTTCAGCGCATGGCCTGGCGCCATCTGCGTGCCGACCTGGACGAGATCACGTTGGAGCCTGACGGGCGCTACCGCGTAACGATCTGGATGGAGAACCTCTACCCAGAGAACGACATGTATTTCATGGTGCCGTCGGTCCGAGGGTATCTGCAGGTGGGTCCGCGCTGGGTGGAAGTGCCAGTTGAGGCAGCCGAGGATGGCAATTCTCGCGTGCCTGGCTCGGTCGTGAATCTGTCCGACCGTATCCACCTGGATGTGTTGCTGGAGGCGGATGACTATGACGAATACTACGAGATGCTTGAGGGCTATATGCACATCCGCTTTGACAACACGATGTACCTGAGCCCCGAGGCTGAGCCCGAAGACGATATCGTGGAACGCACCGACTGGTACTACGTCCATCTGCGTCCGAGGGATGCGGATGTTGAAGCGCTGGCGCGCAAGCACCGTTTCGGTGGCAGCGGTGCGCCATTGTTTATCTCGATGCCCCCTCACTAACGGTGTCGGACGTGATTCGGAGGTTCGCGGCGACGGTGATGGTGATGGCCGGGGCTAGTCTGGCCGGCTGCGGGCAGGGTGGCGACCCGCTTGACGTGCAGGTGGAGACGGCCCGGGAAGTATTTCTAGGCGAAGGGGAGGGCGAAGGCGATGGCTTGCTCTTCGTCACTGTGACTTTAGAAAACCACGGTACTCGGGCGGTGCATGTCCTTCTTAATGGCGTCCGGCTCATCCCAGAGGGACGAGACCCAAGCGGGTATGGTTCGTTTATCCGCCACGTCAGCCCGGTCGTGGAGGATTCAGGAGCCTCACCGGAGCACACGAACTTGCGGGCTACACTTGAGGAGTTGGGGTTCGACCGTGCATGGCTGCGTGCAGTATCGCGGAATGAGCTCGCGATCGAGCCAGGAGAGTCGGTTCGGGAACGGTTCGGCTTTAGAGTCGACGGTCCCACGGGGTGGGGTACACTGGAACTACGCTATCACGACGACGCCACGGATCAATTTCAGCGGATACGGCGGCCCGTGCGTGTGTCTGCCGAGGGCACAAGCTGAGTACCGTCCGCGCCAAAGCCGTTGCCAGTGCTAACCGGTATTCGCTTCGCCTGGGATAGGCGCGGTGAGCGGGTGGTTAGCAGGAGGGTCGGTTGAATCAGGGCCAAACGACATTCAAGTCCGGGAACGGACTGATTGACAAGGCACGTACGCCCTTGGGCGGTCCAGAACGCGGTATGCCGGCGGGTCAGCTTGGCATTGCTTCGCTGGTCGTGCTTGTGCCTCCGCTCGCCATGATTATGCAGCATCTGGTGGCGCCCGTTTCAGCGGACCTGCACCACAACGCCGGGGCACACTTCGTGCTTGAACTCTTCTACGGGTTCTTGTCACTGGTCGTTGCCTTCATCTTGTTTCAGGAAGGCCGTCGGTACAGTAATGCACGGCTTGCGTTCATGGCCTATGCGTTTGTGACGATGGGCATACTCGCTCTGGCCCACGCTGTTGCCTCCCCGGGGTCGGTTCTCTTCGTATGGTTTCACTCTTTGTCGGCGCTGTCCGGGGCACTGCTCTTGGGATTGTCCCTGTTGGTCGGGCGAATCGAGTGGTTCCGTCCCGCGTCGGCGACTCCACTTGCCGCGGTGGTCATAGGCACGGTGCTGGTGGCGTTCCTGTCGATACAGTTCGCTGAGTACCTCCACGTGATGCTGGTCAACGGGGGATTTTCTCAGGCGGCAGTGGCCATGAATCTCGCGGCCGGGGTGTTGTTTGTGCTCGTGGGGGGCGCCTTTCTTGCTGAGTTCTTGCGGTCACGCGAGACTTTGTTCCTTGTGTTCTCGGTTGTGTCGCTGCTCCTTGCCCAAAGCGAGTTCATGTTTCCCTACTCCATGCTTTGGGATGTGAACTGGTGGATCTGGCACGGAGTGCGCGTTGGCGTAGTGGCAGTGCTGATCGTGATGCTTGCGATTGAATTCGTGAAGGGCTTTCGGCAGTTGGAGATCTACCATCAGCGCCTGCTCGGTGCGATGCAGTCGATTGAGGACAGCAATCGCAGAATCCAGAACGACAACCAGATGCTCGCGGCGCACGCCGCTATTTTGCAAGACATCAGTCAGTCTCTCGATACCGAGAGCGTGCTGCACTCGATCTTAAGGGCGGCCCGGCGTTTGCCGGGCGTGGCCGACGTCGAGATCCTGCCCGTCGCTGAGCGTGGCATGCCGGGCCAATCCTTGGGGCATGATGCGCAGCGTGCGGAGCCAAACTTCACTGACCAGAGCCGGAGGCTGGTACAGCCACTGGTGGGCCGAGAGCGCGTTCTTGGCAGCATTCAGGTTGATTACGATTCGGACTACACCCCCACGGAAGAAGACTCGGTGCGGCTTCAGGTATTTGCTAACCAGGCCGCAGTCGCAATGGAGCGGGCAAGGCTGCATGAGGAGCTGGCTAAGCGCCATCGTCACCTGAAGGGGATGTACGAGACGCTGCGCGCGGTGACCTCCAGCATCGACCTCGACCGGATCCTCGACAGCTTGCTTCAGCATGAGTCGGAAGTGCTAGAAGCGCGGTACGCCCTGGCGTATCTGTTATCGGAAGACGAGAGTCGGGCGACTGTCGTTGCTGAATATGCACGCGATGAGCGACCGAGGTTTCGTGGCGCCACTTGTTCGGTAACGAGCCATCCGATGTTAATGACTTGCGTGCGTGAGCGACGTTCGTTCCATCTGGCTTTGCAGGAAGACGGACCCGAACACTTTCCGGAAACCGCCATTCAGGCAGCGGTCGATGAGGGAGAGATCAACGAGGCGCTGTACATACCGCTCATCGCCGATGGGCAAGTGATCGGGTGTATTGGCCTCCTCCTTGACGCGGGGTCACCGTTGGGGAGGGACGAGCTGGCGCTTGCACGGGCGCTAGCAGGGCAGGCCGGGTTTGCCATTCATCATGGGCGCCTCTTTCGTGAAAGCCAGTGCTCCGCAGAGTTTCGAACCGGGCTTGGTGAAACGATGATGTCGATGATCGCTGCGCGGGATCTGGATGCGGTGGTTGATGTGGTCTGTTGTGGGGCAGTCAAACTACTGAACTGTTCCCCTGCATTAGTGTGCCTCATCGACGACGATACGGAGTGTCTCCATGGGTGCGTGGCGCGGCATGAAGGGCCGAACGATCTGCGGCGCTTCGAGCGTGCATTGCGGGTCGGTCGTCGTGCCCACGAAGCAGTCGCAGGTAGTGGCGCTCCCGTGTGCCTCACACCCGGTAGCCTCGAAGATCTGGGTCTCGATGGCATTGAGGAGGAACTGGATAACAACGCGCCGATATTGATTGCTCCCTTCAACGTACGCGGACACATGCTGGGATACATGATGCTTCCGGTGTCGATGAATGGGGGGGAGCGTGACTTTGTCGAGCGGACGATGCTGTTCGCGCAGCAGGCAGGATTGGCAATCGAAACCGCAGTACTAATAAAGGACCTGAAACAGGCGTTCGTCGCGCTCGATAACGCACAGCAAAGTCTGGTGGAATCAGAGCGGCTTGCGTCGCTGGGTGAAATGGCGGCCTCGCTTTCGCACGAGATTCGGAATCCCCTGGGTACCGTCACTAGCGCGGTGGGGCTGCTGCAATCGGAGCAGCTGGACGGTTCCGAGCGGCGAGAATTGCTTGAATTGATGGAGTCCGAAGTGAACCGCCTTAATCATCTAGTGTCCGACACGCTCGATTTCGCCCGCCCGGCGCGGGCCCGCGAGCAGTGTTTCGAACTGGGCCCGTTGATTGACCAGATCGTGAGGATGGCGTCGGTTCGCTTTCCCGATCTGGTCGTAGAAAAAGAGCTCCCGGAGGACCTGCCAGATTTGACCGGCGAAGCGGCCGAGATCCAGCAAGTCCTGGCCAATCTACTAGACAATGCTGCGGCCGCGACCCAGGGCAAGGGCGCAGTGTTGTTGCGGGTGAGGCTGGAAGCGGAGCAGGTGTGGTTCGAGATTTTAGACTCGGGTCCGGGGATCCCGCACGAGATGCGCAACCGGGTATTCGAGCCATTCGAGACCACCAAGCCGGATGGCGTGGGGTTGGGGCTGGTGATCGTGCACCGGATCGTTTCGAACTGGGGCGGTACAGTAGACTTGGAGAGTGAGCCCGGCAATGGGACACGGGTAGCGTTCTGTCTGCCGCTGCCCCGTTCCCCTGCAATGCCGAAGGAGGTTAGCTATGACGGGTAGCGTGCTGATCGTGGACGATGAGCGGGGCGTTCGCCGGACGCTGGAGTTCTTGCTCTCCAAAGAGGGCTTTAGGGTGAGCGTCGCGGAGAGTGGGGAGCAGGCAATGGATCGATTCGAGGAGCGCCCCGTCGACTTGGTGCTTACTGATCTGCGCATGGATGGCATGTCCGGGTTGGACGTGGTGCGAGAGGTTAAACGGCGATCTCCAGGGGCGGAGGTTCTCGTGATGACTGCGTTCGGCAGTATCGACACGGCGGTCGAGGCGATGAAACTTGGTGCCACGGACTACATCACCAAGCCGGCGAGGAACGAAGAGATCCTTTGGAAGGTGCGCAAAATACTCGAGGGCCGATCGCTTAGCGAGGCGCATGAACCGGGCAACGAGGAGACCTGTAATTCTGGGCTGGGCGCGCTGGTGGCAGAGAGCCCCGCGATGTGTGAGGTACTGGAACGGATTCGAAAGGTGGCGCCTACAAACCTGACGGTTTTGATTACTGGGGAGACGGGAACCGGTAAGAGTTGCATTGCGCGGGCCATCCACCATCACAGCCAGCTATCCGCAGGGCCGTTCGTGTCCGTCAACTGTGCGGCCTTGCCTGAGCCGCTGCTGGAAAGCGAGCTGTTCGGGCATGCGAAAGGCGCGTTCACCGGAGCAACTCAGGCGCGAAGGGGGCTGTTCGAAGAGGCTCATAACGGCACGCTGTTTCTTGATGAAATCGGAACGTTGCCGGCAAATATGCAGGCAAAGCTTCTCGGTGCATTGCAGGATCGTGAGATTCGCCGTGTGGGCAGCAACACTCCTCAGGCGGTGGATGTGCGCGTGATTGCGGCGACGAACGCGGATCTCGAAGAAGAGGTCGCACGTGACGTGTTCCGGGAAGATCTGTTTTACCGGCTGAATGTCGCCCGGCTACAGGTACCGCCCTTGCGTGAACGAAGGGAGGATATTCCTGTGCTGGCACGAGGCATCCTGGCCCGTCTTGCCGGGGATGGTTCACACGGTGTTGCGGTAACCGACGAGGCTATGTCGGTGCTGTGCAATGCGGAGTATCCAGGTAATGTGCGCGAATTGGAAAACGCCTTGGAGTGGGCAGCAGCGGTCTGTCGGGGGCACCTAATTGCGGTCGCTGATCTTCCCGAGGCGCTCCAACAGCCACAACGGTCTGTTCGCACACCGTTAGAGCAGGGTGAGGAAACAGCAGTGGTTCGCGAGAAGGCGGTGCCGACGGATGGCAGTCTCGCAGGGCATGAGCGTCAGATTATTGAGGAAAGCATCGAGCGCTGCCGCTGGAATCTCACCGCTGCGGCCAAGTCCCTCGGAATCGGCCGCACCACGCTCTGGCGCAAGATGCGCCAGTACAATATTGGGCGTGACCCAGCTTCACGCTGATGGAGTAGGCGTGGCGCGGCCTCGGCGGGCGTGGCACATGGTGACCTAGTGCGGGCCGCCATGCGGAGCCGAGTCTTCGTTGTGACGGTTTGGATGACCGCCCGAGCCGGCGAGGGAAGCGTTGCGAGCCTCGTCCTTCAAGAAGTTCACCAAGTGCCAGATGTCCTGCTCGTCTAAGACCTCTGAGAAGGCAGGCATTGGACCACGTCCATTCCGGATGCGGTATGCGAAGTCACCGTCGGTATGGTGCGGCGCGTGTTCGATCAGATTCGCGGGGGGAGGATCAAGTTCTGTGCCGTCGGGCCCATCGCCGAGGAGTTTTGCGCCGTGGCAACGCAAGCAGTGTTCCGTGTACAGCGACTGACCGCGAACGATCGAATGTTCGTTGGGTGGAATCGGGTTTTCACGCTGGATTTCCGACTCCGGGACCTCCCATCCACTGCCATGACCGTGGGGCGGATGAGCGATTGCGGATCCAGCCATGAGGAGCGCGGCGGAGAGGGTGGTGGCGGTGACACACGACTTCAATTGGTTTCGAATCATCGTAATCCTCCTAAGGCGTTCTCGCGTGCCCGCAACAAAGCGAGTGCAGGCAACTCAAGGGACGCCAGGTGCAGAATGAGACTGGAGGTCACGTTCACCATCTGGCTATCCCGATAGAGCCAAAGCAAGAGCGGGGCCAAGTCATTGGAGTGGCGTTACAAATACCGTCAAACGGCTCTAAAGCAATTGATAGCTGCCTGCCTGCGGATGCAGTGTGCATGGCATCCACGTTTCACGCCGGTTGGATTTGGAACGGGATGGTTCAGTTCGAAACGACGGCTGCCAGAACGTACCGGGGGCAGGCGAGTGTTCAACCTTATAGGTCTGGCAGCGCAGACCGCTCCTCCCTGTTCGGTCAACGCAGATGCAGACGCCGCGAATCCCGATCGGGGGCGAGTGGCCGACCAAGGACGGGCACGCGGCAGGTCATGCTGATCTAGGTGTGCAAACGGCATAGCCATGGTGTGGGGTTTTTGATATGGCAGCCTCCGCCAGATTACGTATCTGGACCGGGTCGTATGCGGCCGATGAGCAGGCACAGGTGGTGACCTTCTTGTTTCGCGGACCTTGGACTGGTTGGATGTAATGGCCTGTTAATCGACTCGGCGCCTGCGCATCGCCCGCGAACCTTCTTGGGCCGGTACGCGTAACACATGCCTTGCAAGTCCTTTTCTCATTCTGTCCTCGAAGACGCCATTTGCCCGACGTGAACCGGACGCGTTCATGCGTCCGGCATGATGGCCATTTCGGATCTGCGGAAGCCGACGCCTCCGTCGGAGTGATCATGTTGTGTGCGAGCTAGGCTATGTCGACTTGGAAATGCAAGGAACTTCCGGAAGATGACCGTGACAGACACAGGTCTGTGCGCGTCCTCGTTCGCGGGAAGGGTTGTTCGATCTGTCATGGATCCTGATCCGTTGTAGGAAGGAGGCGCCGGAGCATCCGGGCAGGATGGGTTGGCAAAGGGTCGTGGGGTGAACCTTCCATTCTTGGATAGTGGCGGCGAGGCACGGGCCGATTCCGTAGAGTCGGATGGCAACGGTCTTCGCGCCGCAACTGCCAGATTGCCGTCGCCGCTGGGAAGAGGCCTTGCGGGCAAGCGGGCTGCGGAACCGGTGGAGGCCCGGTTAACGGGGCGCCGCTACGACATGCCGTACATCCGAGTCCCCGATTAGGGGGCTGTACGGATGGCTCAAGGGTAGGTGCTGCGCTACCGTGGGGCACACCGGCGTCGCGAGGGCTTGTTCGTTGTTCACGTTGAGACGTAAGGGAAAGTTTGGCATCCAGCTTGAGCGAGCCCTGAAGAAGGTGGGCGAGCATGAGGTTACGCTTTACCTGTTGACGCCTCATGACCAAGGGTCTCTCGAACGCGCCCTCGGTGGGACGAGAGCGTTGCCGGAGCGCTGGCATCACGGTTTTCGACTGCTAGGCCTGCCTGCCGAGGACAAGGCGAGCCTAGAGGATGCATCAATTTCTCTGCTGTCGCCGTATTACGAAATGCTATGTGGCACCTGGCTGTCGCGTTACCAGGCGTCCATGGATCAACTTCGTCAGCGATTCGAGAACAGCGACAATCCCGAGGAGATTGTGAGGCGCGCACTGAAGCTCAGCGAAAACCTTGCGCGCAGACTGCGACAGTCTCCCCCTGAGAGCAAGGCGCAGCTGTCATACTTCAGAAGAATGGACATCTATTTCTCGTGGTACGCGGAACAGTTCTTCCTGGAGTGCGCGAGCAAGGTGCAGGTTGGCGATGTCGGTCAACCCTACCGCGAACGGGTCCGGGCCTATCTAGATGCGGAGCGCCAATACAGAGCGCGGCAGGGGTATTTGGCGGATTTCCGAGGTTCGCCGACGCAAGTGTGGAACCGGATGGCGATGTACCACAAGTTGCTGCAATACTCGGTTGTCGCAAAGACCCGAACCACCGACTTGTGGCGTGCCACGTACAGGGCTGTGAAGGCGCTCTATACGATGGTGATCATGACCCTTTTCACCGTACTCATATTCCACACGATAAGGGCCGTACACAGGCTGACCATCACGCTACTGATCATGATCGCTCTGGTCCACGCGCTACGGGATTATCTTCATGACGAAATGGTCAACCGGATCACGGGATGGATTCGCAAGGGAAAACCTCTCGCCAAGACGCGAATTCTGAAACCTCTTACCGGCGAGGGGATGGGTACTCAACTCACCTGGTTCGATTACTTGCCTCCGGCGCGCCTCCCAAGCAATGTCAAGCGCAACGCGGGGAGGGGGCAGCTCGGTGAAGATATGCAGACGGTCCTCTACAGGACACGATTGATTCTGGAGCCGGAGGCGCTGGGGCAGGGACATGTCCAGGAGGTGCTGGGGCTGGACCTGGAACCCCTGTGCAAACTGATCGAAGGTGGGCAGAACCAGTTGTTTTCCGAGACGATCGATGAAGGGATGCAGGACGGGGTTCAGGTGCATAATATCGAGCGGCAGCACATCTATACATTGCTCGCGGTGTGCACGGTTCCGGGCGACCCCTTGTTAAGGGTACAACGCTGGCGCGTGACCCTGTCAGTGCGCGGCATCGCCCAGTGCGAATCCATAGAGGCGAATTGGCCGTGACCGCGGCACGAGCTCTCGACGGCGGTGTAATGCGGCGCGTCCATGCGGCTCACCCGTGGACCGCGTGAGGCAAACCGTTCTCGCCGCTCCCATCGTCCGGTTCGGTCAGGTCGTGGATCGAATCGGAAGAAGAGGGCGCCCTCCTTCTTGGTGCGTCGTTGCCGTCTGCCGACAGGACGACGGGCAGACGTTGATGGCGGAGTTGACGCAGCTATTTACCGACCGGCTGGGCCTCCAGCCCGGCGCTCACGGCCAAGCCCTCGTAAAATCCATTGCCTTCCTCGCCTGATCACGCCCGGGCGACCTTCGTTCCGGACCTCCCGAAATCCGCAACTGACAGAGAGTCATGGGAGTCAGACCCCTCGACAATCGTGATTCTGTCCTCCGCGGGAGTCGGTGTACTCCGCCAAACGACTAAGCGGCGCGATCGCCGACGCCGAAGCAAAGGAAAATACGAACGGGGACGCTGGTCGCCAGTGTCGACCGTCCACCGCGGTCAGCAACTGCTCGACAATTACAGTCCCGGTTCGCTAAGCAGGCCTTCCACATCGAGCCGCCGGGTGACCATGGCCAGGTCGCCCTCCTGGTTCCGGGGCCACGCTTCGCGGGGACGGTCCCAGTAAAGTTCCACCCCGTTCTGGTCGGGATCGCGCAGGTACAAGGCTTCGCTGACGCCATGGTCGCTGGCCCCGTCCAGTGGTATCCCGGCGGCCCGCACGCGCCGCAAGGCATTGGCAAGAGCCGCACGCGTCGGATAGAGGATGGCGAGGTGATAAAGCCCGGTCGTCCCGGCCGGTGGCGGGGAGCCTCCCGCGCTCTCCCATGTATTCAGCGCAATATGGTGGTGATAGTCGCCCGCTGCCATGAAGGCCGCCTGGGAGCCATAGCGCTGGGTCAGTTCGAAGCCGAGGACGCCGCAGTAGAAATCCAGCGCGCGTTGCAGGTCGGCCACTTTAAGATGCACGTGGCCGATCCGCGTCCCGGCCTCAATGGGACCGAAATCCGGTGAATTCACGCTGTGCGTTCCCATCGTTGCTCCTTCGTGCCTTCCCGGAGCGCTTTCATGGCCACGCTCCATGGCACTAGCTGGTCCAGCATCCCATTAAGCGATTCCTCGTTCCTGGGATGCGGCTTGCACACAGTCATATCCTCGAAATCGGTGAAGAGCGATAACTCGACCTGATTCCGCACGTGCGCCACGTGCAGCGCGCTGGCCACCAATCGCAGTTGCTCCACCGCCCGCACGCCACCCGCGGCGCCGTATCCGACGAAGCCCGCCGCCTTGTTGTTCCATTCGCCAAACACGAAATCGAGCGCGTTCTTGAGGGCGCCCGGAGGGCCATGGTTGTACTCCGGCGTCACAAAGACATAACCGTCGAAGGACGCAACCGTGTCCGCCCATGCCTTGGTATGGGGCTGCGAGTACTGCCCCATCGACGGCGGCACCGGCTCATCGAGCATCGGCAAGTTGAAATCCGCGATGTCCACGAGCGCGAACTCCGCGTCGGTCCGCCGGGTGGCGATATCGTAGACCCAGTGCGCGACGGACTCGCCGGCGCGGCCCGGGCGGGTGCTTCCAATTACAATGGCAATCTTGGGCATTGTTCTCTCCTTCACTGATTTCGTTAAAAATCATGACGAGCGGTCTCGCATCCCAGGGTGCTGCATAGCCTTTTTCCAACTCCCTGCTCAAGAGCGCACGATCATGCTCACCGGTAGACAAGGCCCCCGTCGATGATGGGAGCCTGGCCGGTCATGTAGTCAGAATCGGGCCCAGCGAGGTAAGCGACGAAGGCGGCCACGTCTTCAGGCGTCTGCGCACGGCCCAATGCAATGCCGCCGACAAACTTGTCGTAGTTCTCACCGATCTTCGCGCCCGTGATTTCGGCCATGCGGCGGTCAATCTCGACCCACATGTCGGTGCCCACCACGCCGGGGCAGTATGCGTTCACGGTGATACCATCTCCGGCAAACTCTTTGGCCGCGGCCTGCGTCAGGGCACGCACGGCAAATTTCGTTGCCGAATAGGCGCCCAGTAGCGGAAAGCCTTCGTGACCGGCGATCGACGAAGCGCTGATGATCTTGCCCTTCCGGCCACGCTGCTTGAACTTCGCGGCGGCAGCCTGAATGCCCCACAAGACACCCTCGACGTTCACCTTGAAGACTTTCTCGGCTTCCTCGGGCGTAAGATCAGCGATTGCCTGGATGCTTGCGATCCCGGCATTGTTGACGATCACATCGAAGCCGCCGAGCGCCTTTTCGGCGTGATCGACTGCCGCGTAAACCTCGTCGCGCTTTGACACATCCGCCTTGAAGGTCGTGGCGTTACGACCAAGCGCCCGCGCCACTTCCGCAACGGCCTGCATCTTTTCCTCATTCATATCCACGATGGCGATATCCGCACCGTCGTTGGCCAGGCGCAGCGCGATTGCCCGGCCGATACCCTGTCCCGCGCCCGTTATCAAAGCGACTTTGTCGTTGATGCTCATGTCCATGTTCCTCTTCAAATTGAATGCTCTATTGCAGTGAAACTTTCGGCTACTGATTACCGTTGGATGTGGGCGCCGGCTGATCGCGGTTGCCACACGGGCCCGGGATTTACCGCCGCAGCGCCGCATCCAGCGACCACCGGCCGCCGCCGCGGAAGAAGATCGCCAGCGCCACCAAGGTCCACATCAGGGGAAACTCGAAGCCGCCCTCGGTCCAGAAGAACCCGCTGGACCAGTGCACGGTTATCGTCACCGCCAGGAATGCCGCGACCACCAGCGCCACCGGCCGAGTGAGCAGCCCAAGGGCCAGCAATAGCCCGCCGAAGACCTCGATAATCCCGGCCGCCAGCGCAAACAGCAGCCCCGGCTCAAAGCCCAGGGTGCCGCCGAAGTATTCAGCCGTTCCCGTGAGGCCGTGGCCTCCGAACCAGCCAAACAGCTTCTGGGCGCCGTGGGGGATGAGCAGCAGCCCGGCGGTGATACGCACCAGCGGCCAGGCCAGCGGCGCCAGGCTGTCCAGGGCCGCGGGCCCCTGCAGCGCCCGGAAAAGTGATGGATTGGAAGTTGTCGTTGCCATGGGAATGTCTCCTGTTGTTGAACCGGTCGTTTCCGTTGCGACCACGGGGACCATCCTGCCTTGGTTGTCGAATAGTTGTAAGTCTGTAAACTCGGAACTTATGGTTGACAAAATGGAAACGCAAAAGCGGGCGGGCGTAGCAGATCCGCAGGAGCTTGGCGGCTCGCTCGACGACATCCGCGCGTTTTGCACCGTCGTGGAACTCGGCAGCATCTCGGCCGCCGCCGGCAGGCTGGGCGAGACCAAGGGCGCGATCAGCCGGCGCGTTACCCGCCTCGAGGGGCGGCTCTCCACCACATTGTTGGCCCGCCGCCCCAGGGCGGTGAGCGCCACGGAGGAAGGGCTCGCCTTTCACGCCAAGGCGCGGGACGCCCTATCTCTACTGGGCGATGCCGCGGAGGCGGCCAGCGAGGCACGCTCACTGCCACAGGGTCATCTGCGGGTGACCGCGCCGGCGGACCTGGGTGTGGATCTCCTGCCGCCAATCATCACCGGCTTCCGCAGGCAATACCCGCAGATCACGGTGGAGCTGCTCCTGACCAGCAGCGCCCTGGATCTCACCTCGCACCGGATCGATATCGCCCTGCGAGCGAGCAGCGATCTCCCGGACATGGAGTATCGCGCGATTCCACTGGTGAACCTGGACGTGCGCCTGTATGCCACCCCGGCGTATCTCGGCGAGCGTGGCGAACCCCAAGTGCCCGGGGATCTGTCGTCCCATGATCTGGTCGTCGCCCGGGACCTGATGAGTACGGCTGCCATGACGCTGACCCGGCGCGGCCGGGTCGAGCGCGTCGCGCTCAGGCCCGCCGTCCAGACCAGCGAGCTGGCCAGCGCTTCTCGCGTGGTGCTCGCCGGCGGCGGCATCGGGCCAATGCCCGGCCTGGTGGCCACTCCCGCACTGGAAGACAATCGGCTACAGGCGGTGCTACCGGACTGGACGGTGGCCAGTGCCCAGCTTTACGCCATCACCGTTGCGGGCCGTCATGCACCGGCCCGTGTGCGTGTGTTCAAGGAGTTCGTACACGAGGAGTTGAACCGCCTTGGCGGCCGCGGCGCTTGACGGATCGAATTTTTGTCACAGCCTTGTTCTACCCGAAAGATTGTGAGGAAGAAGTCTGATCTTGTCACAACAGCCAATACTAGGCCGTGCGCGTATGACCCCCTCCGAAAAGAAAAACGATCAGGGCAATTCTTGCGTATTGCGCCCGGGGGCGAGAAGGCAAAACACGAGTACCGGCTTACTTCGAAAAAGTGAATCGCACGTTTCAGGGCGCTGCGCCGAGGCGCATGTCCGCGGCATGCTCCATGGATTAGTCACTGGCGCGATCGATCCATGGGTAGCACAACCCTGCGCCGCGGAATCACTGGCTTTTTCTGCGGCTCCCTAGGCTCCCCGGGATCCGCGTCGAGACGCCGAAATGTTTATTAATGGGTCGTTATGTTGGGGTGACCTTCCCGTATTGCATGCGAGCAGGTTGAACCGGCGCGGTTTCCGATGCCGTTGCCCACATTGGCTGCGCCGTGCAGTCCGCGAAGACCTGGTAGCGGCTTAGCGGTGGATTGGCCAACCAAGTCGATGGAGGCCAGGAGAGGCCCCAGATCCCCGCATGGATGGAGTAGGGGTATCTGGGGTCCAGTTGTTAACGTGATTCGGCGCGGCGACGGGTGTCGTGGTTGAAGAGGGGCGGAACCCAGACTTTGCGACCGCCGCAGGGAGATTGCCAATACCGATGGACCCGCGCCTGAGATGAGCCATGCACGGTCGCATCCGTTTGTGCGCTGCAGCCATCCAGGCCTCGCACAACCGTTGCCATTGGTGCTGAATAGCTGTCGCCGTTGCGGTAGGCGACGATGAGTGCCCACAGCGTGTGATAGGCGTCTGCGTCCATTTGCTTTGAGGAAAGCAGCGGTTCCTGAAGAGCATATTCGATGAGCTCTTCATGAGAGCGAGTGGGTACCCGTTCGGCGACTTCCGAAGCAAGGACGATCTTGCCAATGTCATGCATCAGGGCCAGGAGTATGCCGGCTTCCGTCTGAAGCGTCGGCAATGCCATGGCCCGACCCACCGCATTTACCGCTTCGGCCAGCTCGAGGCTGTGGGCGATCAGCCCGCCCGTCTTGGCATGGTGGCATCGCTTGGATGCCGGGAGCGTGAGGTACTGGATAGCGAATTCCTGATCCGAGAGTGCCTCACGGACAAATTCTCGGTAGGACTCGATAGAAAGGTTCTCGACCACATTGACCAGGCGCTGCAGGCTGCCGGACTCGGGTGCGTGGTGGACAGGGAGAAGATCCAGTGGCCCCTTGTCGGGCAGTGCCGACCCGACCTCTGGATAAGCCACAACGTGCCGATGTCCGCGCTCTGTTTCGATGGTGTGGAGGGCCAGGGATCGAAATTGACCTCCTCCCAAGGGATGGCCCTCCCAGTCTCGAATCCTCGCGAAGGCCGTGAAATAACCGGTCGAATCGTAGATCCGAAGTCGGTAGTAGGGTTCTCCGCTAGGCGCGCGGCCTTCGCACTGGATCTCGACCCGTGCGGCGAAGATGACAGGCTCATGGCGTGCGATGTCATCCATCCCGACCAGTCGCTGCAGTTCTTGAACGTCGTTAGCCTTCATTGCGCACCTCCGTGTGCTCTTCGGCGTTGCCTTGAAGAGAACGCAGGAGACGATCCATGGCGGAACCATCCTGGCGTGTCAGGTTTGGGACGTAGCGCGAATACACGCGGAACAACATCTCGGTCGTGGTATGGCCCAGTTGCCTGGCGATCCACTCCGGGTTCTCTCCAGACGCCAACCAAAGCGTGGCGGCGGTATGCCGGCACTGGTAGGGCTGGCGAGGCTCAAGCCCGAGATGGCGTAGTAAGGGGTACCAGACGCGCTGAGTGACGTTTTTCGTGTCCAGTGGCCGGCCGGCCTTCGTGACGAAGACGTATTCCTGTTTGCCAGTGGCTCGGAACTGTCGCTGCAGGGCATCAGCGACCACGGAAGACATGGCCACCTCACGCTGTGAGCCGTCGTTCTTGGTGTATTCCGTGCGTCCCTGGTTGTATGTCTCGCGAATCAGAATCTGGCCCTTCTCGAAGTCCACGTACTTCCACTTCAAGCCGTGCACTTCCCCGGTTCTCAGTCCGGTGAAAAGTCGCACGATGAAGTAGTCGCGGTAGTCGTCTCGGACCGTATTGATGATCTGCTGCGTTTCCTCCCACGTGAATGGCATGATCTCCTTCCGAGGTTGCTTGAGCCGTTTTAGATTGCTCATCGGGAACGTAAACTGGAAGCGGTCAGCGGCTTCGGCCAGGACCATCGAGAGCACCCCGAGGGTGTGATTGATGGTCTTTGGGGACAGGGTCGCGTTGCCTTTCCGGCCTGGAACTTTGGCGAGCTCGGACCGGAAGGCAAGGATGTCCGCTTTGCTGATGTCGCTGACCCTTTGATCACCGAAGTAGGGCAACAGGTGCCGTCGCAGGGAGCCGCGGTTGGTCTCCAGCGTCTTGAAGCGCCAGGCGACCTCGTTTTCTTGCAGCCACTGTTCGGCGAAATCACGGAACAGTGGAGTGCTCCCTGGTTGGTCGATTACGTCGGTGGCAGTGGGTGCTGCTGCCTCCGTAGCGAACTTGGCTGCTCGGCTACTGTTCGGGAAGTACCGGCTGTACTCGAAGGTGCCAAGAGTGATCTCGGCTTCGATCTTCTTTGCGACTTTCTCCATGTTTCGCCGGTTGGCTGCGGTGTCATCTAGTGTTGTGCACTCGCGGCACCGGACGTGCTTGTAGAAGAAGTCGAAGTAGAGCTTCCCGGTGTCTTTTCTGGCTCGCACTCTAGCCATGACACGCTCCCCCGCTGGCCATGGGGATGGCGGGCACCCCGCCGTCCGTATCCATCATGTCGCGTTCGATCGTTTCCCAGATGAAAAGGATCTTGCGACCGCCGAATGGCCGGAAGTAGTGAATTCCCTCAATGAGGACGCTGTCCTTGAGGCGTTCACGGATCGTGCGCGTGTCGTAGTGGATCCGTTCGGCGAGACCTTCTGTGGTCAGGTACGTGTAGCTCATGTATCGTCCCTCTTATCGATGAAGTCCATTCGTTTCGTGTGTAGCGTGTGCGCTTCACACAATGTCGATCGTACACAATCGATGTAGCGTGTCAACTACAAATGGAGTGCTCGGGCGTCATGGCTATACGCATCAAGCTGAAAGAGCTCGTAGCGGAGAAGGAGTATCAAGAGGGACGGGTGGTGACCTTCAAGGAAATTGCTGAGGAGGCAGGGGTCCACCGCGTTACGCTTTCGAAGATCGCCAACAACAAAGGCTATAACGTCGGTACGGATACACTGGACCGCCTGTGCAAGTACTTCAGATGCCGCATCGAAGAACTGGTTGAGTTTGTTGACGAAGGAGATGCGTCGCACCGCTCCTGAGGACAGGCCGCTGGGATGCGCTCGGAGGGCTTCTTACGAGCCACAAGGTACGGAATGAGTCACGAAGCTAGGTACTCGTAGGGCACGAGTAGCCAAACTGCGTATTACGGGTTTGTCACAGAAGTGGCACGAGAGTGTCACGGGACGCGACCTGCCCCAAAACGAAAAAAGGACCAGCGACTGTAAGTCACTGATCCCTTTCTCTGGAATATGGCGCGCCCGGAAGGATTCGAACCTCCGACCACCTGGTTCGTAGCCAGGTACTCTATCCAGCTGAGCTACGGGCGCATCGACTGAAGGCGCGCATTATCGCGATTGGTCCCGAGGGATGCAAGCGCCATGAGGCATTTGGCTCAGCCGCGCGGGATGGGATGGTAGGGCGTGGAGCGCACCCGGTCGTGTTCGTGCATGCGGTAGTGGACGAATTCGTCCTTGTCGTGGAAGTGCAGGAACGGGTTGCCCTCATCCTGTTCCGCCAGGGTGGATTCGGCCTCCTCCGCGTAGTTGTGCCCCGGGTGGATGCAGGTATGCGGCGGCAGTCCCTCGCGCAGCCCGTTCAGGGTATGGAACATCTGCTCCGGGTCGCCCCCGGACAGGTCGCAGCGGCCGCAGCCGAACACGAACAGCGTGTCCCCGGTGATCAGGTCGTCGCCGGCCGGCATGTGGAAGCAGGCGGAGCCCGGGGTGTGGCCGGGCGTGTGCAGGAAGCGGATTTCGGTATCGCCCAGCTTCATCGTGTCGCCGCCGTGGTGGAGTTCCGGGCGTTCCAGCTCCTTGCCCCAGAACTCGGCCTCGGGCTTGAGAATATGCAATCGGGCATTCGGGTACTGCTCCAGGATCGCCTCGACGCCGTTGATGTGGTCGTGGTGGCTGTGGGTCAGCAGGATGTCGGAGATGGTCACATCCTGTTCGCGCGCCTGGCCGAGGATCGCGTCCGGCTCCCAGGCCGGGTCCACCACGGCCGCGCGGCGGCTGGCCAGGTCCTCGATCAGGTAGACAAAGTTCTCCATTGGCCCGAGTTCCTGGCGGTGGATGCGGTAGGGCAGGTCGTTGCGGTCCATCGGCGTCTCCATTGAGTCGTTTTCATGTTGGTAGGGTCGATCATCTGGGAGGCGCTGGTCCAATCGCGCCTTCGCGCTCGAGTCGCTTTTGCGTGCGAACAAGGCGCGGTGACTGCCGTGCAGTCATTCTGCACAAGGGAGCCGCAACGCCGTGCGCGCGCAAAGGCGGCCGAGCCCCGCGGGGTTGGTGCCCAGGTTCCCTGATCCTGCGTTGGGCCGCGTGCGCGGTAGAATCTCTAACGCTGTACGACGCCTCTGGTCTGGGAAAACCTGGGTACCAACGCGAAGGTGCGATTGGATCAGCGCCTCCCATAGAGGTTCCATCGTCCGCAGGGAAGGAGAGAGATGCAAAATTCCGAAGAGTCGTCCGCCGTTAACGCTGTCCTGGATGCGGAGGCCGACTGGGAGTCCCGCTATCAGGAGGGATCCACGCGCTGGGATCGCGGTGGCCCCAGCCCGTCGCTGGAGGCCTGGCTGGCGATCACCGACCTGGCGCCAGGCGCGCGGATCGTGGTGCCGGGTTGCGGCTTCGGGCACGAGGTCCCGGCCCTCGCGCGCCTCGGGTATTACCCGATCGGTCTGGATGTGGCGCCCACCCCGGTGCGCCAGCTGCGCGAACAGCTGGGGCGCGAGGGACTCGCGGCCGAGGTCGTCCAGGCCGACATGCTGGCATGGCAGCCGGAGACGCCGGTGGATGGCGTCTACGAGCAGACCTCCCTGTGCGCGATCCCGCCCGAGCAGTGGCCCGCCTACGAGCAGCAGCTGCATGACTGGCTGCGCCCGGGCGGCGAGCTGTTCGCGTGCTTCATGCAGACCGGGCGCGAGGGCGGGCCGCCGTTTCACTGCGAGATGGCCGATATGCGGGCGCTGTTCCCGGGCAGTCGCTGGGAGTGGCGCAACGACGCCGGGCGGACCGAACACACCAACGGCAAGTTCGAGTTGCTTCATCGCCTGATTCGGCGTTGAATCGGGTGAAGGGGCGCACCCGTGCCCCGGGCCGGGGCACACGGATTCCGGCCGGATACCGCGTGACGTACCGCGGCAAGGGGGATACTCATGCTTAACTCTATGCCGGAGGGAATGGAGCAGGTCCGCGCGCTGTTGCTGGACCTCTCCGGCGTGCTGTACGTGGGCGACGAGGCCCTTCCCGGCGCCATCGAGGCGGTGCAGCGGGCGCAGGCCGCCGGGCTCCCGATCCGGCTGATCACCAACACCACGCGCCAGCCACGCGCGGCCATTATCGACAAGCTGGCCGGCCTCGGTTTCGCGTTCGAGTCCGCGCAGCTGACGACGGCCCCCTCCGCCATCCGCGAGCGGCTCGAGGCCGAGTCACGCACCCCGCTGCTGCTGGTGCACCCGGCGCTGGAACCCGAGTTCGAGGGTGTGCCCACGGGCGACGCTGATGTGGTCGTGCTGGGGGATATGGGCGCCGCGTTCGACTACGCGGTGCTCAACCGTGCGTTTCGCGTGCTGATGGAGGGCGCGCCGCTATGGGTGATGGGGACCAACCGGTATTTTCGCGAGGCGGATGGCCTGTCGCTGGATATCGGCCCGTTCGTACGCGCACTGGAGTATGCGGCCGATCTGGAGGCCGAGAACTTCGGCAAGCCGGATGCCCGGCTGTTCCACGCGGCGATCGCGGACCTGGATCTGCCACCGGAGCAGGTGCTGATGGTGGGCGACGATGTATCGGGGGACGTGGACGGCGCGCGCGCCGCGGGTCTGGCGGCCTGTCTGGTGCGCACCGGCAAGTATCAGGACGGCGACGAACAGCGGGCACAACACCCCGGTGCCGGTCTGGCGGATAGCCTGGCCGACATCGTGGATGCGCTACTGAGTTAAGCAATCGCGCGCCGGCCGTTGTTGACCGGCGCACGGGTCCTGGCGGGGATCAGGCCGAGCGGCGCTTGACCGACAGGGTGCCGTCACCGCGGCTGGCGGCGGCCTTGCGGCCCGGCGCCTTGCGCGGCTTTCCGGCGGCCGCATAGGCCGGGCGCTTGCCGTTGGCCGGGGCCGGGCCACGCCGCTTGGCGGCCGGCTTGCCGGGGCCGTGGGGCTTGCGCGCAGCCGGGGCGTGGCGCTCGGTCGCACGCGAGTCGCGAGTCGGGACGGAGCGACCCATCTCCAGGCGCCGGTTGGCGACATGGATATTGCCCAGGCGGCGCACCGCGGCCTCGTCCAGCGCGGCCGGAAGGTCCACGTGGCTGTGGTCGTCCTGCAGGCCGATCCGGCCGATGTCGCGGCCGTTCAGGCCACCCTCGTTGGCCAGGGCCCCGACAATCGCGCCGGGGGCGATGCCGTGGTTACGCCCGACCGGCATGTAGTAGCGCACCATGTCCGCTTCCGGCCCGCGGTCCTTGCCGCGGCTGGGGCGGGGGGCGCGGTCACGGTTGCGATCCGCACGATGACTGTCACGCTCGGGACGGCTGGCGGCCGCCGTCACGGGATCGTGCGCATTGGGCGTGCCATCCAGCGGCGTGCCCTGGGTCGCCAGGGCGAGCAGCGCGCGGGCGAGATCGCGTTCGCCCATCTGGCCGTTGGCCAGCAGCCGGTCCAGCAGGGCGTCGAGCTGCGGCGATGCTTCGCCGGTCAGCTCGGCCTGCAGACGCTCGGCCAGGCGCTCCTCGCGGCGGGCGATCACGGCGGCGCGATCCGGGACCTTCTGCTCGCGCACGGGCTTGCCGGTCAGGCGCTCGATATCGCGCAGCATGCGCCGCTTGCGCGGCTCCAGGAACAGGATCGCGCGGCCCTTGCGCCCTGCGCGGCCGGTACGGCCGATGCGGTGCACGTACACCTCGGCATCGCCCGGGGCGTCGTAGTTGAAGACATGGGTGATGCGCGGGACATCGATGCCGCGGGCGGCCACGTCGGTGGCCACGATCACGTCCAGACGCCCATCACGCAGATCGGCGACCACGCGCTCGCGCTCGCCCTGTTCCATGTCGCCATTGAGCGGGGAGGACTGCACGCCCTGGGCGTTCAGGGCCTCGGCGATCTCGGCGGTCGCGGCCTTGGTACGGGCAAAAACGATCGCCGCGTCCAGTTCCGGCTCCACCTCGATCATCCGGCCCAGGGCCTCGGTCTTGTGGCGCTGGTCGACCAGGCAGTAGCTCTGGTCGATGTCGGTGCCGGCCTCGTTGCCCGCGCCAATGCGGATCTCCTGCGGCTCGCGCATGTGGCGGTGCGCGATACGGCGAATCGGCGCCGGCATGGTCGCGGAGAACAGCGTGGTCTGGCGCTCGGCCGGGGTCTGTTCGAGGATCCACTCGATCTCCTCGACAAAGCCCATGCGCAGCATCTCGTCGGCCTCGTCCAGCACCACCATGCGCAGCGCATCCAGTGTCAGCGTGCCGCGCTTGATGTGGTCGACCACACGGCCGGGCGTGCCGACCACGACCTGTGCACCATCGCGCAGGCCGCGGATCTGCACGCCCATCGGCTGGCCGCCGTAGACCGGCAGGATCTCGAGCCCGTCGATACTGGCCGCGAAGCCCTCCAGGGCGGTGGCGACCTGGCCGGCCAACTCGCGGGTCGGCGCCAGGATCAGCGCCTGCACGCGACGTTGCGCCGGATCGACCGAGTCGATCAGCGGCAGGCCGAAGGCGCCGGTCTTGCCGGTGCCGGTCTGGGCCTCGCCCAGCACGTCGTCGCCGGCCAGCAGGGCGGGGATACACGCGGCCTGGACCGGGGTCGGGGTGGTAAAGCCCAGTTGCAACAGGGCACGGGCCAACGACTCGGACAGACCGAGTTCGGCGAAGGAGGGGGATTCGGACATGCTGGAGGTACTCGGGCGGGCCGGAACAAAGGCCCGGCGAAAATCGGATGAATCTACTCAGCGCGCATCATACACGAATTGCGGCACGAAATATGTCTGCGCCTACGCAACAAAAAATAGCGCCCGCGCGCAAACGAGTGTGTCGCGGCAGGTTTGGGCCTGCTATCGCCCCAGCCCGGTCAGCCGCGCCGGCTCCAGGATCTCGATCCAGTAGCCGTCCACGTCCTTCACGAAGGCGATGTCCTTCAGCCCGCCCTCGTCCGGGCGCTTCACGAACTCGACATTGTTCTCGTCCAACCAGCGCACGGCCGAATCCAGATCGGGTACCGAGAAACAGATATGGCCGAAGCCCTGCGGCTCCTCGTTGCCGTCGTGGTAGTGGAAGTCGGCGTCCTTCTCCGTGCCGTAGTTGTAGGTCAGCTCCAGGATGCCGCGCTGGCTGAACATCCAGCGGGTGGCCTCGCCGCCATCCTTGGGCGGGTGCGGTTCGTCCTCGCCGAGCTGCGCCAGGAAGTAGAGCGTGAACTCGAACTCCGGGAAGTCCAGTGTCTTGACCAGCTGCATGCCGAACACTCGCTGGTAGAAGTCCAGCGCCTTCTGCGGATCCTTCACGCGCAGCATGGTGTGGTTTAAGCGAAAGCCTGCGGTGGGATTGTCGCTCATGGTGCGTCCTTGTCTCGGCAAAAGGGGGGCTGTCCCGGAAGACTGGAACACAGGGGCCAAGGTTCCCTCAAGTATCACCATCGCGTCGTCCGCGATCCCCCGTCACTGCGAGGAGGCGCAGCCGACGCGGCAGTCTGCCGAGTCAGCCCCAGCATCGGTTCCTGCGTTGGGAGATCGCTTCGCTTGGCTCGCGATGACGGGGGTTGAGCGCGTTCCGTTCGGCTACGGCTACGGCTACTGTCGGCAGAACGGCCCGAACTGGTAGAAGCGGCGGCAGCGGAACTCGGACTCGCAGCCCTGCAGCTGGGATTCGTAGCGGCTGGCCCGTTGCGCGACCTGACGCGCGGCTGCCTGGACCTGCGGCTTGCTGCGGTAACTGCCGCGGTTATAGCCGCCCTGGCCCTCGTGGTAGGCCAGATACAGGTGCTCGGGGTTGTGCAACGAGACGCCGGTAATGCGCTGCGTGCGGACGTTGTACCAGCCGATAAAGTCGGTCGCGTGCTTCATGTGCGTGCGTCGCGCCATCATGCTGCCGGCATCCTCGCGGTATTCGCCCCAGACCGGGTCCTGCGCCTGCGCATAGCCATAGGCAGAGGAGGGCCGGCGCCACGGGATGACCCCGAGCAACCGCTCGCGGTCCGGGCGCACATGGCTGCGGAACGAGGACTCCTGCTGGATGAACGACATCTGGGTGGCGATGGGGGTGCCCCATTCGCGTTCGGAGTCGCGGGCGTAGTCGTACCAGCGCGGCTGCTCGCGGAAGATCTCGCAGATATTGCTCTGGTCCGACGGCGGCGATGGCGCCAGCGTCGCACACCCCGCCGTGATCGCGGCCAGCGCCAGCAGCAGGCCCACTCGTAGCCCGTTGAGCGCCATGGCCCGCCATTCCCCCTGATCTGCCTTGCCCACCCGAATCTCCCGTTCGGTCCCCCAGTGGCCGGGAGTATAAAGCACCCCCGGTCGCTGCAAAGGGCGGGTGGTGAGGGGGTTGTGTGGCAGGGCTCTGGGAGTGGGTTTGCTTGTGGGAGAGGTCTGTGGGAGAGGTCTGTGGGAGCGGGCTTGCCCGCGAAGCCCCTGCCCGCGTCGGACCTTGGCAAAAGGCATTCGCGGGCAAGCCCGCTCCCACAGGGCCCTGCCACAAGCAAGCCCGCTCCCACAGGCCGCTCCCATAAGGTGCACTTGCGACGCCCGTGCTACGGGGCGGTGTTCCAGTCAGGGTCGAGCGGGCTCAGGCCGGGATCGACGCGCCAGGGCCCCGGTGCCTCGGGCGCGTGCGCGATCTCGCGGATGCGTGCGATGAACTCGCGCCGGGGGAGGTTGATGGCGCCGAGGTTGCGCAGGTGCTCGGTCTCCATCTGCACGTCCACCAGGGGCCAGCCCCAGGCGACGAGGTGGCGGCACAGCCAGGCCAGCGCGATCTTGGAGGCGTCGCGCTCGCGCGAGAACATCGACTCGCCGCAGAACAGGCGGCCCACGGTCACGCCATAGAGCCCGCCGATCAGGCGCGGGCCGTCCCAGACCTCCACCGAATGCGCGTGGCCCGTGCGGTGCATGGCGATGTAGGCCTGCTGCATGCTCGCGGTGATCCAGGTCCCCTCGGCATACTCGCGGGGCCCGGCGCAGCCCTGGATCACGGCCTCGAAGGCGCGATCGAAGCTGACCGTATAGCCGCGATTGCGGATCGCCTTTTTCAGACTGCGGTGCATCCGGAACTGGCCCGGCTCCAGCACCGCGCGCGGGTCCGGGCTCCACCACAGGATCGGCTGCCCGGCCTCGAACCAGGGGAATACGCCGGAGCGATAGGCATTCAGCAGCCGCGGCACGGAAAGATCGCCGCCGGCCGCGAGCAGGCCATTCGGATCGCGCAGGGCATGCGCCGGGTCCGGGAACGGCGCCTCCGGGTGCTCCGGGTCCAGCCAGGGCAGGGTGATCTGCGGGCCGCCGGTCATGGGGTGCCCCCTGTTGGCGCACCCGATGGGAGGCCCGTGTTCCGTGGGAGCCTGCTTGCAGGCGAATGTTCGGTGGCGGGCTCCAGCGCGGGCAGGGGCTTCGCGGGCGAGCCCGCTCCCACAGGCGTGCGTCGGTCAGCTCTGGGGTGCATCGTCGGGTTGGACCTGCCGGTAGGGCGAGTGTTCGTGCAGGCGTTCGCACTGGGTGCGCATCAGCTGGGCCTCGCGTTCGCAGAAGTCGCGCACGGGTTGGTCGAAGCCCTCGGTCAGGATCATGTGGGCGGAGTAGGTGGGCGTGGGCAGGAAGCCGCGCGGGATCTTGTGCTCGCCCTGGGCGCCGGGCTCGAAGCGGGCCAGGCCCTCGCGGATGCAGAACTCGATGCCCTGGTAGTAGCAGGTCTCGAAGTGCAGGTCGGCCATCTCCTCGGTGCAGCCCCAGAAGCGCCCGTACAGGGTGTCGTGGCTGCGATAGCAAAGGGCCGCGGCGATGGTCTCGTCGTCCCCGGCCTCGCCTGGGCGTCTTGCCTCGAACAGCACGACCTGATCGCCCAGTGCCGCCGCCGTCTCCACGAAAAAGGCCTCCGACAGCGTCGGGATGCCCATGTGCTTCTCGAAGGTGTCGACGTAGAAGCGGTGGAAGCGCGCCCAGTCCTCGGGCGATCCGGTGGCCCCGGTCAGCGTGCGGAACTCGATGCCGGCCTCGGTGACGCGGCGGCGTTCGCGCTTGATGTTCTTGCGCTTTTTCGAGCTGAGCGCGGCCAGGAAGTCGTCGAAGCTGGCGTAGTCGGCGTTGCTCCAGTGGTACTGGCAGCCCATGCGCTCGGCCAGCCCCATCTCGCGGGTCACGTCGAGGTCGTCCGCGTTCGGGAACAGGATGTTCACGCCCGAGGCATTCAGCTCGCGCCCGCGGGTGACCAGTGCGCGCACCAGCAGGGTGCGCAGGTGATCGAAGTCCGGTGCCTCCGGGTGCACCAGCAGGCGTGGCCCGGTGGCCGGCGTGTAGGGTACGGAGACGACCAGCTTGGGATAGTAGTTGAGCCCGTGGCGGTTCCACGCGCTCTCCCAGGCGAAGTCGAACACGAACTCGCCGTAGTTGTTGGTCTTGGCGTAGGCGGGCGCGGCCGCGACCAGCTGCTCGTCGCGGAAGATCAGCACATGCTGCGGGAACCAGCCAAACTGCCGCCCCAGGCAACCGTGGCGCTCCAGGCCCTCCAGGAAGGCATGGCGCAGAAACGGCTCGGTGCCGCCGGTCAGGGCGTCCCAGGCGGCCGGGTCCACATCGGCCAGGCCGTCGCGCAGCTCGATGCGTTCGGCCGGCTCTTCCGGCGGGGTCGTCCGGGTATCGCCCTCGGCGCTCACGACTCAGCCGTTCTCTTCGAGGTACTTCTCCGCGTCCAGTGCGGCCATGCAGCCGGTCCCGGCGGAGGTGACCGCCTGGCGGTAGACATGGTCCATCACGTCGCCGGCGGCGAACACGCCCGGTACGGAGGTCGCGGTGGCATTGCCTTTCAGCCCGCTTTGCACCTGGATGTAGCCCCCTTCCATGTCCAGCTGGCCTTCGAAGATGTCGGTGTTCGGCTTGTGGCCGATCGCGATGAACACGCCCATCAGCTCGACGTCCTTCGTCTCGCCGCTTTGTGCATGCTTGATGCGCATGCCGGTCACGCCCGAGTCGTCGCCCAGGATCTCGTCCAGGGTGTGATTCCACTCGATGGTGACGTTGCCGTTCTTTTCCCTCTCAAACAGCTTGTCCTGCAGGATCTTCTCCGCACGCAGCGCGTCGCGACGGTGCACCAGGACGACCTCGGAGGCGATGTTGGACAGATACAGGGCCTCCTCGACCGCAGTGTTGCCGCCGCCGATCACCGCGACCTTCTGGCCGCGATAGAAGAAGCCGTCGCAGGTGGCACAGGCGGACACGCCCTTGCCCATGAACGCCTGTTCCGATTCCAGCCCCAGATACTGCGCGGAGGCCCCGGTGCAGATGATCAGCGCGTCGCAGGTGTACTCGCCGGCATCGCCGACCAGGCGATAGGGCTTGTCCTTCAGATGCACCGTATGGATGTGATCGAAAATCACCTCCGTTTCAAAGCGCTCGGCATGTTTTTTCATGCGTTCCATGAGCTCCGGGCCCTGCACGCCGTCATTGTCGCCCGGCCAGTTGTCCACGTCGGTGGTGGTCATCAGCTGGCCGCCCTGTTCCAGGCCGGTGATCAGTACCGGGTTCAGGTTGGCGCGCGCGGCATAGACGGCGGCGGTCCAGCCGGCGGGGCCGGAGCCCAGGATCAGCAGCGGGCAGTGGCGCGGGTGCTTCTCGTCGCCGCCTTTCTTGCCCTTGGGCGCGGTCTCGCCGCCACCGGAGAGCGAGACGGCCCCCGTGGCGGCCTGGACGGCCCCGGTGGCGACGGCGACCTTGGGCGCGTCCTTCTTCCCGGCCTTCTTGTCCTTCTTGTCGGATGGGTCCTTGGCGTCGCTCATGCGGTACTCCCTGTCGATTCGATGAATACGGCTGGCGCTGCCGGCCGGGCCGACGGCGCGCAAGACGGGTTCGATAAGGCGGGGATTATTGGTACCCGGCGGGGCTTTGTCCAACACCGCCACCGCGCGCGAGGGTCCGCCCGATGGATCCCGTCGACGGATACCGATTCGGTAATCGCGGGCCATAAAACATTTTCATGTTCGCCTTCGCTAATGCTGGCGCCGGTGGATCACAAGGGTGCCGAGTTATCCACCATTGAGTGAACTCGCGGGGAATGGCGGCGGGATGCGGACTTGGGGTTCTTATCCACAGCTTGCCCACGGGTTGTCCGCCGGGTTATTCGGGCCCCAGGCACAAGATATTGTGTCTAGGCACTTCTCGATCCCCGATCTATAGTACTCCACGTCAATAGCCACAGTTACGCGTGAGGCCGCCACCATGCACAGCGACACCCAGACCGCCGAAGCCCAAGAGGGCATCCAGTACCCGCCGCAAACCGAGCCGTCGGCCGAGGTCCTGGCGACCAGCCCGGGCCAGCACCAGGTGATCCGCCGCAACGGCAAGGTCACCGGATTCGACGCCTCGAAGATCGAGGTCGCGGTGACCAAGGCCTTCCTCGCGGTGGAGGGCGGCAATGCCGCGGCCAGCCGCCGCATCCACGACATCTCCAAGGAGGTCGCCGGCCAGGTGGTCGACAGCCTGTTCCGCCGTGCCGGCACCCAGGGCATGACGGTGCATATCGAGGATATCCAGGACCAGGTGGAACTGGCCCTGATGCGTGGTGGCCACCACAAGGTCGCGCGGGCCTACGTGATCTACCGCGAACAGCAGGCGCAAAAGCGCGCCGCCGAGGCCGCCGAGCAGGGCGTGGACGAGCAGGAGGAAGCCCCGACCCTGAACGTGACCCGCGCCGACGGCACCCAGGCCCCGCTGGACGAGGCCCGCCTGCAGGCGGTGGTGGCCGAGGCCTGTGCCGGCATCGAGCACGTCGATGGCCAGAAGATCCTGACCGAGGCGCGGCGCAACCTGTTCGACGGCGTGGCCGAGAAGGACGTGGCCACCGCGCTGGTGATGGCCGCCCGCGTGATGATCGAGCAGGAGCCCAACTACTCCGAGGTCACCGCGCGCCTGCTGCTGGACGCGCTGCGCCGCGAGGCCCTGAGCTTCGTGCACGGCCGCCCGGAAGAGGCCACCCAGGCGCAGCTGGCCGAACGCTACGCCGAGTACTTCGGCGCCTACATCCGCCGCGCCGCCGATCTGGAGCTGGTCGACAGCGAGCTGACCCGCTACGACCTCGACAAGCTGGGCGCGGCGATCAAGCCCGAGCGCGACCTGCAGTTCACCTACCTGGGCCTGCAGACCCTGTACGACCGCTACTTCATCCACAGCGACGGCACCCGCTTCGAGCTGCCGCAGGCGTTCTTCATGCGCGTGGCGATGGGCCTGGCGATCAACGAGATCGACCGCGAGGCGCGCGCGATCGAGTTCTACAACCTGCTGAGCTCGTTCGACTTCATGAGCTCCACGCCGACGCTGTTCAACTCCGGCACCCTGCGCCCGCAGCTCTCCAGCTGCTACCTGACCAGCGTCCCGGACGACCTGGACGGCATCTACAGCGCGATCCGTGACAACGCGCTGCTGTCCAAGTTTGCCGGCGGGCTGGGCAACGACTGGACCCGCGTGCGCGGCATGGGCGCCCACATCAAGGGCACCAACGGCAAATCCCAGGGCGTGGTCCCGTTCCTGAAGGTCGCCAACGATACCGCCGTGGCGGTGAACCAGGGCGGCAAGCGCAAGGGTGCCGTGTGCGCCTACCTCGAGACCTGGCACATCGATGTCGAGGAGTTCATCGAGCTGCGCAAGAACACCGGCGACGACCGCCGCCGCACCCACGACATGAACAGCGCCAACTGGATCCCGGACCTGTTCATGAAGCGCGTGGCCGAGGACGGCGACTGGACCCTGTTCTCCCCGAACGAGACCCCGGACCTGCACGACCTGGTCGGCGCCGAGTTCGAGAAGCGCTACTGCGAATACGAAGAGAAGGCCGCGCGCGGCGAGCTGCGCGTGCACAAGACCATGAAGGCCGTGGACCTGTGGCGGAAGATGCTCGGCATGCTGTTCGAGACCGGCCATCCGTGGATGACCTTCAAGGACCCGTGCAACCTGCGCAGCCCGCAAAGCCACACCGGCGTGGTCCACAGCTCCAACCTGTGCACCGAGATCACCCTGAACACCTCGGATGACGAGATCGCGGTGTGCAACCTGGGCTCGATCAACCTGGCCGCGCATGTGAACGAGGCCGGCGAGCTGGACCTGCCCAAGCTCGAGCAGACCGTGAACACCGCCATGCGCATGCTCGACAACGTGATCGACTACAACTACTACTCCGTGCCGCAGGCGCGGCGCTCCAACCTGCGCCACCGTCCGGTGGGGCTGGGGGTCATGGGCTTCCAGGACGCGCTGTACAAGCTGCGCGTGCCGTATGCCTCCGAGGCCGCGGTGGAGTTTGCCGACACCTCCATGGAGGCGGTCTCCTACTACGCCATCAAGGCCTCCACCGACCTGGCCGAGGAACGTGGGCGCTACGAGAGCTTCCCCGGCAGCCTGTGGAGCCAGGGCATCCTGCCGATCGACTCGATCGACAAGCTGGCCGAGACCCGCGGCGACTACCTGCAGATGGACACCACCCAGCGCCTGGAGTGGGACAAGCTGCGCAAGCGGGTGAAGAAGGTCGGCATGCGCAACTCCAACACCATGGCGATCGCGCCGACCGCGACCATCTCCAACATCTGCGGGGTCAGCCAGTCGATCGAGCCGACCTACCAGAACCTGTTCGTCAAATCGAACCTGTCCGGCGAGTTCACCGTGATCAACCCGTACCTGGTGCGCGACCTGAAAGACCGCGAGCTGTGGGACGAGGTGATGGTCAACGACCTCAAGTACTACGACGGCTCCGTGCAGCCGCTGGACCGCGTGCCGGAGGACATCAAGGCCCTGTACGCCACCGCGTTCGAGCTGGACACCCGCTGGCTGGTCGAGGCCGCCTCGCGCCGGCAGAAGTGGATCGACCAGGCGCAGAGCCTGAACCTCTACATGGCCGAGCCCTCCGGGCCCAAGCTGGACGCCCTGTACAAGCTGGCCTGGGTGCGCGGCCTGAAGACGACCTACTACCTGCGCTCCATGGGCGCGACCCACGTGGAAAAGAGCACCGTGGCCGACTCCTCGCGCGCCAACAAGCTGAACGCCGTCTCCGGCGGCCAGCAGGCGGCCGAGCCCGAGGCCCCGAAAGCGTGCTCCATCCTCGACCCGGACTGCGAGGCCTGCCAGTAAGGCGGCACCGCCCTCGGGCACCGAATACGCACCACACACTGAACGCGACGCACTGAACAAAAGGCCCGGCCACCGTGCCGGGCCGCCACCGAAAAGAAGAGGGGACACTATGCTTTCCTGGGACGATCCGATCGCAGCCATCAAAGGCGAAGGCCAGAAAGAACCCGCCGTCCGCCCCGGCATGGGCTTTCAGGAGAACGAAGCCCTGATGAGCACCGCCGGCGCCGCACCCAGCGTGCCGCCGGAGCCGGAAAACGCCGGCCAGCCGCTGGACGAGCCGAACGAAGACGCCCTGACCGGCACCGGTCTGGAAGACATCGAGATGGGTGCCGAGCGCATCCGCGTGGATGACAAGAAGATCATCAACTGCCACGCGGACCTCAACCAGCTCGTGCCCTTCAAGTACAAGTGGGCCTGGCAGAAGTACCTGGACGGCTGCGCCAACCACTGGATGCCGCAGGAAATCAACATGAACGCGGACATCGCCCTGTGGAAGGACCCTAACGGGCTGACCGAGGACGAGCGCACCATCGTCAAGCGCAACCTCGGCTTCTTCTCCACCGCCGACTCGCTGGTGGCGAACAACCTGGTGCTGGCCGTGTACCGCCACATCACCAACCCCGAGTGCCGCCAGTACCTGCTGCGCCAGGCCTTCGAGGAGGCGCTGCACACCCACGCCTACCAGTACTGCGTGGAGTCCCTGGGCCTGGACGAAGGCGAGATCTTCAACATGTACCGCGAGGTGCCCTCCGTGGCCACCAAGGCGGAGTGGGCCCTGCCGTTCACCAAGCACCTGGCGGACCCGAACTTCCGCACCGGCACGCCGGAGGCGGACCAGAAGCTGCTGCGCGAGCTGATCGCCTTCTACGTCGTGTTCGAGGGCATCTTCTTCTACGTCGGCTTCGTGCAGATCCTCTCCATGGGCCGGCGCAACAAGATGACCGGCGTGGCCGAGCAGTTCCAGTACATCCTGCGCGACGAGTCCATGCACATGAACTTCGGCATCGACGTGATCAACCAGATCAAGCTCGAAAACCCGCACCTGTGGACCGAAGACTTCAAGAACGAAATGCGCACCCTGATCTCGGATGCCGTCGAGCTGGAGGCGCAGTACGCCCGCGACACCATGCCCCGCGGCGTGCTCGGCATGAACGCGCAGATGTTCGAGGAATACCTGCACTTCATCGCCAACCGCCGTTGTGCGCAGATCGGCCTGGCCGAGCTGTACCCGGGGGCCGATAACCCGTTCCCGTGGATGAGCGAAGTGCTCGATCTGAAGAAGGAGAAGAACTTCTTTGAGACGCGGGTTACCGAGTATCAGACGGGTGGGGCGTTGAGCTGGGACTGACCCGGCGAGGCCGAGCCCCAAAGAAGCGGAGCCAGGGAAATGGTCACGCAGCAACAGAAGGGGGCGCCGCAAGATGGCGCCCTTTTTTTGTACCCTCGGTTCAGATATGAGGGGGAAAAGACAACGTCTGACCCCGGTGCCGCGCGTTGGGCGGAAGGAGAATATCCATGAGCGCGCCAGAATCACCGAGATACGAAGAACTAACCACAGGGCAGAAGGTGGCTGGCTGCATTGTGGCAGCAGTAGTGTTCCTGATCGCAATCGTCGTATGGGTCAATCCGCCAGTCCAGGTGGTTACAGAGTACTCCCGGGAAGGGGACATCCTGGGGGTTACCGAGCGTGATTTTGACGCGACCACGCCATTTACGATCCTCACCATTGGGGCACTTATCATTGTGGGTTATGTGCTTAACGGGCTTCGCTTTTCCAGGATTTCCGCTGCAGGAGTAAGTGCTGAGGCGAAGGATGCAGGTCAGGCCGCTGAGAAGTACTACTTGGAGTCTGAAGGTGCTCGTGAGGAAGAGGAAGTTAGCGTTGAAGAGAAGGCTTCTCCGGAGGCGAGCGAAGATCCAGTTCAGTATGTGCAGCAGGAAGACGGTGACTATGCTGTCTATCCCCTAGAAGCTGTTCCTGTAACAGTCATCGGGGATGCGCTCTCCAATTGGCCAGAGGATGTATCCAAGCCCGACGATCTGAGCAACTTTGAGTTCGCAACGAGGAAGACGGGGAAAGGTAATCATCCATGGACGGTAAAGTTTAAAGGGCGCAAAGCAATCACCGTATCATATGGTGGTTACGGCAAATCTGGTGCTACTGTTGCAGGGCAGTGAATCGTGCCCAACAAATTGCTGCACCGGACGCTCCTACGTCGCGCCGGTGGGCATAGCGTTATATGTTATGACTCAACGATACTGGGAAATCGCCGGATATCAGGGCACCGAGAAGATATTCGAGAAAAAGATCAAACTCGGGTGCTACACCGAAAATCAAATGAAGCACCTTTTGAAGGCCTTGGCTGCTAAGACTGGTTTGGATACCGATGAAATCGTTGGCGCTTACGCAAAACGGGGAACCAAGGGGGCAAACGAATTATTGGAGGTCCGGCGAGACCCCAAATTCGCAACCTTAACGTGTGGTGTTGACCCCCACTTCGTGGCTCGGGTGGTGAAAGAAAGCGCATAACAGCTGTACCGATTTGGGAGTTCAGGTATGGGTAACCCTAACGTAAAAGAAGGGGATTGGATCACGGTTGGGTCATCAAATACTGACGTCTACGTATTCCACGTCTTTTCAGCAACCGAAGTCTCGGCGGGCTACTATCAAAACAGAAGTAAGGCGATAAAAGAGGATTTCGTTTGGGATGGCGAGTCGTGGCAGTTCAAGCATGATGGGCCTTGTGGCAGTTACCTGCGCGGCTCGGATGAGGCCATTGTCAAGAGAGGGCCACCTAGAGCCTAGCTCGCCATATAACCAGTCATTGCAGTTCGTTCCGGCCCTGGCGGGCCTCCACCGGACGGAAGAAGAGGACACCCATGGTTTCTCCGGTTAGCTGAAAAGATGGACAAGCTCACGACTCATGATGTTGACGCCGGAATACAGGCAATTTTGGAAAATGTCGAGTCACTAATCGAGGAAGCTGCGCTGCTATTTCAGAATGAAAGGTTCGCTCGCGCATATACGCTTGCTCACCTGTCACGTGAGGAATTGGCGAAGACGACAATGCTGCATTCGTTAGGGGTGAAGCTTTTGCTGGGGATAGGTATTGATTGGAAATCGTTTTGGAAGCGTTTTAGAGATCATAAGGCTAAGTTATTTCAAGAGAGTGTTTTTAACGTGGCGCTAACAGAAGCGCCAGAAGTGGGGGGGAAACCGCATTACACGAAAATAGCGGGTGCGATTCATTCTAGGAACGACTGGAAAAACGAAAGCCTATATGTATCTTGGAAAAACGGTTTTCTGAACCCCGTCGACATTATGGATAAAGAAAAGGCAAGAAATGCAATAATTCTGGCCAAGCGGTCTTATGAATTAAACAAGCGGGTCGCGGAACAAATTGGGAAGTTTTCTGATCGAGGCTCTGGTGACATTATTCACATGAAACCACTCATTGAAGAGGCGCTAAAATGTTCTGAAGAGGAAATGGCTGGGATTGTCAACAAGCTTGGCGGAAGACTTGGGGGCAGTTAGAAGAAGAGGAGAGCCCAAGAAGAAGAGGACACCCATGATTTCTTGACGGTCTGAGGCGGGCTGTCTAGGGCTGTGGGGGAGTGCATGGACCAGGGAGGGTCCGGAGATGACGCGAGCCAGGAAGGAGCTCGTCTCGGTCGAGACGACGCCGTATTACCACTGTATTTGTCGCTGTGTTCGCCGCGCGTTCCTGTGCGGCGAGGATTCCTATTCGGGCAAGAACTACGAGCACCGGCGCGGCTGGGTGCTGGAACGCCTGCGTGAGCTGCAGGGCGTGTTCGCGGTGGACGTGTGCGCGTACGCGGTGATGTCGAACCACTATCACCTGGTGGTGCGACTGGACTCGGATCGGGCGGCCGCATGGAGCGAAGACGAGGTGATGGAGCGCTGGGAGCGGCTGTTTTCGCTGCCGGTGCTGGTAGCCCGCTATCGGGCGGGGCAGACGAAGACGGTCGCGGAGCGCGAGCGGGCGCAGGTGCAGATGAAGCAAGAAGAGGACACCCATGATTTCTTGACGGTCTGATGCGGGCTGTCTAGGTTTGTGGGGGAGTGCATGGACCAGGGAGGGTCCGGAGATGACGCGAGCCAGGAAGGAGCTCGTCTCGGTCGAGACGACGCCGTACTACCACTGCATTTGTCGTTGTGTTCGCCGCGCGTTCCTGTGTGGCGAGGATTCCTATTCGGGCATGAACTACGAGCACCGGCGCGGCTGGGTGCTGGAGCGTCTGGGTGAGCTGCAGGGCGTGTTCGCGGTGGACGTGTGTGCGTATGCAGTGATGTCGAACCACTATCACTTGGTGGTGCGGCTGGATGCGGATCGCGCGGCGGCATGGAGCGAAGGCGAGGTGATGGAGCGCTGGGAGCGGCTGTTCTCGCTGCCGGTGCTGGTCGCCCGCTATCGGGCGGGGCAGACGAAGACCGTGGCGGAGCGCGAGCGGGCGCAGTTGCAGATCGCGGAGTGGCGGTATCGGCTGCAGGACCTGTCCTGGTTCATGCGCAGCCTGAACGAACACCTGGCGCGGCGGGCGAATGCGGAGGATGGCTGCAAGGGCCGCTTCTGGGAAGGCCGCTACAAGAGCCAGGCGCTGCTGGACGACGCGGCGGTGCTGACCTGCATGAGCTACGTGGATCTGAACCCGGTGCGCGCCGGGATGGCGGATACGCCCGAGGCCTCCGATTTCACCTCGATCCAGCAGCGTATTCGGGCGTTGGCCCGGAAGGGCCATAAGCAAGAAGGTCCAGCGTGTGAGGGCGACGAGCCTCGCCTGACCGTATTGGGCCGGGAGGGCGACGATCCGCATGCCAATGCGGTGGCCTTTACCACGGAGGACTACCTGGAGCTGGTGGACTGGACCGGGCGCGCGATCCGGGAGGACAAGCGCGGGGCCATCCCGGAATCCATTCCGCCGATCCTGGAACGTCTGGGGATCGATCCAGAGCATTTCCTGCGCCATGTCGGAAGGGGGCAGAGGTCGCACCATGTAGCGGCCCTGGGCCACGTGGAGCGTTTTCGCGAGGCCGTGAAGCAGCTCGGCCGTCGCAGCATCAAAGGTGTGGGGATATCGGGCCGGATGTTTCTGGCTTCAGCCGACTGTCGTTGAACCAGCCCGGTTTCAGGGGAGGCGCGGATGCCGACGGTGTTCAGGGACGGGCCCTACCGCTTCTACTGGTTCAGCCATGAGCCGGACGAGCCGCCGCATGTGCATGTAGACCGTGGAAAATGCTCGGCGAAGTTCTGGTTGCACCGGGTGGCACTGGCGCGGAATATGGGGTTTCCGGCGCACGAATTGCGGCGGATTCGGGAGGTTGTCGAGGGTCGACAGCCGGGGCGGTTGGAGGCTTGGCATGAGTTCTTTGGCCACGAACGCGGATGAGCGTGTTGCGTCGGTGGATTTCACCGAGCATGACCTGGTGGTCGGCCTGATGGATGGCCGCCGAATCTCGGTTCCGCTGGAGTGGTACCCACGCCTCGCGCACGCAACGCCCGCGCAGTTGCGTATCTGGGAGAACTCCGCCGGAGGCTATGGGATTCACTGGCCAGAGATCGACGAAGACCTGAGCACCGAAGGGCTGTTGCGAGGCGCACCTGCGCCTGCTCGGTAGAGTACTTATGAGCAACACCTCGAAGATCCCCAGATTCCTGGACGAGGCGGAAGAACGGACGTTCTGGGAAAGCCATGATTCCAGCGACTATGTCGATTGGGGCCGAGCCAAGGCCGTCGAGCTCCCGAACCTCAAGCCGTCCATCAAGACGATCTCGCTGCGCTTGCCGGAGTCGCTTCTTGACCACATCAAGATCGAGGCCAACAAGCGCGATATGCCGTATCAGTCCCTGATCAAGGCGTGGCTTGCGGACGATGTAAAGCGAGCTCGCAAGAAAGGCTAGCGGTTGGGTTGATGGGCTGGGTTCTGGACGTGGATCGGTAGGCCTGATCGGACTCGGGCCAATAGTAGTGATAAGCGACGCATGGAGGCGCGCATGGTTTTACTGATTCTGTATATCCCCGCAGTGCTGGTCGCACTGGGAATCCTGTTTCTCGCCAGGCGTACCGCACTGGGACCTCGGGTGCGGTACGCCCTCGCAACGCTGATTCTGCCCGTTGTGGTGCTCTTTGTAGGCTGGGCTATCGCCGGTGGCGACCCGTCGATGGGGGTGGCGCTGACGGTCTTGTTCTTGGGGTTTGTGGTCGTCCCCGCCGGTCTTGGTCGGATGTTCGTGCGGCGATACCCGTCCGTATCGCCGGCGCAGGAGACAAATGTGAACCCGAGGCGGGACCCTCTGGTTACCGACGTCGCGGGGCAGGAGTCTGATGGCGCTGGGCACGAGTCCGATTCGGGGCATGGAAACGATGTGGCGCCGAGGCAGGATGACCGGGCGCGGGCGATGCGGCTTGCCTTCATGGTGCATACGCCCGGAGCGATGTTGCTGGGACTCGGCCTGGCGGAACGACTCGGAAACTCGGATCCGCTCCTGCCGTGGTTCGAGAACGGCTGGGTGGTCGATGGCATGCTGCTACTGGGGGTGGTGTTGATCGCGATCTCCACGCGGATGATTCTCGCCACGATGTTCGGCCCGTCCTCCAAGGCACGAGAGTCGGGGAGCCTGGGCCGCCGGAATCCACGCCTCTGATTCGTTGCGAAAGCAGAAAGAGATAAGAAGGGGACACCCATGGTTTCCAAGGCCTGTCGGGACCCGACGGCCTTTCTGTTCCTACACCAGGACCACGCCCCCCCACGTGGTGGTTTCGCATCAGGTCTGCGGCCGTCTTTACGGATTCGTCACCCGTAATGATGATCACCTCGCGGTTGCAGACTTCGGCCACTTGCATGCCCGTCCTCCTTGTCCCGTGGCCCCGGAGTGTCCTTCGGGGCGTCCCTCCCGCCCGGTTGTGCGGGTCAACCCTCTTCCCACGAATATAGGCGACAGGCCCGGCGGCCACAGGCTGTCGCGGGTCATTGGTCAAAGAACCGACGCTGGGGTCGCAGCGGTCGCTGCGGCTCAGCGGGTCGGCCTCCATGCCGCCGGGCCGATGCCGAACCCTAGAGGTGGCGCGGCCCGGTCTCCGGCCTTGCCTGGGTCGAGACTCTGATCTATGGATGAAGCGGGAGCGGTACGCCGGTCATGTCCGGCAAACGAAGAGGGTCAGACGATGAGCGAAACGGGTTCGGAACTGCGAAATGAATGGGTTACGAAGGTGTCGGCCGTGTTTGAACGCGATCGGTGGATTGATCTGCACAAGTATCCGATCAAGGTGCGCGTGCGCGATGACCGCCTTGTGCTGGAAGGGACGGTCGCGGATGTCGCCGCGAAGCGCCGGGCCGGGGTTCTGGCACGTGAAGTCGTCGGCGATTCCGCCCGGATCGAGGATCGGCTGCGCCGTGACGTCGGGGAACGGATGGGGGATCGGCAGTTGCGCGACGAACTGGTGAGGCGCCTGGCGGCGGATTCGGTATTTGCTCGGTACTCGCTTCGGACCCACACGGGTACAAAATTCGACACGGTGCAGGACGCAGGACCCGACAGCTATCAGATCGAGGTCTATACGGAGGAGGGCGTCGTGACCCTGAACGGGGTGGTCGAGAGTCTGTCGCATCGACGGCTGGCGGAATGCCTGGCCTGGAGAGTGCACGGTTGCGAGGCAGTGGATAACCAGCTGGAAGTGCTGCCCCCACAGGGGGATTCCGACGACGAGATCACGGATGCCCTGCGCATTGCACTGGAAGAGGATCCGGCCGTGCACACGGAACAGCTGCGATTGTCCACGGCCGGCGGGGTCGTGACGCTGGACGGGCTCGTGACGACGGCCTCCGAGAAGAAGGCGGCCGTTCTGGATGCCTGGTGCATCGACGGCGTACGCGACGTCACGAGCCGGATCGAGGTGCGCCCGTAATTCACGGCCTGCTGGGCCCTCGACCGGGTGGGTGCACGACGGTCTGGGCGAGGACAGCGGGGCGAGCAGCGTCCTGCCGGCCGGATGGGTGCGGCATGACGGCGTCGCGTCAGTCCGTCAGCGTGGTCCGACTCCGGGTTTTCTCGATCACGGTGGGTGAATCTTCACGCGTGAGCGTGCCCATGAATCCGCGAGGCGACGAAGACAGGCGCGAAGGGGGCACCCACGTTTCTTGGTTAATTCGAGGTCGTGCACCGCAGGGGAAAGTGGATGCTCTGGGACGGGTTACTTCTGCTGGGGCTGCTGGCTGGGGTGCTGGGCGTGCGGTGGCTGGCCTTGTGGGTGGCCCGGTTTGGCTGGGGCTTGAGTATCCGGCTGTACGAGCGGGCGGGACAGACTGCGCAGGATGAACGCGTGCGGTCTGTGGTGGCCGCTGCGCGATCGCGGCTTCCGGGTTTGACGTACTGGGTGGAGGCCCGGCTCACCCCGCGCCGTTTTCCCGGTCTGCCGTTGACGCTGGTCGTGATTTCGGCGGTGTATCTGCTGGGACTGTTCGCCGGACTGATCGAGGAACTGGTCGAGGCCGATGAGCTGGTGCGTCTGGATACGGCCGTGAATGCGATGCTGGCGCCGCTTCGTACGGACGCCACCGTGGCTGCGTTCGCCTGGCTTACGGGGCTGGGTGGATCGGTCGCGCTGACGGCGGTTGTAGTGGTGACGACGGCACTCGTCTGGGGCCTTCGGCACGCCTACATGATCCCGGGGTTGTGGACGACGCTGATCGGATCCCAGATCACCATTTATTTGATGAAGTTGGTGCTGGACCGCGAACGCCCCGAATTTCTGTTCGATATCGCCGCGACGTCACCGTCGTTCCCCAGCGGGCATGCGGCCGGGGCGATGGCGGTTTACGGATTTGTGGCCTATATCGTCGCGCGCCACCTGGTGACGGCGCGTCAGCGTTTCGAGCTGGTCTACTGGACGGTGGTGCTTGTGGCCATGATCGGGTTCAGCCGCATGCTGCTGACTCTCCATTACCTCAGTGATGTCGTCGCGGGTTTTGTGGTGGGTGCGTTCTGGTTGCTGGTCGGTTTTGCGATGGCCGAGCAGCTGCGCCTGCGCCAGCACACGGGGAACGGGCATGCATGAGCGAGGAGGCAAGTGGTGAGATGCCGCAAGCAGGTGCGTGACGAAGGCTCAAGGGGCTCCGGGGATTTTCGGGTACGCTGAGCTTTCCGACGCGGGACGGACCCATGGAAACGAGTGCACCAAGGCGATATCCCCGGCTGTGGCTTGGATTGCTGCTGTTCCTAGCAGGGATGGTCGGCGTGGTGGCCCTCGGGGTCACGGTGGTGCCGCAGCTGATGGACGGGAATGGGGCCGTTCCCCCTTTGTGGGTCGTGTTGCTGGCTGGTGTTGTGCAGGGCGCGGCCGTTGTTGCGTTCGCGGTGTGGTTGGGCCTTTTGCTCGGTCCGCAGGTGGGCCTGCATGCCCCGGGGTTCGAGGCGGTGGCATTGAATCGGTCGGTTCTGGCGGCTCTGCGGCCCCAGCTCCTGCCCGGACTCATGGCCGGCGGGGTGGCGGGTATCGGCTTGTTTGCGATCGGCGGTTACGCCTCGCCGGTGGCTCTTGCCGGGGTCGAGCCTCAGTTCACTGTGCCACTGCTCGCACGCGTGCTCTACGGGGGGATTACGGAAGAGTTGCTCTTGCGATGGGGTGCCATGACCCTGCTCGTCTGGCTGGCGTGGCGATTTCTGCAACGGCGGCAGGATGCACCTCGCGCGGGATATGTGTGGCTCGCCATCGTTGCGAGCGCACTGCTGTTCGGGGCAGGGCACCTTCCCGCCGTTGCGGTGCATCTCGATACCTGGACACCTGAGGTCGTGCTGTTCGTGATGGGGGCGAATGGTGTCTTCGGCGTTCTGTTCGGTTATCTGTTCTGGCGATACGGTCTGGAAGCGGCAATGATTGCGCACGCCCTTACCCACGCGGTGGCCTGGTCCGCTGATGGGATCGTGACCTAGCAGCAAGGTTTGGGCGGCTGGAGTCGGCGTGCCTGTCGCCTTCGAGGTCGCGCGGAGCCAATGGCAGGGTCTGGCCACGGGCGTACGCAAGAGCCGGTTACTCCCCGGCATAACTTTGGGCCGAAGCTCAGTCACCGTGGGGAGACTTCGGTGGCGGGTCGTTTGTGTCTTGAGCCGGCGTTCCCTCCTCGCCTTCGTTCTGGGGCAGCGACCGCGGGTCGAGATGGTGGATCACCGGGGTGGTGCGGGTGAGAGTGCGGAAGGGCTCTCGGGCCTCGGCCGTGTCGCGCCTGAGCAGCAATGCGATCAGTGCGACCAGCGCGCCGATGGTGGCCATGTAGGCCAGCAGCCCGGGCCCGCCCAGCCAGGCGATGGCCCACCCGCCGAGGATTGGGCCCGTGACGGCCCCCAGGCCCCAGAGGAAGAGCAGGGCCGCGGTCACGGCCACGAAGTCGTTGGGCTCGAGGACATCGTTGGCGTGGGAGACGGCCAGCGGGTAAAGGGTGAACGCGAGCCCGCCGAACACCGCTGCAAGCGTGAGTACGGCCCAGAGCGGGACCGCGCCGATGGTGGCGACGAGCGTGAGCGATACCAGTGCCACGCCCCCACCGACCACAATCATCAGCGTCCGGCGGCCGAAGCGATCCGAGAAGTAGCCGATCGGCCACTGGAGCGCCACTCCACCGAGAATCAGGGTGGTCATGACCAGCGATACCCCGGCGATGTCGAGGCCCATGCGCAGGGCGAAGACTGGCGTCAGCGTGAAGGCGGCGCCGCTGACCAGTCCGGCGGCGACGCAGACCATTGCCGCCAGGGGCGAGGCGGTCACGACCTGGCGCAATTTCATGCGTTTGTGGGCGGGGGTGTCCTGGGGCATCCCTGTGCGTGTCAGAGCCACTGGCACCAGGCAGAGGGCAAACAGTACTGCAACGACCATGAAGAGTTCGGTGCTGACGGGTTCGTAGAGGTTGAGCAGGGGCTGGCCCGCGGCCAGCCCCAGGTAGGCGACAAACTGGTAGACCGAAAAGACTCGACCGCGCGTCCGGTTCTCCGTGCGGGCATGGAGCCAGCTCTCGACTACCAGGTAGGCGCCTGCGATACAGAACCCGATCACCACACGCAGGGCGAACCAGGCCCAGACGTCAACATGGAGGCCCACGAGGAGGATCGCGACGGTGGCGATAGCCGCGAAGATCGCGAAGGCGCGGATGTGGCCGGTGCGCCGTATTACCCAGTCGCCTTGCTGGGCTCCGATGACCAGCCCGATGTAGTAGGCGGACATGATGAGCCCCTTGAGCTGGGGGTCGATGGCCTCGAGGCTGAGGCGCGTGCTGACCAGCGTCCCCATCAGTCCGCTGCCCATCACCAGGATGGTGACGGAGGCGAGCAGGGCGACGATGGGGATGAGCAGGCGGGCCAACGCGTCGGGTCTCGGCGGACGGGCGATACCGGCAGTTTGTGCCAGCGGCGTGCCGACCGACAAGTGGCGTTGTGTCCAAGGGCGACGCAAACCAGAGGGATGACCGCCGGGCAGGTGAACAACCCACGTCTGAGCTATCTTCAGGCTGGGCGGCCTGTCGGCAGGCACGGTAGATTCGGGCGGAAGAGTGTAGATAACTGGACACCCAGCTTTGTCTGCGCGTGCGACCTCGTGACGTTCGACGAAAGGGGCGTGCTGGTGTCAGCCGGCTCTTTGCCCTCCGCTGGATCCCGCCCGGGAGGGGCCGGAGAATGGTCGATGCAATTCGCCACGGCAACGTTCCCCCAGTCATTGAGCGCATCCTCGAACACGCGCTGCGGGACCTGGTCGGGCTGCGGGGGGTGCGACACGCCGTTCTCGGGGTTGAGCCGGGGGATGGTTCGTACCGCTGGGTTGGCGCCGCCGGTATCGCGGATCCTTCGGGTGCGCCGATGACGCCGGGAACGCCCTATTGCCTGGCCAGCGTGACGAAGCTCTACATCGGGGCCGCGGTCCTGCGCCTCCAGGAACAGGGTCGGCTGGCCATCGACGATCCCCTGACCGATCACCTGCCCGACGGTCGGGTCGCCGGACTCCATCGGCGCCGTGGCGTGGACAGGACGGCCGAGCTGACCCTGCGTCACCTCTTGGGCCATGCCTCCGGGTTGCCCGAGTATCTGGTCGAGGCGCCGCGGGGGCAGCAGGCGCTGCTGGACCGGGTCGTCGAGGGCGATCTGAGCTGGACTCTGTCGGACGTGATGGACTGGGTTCGGGCCGCGCGCGGGGCACACTTCGCTCCACGAGCGTTCGACGGTGGCCGGTATACCGTGCGCTACTCGGATACGAACTTCCAGCTCCTCATGGCGGTGATCGAGGCGGTCACTCGCCAGCCGGTCCACGAAGCGTTCGCCAGCCTGATCTACGAGCCGCTGGGATTGACCCGGACGTGGCACCCCGGCACGCCACCCGAGGTGTCCATGCCCGCCGCAGCCACGCTGTGGGCCGGCGACCAGCCGCTCGACCGGCCGCTGGCGCTGGCTTCTTTTCGGGATCTGTTCAGTACCGCGGAGGAAACGCTCCGATTCCTGCGCGCCCTGATCACCGGACAGCTGTTCGATGATCCGGCTACCGCGCAGTCGATGTGGGGGCACTGGAACCCTCTGGGCTTCACGCTGATCCCCGTGGCCCCGGGCTGGCCCATCGAGTACGGGCTGGCCATGATGCGTTTTCGGACCCCGCGCCTTCTGCGGCCGTTTTTTCCCGTTCCGACACTCATTGGCCATTCAGGGGCCTCCGGCTCCTGGCTTTTCTACGCCCCGGAGCCGGATCTCTACATTACGGGTACAGTCGATCAGTTGAAGGCTCCAGCCGTGCCATTCAAGCAAGTCCCGCGGCTGGTCCAGAAGATTTCGTCTGTTCTCTGAATTCATGAGCGCAGGGTTCGCGGGCAGGGAGGTTCGGGCGGATGGATCACGACGAGCTGCAGGGGTTGATCGGTGAAGTCGCCGACGATTTCGGCATTCCGGGCGTGGCTGCCGGGCTCTGGCACGGGGGCAAGGCTATCTGCGCGAAGAACGGGACATCCATGATTTCTTGCGCTGCGGTCGGAGGACGAGGGGGTGGGCACAAATTGTAGGAGCGTGCTTGCACGCGAAGCCCCCTGCCCGTGTCCGGCATTGGCCGGAGCTTCGCCTGCAAACAGGCTTGTATGTTTACTCGTGGCAGGCCTAGAAAGGGTCTGTCGGGGCGGAGGGACGAGACCGGGCTGAAGTGAACCAGGCTCCGTGTGGCCCGTGGACCTACCCGCTGGCGCCGCGTGCGGACTGGATGGGAGACGTGGCCTGCCAACGGAAAGCTGGGCATGTTTTTTTCCACTCGCGGGGGGCATGCCGAGCCTGGTACCCGGAGGGGAATGTCTGGACCCGAACGCGAATTCGAGGACCACGATAGTGCGACTGCGCAGTACAAACGCGCGTAAAAGCAATGGGGTATCGAGGTCCGGTCGCGTCCTGAGTCCTGGCTCACGGACTGCCCGGTACCGTTAACCGAGCCATCCGCATGCATTAGAGTCTGGGGCCGCGAAATGACAATCCGGTGCCCGGTGGGGCCAAGACGGGAGTTAGATAATGGATCTTCGAGAGGGGCGTCGCAGGGCCGTGCGTATGGAAGCCGAGGTGCAGACGTTGGCCGGCGACTCTGAGTGCAGAGCAAGCGGCCGGGTCCGCGATGTCAGCCTTAGCGGGTTGTATCTGGAACTGACGGATATGGAATACACGAATCATCCGACCCCGGAGGCGCAGGGGTCGTGGGCGCAGCAGTGCGAGTTTCTGGCCATCCAGCACGGGTCGCTGGTGCTGCGGCCGTTGTACCGATCCCTGACCGCCTCGATCGGTGAAGAGGCACTCGAAGGGATGCAGGCCCCGGGCGAGAACGCCGAGCCGGTGGCTCAGGCCCGGTTCCTGGTCAACCTCCTGGGGGAGGAGGATGCGCTGCGGGCCATCGAGGGCGCGGTCCGCGAACACGCACAGGTGCTCAAGGCCTCCCTAAAGGCGCATCTTCGTTCGGCGGAGGATGCAGGAGCGACGCAGCGCCAGGCGGGTCGAGGAAGAATAGGACACGCATGATTTCTGGACGCGGTCGCGGGCTAGCGCCCCGGGGCTCCACCCCCGCCCGCGCCAGGATCTCGCGGGCGGTCACTCCAGCCGGCGGATGCCGAGGGCGCGCATCATGTACTTCTCGTACACCGGCTCCGAGGTCCCCTTCTTCATCTTGCGGATGAAGTACTTCTCGAAGGCGATCTTGGCCAGGTGGACCCACCTGCCGGCGGCAAACCAGTTCACGTCGCGCGGGGGCATCTGCGGCAGCGCCACGAAGGCCGCGCCACGGTCGCCCATGTCGGCCAGACAGATCGCGTGCCACGAGCCCTTGTAGTTGGCCTCTTTCCCTTCGAGCTCGGCCGCGATGTTGTGCACGATCGCGGTGACCATGGATTCGATCATGTAGCCCGTCTTCGGCGCACCGGTCGGCACCGGCGTCGCCTCCACCGGCGGAATCGCGACACAGACCCCGGCGGCGAAGATGTTGTGGTAGGTCGGGCTGCGCTGGTAGTCGTCGATCTCCACCATGCCCTTGGCGTTGCACAGCCCCTCGGTCCGCGCCACCGCATCCACGCCGCCAAAGGCGGGCAGCGTCATCGAATGACGAAACGGGAGCTCGTGGCTGCGCGCGACATTGCCGTCGTCGTCGAGCTGCTCGACGAACATGCGGCCTTCCTCGACCCGCGTGGTGCGTGCATTGGTGATCCATTTGATGTCATGGGAACGCAGCTCTGACTCCAGCATGCCGCGCGAGTCGCCCACGCCGGAGAGGCCCAGGTGGCCGATCCAGGGCTCGGAGGTGACGAAGGTGATCGGCACCTTGCTGCGCAGCTTGCGCTTGCGCACGGCCTTGTCGAGGATGAAGGCGTACTCGTAGGCGGGGCCGAAACAACTGGCTCCCTGGAACGCGCCAATGACCACCGGCCCGGGGTTCTCCAGCAGGCGCTCGAAGTCCTCGTGCGCCCGCTCGGCGTGGTCCACGGTGCACACGGAATGGGTAAAACCGCCTTCCGGACCCGCTTCCCGGCTCCGTTTCGCCGGGCTTGGCGGAATCCAGTCCGCCGATCTTGGGGGGCGGCGCACGAATCGCGGCGGATTTGGCAAGTTATCGAGGGTCGGCAGCCGGGGCTGTTGGAGGCTTGGAAAGAGGTTCTGTGGCCACGAACGCGGATGAGCGTGTTGCGTCGATGGATCTCACCGAGCATGGTCTGATGGATGGCCGTCGAACGCCCGAACCTTAAGTCCTCAACACCCCAGCGCTAATGGCAGACACTCGCTACGTCACCGCAAACCGTCTGACCGAGGAGTCGAAGGCGATCCAGAGGCGCGGGCGCAACCTGGTGCTGCTCCTGGGGCTGCCGGTGGCACTCGGTGGGTTCTTCGTGCATCCGCTGGTGGGGCTGATCACGCTGGCGGGGGTGGTCGCGCTGGTGGGCCTGGTGGGCGGCAGCGCGGTCATCGAGGCGGGTGCGCGGGGCGAAGATGCGGCGCTGGAGTACCTGGCGGAGCTTCCCGACTCGTTCACGGTCTTCAACCAGGTGGATTTGCCGGATGAACGCTCGCGTACCGGTGTGGCGGAGGCGGATCTGGTGGTGGCGGGGCCGGAGGCGCTGTTCGTGATCGAGGTGAAGCACAACAGCGGGGCCATCGACTGCGACGAGCAGGCTTCGCAATGGACGGTGAGCAAGACCGGGCGGCGCGGCAGCCGCTACACCAAGCAGATGCGCAACCCGGTGCGGCAGGTGAAGAAGCAGGTGTGGCTGCTGAGCGGGTACCTGAAGGGCCGCAAGGCCAAGCGCTGGATCCAGCCGATCGTGCTATTCACGCACCCGGAGGTGTCGCTGGGGCGTGCGGGCGAGCTGTCGGTGCCGGTGCTGACGGGGCCGGAGCTGGTGGAGTATATCCGCCGCTTCCGCCCCGAGCGCCCGCGCCCGGTGAAGGAGAACACGGTTCGGGCCATCGCGGCGCTGAAGGGCTGAAGGCGGGGGCGTGCCCCGGACAGGGCCGGCCGGTCCCGCGCGAGGAAAGAAGAAGGAGGAAGAGGACACCCATGATTTCTTGGCTGTTCTCGCTGCCGGTTCTGGTAGCCCGCTATTAAGAAGGGGACACCCATGGTTTTCGGTACCCATGGTTTTCAGGTAGCCGCTGCTTGCTCAGGGCACGGCCCGGACCCCGATGACCTGCTGATGCATCCTCCCGGGGCTGTCCCGTTCGGGGCCAGGCCCGATTGCCTCCACGTGCGGGAGGGGCGGGCCTTTACGCCGTGTTTTCCAGGCGTTTGGAGAAACGGGTGCCTACGTTTCGGGCATCACGTTGGTCGCGCTCGGGCCCTTTGGGCCTTGTTCTACCTCGTAGGAGACTTTCTGTCCCTCGGCGAGGGTCTTGAATCCACTGCCCTGGATATTGCTGTGGTGCACGAATACGTCCTTGGAGCCATCCGAGGGGGTAATGAAACCGAAGCCCTTGTCGTCACTGAACCATTTCACGGTACCGGTAGCCATTCTGTCCTGCTCCTTGCGATTGGCGTCGATGCGGACAGGCCCTTCCGGCCGAGTCCGTCGACAGGCTGCTGCGATGCGCTGCAGTGTCTGGCGGCAGTCCCTGTGTCGCGAGAATAGGGCGAGGGCCTGCCAGTCAGCGCGACTGCTGGCGCGGGGCATCGGGCGCGATGTCGCCCTTGCTTGCTTTATAGCAGTTCGCTCGGGAATCGGGGCGATTACGCCTGGATTCGGAACGCCTGCGCAGTCGAATAAAAAGGAAAAGAGGACACCCATGATTTGTTTCGTTTCCGCTGCGCGGCACGGTGCTGTTCCCGATGTCCGCCGGGCCGTGCTCGGCCGGGCGCAAGGGATCGATCGAGACAAGAAGAGGACATCGACGACCCTCTCCCTGGTCTGTCCCAGGCAGTGAACATGGGGGGCAGGATCACACTCGCCCGGACCGGCACTGAAGCGCGCCATCGTCTACATTGGAAACATGATGACGAGGCACGAATGCCTCCCTCCCATGTGTTCGGGGTACCGAGGGATAAAGAGATGATTGGGTCGTTTCTGATCTCTCCGTTCTCGTTTGCATGCGTCTGTCAGGCGGGTGTTCCCTCGGATGCGGTCTATGGTTCCGCAATCCCATGAAGCTCAAAGCCCTGGCCCTGGATTACGATGGGACGATCGCCGAGGACGGACGGTTGAACCCTGCCGTGCGCGGGGCGCTGGAGCGCGCGCGTTCGGCTGGCCTGGTGGTGTTGATCGTTACGGGGCGGATTATTGGTGAGCTGCGGCATTTAGCTGGCGATCTGACCTTCGCCGAAGCGGTCGTCGGTGAGAACGGCGCAGTAATCACCTTTCCCCGGAGCGGGCGCTCGACGGCCTTGCACGAACCGCCGCCGCCGGCGTTTCTCGATGGATTGAGTGAGCGCGGCGTCGAGTTCAAGTGCGGCGAGGTGGTGGTGGAGGCCGACGCGTCGGCTGCCCCCGAGGCCCTGGAACTGATCCGGCGGCTCGAGCTACCGCTGGCGATCCTGTTCAATCGCGGGCGCATGATGATACTGCCCCAGGCGATCAGCAAGGCCACGGGATTTGCGGTCGCCCTTGAGGCCTTTCGCCTCTCTCCTCATAACGTCCTGGCGATCGGCGACGCGGAGAACGATCATGAGTTGCTTCGCAGCGCCGAGGTCGGAGTGGCGGTCGAGTGGGGCAGTGCCGGGCTCCAGTCGACCGCCGACGAGGTGTTGCCGGGCGAAGGGCCGGCCGCGGTGGCCGACTACATCGATGCAATTCTGGAGGGGCCGGACACGCTGCGCTCGGGCTATCCCCGTCGAAGGCTGGTGTTGGGGACGACGCGTGGCGGCAATGACGTGTCGCTGGCGGTGTCGGGTCGGAACGTGGTCATCAGCGGAGATCCGAGATCCGGAAAGTCATGGGTGGCCGGTCTAGTGTGTGAGCAGTTGATCCTGCATGGCTACAGTCTGTGCATCGTTGACCCTGAAGGCGATTATGCCGGCCTGGAGGGGCTGCCCCGGGTGCTGATGACCGGCGGCGATGATCCGCCGCCCAAGCCGCATGAGCTGACGCGGTTGCTGCGGTATCCGGACCGCAGCGTCATCCTTAACCTGTCGCAGCTTTCTCATCTGGAAAAGCTCGATTACCTCAGAGACATTCTTCCGGAGATCACAGTGGTCCGCCACAGTACGGGGCTGCCGCATCGGGTACTGGTCGACGAGGCGCATTATTTCCTTTGCGACCCGCATGCCATGTCGCTGCTGGACGTGGGCGCGGGAGGCTGCACGATGGTGACCTATCGGGCATCACAGCTGCACCCCGATGTCCTGCAGGTGGCCGACGTCATGCTGGTCTCGAGGGCGACCGATCCTGAGGAAGTGGCCGCCCTGGCAAGGGCCGCCCGGGTATCGGTGGATCTGGATGAATGGAAGAGCCTCCTGGCGGGATTGGCGGTCAATGAGGTCGCCCTCTTGCCGGGGCCAGAGGAGGCCGAAGGCCGGCTGCGGATCATGCGTCTCGCCGAGCGCCTGACACCCCACGTCCGCCATCGCATGAAGTACATCGATGTCCCGGTGGCCGAGCATCACGCGTTTGTGTTTTCGAAAGACGGCCACCCTTTGGGCCAGCGCGCCCATACGCTCAAGGAGTTTGTGGACACGCTGGCGTGGATGGAACCCAAGCGGTTCCATGGCCACCTGCAGCACCGTGACTTTTCGAACTGGATCGAGGGGGTGTTCGGAGATCGGACTCTGGCTGCCCGAATCCGCCAGCTGGAGGGCGCCTATCGGGCGGGACGCATAGCCGACATCAATCAAGCCATCATCGAGGCCGTCCAGTCGCGCTATGCATTCAGCCATGAGGCTTAAGGAAACACTGATGATCCTCTCCGACGTTCTCGCGGGTCCGACCCCTAGGGGCGAGATGACTGACCATCGTTCCAACGGAGATCGTGACCGGGAGGACCAGGAGGACCGGGACCCGGGACACCCCGGCGGGGACGATCGCGACTCGGAAGACCGCGACCGGGAAGACCGAGGCTCGCCCGAGCCGCCGCGCGGGGAGCGACCCGGCGACTCGCCTGGCGGCATGCCACCGCGTCGCGGCCCCGACCTCGGTCCCGGCCCGGGTGGGCGCGAACCGGACGGGCCGGGCGACAAGGGTGGGCGGCCACAGTGGCTGTTCGTGCTGTGGATCGCGATCAGCGTACTGGTGCTGTTCCAGCTCCTGACGCTGGTGCAGGAGCCGGACCGAGCGGAACTCACCTACAGCGAGTTCGTGCGCGCGGTGGACCAGGGTCAGGTGCACGAGGTGAAGATGCGCGGCCACGAGGTGCAGGGCACGCTGACTGTGGTCGGGCGCCAGGACCTGGGCATCGACGATCCCGGGCACTTCCGTACCTTCACCCCGGAGCTGACCGGCGAGGAGCTGCTGCGCAAGCTGGAAGACCGCGGGGTGGAGATCTCGGCTGAGGCCGCGGACCCGCCATGGTGGCAGGCACTGCTGGTGGGTTTTCTCCCTTTGCTGCTGTTGCTTGGACTGCTGGTGTGGTTCTGGTTTCGCATGCAACAACGGGCGATGTCTGGTGTGGGCGGCGGCCCGCTGCAGTTCGGCAAGTCCATCGCGCGGCGGGTGGAGCCGCAGAAGAGTCGCGTGCGCATGGACGACGTGGCCGGCTGCGACAACGCCAAGCGCGAGGTGCAGGAGGTGATCGACTTCCTCAAGGAGCCGGACCGCTTCAAGGACCTGGGGGCGACCATCCCGCGCGGCATCCTGATGATGGGGCCCCCGGGCACCGGCAAGACGCTGATGGCGCGCGCGGTGGCCGGGGAGGCCGGGGTGCCGTTCTTCACCGTGACCGGGTCGGAGTTCATCGAGATGTTCGTCGGCGTCGGCGCCTCGCGCGTGCGCGATCTGTTCCGCCAGGCCAAGGAGAACGCGCCGTCAGTGATCTTCATCGACGAGCTGGATGCGATCGGCCGCTCGCGCGGGGCCGGCGTCGGCGGCGGACACGACGAGCGCGAGCAGACCCTGAACCAGATCCTGTCGGAGATGGACGGCTTCGAGCACGAGGAGTCGGTGGTGGTGCTGGCCGCCACCAACCGCCCGGACGTGCTGGATGCCGCGTTGCTGCGCCCCGGGCGTTTCGACCGCAAGATCACCCTGGAAAACCCGCACCGCGAGGCGCGCCGGTCGATTCTCGGCGTGCATACCCGGAAGGTGCCGCTGGCGGACGACGTCGATCTCGACCAGGTTGCTGCCTCGACCATCGGCTTTTCCGGCGCGGAGCTTGCCAACCTGGTGAACGAGGCGGCGCTGTTAGCGGGGCGGCGCCGGCTGAAGCAGGTGGATCGCGCCTGTTTCTTCGATGCTCGCGACCGCATCATGCTCGGCGAGAAGCGCGAGGACAAGATGTCCGAGCGCGAGCGCCACGTAATCGCCTATCACGAATCCGGGCATGCGCTGCTGGCGTATCTGCTGCCCAACGCCGACACCCTGGAGAAGGTCACGGTAATCCCGCGCGGGTTCGCCCTGGGCGTGACCTCGCAGGTGCCGGACGAGGAACGCCACACCTACAACGAGTCCTACCTGCGCGACAGGATCGGCGTGATGTTCGGCGGGCGGCTGGCGGAGTCGCTAGTGTTCGGCGAGGTCAGCAGCGGGGCGGAGAACGACCTGCGCCAGGCGACCCAGCTGGCGCGGCGGATGGTGGCGCACTGGGGCATGAGCAAGCGCGTCGGGCCGGTGTCGCTGCCGCAGAGCGAGGAGCATGTGTTCCTCGGGCGTGAGATCGCGCGCCCGCGCGAACACAGCGAGACCACCGCGGCGTTGATTGACGAAGAGGTGCGCGACCTGCTGGAGGAGATTGAGGGCAACGCCCGCGCCACGCTGGAACATCACCGCGACGCCCTGGATGCCCTCGCCCGCGCGCTGGAAGAGCGCGAGACCCTGACCCGCGAGGAGATCGAGGCGATCGTCGACCAGTACGGGCCGGGGCGGCCCGCAGCCGAAAAGTCCGGCAACACCGGAGCTTCTGGCACCCCCTAAAACGAAGAAACCCGCGAAGAAGAGGACACCCATGATTCCTTGACGGTTCAAGATCCGTTCTGACGCCGCGCCAGCAGGTCCATCATCGCGCGCACAAGCTGCCACTGGCCGATGAATCCCACGCCGTGCGGGTCGAT
>NZ_ARQK01000049.1 GCF_000385215.1 Thioalkalivibrio thiocyanoxidans ARh2
CTCATCGCCATAGGCTCAGTCTCGCAAATCCCGCCATCCGGCGCTCCCCCTCATCGCCCGGCACACCGGGGCGCCGATATACAAGCTGCCACCCTCGGTTATCACCTGAACTGTGGTGGGCGACCAGCCGCTGTGAGGCTAAGCATGGTTCGGCATCCGGTGTTTATGGTGCCTTCGTCTGGCCGCCTGCCTGCGCTGTCTCGGCAGCGCACCCCGAGGTACTTTCTTGCTTGCCCAAGAAAGTACCCAAAGAAGGGCACCCGGATTCCGCCCGGGAACCTTGCTCCAGGGCCCTCGGGCCGGCGGCGCTGAAACTCGCTTCGCTCAGACAGTCAGCGCCTCTCTTCCGTCCCGAGGACCCTTCCGCAAGGGGCTTCATACGGGGGATGAAGGTCAAAACAGAAGGTATCCCCACGCCTGCAGCCAATCTGGCCTCTGTAGGGTGCAGTTGAGCGCAGCGAAACGCACCGTTCCGACGTCGGGGCAACCCTGATGCGATTCGCTACGCTCATCTGCATCTACCCCTGACGCCCGCTGGCGGGCGCGGCACGCCATGGCCGTAGGCCGCGCGTGCCCAAGATGTCGGAAGACCCAACCTCCATCCATGTGCTACGCCGCTGGGACAGCCGTTGTTTGGACCTTCACCCCCGTTGTCGTCGCGCCGAGTGGAGAGGGTTTTCGCGGGAAGAGAGGCGCTGACTGTCTGAGCGAAGCCGAAGGCGCAGCGAGTTTCAGCGCCGCCCGCGAAAAGCCTCGGAGCGAGGGAAAGCCCGGCCCGCGCAGCGGGCCGGGGTCGCGGCAGTCGGGCGTGTTTCTTGGGTACTTCTTTGCACGAGCAAAGAAGTACCTCGGGGCGCGCTGCCGAGACAGCGCTTGGCAGGCGGTGGACCAAAGCCACCGTAAACACCAGATGCCGAACCAGGACCAGCCACAAAAAGGCGGGCAATAACGACCGCTACTCCGCTGCCTTCAGGGCCTGTACGCGGTCGAGCTGCTGCAGGCGTCGCCAGGCGAGGAAGGCGGTCAGGCTGGCCGCGACCAGGATGCCGAGTGCGGCGAAGCCGTAGGCCTGCGGCGTGATCACCAGCGGCACGCGGAACAGGTCCATCGCAAAGGCCTGGTTCAGCAGCCAGGCGAAGCCCGTGCCGGTCAGCCAGGCGACCGGGATCGCCGCGATGGTGAGCACCGCGATCTCGCCGAGCAGGATCCAGCTGACCTGACCGCGCGAGTAGCCGAGCACCTCCAGCGTGGCCAGGTCGCGGGCGCGTTCGGCATAGGTGATGCGGGCGTTGTTGTAGGTCACGGCAAAGGCAATGGACACGGCCAGCGCGACGAACACCATCGCGAACACGATGACGGTCTCGCCGATGTACTCGCGGATGTTGCGCTCGGCCTCGGCGATCAGTCCGACGCTGGCGACCCGCGGGCGGTCGGACAGGCTGCGGAACAGCGCGTCCTCCTGTGCGCGGTCGGTCAGCAGCCATGCGCCGGAGACGGCCGGCCCCTCGCCGATCAGGCGGTTCAGCGCCGGGCGGTGCATATAGGCGCCGACACCGATGGGCTCCTCCACCACGCCGGCCAGCGGCACCGTGACCGTGCGGCGGCGGCCCTCCAGGATCTCCACCTCCACCGGGTCGCCCACGCGCAGCCCGAGCTGTTCGGCCAGGTAGTCGGTCAGCAGGATGCCCTCCTCCGGCAGTCGGCCGCGCCCGCCGCCCATCGGCAGCTGACGCAGGCGCGGCTCGGCGTCCAGCCCCAGCAGGCGCACGCGCTCCTCGCGGTTCACGCCGACCAGCCGCACCGGTACCGCCCGGAAGGTCTCCACCGCCAGCACGCCCGGCTCGTGGCGCAGCTCGCCGGCCGCGCGCGCCGGCACCGGGTCGGTGAACTGCAGGTCGATGTCCATCTGCAGCACCTGCCCGTACTGGGTGTCCAGCATCTGGGTCACCGCGTTCAGCTGGTAGGCGCCCATCAGCAGCAGCCCGCCGGACAGGCCGATACCGATCACCGACAGCACGGACTTGAGCCGGTGGCGCGCGAGGTTGCGCAGGATGATCCGGGTCGGCTGATCGAACGCGCCCCAGGCCGCCGAGCGCTCCAGCCAGCCGCGGTGAAAGCGCTCCGGTGCCGGCGGACGCATGGCCTCGGCCGGTTGCATGCGCACCGCCTGCCAGACCGCGCGGAAGGTGCCGAGCATGGCCGCGCCCATGGCCACGCCCACCGCCAGCACCATCACCCAGCCCTGCAGGCGAAAGCTCATCTCGGGGAAGCGGAAGTATTCCGCATAGATCCCGGCCAGTCCCTGTGCGGCCCAGGCCCCGAACGCGAGCCCCAGCGCACAGCCCACCAGCACGATGCCGCCGGTCAGCAGGGCATAGTGTCCGGCGATCGCGCCGTTGCCGTAGCCGAAGGCCTTGAGCACGGCGATCGGTTCGCGCTGGGAGCGAATGATGCGCCCGACGACGACGTTCAGCAGAAAGGCCGCGACGGCCAGGAAGATGGTCGGCAGGATCGCCGCCTGCGCCCGCAGCTGGGTCAGCTCCTCGGACAGAAAGCGATGCGAGAACTGGTCGTCGCGGCCATAGGCCCCCATGCCGCCATAGCGCGCCAGCTCCCGGTCCATCGCCTCGATCACGGGGGCTGGGTCCGCACCCGCCTCCAGGCTCACGGCCACCGAGTTGAACGCCCCTTCCATGCCGTGTGCCGCCGCGAGCGCACGGCGGTTCATCCACAGGATGCCGTAGCGCTCGTAGTCCGGCAGCAGATCGGTGGGGCTGATCTGATAGACGAACTCCGGCGACAGCGCGATGCCGCTGATCTGCAGATCGGTCAGGCGCCCGTCGATGATTGCGCGCAGGGAGTCGCCGGCCCGCAGCTCGTGAGCCTCCGCGAAGGCCTCGCTGACAACCACCTCGCGCTCGCGCCCGGCCTCCGGCAGCCGCCCCTCGCGCAGATAGAGCCGGTTCAGCAGCGGCTCGCCCCCGTCGGGTATGGAGAGCACGGTGCCACGGATGGGATCGTCAAAACCGGCGACCTCCAGACGCACCGGGGCCTGCACCCGTGTCTCGATCTGGTTGATCCCCGGCGTATCGCGAAAGCGCTCCACCGCGCTGTCCGGCGCGCGCGTGATCTCCGCGAACACGTCGGCGAACTGGTATTCCGAATAGAAGCGGTCCTTGGTAATCGTCAGGGCATCGAGGCTGGTCACGGCGATCACCAGGGTCATCACGCCGCTGGCGATCACCAGCGCAATCGCGGCCGCCTGCCCCTTCAGGTGGCCGAGATCGCGCAGGATCTTGCGGTTCAGCGCGCGCATGGTCGGCCGCGGTCGCTACCAGTGCAGCTCGGCCGGCGACTGGCGCGTGGCGTTTTCGTGGATCTCGCTCACGCGCCCGTCGCTCAGGTGGATCACCCGGTCGGCCATCTCGCCGATCACTGCGTTGTGGGTGATGATCGCCACGGTCGTGTCCAGGCGCTCGTTGATGTGCTGCAGCACCTCCAGCACGCGGATGCCGGTCTTCGAGTCCAGCGCGCCGGTCGGCTCGTCGCACAGCAGCACGGCCGGCTGCTTGGCGATCGCGCGGGCAATCGCCACGCGCTGCTGCTCGCCGCCGGAGAGCTGCGAGGGAAAGTGGTCCATGCGGTCCTCCAGCCCGACCAGCGCCAGCGCCTCCTCCGGTGACATCGGGTCGCGCGAGATCTCGGTGACGATCGCCACGTTCTCACGCGCCGTCAGGCTGGCAATCAGGTTGTAGAACTGGAACACGAAGCCGACATGGTCGCGGCGAAAGGCCGTCAGCGTGCGCTCGGAGGCCTGCGCCAGGTCCTGGTCGCGGTAGCGCACCTCGCCCTCGGTCGCGGTGTCCAGCCCGCCCATGATGTTCAGCAGCGTCGACTTGCCGGAGCCCGAAGCCCCCAGCATCACCACCAGCTCACCGGTGTACAGCTCCAGGTCCACCCCGCGCAGGGCGTGGATGGTCACCTCGCCCATGCGGTAGACCTTGGTCACCCCCGCCGCGCGAAAGATCGTCTCCCGCGTGGCCACGGGGGCCGGAGACGCGCTCATGCGGGAGCGGCCACCACGTGCGTAGTCTGCGGCGCCGAGGCCCCGGGCTCGGGCGCGCTCGGCAGGATGCCGCCCTCGCCATCCAGGCTCATGGACCACAGGCTCAGCAGCAACAGCAGAATGATCAGGATCGGGATCAGGACACGTGGTTTCATCGGACAGGCCTTCGTTCGCGGCAATACCTCCATGCTGCCACAAAGCCTTCGGCGCGGCGTCGGCAAAAGCAGCGCCGCCACCCCGGCCGGACCAGCGTCGGGGTTGCGTCCGGAGATCGCCACATCGCTTCGCGACTCGCGATGACGTTGTTTCCTGTCCCGTTATTGCGAGGCCCCTTCAGGGGCCGTGGCACACAAGCGCGCAGCGCGTTGAACGGCCGCAGGCCGGCCCGCATGGAGAGCGAAGCGAATAATCTCCTGACGCTGTCACCCACGGCGAATCGTGGACGCCCCGCCGGCTTTCGGAGGTTGCTTCGTCGCTGCGCTCCTCGCAATGACGGGGGCAAAAGCAAAGTCATTGCGAGGAGCCGAAGGCGACGTGGCAATCGGCCAAAGCTGTCTGCACGCAGGAACAGGTGGCTTCGAACGGAGATCGCCACATCGCTTCGCGACTCGCGATGACGGGGGGTACGAACGACGTCGCGCGAGCCCCCGATTTGTTGTTTTGCGCCCAAATACTTACCCTATGCACACCATTCGGCCCGTTTTCGGCGCGCAATCGAGGATTTCAGCGCGCGCCACGGGACCATCTGTGCCGCCTGCAAGGGCGCGCGACAACGATTTCCGCCAACGCTAAGGAGTAACAATGTCCGCATTGATCTGTGGGTCCATCGCCTACGACACCATCATGGTGTTCCCCGACCGCTTCAAGAACCACATCCTGCCGGACAAGGTGCACATGCTGAACGTGTCCTTCCTGGTCCCGGACATGCGGCGCGAGTTCGGCGGCTGCGCCGGCAACATCGCCTACAACATGAAGCTGCTGGGTGGCGATCCGACCATCATGGCCACCGTCGGCGGCGACTTCGCCCCCTATGCCGACTGGATGGACAAGCACGGCATCTCGCGCAAGCACATCAAGGAGCTGAACGACACCTACACCGGTCAGGCGTTCATCACCACCGACCAGGACGACAACCAGATCACCGCCTTCCACCCGGGCGCGATGAGCTTCTCGCACCAGCAGAAGGTCACCGAGGCCGACGGCATCAAGGTCGGCATCGTCTCCCCCGACGGCCGTGACGGCATGATCGAGCACGCCCAGCAGTTCGCCGAGGCCGGCATCCCGTTCATGTTCGACCCGGGCCAGGGCCTGCCGATGTTCGACGGCGATGACCTGAAGCGCTTCCTGGACCAGGCGACCTATGCCGCGTTCAATGACTACGAGGCACAGCTGACCTCCGACCGCACCGGCCTGAGCCTGGACCAGATGGCCGAGATGGTCGACGCGATGATCGTCACCCGTGGCGGCGAAGGCTCCGACATCTACACCGGCGGCAAGAAGATCACCATCCCGTCGGTCGAGCCGGCCGCGATCAAGGACCCGACCGGCTGTGGCGATTCCTACCGCGCCGGCATCCTGTTCGGCCTGGAACAGGGCTATGACTGGGAAACCACCGGCCGCATCGCCTCGCTGATCGGCTCGATCAAGATCGCCCACTCCGGCACCCAGAACCACCACTTCACCGCCGACGAGTTCGCCGACAAGTTCGAGAAGGCCTTCGGCTACCGCTACTAAGCGACCACACGCCGCCCCGGGCACCCGCCTGGGAACGCAAAAGGCCCGGCCCGAGCTCCCTCGGTCCGGGCCTTTTTTGTGGATGGCACTTGCTCCGACCCCTGCCCCCGTGGGAGCGTGCTTGCACGCGAAGCCCCTGCCGGCATCCGACTTTGGCGGGAGCTTCGCGTGCAAGCACGCTCCCACAACAAGAACTGTGACTCCAGGGCTAGTCGCGCTGGTAGGTGCCAACCAGACGGTTCATGCCGATCACATGGGGCTCGGCGCGGTCCAGGAACTGCCAGAGCGTGAGGCCGGCAGGAAGCTGCAGGTCGCGATCCAGCGCCAGCAGCCAGAAGAAGTAATGGTGCTTGCCGTGACCCTCCGGCGGCATCGGGCCTCCGTAGCCGGTACCGCCAAAGTCGTTCTCGCCGACATCGCCCAGTTTGGCCGCCTCGGGCAGACCGTCGGTATCCGGCGGCACGTTGTACAACACCCAGTGCACAAAGCCGTAGGTGCCGGACTTGATCAGCGGGGCATCCGGGTCATGGCAGATGACGGCCAGCGAGCGGGTTTCCTGCGGGAGGTTGCTCCACTGCAGCGCCGGAGACGTGTCCTCGCCCTCGCCCGTGTGGCGCTTCGGGATCGGCTGGCCGGGGCCGAACGCGGAACTGGACAGCTGCATGTCGGACAGTGCAAAACCCATGACCAATCTCCTGTCGAAACGTAGCCACCACCCTACCGCGCACGGCGGACCCAAACCAACCGCTTGCAGCCGATCGCCGTCACGCGGATCATCTAAGCCATGCTGAACGCCGTAAAACGCTGGCTGGGTCGCGAAGACCCCCTGACCGGGGCCGCGCGAGCGATCGACCGCGGCCGCTCGGGGATCGAGACCGTGCTGGGCCTGCCCCACCGGCTCGCGGTACCGCTGCTGCGCCGCCACTTTGGCGAGGCAGTGCATCCCTCCGACGAAGAATTCCGCGAGACGGGCAAAAACGGATACTGGTCCCTGCCCACACCCGGTTCGGAGTTCGAAGTCCGCCTGTTCGGCGATGATACTGGGCGCGTCACGGTCGGCACGATCCGCGGTACCAGCGTCTACTCGGGTCTGGTGGTCGTCAGCGAATGGTCACCGGAAAACCCTGTCGCCGTATGGCAGGTGCGCCTGGAAGAGTCGGCCACGGACTCCGCGCGGGCCCTGCACGACTTCCTTCTGGGTGACGCCTCGTCCTGACGATCCGACGATGCGCGACCATGAACAGTCCATCTCGCTGGTACTGGGCAGCGGCGGGGCCCGCGGCCTGACACAGATCGGGATCATCCGCTGGCTGGAGGAACACTCGGACTACCACATCCGTTCCATCTCGGGCTCCTCCATGGGCGCGCTGATCGGCGGCATCTACGCGGCGGGCAAGCTGGATATCTACGAGGACTGGGTAAAGACCCTGCGCCGCCAGGATGTCTGGCGGCTGCTGGACTTCTCGTTCAGCGGCGCCGGGCTGATCCGGGGCGATCGCCTGATCGAAAAGCTGCGCGACATGCTCGGCGACATCGACATCGAAGAGCTGCCGATCTCCTTCACCGCCGTGGCTACCGACATCGAGCGCGAACGCGAGGTCTGGCTGAACACCGGCTCGCTGTTCGGCGCCATTCGTGCCTCCATTGCCATCCCCACCGTGTTCACCCCGGTGCGCCACCAGGGGCGGCTACTGGTGGATGGTGGCCTGCTGAACCCGGTGCCCATCGCGCCGACGCTGAACGATCACACCGACATCACGGTGGCCGTCAGCCTCAACGGGCGCATGGGCGACGAGCTCACGCGCGTCACCCGCCCCAATGCTTTCGATGACGCCGACGTGGACAAGCTCGCCCGCAGCGGACTGAACAAGCGGTTGCAGGAGGTATTGCCGGACCGGGTCGGTGGCTGGCTGCAGGACTGGCAGGACAAGCTGGGCCTGGGATCCACCACCGAGGGCATGAGCCGCGCCCAGGAGGCGCGGGCGCTCGGCCTGATCGATGTTGTCTCCCACTCCATCGAGGCCATGCAGGGCTCGATTGCGCGCTTTCGCATCGCTGCCTACAACCCCGAGCACCTGATCGAGGTCCCGGTCAACGCCTGCGGCATCTTCGACTTCCACCGCGCCCAGGAGATGATCACTCTCGGCCACCACCTCGCCGAACGCAGCCTGGGCCACCAACAGCGTTAGCTCCACCCCCCGTAGGAGGCCAGCCCCCTGGCCGACGGGGTTTTACCCGCGCCCCATCGGCCAGAGGGCTGGCCTCCTACACGGGAAAGGGAACGGCCTTGTTCAGTGCTTGAAATGCACGAACAGGCGCCCGTGATTCTTCGAATCCTTCTCCACCCGGTGATAGCGCTGCTTGACCTCCGGCTGCTGCAAGAAGCGCAGCACCCGCTTTTTCAGCTGCCCGCTCCCCTTGCCGTGGATGATCTCCACCGTCTTGATGCGCTTGTCGCAGGCCTCCTCGATCACGCCGTTGAGCGCTGCATCGATCTTGCGCCCGTCGCGAAAGCACTCGTGCAGGTCGATCGACAGCCGCGACATCCCGAACTCAGTTCACCGTCACCACGATGCAGCGCGCCAACTGCTGCACCTTGTTCGACACACTGCCTGACACCAGCCCCTTCAAGTTGCCCAGGCCGCGCGCGCCCATCACGATCATGTCCGCGTGGTGATATTCGGCCTGCTGCAGGATCACCCTGGCCGGCGAGCCGTCCTGGACGTGTCGCTCGATATCCGTCACGCCCCGTTCCGTGAAGTACTCGCTGGCCTTTTCGGTCAGTTTCTTCGCGATATCGTGAAGCACCTTCGGCGGTACAGCACCCGCGACCGCCGCACCGCCTAGCGCCACGGGCGGATCGTCCGGATCGGGCAGATCCGACAGCTTGCGGATGTGCGGGGGCACCTCCTCGCCCTGCAGTAGCACGCTAAGCAGGACCACTCGTGCCTGGTACTTCGCGGCCAGATCCGCGGCCACCTCCACCGCCCGCCAGGCGTTGTCCGAGCCGTCCACCGGCACCAACATGGTCTTCAGCTCCATTGTCCCCTCCCCATCCACTGCTGCTTGGCCAGACCGCTCCGGCGACAGCTCCAGCCTGCCAGACTTGCTGGACGGGCGCACGGCCGGCCCCCGCCCCCTATACTCCCGAACAGGAACGACCATCCCGGCCAAAGAGAGCCCCGATGACGCGACTGTTCGAGAAGACCTACCCCCAGCCCGGAACCGCCCCCGGGCACGGCGCACACAGCCCCGAACACCCCGCCGGAGAGGTCCGGCTTGAAGCCTGGCGCTACCACAACGAACAGCTCGAACCGCTGGACCCGCAACAGGCCCTGGCCGAGGGCGAACCGGAATCAGGCTTCGTCTGGCTGCACCTGCAGGGCTGCCCCGGCCCGGAACAACTGCACGCCCTTGGCGAGGCCTTCGGGCTGCACCCGCTGGCGCTGGAGGATGTGCGCCATCGCGGCCAGCGCCCCAAGCTCGACTACTTCGGCGAGCACGCGGTAATCATCCTCAACCAGCCGCAACTGGACGGCGATAGCGTGCGCCTGGACCAGTTCAACCTGTTCGTGAATCCGCGCTTCGTCATCAGCGTGCACAGTGGCGAGACCGACCCGTTCGAGCCCATCCGCCAGCGCATGCGCGGCACCAACCGCAACTTCAACCGCCTGGGGGCCCCGTATCTGGCCTATGCCCTGATGGACGTGGTCGTGGATCAGGCCTTTCCGCTACTGGAGGAACTCGGCGACCGCATCGAAGCCCTGGAAGAACGAGTGCTCTCGCAGCCCGACCACGACACCCTCGGCCGCATCCATGTCGTGCGCCGCGAGCTGCTGGTGCTGCGCCGACAGCTCTGGCCCACGCGCGACGTGATCACCCGCCTGATGCGCGACGACCAGGACCCGTTCGGCCCCGAGATGATGCCCTGGCTGCGGGACGTCCACGACCACACTATCCAGATCATGGACCTGCTGGAGTCCTACCGCGACATGGCCTCCAGCCTGATCGAGGCCTACCTGTCGGCCGTCAACCAGCGCTCCAACGACGTGATCCGCGTGCTCACCATCATCGCCACCATCTTCATCCCGCTCACCTTCATCGTCGGCATCTATGGCATGAACTTCGACCACCCGGAAAGCCCGTGGTCCATGCCCGAGCTCTACACCTATTACGGCTACCCCATCCTGCTCGGCATCATGTTCGCCATCGTCCTCGGCATGCTCTACCTGTTCCGCCGCCGCCGCTGGCTCTAACCCCCAATCACCTGCAGGAGGCCAGCCCTCTGGCCCATCCGGCGCAGGCAGAATCCTATCGGCCAGAGGGCTGGCCTCCTACAACCCATATCCCGTCACCCAAATGGGGACAATGGCGGGGCCGGAACATGGTAAATCTCTGTCTTTAATTGCCTTTTTGCCTTTAGGATCGGACCTTGTCTATCGCGCCTGGTCGGCGCCGAAAACAAACGGCCAGGTGTGATCCCGTGGTGTCTAGGGTGTGCAGAGACTGTCATGCCGCGGACCACCCTGGACCGAGCGGAGGCCGATGCTCTCGCGCATCAGATCCAGCAGGCCATCGACCGCAAACGGATCTTCAGGCTCGAACATCGCTCCCACGCCATGCTCATCCAGTCGCATCACGATGCAATGCCAGACATGGGCCCGGCCATCCCCGGACTCCTCCGGGCTCACGGTCAGCCGCAGTCTCGTATTTTTCGAGACAACCGAATCCGTCAGTTCCAGATACAACCCGCTAAGGCTGACATCGCGGACCCGGCCGCTTGCTCTGCACTCAGAGTCGCCGGCCTTAGTCTCCACCTCGGCTTCCATACGTACGGCCCTGCGGCGCCCCTCTCGAAGATCCATTATCTAACTCCCGTCTTGGCCCCATCGGGCACTGGATTTTGATTTGGCGACCCCAGACTCTAATGCATGCGGATAGCTCGGTTAACGGTACCGGGCAGTCCGTGAGCCAAGGCTCAGGACGGGATCGCACCGTGATAACCAATTGACGTGACGCGCTTTTATATTTCGAAGTGGCACTATCGTGGTACTCGAATGCGCGTTCGGGTCCAGAAATTCCCCTCGGGGTACCAGGCTCGGCATGCCCCCCACGAGTGGGAAAAAACACGCCCACCTTTCCATTGGCAGGCCACGTCTCCCATGCACTCCGCACCTGGCGCCAGCGGGTCGGTCCACGGGCCACACGGAACCTGGTTCACTTCAGGCCGGTCTCGTCCCTCCGCCCCGACAGACCCTTTCTAGGCCTGCCACGAGTAAACATACAAGCCTGCTTGCAGGCGAAGCCCCGGCCAAAGCCGGACACGGGCAGGAGCTTCGCGTGCAAGCACGCTCCTACAATTTGTGCCCCCTCATCCTCCCGACCGCAACGCCACGAAGAGCCAGGGCCTCCCCCACGCAGCCCCCCTACGCGAGAAAGCTCGAGAAAGAAGACACCCATGTTCTTCGGGCTCGGGCGACGGCACCCATCGCCCGTGCGCGGCAGGGACGGTATGTTGGCGAAATGGAGATCGACCCCGTCATCCGCGAATGGCTGCACCTGGCCGGTCAGGCGCCCTCCTCGCATAACACCCAGCCCTGGCGGTTCCGCGTGGACCGCGCGGGGGTGGAGGTCTGGACGGACCCGGCGCGTTCGCTTCCGGTGAACGACCCGACCGGGCGCGAGCGCATCATCAGCTGCGGCTGTGCGGTGCTGAACCTGCGCGTGGCCGCCGCCACTGACGGCCACGGGCTGAACGTGCGCCCGGAGCAGGCGGGCGACGGCCCGTTCGTGCGGTTGCTGACCGGGCACCACGGCGGGGCGGGCCGGCGGGATCTGGCGCCACTGCGGGACTGGATCGGCGAGCGTCGTTCCTGGCGCGGCCGCTTTCTGGCTGACGAGGGCTCGCCGGACATCGTCGAGAAGCTGGTGCAAGCCGCCCACCATGAGGGAGCCTGGCTGCGCCCGGTCACGGACGCCGAGATCCGCAGGGAGATCGCTGACCTGATCCGGGCGGCGACGACGGCACAATGGAAGAACCCGGCCTGGCGCCGCGAACTGGCGCACTGGATGCGCCCGCCCTCCCGCGGGGACGGGCTGCCGGTCGGGCGTGTAACCGGCAGTCTGACCCGCTGGAGCGTCCGCCATCTGGTGTCCGCCCGGGCGATGGCCCGCGGCGAGGCGCATGTGGCCCGGGCAGCCCCGCTACTGCTGGCACTGGGCACGGGGATCGAAGGCCCGATGCAGTGGCTGACGGCCGGACAGGCCCTGCAGCGCGTACTGCTCGAGGCCACCCGGCACGGGCTCTGCGCACGCTATCTGAATCAGCCGATCCAGCAGGCCGAATGCCACCCGAAACTGGCCGAGGTCCTCGGCGGAGGCCAGCCACAACTGCTGTTTGCGCTGGGCCGCCCGGACGGCACGCCCCGCCCCACACCGCGCCGCCCGCTGGACGAGCTGCTGAAGCACTGAGGCAAGCGGGAGCTTGGGGTCTGCCTGCGGACTTGGCAGGTCCGGGGATCCATCACCGCGGTACAGCGTCCGCCTTTTGGTATGGCTGTGCCTGCCCCCTGCGTCGGCGGCGGAGCGGGGTCTATGCTCGAGGGGACGTGGGTTCGGTGCGGATCCGCGCGATGCTGGCGAAAAGAGAGGGGCATTATGGCGGGGCCGTATCGGATGCTGCATGGGGCCGGATTGGTGCTGGTACTGCTGGCAGTGGTATCGGCCGCAGGCTGTACCATCAGCCCGCCGATGGAGGGCCTGGATGACGAGCGCAACACGATCGCGGTGGCGCGCGAGGCGGGGCCGAGCGTGGTCTCGGTACGGGTGTCGAGAGCAGCAGAAGAGGACGACGCGGACGCCGACGAGATGACCGAGGTGATCGGGGGCAGTGGCTTCGTGGTGAACGACGCGGGCCAGATCATCACCAATTTCCACGTGATCGCGGCCACGTTAGGCGAGGCGACGGAAGACCGCATCGAGCTGGCCCAGGGGGCCTCGCTGACGGTGTCGTTCCTGGGGACACCGGAGGTGGAGCACGATGTGCGGGTGGTCGGTGCCAACCCGGACGTGGATCTGGCGCTGCTGGAGCTGGTGGACCCGGAGGCGGCGCCCGACCCCGGTCCGATCCCGCTGGGGGACTCCGACCGGTTGCAGGTCGGCCAGAAGGCGATCGCGATCGGCAATCCGTTCGGTCTGCATTCGACGGTCACCGCCGGGATCGTGTCAGCGCTGGAGCGCGAGCGCCCGGGGCTGGTGGGGATCGAGATCCCCTACATCCAGACCGATGCGGCGATCAACCCCGGCAATTCCGGCGGGCCGCTGCTCGATTCCAGCGGCGAGGCGGTGGGGGTGAACAATGCCATCCTGGCGCCGGCCGGGACCTTCGCGGGCATCGGTCTGGCGGTGCCGAGCAACCTGGTCACCGAGGCGATGGCGGAGCTTCGCGCGGGCGGTTTTTCCGGCCTGGCGGCCGCGGCGGCGCAGCTGCCGGAACGCCCGCGCATGGGCATGGAGGTGGCGCTGCGGGTAGCGGACTACCCGCGCGGCCTGCGCGCGGAACTGGGGCTGCCGGAGCATGGCGTGGTGGTGACCGACGTCTCGCCCGACGGGCCGGCCGACCGCGCCGGCATCCGGCGGCCGGAGAACGTGGTGCTGGTAAACGGGCGCGCGTTCCCGGTGGATATCGACGTGATCACCCATATCGACGGTCAGCGCGTGACGCGGCCGATCGACATCCAGCGCGTGATCCTGGGGCGCGAGGAGGGCGACGTGGTGACGCTGAAGGTGTGGCGCGACGGCACCGAGCGCGAGGTGGAGATCGCGCTGGAGATCGTTAAGCCGGGCGAGGATTGAGCGCGAAGGGCGGGAACCGCCGCCCTCCTTGCCAGCCTGGGCAAATTGGGCAGCCACCTTTGTGTCCCCGGTGGCCCGCGGCACGGATCGCGAAGTAGCCCATCAATCGCGCTGACTCGACGACGGAAAACCCGGAACCGCGGTGGGCGTACGCTACACTGGGCGCCGTTCCCGTCCCGCGATGCAATCCATCATGCTGCTTACGTTGCTGATCATGTTCGTCCTGCTGGGCCTTGGCCTCGCGCTGATGCTCTGGCATGCACGGCAGGTGTTTTCGGTGGAGTTGCGCGATGGCGCGGCCCGCGTGCGGCGCGGCAAGCCGCCGGCCGGGTTCGTGCGTGGCTGCGAGGACGTGGCACGCCAGTTCGGCCTGACGCGGGGCCGGATCGCCGCCGTGCGCACCGACTCGGGTGTTCAACTGCGCTTCTCCCGCGATCTGCCGGAGAAGACACACCAGGCCTTTCGCAACGTCTGGACACCACCGCCGGGCGGCGGAGGTGGCGGCGGCATGCGCGCGACGGGATAGCGGGCCGATCCAGCGGATTGCCGTGGCCTCGGCAAGGGCTCGCAATGACGAAAGGGTCCACGCTCGCGGGGAAAGGCACGCCTTGAGGGGCAGGCCCTGGTTCTTTCCCTCGAACAGACGCGGGAGCAGGAGGCGTGCGGCCCAGGATACGCGCACCTGCGACCAGCAGGAGCCAACGCCCTCCGCGGCAAGAAAACGCCCGGGATGAACCCGGGCGTCTTGGCCTGCACGCCGGACAAACTGTCCAGCTCAGACCAGCATCACTGCTGAAACTGCTCCAGGTCGAAGCGGTCCGCGTTCATCACCTTGGTCCAGGCCTTGATGAAGTCCTGCACGAACTTCTCCTCGTTGTCGTCCTGGGCGTACACCTCGGCGTAGCTGCGCAGGATGGAGTTGGAACCGAACACAAGGTCGATGCGGCTGGCGGTCCACTTCACCTGACCGTTCTGGCGATCGCGCACCTCGTACACGCCGTCGCCCGCGGGCTGCCAGGCGTATGCCATGTCGGTCAGGTTGACGAAGAAGTCGTTGGTCAGCTGCCCTTCGCGGTCGGTGAACACGCCGTGCTTGCTGCCACCATGGTTGGTACCCAGCACGCGCATCCCGCCGAGCAGCACGGTCATCTCCGGCGCGGTCAGGCCCATCAGCTGGGCGCGGTCGAGCAGCATCTCCTCCGGCTTGACCACATAGTCCTTCTTCAGCCAGTTGCGGAAGCCATCGGCCAACGGCTCCAGGGGCGCGAAGGAGTCGGCGTCGGTCATCTCGGCGCTGGCGTCACCCCGGCCCGGGATAAACGGCACCAGGACATCGTGACCGGCCGCCCGGGCCGCCTGCTCGATGCCCACGCTACCCCCGAGCACGATCAGGTCGGCCACACTGGCCCCGGTCTCGGCGGAGAGCTGCTCGTAAACCTTGAGCACGCGGGCCAGGCGTTGTGGCTCATTGCCTTCCCAGTCCTTCTGCGGCGCCAGGCGGATATGGGCGCCGTTGGCGCCGCCGCGCATGTCGGAGCCGCGGAAGGTGCGGGCGCTGTCCCAGGCGGTAGCGACCATCTCGGCGATGCCAAGGCCGCTCTCGGCGATCTTCTGCTTGGTGGCCTCGACGGAGTAGTCGGTATTGCCAGCCGGCACCGGGTCTTGCCAGATCAGGTCTTCCTGGGGTGCGTCCGGACCGATGTAACGGGTCTTCGGGCCGAGGTCGCGGTGGATCAGCTTGAACCAGGCGCGGGCGAAGCAGTCCTTGAAGTACTCGGGGTCCTTGCGGAACGCCTCGATGTACTTCCGATAGATCGGATCCATTTTCATCGCCATATCCGCATCGGTCATGATCGGGTTATGACGGATGGACGGATCCGTGGCATCGACCGGCTTGTCCTCCTCCTTCATGTCGACTGGCTCCCACTGCGAGGCCCCGGCAGGGCTCTTCTTGAGCTCCCACTCGTGGTCGAGCAGGGCATCGAAGTAGCCCATGTCGAACTGGGTCGGATGCTTGGTCCAGGCACCCTCGATACCCGAGGAAACCGCGTTAGTGGCCTTGCCCTGCATATTGGGGTTCTTCCAGCCAAAGCCCTGTTCCTCGACATCGGCCCCTTCGGGCTCGGGACCGAGGATGGAGGCATCACCGTTGCCGTGACACTTGCCTACAGTGTGGCCGCCAGCGGTCAGCGCCGCGGTCTCCTCGTCGTTCATCGCCATGCGGGCGAAGGTCTCGCGGACCTGCTCGCCGGTCTTGAGCGGGTCGGGCTTGCCGTTGACCCCCTCCGGGTTCACGTAGATCAGGCCCATCTGGACGGCCGCCAGGGGGTTCTCCATGGTCTCGGGCTTGTCGACGTCGCCATAGCGCGTGTCGGAGGGTGCCAGCCACTCCTTCTCGGCCCCCCAGTAGGTGTCCTTCTCGGGGTGCCAGATGTCCTCCCGGCCGAAAGAGAAGCCGAAGGTCTTCAGGCCCATGTTCTCGTAGGCCACGTTGCCGGCCAGGATGATCAGGTCGGCCCAGCTGATCTTGTTGCCGTATTTCTTCTTGATCGGCCACAGCAGGCGGCGCGCCTTGTCCAGGCTGACGTTGTCCGGCCAGCTGTTGATCGGCGCGAAGCGCTGGTTGCCGGTGCCCCCGCCCCCCCGGCCATCGGCGATGCGGTAGGTGCCTGCCGCGTGCCAGGACATGCGGATCATCAGGCCGCCGTAGTGGCCCCAGTCGGCCGGCCACCAGTCCTGGCTCTCGGTCAGCAGCGCGTGCATGTCCTTCTTCAGCGCTTCGAAGTCGAGCTTCTTCACCTCTTCCCGATAGTCGAAGTCCTCGCCCATCGGGTTCGTCTTGCGGTCATGCTGGTGCAGGATGTCCAGGTTCAGCGATTCCGGCCACCACTCCGTGACGGAGTGGCCCTCGGTGGTCTGGCCACCATGCATGACCGGGCACTTGCCCATGTTCTGCTGCTCACCCATGTCGTTCTCCATGTTCGCTGCGTCGAGATTGTTCGTCTTTCGGAAACCGCCATCCGTGCACACGGCAATAGGCTTCCTCGAGGGCGGCGAACCATTCCACTCCGGACTCCAACCGGCCGAAGAGCGGCTTGCTACCCGTTTGTTTATGAAGGTAGGCCCCAGGAGTCATGAGTACCAGTTGAGATTGCCCATCCCGGCGATAGCCGGCGGTTATCGCGTCGGCGAGTGCTACGGATTGCGCACAGAGGGCAACATCCAGTCCACGCCCCCACCAACATCCCTGCCCCGCTCACCTTCATCATCCGCAGATACGGTTACCCAGTCCGACCCGCCAACCGGACTCCCGTTCACCCCGCCCCCCAGCGCCGATTGCGCCATCCCGGCCACTGTGCGCAGTGAAGTGAATCGGCCGTCAGCGCGACCACGGCAACGCGGCGGGCCACCCCCCACCACAAAGCCACCACATCCCTAACGTCACGCGGCATCTGGTAGCACAACCCCCATTTCCCACACTCCCGCCGCACCACGCGGAACCGACGAAACAGCCGGCACCCCGTCGATCGCTGTGCCGGAACACGCGGAGGCCTTTCTCGACCGCTGCCGCGACAGCAACCGCGCGGTCAACCCTGCCACTGCCGCCTGACACGCCCAACGACCCGCACCGTCAACGACTGACCGCCCGCCCCAGGCCCCAGAAGCCATCAAAACCGCCGCAAGAAACCCGGTACAGAACACCACGCTTCCAATGTGTGCCGGCATCCTGTAGTGCATTTGCGATACGGTGCGGGGAGGTCGTTGTGGAGACACAGGATGAAAAACACGACGTTGCCAGCCCTGCGGGTCAGCGATGGCTTTGGGCATCAGGTGGAGCAAGCCCTTGGGGAGGGAGAGACACTGTCGGCCTTCATCGAGGAGGCCGTGCGGCACGAGATTGACCCTCGGCGAGCCCGGGGCGAGTTCCTGGCGCGCGGCCTGGAGTCAGCGCGCAGCGCCCGGGAAACGGGGGAGTACTACCCGGCCCAATCGGTGCTGGACGATCTCGACCGTCTGTTAACCAAGCAGTAGCCCGCCCGCTGGAGTCTCAAGGATGAGTTACTCGGTACGCTTCACGGCGCAGGCACGCGATGATCTCCTGCGACTTGCCGCTTTCCTCGCCGATCGCGACCCGGCGGCCGCGGCCCATGCCCGAGCCGCCATCGGCGAGGCGGTATCACTACTGGAGCGCTTTCCGCTGAGCCGCCGCATGCCCGACGCCTCCTACCCCGCATCCGCGAACTCCTGATTCCGTTTGGCCGCTCTGGTGATGTCGCCCTGTTCGAGATCGACGATGCCGAGACGGTCACCCTGCTGGCGTCTCGGCACCCGCGCGAGGACGACTATTTCTAATGCGCCCGGAGGCAATAACAGGACCAGGCCATTGGCTCAGAGGGTGTCACAGCGACCGCCAATCAATGGGCTTCCATGGAGCCATGACCGCGGACGACATAGCCATTCGCCATCCGAGAGGAGCTGCGCAGATGGCAATCACTGAAATTCGCGGGATCCGGGTGGGTTAGTCGCGAATGTTGTGGCCTGTACTTCTTCCCATTTTTGTTCTCGGGATGGCTGTCGCGATCCTCATTTCGCGGGATCGAGCGGGTTTCGGCACGCGCGCGTCGTATGCGTTGCTCGCAATCCTGGCGCCACTTGCGCTTCTTGCAGTGGGGAGCTGGCTGCAGGTGGGCCAGGCGTCCGGATGGCTGCTCAACGGATGGGTGATCCTGACTTTGGTCAGCCCCTACTTGGTGCGGACGCTGTACGTATTCCGGGAATCCCGCCGGGGCGTCAACGACTAATGCGGTCATCCGAACCAGCGGGGTCGGACCATGCCTTTTGCCCTTGGACCTCATCGAGTCGCTTCGCCCAAGCGACCGGTGCCTTGCGCGCCGGCTCGCATGAAGCAGTAATAAAAATGCAAGATAAGGGGAAGGGCCGATTTTCTGGGTGGTGCCCGTAGCGATGGCAGGTACCGGCTCGGCGGAGCCTAAGGGGGCAAACGTGAGGGTAAACATCGAGGTTCCGGGACAGTATCGCTTCGGCCTGAGCCACCTTGGCTTCCGCCCGTTCTTTCTGCTGGCCGGGCTGTACGCCGTGCTGGTCGCGGGTCTGTGGACCTGGCTCTACCACGTCGACATGGCGGCGCTGCCCACGGCCGCCTTTGGTGGGCCCTTCGCCTGGCATGGCCATACGCTGATATTCGGCTACGGGATGGCAGTCGTCGCCGGTTTCCTGCTCACGGCCGTGCGCAACTGGACCGAGGTGCAGACGACCCACGGCCCCGCGCTGCTGGTGCTGGCCGGGCTCTGGCTCGGTGGCCGGGTCGCGGCGTTGTTCGGGGACCCCGGGCTGGTCGCGATGGCGCTGTTCGATCTCGGCTTTACCCTCTGGCTGCTGGCCGCCCTGGCCCGCCCGGTGTGGAAGGCGCGTCAGTGGGGCCAGCTGGCGGTGATCGGCAAAGTCGCCTTGCTGGGGGCCAGTAACGGCCTGTTCTACCTGGGCGCCTTCGACCTGCTCGACGGGGGGCAGCGCCTGGGGCTCTACTCCGGGGTCTACCTGCTGCTGTCGCTGATCCTGATGATGGGGCGCCGGGTGATCCCGTTCTTTATCGAGCGCGGGCTGGACGGGGCCTTTACGCCGGTGAACCGGGCCTGGCTGGACCGCCTGGCCCTGGTGCTGTTGCTGGCCTTCTGGCTGGTGGAGGTCTTCCTGCGCTGGCCAACGGTCGCGGCGGCGCTGGCGGCCGGTCTGGCCGTGGTGCATGGCGTGCGCTGGGCGGGCTGGCATACGCCGGCGCTGTGGGGCAAGCCGCTGCTCTGGGTGCTGATGCTGGCCTACGGCTGGATCGTGATCGGCTTTGCGCTGCGGGCCGCGGCCGAGTTCACGCCCCTCGCCCCGATAGCCGCGCTGCACGCCTTTACCTACGGGGGCATCGGCCTGATGACCCTGGGCATGATGACGCGCGTGGCCCTGGGCCATACCGGCCGCAATGTCTTCGATCCACCGCGCATCCTCGGGGTGCTCTTCGCCCTGCTGGCCATCGGGACGCTGGTACGGGTGGCCGGCCCCCTGCTCTGGCCGGCCCTGACCGCGAGCTGGATGGGCGCCTCGCAACTCCTGTGGATCGCCGCCTTCGCGGGATTCGTCTGGGTGTACGCCCCGATGCTGGTAAAGCCGCGCATCGACGGGCGTTACGGCTAGTGAGACGCCCTCTTCCGGCGGGACGTGTTCAGCCCTTGATGCACACCAGGGGCTCGACGCGGGCGACGAGGCGTGCAAGGCCGGCCTCGTGGGTGGCCTGCACGACCTCGGCGACGTCCTTGTAGGCGCCCGGGGCCTCCTCGGCCACGCCGCGCAGGCTGGGGCTGCGGATCACGATGCCGCGCGCGGCCAGTTCATCGACCAGGGCGCGCCCGCGCCACTGGCGGGTGGCCTGATGGCGACTCATCGCGCGGCCCGCACCGTGACAGGCGGAGCTGAACGACAGGTCCTCCGCCTGGCGGGTACCCGCCAGGATGTACGAGGCGGTGCCCATGGAGCCGCCGATCAGCACCGGCTGGCCGGCATCCCGCAGTGCGGCCGGGAGCTGCGGATGGCCAGGGCCGAAGGCCCGGGTCGCACCCTTGCGGTGCACGTAGAGTTCACGTTCGCGGCCGTCGATCACGTGGCGCTCGGTCTTGCAGGTGTTGTGCGAGACGTCGTAGAGCAGACCCAGCTGCGCCGCAGGCAGGACGTCGGCAAAGACCTGGCGGGTCAGGTGGGTGATGATCTGGCGGTTGGCCAGCGCGCAGTTGATGGCGGAGCGCATCGCCCCGAGGTAGCGCTGACCCACCTCGGAACGAATCGGCGCGCAGGCCAGTTCGCGGTCGGGCAGGTGGATCCCGTGCTCCTCGGCGGCCAGGGCCATCTCGCGCAGGAACTCGGTGCCGATCTGGTGGCCCAGCCCGCGCGAGCCGCAGTGGATGCTGACCACCACCGCACCCCCTTCCAGCCCGAAGGTGCGGGCTGTCTCCTCGTCGTAGATCTCGGTGACGTGCTGTACCTCGAGGTAGTGGTTGCCGGAGCCCAGGGTGCCCATCTCCTTGCGCTGCCGCTTGCGCGCGAGCTCGGATACCGCGTGCGGGTCGGCACCGGCCATGCGGCCGCGTTCCTCGGTGCGGTCGAGGTCGGTGTTCTCGCCATAGCCCTGGGAGACGGCCCAGGCGGCGCCGCCGTCCAGCATCTCGGTCATCTGCTGGTCCTGCAGGTGGATGCGGCCGGTGCTGCCGACGCCAGCGGGGACGGTGGCAAACAGCGCATCCGCCAGCTCGCGCTTCACCGCCTCGATGTCCTGGCGGGCGAGCCCGGTGTGCAGGGTGCGCACCCCGCAGGAGACATCGAAGCCGACCCCGCCGGCGGAGATCACGCCGCCCTCGTCGGGGTCGAAGGCAGCCACACCGCCGATCGGAAAGCCGTAGCCCCAGTGGGCATCCGGCATCGCATAGGAGGCCTGGACGATGCCGGGCAGCGTGGCGACGTTGGTGGCCTGTTCGGCAACCTTGTCGTCCATCTGGCTGATCAACTCGGCCGTGCCGTAGATAATCGCGGGGACCCGCATATCGCCCCTGGGCTCGAGCTGCCAGGCGGTGTCGGAGAGGCGGGAAAAGCGGCTCAGGTCCATGGTGTTCCTCCCGGCCTCGGGTAACCCCGCAACGGCCTTCAGGGGAAGGGACAACGGGCTGCCGCACACGGCGCGTTCAGATGTCGAGCACGCATTGTGCGAGCCAGCGCCCGTCGTCCTCGCGGCGCACGTCGAGCTGCGTGAAAGTGGCCCCCTTCACCTCCACGCAGGGCTGGTGACGCGCAACATCGGTCTTCTCGCCCCACGCCTCGGCCAGCAGGCGGTCGCCCTCGCTCCGCACGCGAAAGCGCGAGAACAGAAGACCGTTCACGGCCATCTCGTACACCAGGCCGTTGAGAAAATCATAGAGCAGGATTTCCGGGTCTGCGGCCTGCGCATGGATCTCCACGCGGATCTCCGGGCGCACGGCATCCGGATCGGTAATCACCGCGGTCATCGCGTGAGCAGCAGCGGCGAAGGCCTCGTCGAGGGTGCTACCGAACCCGCGCACACCCATATCGGCCACATGCGGGAAGTGCTCCCAGCGCTCCGCCGGGACCGGCCGTGGCGGCGTTGCGCTCATGCCGGCGGGCCCGTATCAGCGCATGCGCTGACAGGCGGCCAGCGGCCCCGCCCAGGCGTCGAGAAGCTGCTGGCGCACACGGGCATCGTCACAGCGGTGCAGTTCCTGTCGCGTGGCAGCGAAGGTGTGCGTGACCCAGCCATCGTCCGCAGCGCATTCGACCTGGATCTCCCAGCCACCGTCACGCGGCTCGACATCGAAGGTGTAGTTGCTCAGGTGCAATTCCTCCAGCAGGCCGCTGACGACCTCCCGGGCCCGGGCAACTTCCTCAATCGACAGCACCATGGTCTCCTCCGACATATTTCCCCGCAGCCACTGTCCGAACCGGCAGATGGCGTGTGCGAACGGCGGGCGCCACGTAGTGTCGGGGCGGGCCCATCCGCGCGGTCCGGCCCCTCGCGACGAGCGGCAGCAGACGCGCCCCACTCTCGAGGCCCGACATCGCTGTCACACCCGATCGGGCAGGACGCCTGGGCCTGCGCCCGTCATGCCGAGTCCGCAACAGGCTCGTGCATCTGCAATGATGTAGGCCATTGATGGCTCGCGTGCAACACAACGGCGGCCGCTGGAGCCTGGTACAGAACGCCAAAGGGAACGGGGAGAGTAATGCTGGAACTGGGTGTGGTCGCGCTGGCGACCTTCTTCGTGACCGTTGGCCCCGTGGACGTGGCGGTGGTCTTCGCCGTGCTGAGCCAGGGCATGACACGCGCACAGCGCCGCCGTATGGCCTGGCGCGCCGCGTTGCTGGCGACGGGCATCCTGATGCTGTTCGCCCTGCTCGGCGAGTCGCTGCTGTCGCTGCTGGGCATCACCATGCCGGCGCTGTACACCGCCGGCGGCATCCTGCTGTTGCTGATCGGGATCGACATGGTCTTCGCCCGCAGCTCCGGCGGGGTCTCGGCAACCCCGGCGGAAACCACCGAGGCACGCAGCCGGGGCGACATCTCCGTGTTCCCGCTGGCCACACCCATGCTGGCCGGGCCGGGCGCGATGGGGGCGGCGATCCTGCTGATGAGCCGGGCCGGCGACGACTGGGCAGCCCAGGCCGTGGTGCTGGGCGCGCTGGTGGCGATCATGGTGCTGGCCCTGATCTGTCTGCTGGTGGCCTCAAGGCTGCAGCACCTGCTGGGAGTGACCGGCGCCCATGTGCTGACACGCATCCTCGGCGTTCTACTGTGCGCGCTGGCCATGCAGTTCATGTTCGACGGCCTCGAGAAAAGCGGCCTGCTGGGGTAGGTTCGCAGGACCGCCCGGGGCCGCAGGTCTCCGGCCGGAAAATCCTCTATGCTCGGAACAAGGCGGCCCGTGTGGCCGGGGGTGGGCCCCTGCCACCACCCGCGGGAGGGCAAGCCATGCGTTCCAGTCTTGCTGTGCGGCGCCAGTCCCTGGCGATCATGCTGCTGGTAGTGGTGAGTTTCGCGCTGGCGGCCTGTGCGCCGCGGGTGACGGTGCAGGAGGAACGCGCCCTGGGGGCGGATCTGGCGCGGCAGATCAACCAGGAGCTGCCGATCGTCGACGACCCGGCGATCGACCGCTACATCAACCGGCTGGGCCGTTCGATCGCCCGCGTGGCCGACCCGCACGGTGACTTCGACTATACCTTCTACGTTGCCAACACCCCGGAGATCAACGCCTTCGCCGTGCCGGGCGGGCATGTCTATGTCTATCGCGGACTGATCGAACGCGCCGCGAACGAGTCGCAGCTGGCGGGGGTGCTGGCGCACGAGGTCGCCCATGTGGTGGAGCGCCACGGGATCGAGCAGTGGCAGCGGGCGCAGCAGGCCCAGCTGGGGCTGGCGGTGCTCTACGGCATCCTGCTGAACCGCGACCCCGGGGCCATCGAGCAGGTGGCGATCCAGCTCGGCGCCGCGGGGGTGTTCGCCGGTTACAGCCGCACCGCCGAACGCGAGGCCGACGATCTGGCGATCGGCTACCTGGTGGACGCGGGGATCCATCCGGCCGGGTTGGTGGAGTTCTTCGAGGTGCTGCTGGCGGAGCGTGACCGCGACCCGGGACGCCTGGAGCAGTTCTTCGCCACCCACCCGACCACGCGCGAGCGCATCGAGCGCACCCGGGCGGAGATCGAGGCGCTGCCGCCGGGCACCCTCGCCGGGCTGCGGCGTGACCACGACGATTTCCAGCGATTCCGCCGGCAGGTGAGCGCGCTGCCCGACGGCGGGACCTGACGGCGCGTCCGGCGTCGCCGCATGCGCTGAACAAGGCCGGGATGACTTTGTTCGGCACTGCCCCGGAGGGAGTTGGAAGGAGATGCAGGAGCGCCTTTCGCATATCGCAGGTTTCGACGACGCCCCCTTCGCCCGACGACATCGGGGCGACGTGATGGTGGTGGGCACGGTGTTCGCCGGCGCGCGGCTGGACGGGGTGATTTCGACCCGGGTGCGCCGCGATGGGGCCAACGCCACCGTGCGGCTAGCCGAATGCCTGCTGGCCAGCCCGTTCGCGCCGCAGCTGCACGCGATCCTGTTGCAGGGGATCGCCTTCGCCGGCTTCAATGTGGTGGACCTGCGGGCACTGCGCGAACGTACCGGACTGCCGGTGCTGGTGGTGACACGCCGGGCGCCGGATCTCCAGGCGGTGCGCCGGGCGCTGCTGGAGCACGTGCCGGGCGGCACCCGCAAGTGGCGGCTGATCGAGGCCGCCGGGCCAATGGAACCGCTGGCCGGGCTGCAGGTGCAGCGCTGCGGGATCAGCCGCGAGGCGGCGGGGCACTTGCTCGAAGCGCAGCAGATTCACAGCCGGCTCCCGGAGGCGCTGCGGGTCGCGCACATGATCGCGGGCGGCGTAACCGCCGGGGTCAGCCGCCATCGGCCATGACCATGGACACACAGGCCGTGTTTCGCGAGCAGTTCGGTTTTCAGGTGCCTGGGGATGAACCGCACGGGACGCCTGCACTCGTGTCAGGCCAACCACGAGGGTGACCGTTGGCTCGCGCGTATATCGGTACCTCCGGCTGGAACTACCGCGGGTGGAAGGACGACTTCTACTGCGGGATTCCGCAACGCGAGTGGCTCGCGCATTGCGCGCGCCACTTCACCGGGCTGGAGATCAACGGCACCTTCTACCGTCTTCCGGGGAGCGATACCGTGCAGAAGTGGGCGGAACAGACCCCGCCGGATTTCGGCTTCGCGATCAAGGGCAGCCGTTACGTCACCCATGTCCGCCGGCTGAAGGACGCCGCGGATTCGGTTCGGCTGCTGCGCGAACGCATGCAGCCGATGGGCGCGCGGCTGCGGGCGGTGGTGTGGCAGCTGCCGGCGAACTTCCGGTTGAACCACGAGCGCCTGGATGGGTTCACCGCCGCGCTGGGAGGCTGGCCGGAGGTAGGGCATGCAATCGAGTTCCGCCATGCCAGCTGGTTTACCGATGCAGTGGCGGAGCAGCTGGAGGCGGCGGGTGTCGGCATCTGTCAGTCCGATGCCCCGGACTGGCCGTGCTGGGAGGCGGTGACCGGCCCGCTGGCCTACTGCCGCCTGCACGGCCACACGCGCACCTATGCCTCGGCCTACAGTGATCGCCTGCTGGAGCAGTGGGCCGGACGGGTGCGCGAGTGGCTGGCGCAGGGACGCGAGGTGCATGTCTACTTCGACAACGATGCCGAGGGGGCCGCGCCACAGGATGCCCTCCGCCTGATCGAGCGACTGCAGGATGCCGCCTGAGGCATGACAAACAGGTGGTCCCGCCTCGTGCGAGGCCATGGCCAACACGCCCCAGGCCCAATGGACGATGAACGACGCCTTCGCCTTTGCGAGCCACTGCGTGGGGCGCTGATGCGGGTTTCCGGCGTAAGTCCCGGAGCCCCGCCTGGGGCTCGACCGACAGGTTGCCGCGGCCCCTGCGGGGCGCGCAGCACGATAACGAATGGCGCACCCCGGCTGACTACTGCGAGCAGAGGCCGCCGTCGACGACGTAGGTGTTCCCGGTGCAGCCGGAGGCGGCGTCGGACAGCAGGAATACCGCCATCCCAGCGCATTCCTCGTTGCTGACGTAGCGGCCCAGCGGGATCCGGGCCTCGAAGGACTTGTGCACCTCGTCGGCGTGGCCCGGGTTCGCCTGCTCCTCGATGGACTGCATCATGCGGTTGGCAACGGGCCCGGGGTTGAGCGTATTGACGCGGATGTTCTCCGGTCCCAGCTCGGCGGCCAGGCACTTCATCATACCCACCACCGCGTGCTTGCTGGACACGTACGGCGAGAGGCCGACGGCGCCGCGCAGCCCGGCCACGCTGGATGTGATCACGATGCTGCCGCCATTGCCACGGCGCAGGGCCGGCAGGGCCGCCTCCGCGCCCAGGCGCACGCCATGCACGTTAACGGCGAAGACCTTTTCCCAGGCCGAGTCCGAGCGGCTGTCGAACGGGCCGACCTCGCCTTCGATCCCGGCGTTCAGGAACACGCCATCCAGGCGCCCGAAACGTTCCAGCGCGGTCGCGACCATGCGCTCGTTGTCCTCGCGCCGCGTGACGTCCACGGCCAGGCCCACCGCCCGTTCGCCCAGGGACTGGGCAATGGCCTCGACCGGCCCGGCCTCACGATCGGTAATCACCACACTGGCACCCTGCTCGTACGCCATGCGCGCCGTGCTCTCGCCAATACCACCGGCGCCACCGGTGATTGCGATCACTTTTCCTTCCAAGGGACTCATGCTGTGTCTCCTTCGTCATGCAGTCGGGTAACCGCGGCAAGGCGCTCGCGGACAAAAACATTATCAGGCCGGCAAAGGCCCGGTATCTTGATGCGGGTCACGACTCTCTCCGCATACGCCTCCCGGCGGGACGAAGAACGATTTACAGGTTCGTGTACTTGCGCGCGAGGCCACGCGCCTTGTCCACCGGGTATTTCTTCGCGTTGGTTTCCAGCTTGTCGTTCGCGGCCTGTACGAGATCGATGTCCAGCTTGCGGGCCAGCATCAGCAGATAGATCTGCACATCCGCGATCTCGGACCGGACCTCCTCCAGCGCCTCGCCGGACAGGCCGCGCGACTGCTCCTCGGTCAGCCACTGGAAGTGCTCGATCAGCTCGCCGACCTCGCCTGCCAGCGCCATCGAGAGATTCTTCGGCGAATGGAACTGCGCCCAGTCGCGCTCCTCGACAAACGCCTCCAGCCGCGTCGCCAGCTCATCCAGTTCGCACCTGGTGGTCGACCCCATGGTCATCGCTCCCGTCGCATCCATTTCTCTGGACTCGACACCGTAACGAATCCGCTCGCTTCGGTAATAGCCCTGCCTCGCGCCAACCCGCCCGACACGGCATACGCCGAAATTCGGTAAGGTTTCCCGAACCGGCTTTTCAGCCCGGCAACAAGAGCGCGAAGGACTGCACCGATGGGACTATCAGACCGCAATTACGACCGCGACGGGCCACCACGGCGGAAGCGGACAAAGAGAGGACGCGCAACCCCCGAAGCGCTGCTGGATCGCAGCAGCAAGCAGCTCCTGCTGGTCGGGCTCATCCTGGCGTTCGTACTGGCGCTGGCGTACCTGGTGCATTACCACATGCAAATCCGGGCGGTGAACAACATGCTCGAGCGCCTGGGCCTGATCCAGGCCGAGACCGCCGAACGGCTCGTCACCCCGGCAGTCGACGCGCTGCACGAGCGTCAGGAACGCCTGCAGATCCAGCGCCAGCGCGAGCAAGCCGCCCGACAACGCGAGGCACAGCAAGCGCGCAGAGAACGCGCGTTCGAGCGCGCCTTCGTCGAACAGTACGAGGTCCCGGAAGGCTGCGATAGCTGGGACTCCCAGGCCCAGATGGTCGAATGCACCAACCATCGCATTCGGGCCCGCCAGGAGTTCAGGGCCGAGTTCTTCGGCGAGTCCACCCCCAACCAGATACTGCTGGAAAGCGGACCACGGTAGCCGCGATCACCCGTGGCGACCGGACCACAGCGCCCGGGAACAACACTCAGGCCGGTAGCGGCAACCCACCCTGATGGAGGAACCGGGTCAGCGGGAAGTCGTGGAATGTGCCATCGCCAGGCTTGAGAAAGCGGACGTGCTCGGCGGTGAGCTGACACAGCCAGGGATCCTGGCGTGCAGGCTTGTTGCGGGTGAATGGACGCGGGCTGTAGAGCGCGAGATTCAGGCCACCCGCGGTATCGCGGGCGGATGTGTATTCGAACAGCTCGATACCGGCCTCGCGCAGGATCGCCCCCAGGGCCTGGGTGGCCTGATAGTCGGCGGGGTGGCGCAATCGCTCCGCGTATTGCGCGAATGGCGGCCCCTGGAGCCGCAGACCGTCAGCACTTTGATAGCGGGCGGCGAACAGGGTGTGCTGGGTGTCGAGCTTGCGCGCCGGCGGCGTGGCCATACCGTGCCAGAAGACGAAGCGGTAGTAAGCGGCCTCGGCCAGGACGGTGCGCTCGCGCAGGGCACCATAGAACAGACTGGGCTCATGGCGCCGGCCAAAGCGCGAACCGTGGCGCAGTGGTGGATAACGAAACGGGGTCGCCAGCAGATAGTGCAGCCGCTCGGTACCCGGGCGCCGGGGCGGCTTGGTGGCCTCCAGCATCTCTTCCAGTACGGCCTGGCGGTCGAGCGAGGAGACAAGCTGGTTGGTGGCCACCTGCTCCTGGCTCTCGACCAGGCGCAGGACCTCGCCACGCAGCGTGACGCGCGGCGCCGTTGCCACCAGCGCATTCCAGTCCGGCATGGCAGTGCGCCGACTCAAAGCTTGCCGCGGATCGCGTCGAGATACTCCAGAACGCCGACCAGCCCCTGCACCGTGCGGATCTGCTCGGCCGGCACACCACCCGTGTGGTGGTTCCGCGTGTGCATCCAGTGCTTCATCGCAGCGGGATCGCCACCCGTCAGGACGTACAGGGCGCGGTAACAGCGAATCAGCAACAGCGCGAGCTCACCCGGCTTGCTGGCCGGGTCGATATTGCCCCGGCTGATGTCCGTGCGCCCGCGCCCGACGACCGCACCCAGGTCCGCCTGGGTCAGGCCCAGCGCCTTGCCGGCATTGACCAGTGCCTCGCGCAGGACATCTGCACGCTCCGCAGCCGGAATCGTTGCGACACTCACAGGCGACCTCCATAAACGTCCGGTTGCACAATTCCTGCAATTATGTGCTTGACGCACATTATGGACCCGCAGGCTCCAAAGCGCCAGTCACAAGGGTTCTCGACGTGCCTTGCAACCCGCAACGGGCGGAATGTCACGAACCGGACGTGCGCCGGCGTGACGGGGCTCCCGATCCACGACAAAACCCTCTAATGTTGGGAAGTGAGCAGACGCAATCGACCAGAAAGAGGCATGGTATGACGGCAATCGGGATGCGAGCGGTATATGGGCGACTTGCCGCCGTCTTGGCACTGGCCGGGATGTTTGTGCTGGCGAGTGCCTGCGCACCACGAGTATCGGTGCAGGAGGAGCGCCAGCTGGGCGAGGAGCTGGCCGAGGACCTGAACGCGGAGCTGCCCATCGTCGAAGAGCCGGCCATCAACGACTACATCAATTCGCTGGGGCGCTCGATCGCGGCGGTAGCCGATGACCGCGAAGAGATCGACTACACCTTCTATGTCGTCAACGGGCCCGACGTGAATGCCTTCGCGGTGCCCGGCGGCCATATCTATGTCTACCGCGGTCTGATCGAGCGGGCCGATGACATGTCCGAGCTGGCCGGCGTGCTGGCGCACGAGGTCGGGCATGTGGTGAAGCGCCATGGCATCGACCAGTGGCGCCGCGCGCAGCAGGCGGAAATGGGGCTTGCCGTCGTCTACGGCGTGATTCTCGGACGCGATCCTGGCGCGGCGGAGCAAGTCGCCGTGCAGGTCGGCGCGGCCGGCGTATTCGCCGGCTACAGCCGCGAGGCGGAGCGCGAGGCGGATGACGTCGCCATTGGCTATATGGTGGATGCCGGCATCCACCCCATCGGCCTCGTCTCGTTCTTCGAGACCCTGCTGGACGAGCGCGACCGCGACCCCGGCCGGGTCGAGCAATTCTTCGCCACCCACCCCACCACCCGCGAGCGCGTCGAGGACACCCAGGCAAGCATCGACGCGCTCCCGGAGGAAACACTGGACGGACTGGCGCGAGACAGCGATGATTTCCAGCGCTTTCGCCGCCAGGTCGAGGCACTACCGGAACCGGAGTCGGATTAGACCAACATGTCCATGCTCACCGCCTTACTGCTGATGATCGCGCTGCTACTGGCCGCGGCGGCATTGATCATCTGGCAGGCCAGCATCCTGTTCAGTCTCGAGATCGTGGACGGCAAGCCGCGGGCGCGGCGCGGCGACGTGCCCATGCACTTCGAGCATACCGCTCGGGATGTCGCCCGGCGCTACGGGATCCAGCGCGGGCGCGTGACCGCCATGCGTACCCGCGAGGGCGCGCGCCTGCGCGCCTCCGGCTCCATCCCCCGCGAGGCGCAGGGCGAGCTGCAAACCGCCCTGAAGCGCATCAAGCTCGGTCGCCGCAAACGCCGCAAGCGCCGCTAAACGAGCACGGGGCGCCGATCCGCGCCCTCGTACGGCACGGATCAGTGGCTGTGGTGATGGCCGTGATCGTGCTGATGATCATGCGCACCGGGCCGATCTTCGTCGTAGCCACGGGCACGCTGGTAGGCCTCCCTCTGCTCGCCAGACAGCAGCTCGTCCATTTCCAGGTGGTAGGACAGGTGGACGTGGCGTAGCCGCCCACGCAGCTCGCCGATCTCGACCGTCAGCGCCTCGATCTGGTCGCTGGTGATCTCGCGCGAGGCAAAGCGCTCGTCGAGTTCACGCTCCAGATCGACGATCCGCTGCCCCAGCTCCCGCGCCTGCTCGCGCATGGCATCGAACAGCCGCTCGGTTTCCGCCTGCTGTTCCGCGCTGAGGTCCAGTTGATCGGCCACCTCCAGCACGTGTTGCGGACCGGGATAGCCATGCAGCTCCGCCGGCAGGGCCATCCCCAGCCCCTGCCCGTCCAGCAGACCCTCCTGCTCCTCGGCCGACAGGGCCTTGATCTCGCGGTCCTGCATCGTCGTATACGGATTGGCCAGCGCGGGCACCATACAGCCGGCCAGCGCCAGTCCGAAAACCCAGCGCATGGGGGACAGAGATTTCATCGGGGACTCCATGGGTGATGATTCCTGGGGCATGACGCCTGATCGAGCCCAAAGGGATGGCCGGGTTCCGCCACAAGCCGCGGGCAACTGTCCGAGCGCGGACACATGTGTTGGCACGTGATCTCGTTAAACGGCGACGTCGGCCAGGTGGCCCTTGCCTTCCAGCCAGGCGCGGCGATCTGCGGCGCGCTTCTTGCCCAGCAGCATGTCCATCAGCTGCTGGGTGTCATCGGCGGCGTCCAGGGTGAGCTGCACCAGGCGCCGGGTGTCCGGGTTCATCGTGGTCTCGCGCAGCTGCAGCGGGTTCATCTCGCCGAGGCCCTTGAAGCGGGTCACGGCGACCTTGCCCTTCAGCTTTTCCGCCTCGATGCGCTCCAGCACGCCGGCCTTCTCGTCGTCGTCCAGGGCATAGAAGGTCTGCTTGCCGACATCCACGCGATAAAGCGGCGGCATTGCGATGTACACATGCCCGCGCTCGACCAACGGCCGGAAGTGCCTCAGGAACAGCGCACACAGCAGGGTGGCGATGTGCGCGCCATCGGAGTCGGCATCGGCCAGGATGCAGACCTTGCCGTAACGCAGCCCGTCCAGGCTCGCCTGGCCCGGGTCCACGCCCAGGGCGACGGAGATGTCATGGATCTCCTGTGAACCGAGCACCTGGTCCGGGTCGACCTCCCAGGCGTTCAGGATCTTGCCGCGCAGCGGCATGATCGCCTGAAAATCGCGGTCGCGCGCCTGCTTGGCGGAACCACCGGCCGAGTCGCCCTCGACCAGAAACAGCTCGGTGCGCTCCAGGTCCTGGCTGGCGCAGTCGGCCAGCTTGCCCGGCAGCGTCGGGCCCTGGGTGACCTTCTTGCGCACCACCTTGCGCCCGGCGCGGCTGCGCTTCTGGGCGTTCTGGATCGCCAGTTCGGCGATGCGCTCGCCCTGCTGCGGGTGCTGGTTCAGCCACAGGCTGAAGGCATCCTTGACCACGCCGGAGACGAACGGCGCGGCCTGACGCGAGGACAGCCGCTCCTTGGTCTGCCCGGCAAACTGCGGGTCCTGCATCTTGAACGACAGCACGCTGGCGACCCGCTCCCAGACGTCCTCCGGTGCCAACTTGATCCCGCGCGGCAGCAGGCTGCGGAACTCGCAGAACTCGCGCACCGCATCGGTCAGACCGGTGCGCAGGCCGTTCACGTGGGTCCCGCCCTGGGGCGTCGGGATCAGGTTCACGTAGCTCTCGCTGACCACCTCGCCGCCCTCCGGCAGCCAGGTCACCGCCCAGTCCACCGCCTCGGTGGCGCCGGCCATCGAGCCCATGAACGGCTCCTCCGGCAGACGCTCCAGGCCGTCCAGGGCCTCCACCAGATAGTCACGCAGGCCCGCCTGATAGCACCACTCGCAGGCCTCGCCGGTGGTCTCGTCGCGGAAGGTGACGGTCAGGCCCGGGCACAGCACGGCCTTGGCGCGCAGGATGTGCTTGAGCTTCGGCACCGAGAACTTCGCCGAGTCGAAGTACTGCGGGTCCGGCCAGAAATGCAGCGTGGTGCCGGTGTTGCGCTTGCCGACCTCGCCGACCACCTCCAGATCCTGCGTCTTGTGGCCGCCGGCGAAGGCCATGCGGTACTCGCGCCCGTCGCGCTTGATCTGCACCTCGAGCTGCTGCGACAGCGCGTTGACCACCGACACGCCGACCCCGTGCAGGCCGCCGGAGAACTGGTAGTTCTTGTCGGAGAACTTCCCGCCCGCGTGCAGCGTGGACAGGATCACCTCCACGCCCGGACGATTCTCGCGCGGGTGCAGGTCCACCGGCATGCCGCGGCCGTCATCCGAAACAGAGACCGAGTCGTCCTTGTGCAGGATCACGTCGATGCGTTTCGCATGGCCGCTGATCGCCTCGTCCACCGAGTTGTCGACCACCTCCTGCGCGAGGTGGTTCGGGCGGGTGGTGTCGGTATACATGCCCGGGCGCTTACGCACCGGGTCCAGCCCCTCGAGGACCTCGATATCGGATGCGGAATAGCTCACACAAACCCCTTTGTTGATATGGATCGTGCCCCGCGCCAGGCACGGCCTCGGCCATCATGCACCGTCATTGCGAGGAGCTGCAGGCGACGAAGCAACCTCCCAACGAAACCCCCGGCGTTGGTCCGGGCCAGCGTCGGGGCCGCCCGCGGAGATCGCCACGGCGCTGCGCGCCTCGCGATGACGAGGCTGGCTGGTATTACGTTGCCGGCGACCCGTGTGCCGAACTGTGCGCAGCGTACCAAAGCCCGCCGGGGAAAGGCTGCTTGCAATCCCGGTTCCGATCCCAACAATGCAGGGCAGATTCCGTATCCCCGCCTTCACAGGAGGTTTCCGATGGCAGAGGCCGCAAGCGTAACCGACGAGGACATCCTCGACGTCACCCAGGAAAGCTTTCAACAGGCCGTACTGGACGAGTCGCACCAACGCCCGGTGGTGGTCGACTTCTGGGCCGCCTGGTGCGGGCCGTGCCAGCAGCTGATGCCGCTGCTGCAGCAACTGGCCGCGCAGTACGCCGGCAAGTTCCGCCTGGCCAAGGTCAACAGCGACGAGCAGCAGGCCCTGGCCCAGCAGTACGGCGTGCGCAGCCTGCCCACCGTGATGGTCTTCCGCCACGGCAAGCCGGTGGACCAGTTCATGGGCGTGCAGCCGGAGCCGAACATCCGCGCGATGATCGACCGCTACCTGGAAAAGCCCTCGGACAAGATCCTCGAGCAGGCGCGTGAACAGGCCAGGACCGGCGACGTGGACGGGGCCCTGGCCACGCTCAAGGCCGCACTCGAGGAAGACCCCGACAATGGCGACCTGCGCATCGAGCTGGCCCGCGCACTGGCCCAGTCCGGCGATGCCGAAGCCGCCGAGGCGGAGCTGAACAGGCTGCCGATGGACCAGCACGAACAGGACGCGGTGAAGGAATTGCGCGCGCGGCTGGTATTCGCGAAGACCGCGGCGGGCATCGACCCGCAGGCCGTGGCAAAGGAGATCCAGTCCGGCGACCCCAGTCCCGAGGCGCTGGAGAAGATGGCCGCCTACGCGATGCTCTCCGGGCGGGCCGAGGAGGCGCTGGGGCTTTACCTGCAACTGATGAAGCAGCACCGCGCCTACAACGACGGCGCCGGTCAGAAGGGCCTGCTGGCCGCGTTCAAGGTGCTGGGCGATGACCATCCGCTGGTCGGACAGTACCGACGGCAGATGGCCTCGCTATTGTATTGATAAGGCAAGCCGCCCCATCCGCGCGGACGGGGGCCTCGTGGGCAGCCCCGCTCCCGCAGGTGCTGCATCGGCCAGAGGGCTGGCCTCCTACAGGGAGGTGCTGGCTCAGCTACCGCCGATGATCCGCTCGATCACGGCCTCCGGCTCCTGGTAGCCGGACATCTGCTGGCCGTCCTCGGTGATCAGCGCCGGGGTCCCGCGCACGTTCAGCTGCTGCCCCAGCGCCATGTGCATGTCCTGCGGGGTGTCGCAGCTGCCATCAATGTCTTCCAGCTTTTCACCGACCTTGGCGCGATCCATCGCATCCTCGCGATCGTCCGCACACCAGATGCGGTCCATGATCTGCGGGGAATCACGCCCCAGCACCGGGAACATCAGGTAGCGCACCTTGATCCCGGCCTCCAGGTACTGCGGGATGTCCTGGTGAAGCTCGCGGCAGTAGGGGCAGTTCGGATCGGTGAACACGTTCAGCACGCCGCGGGTGTCGCCGTTCGGCGAATAGACGACCAGCTCCCCGTCGTCGATCGCGGCAAACATGTCGGCACGCACCCCGCGCAGCGATTCCTGGGTCAGGTTGTCGCGGGTTTCGAGATCGATCAGGTTGCCTTGAAGCAGATACTGACCGTCCCCTGAGACATAGAAGATCTCGGTGCCGTAACGCACTTCAAAGACCCCTTCCATGCCGGTTTCCTGGATGCTGTCGATCTCGGCATCGGGGATAACCTGCGCCATGCGTTCCTCGATGGCATCGGTCGCAGCGGCGGTGGAGGTGAAGGCGGCCAGCAGGATGGCCAGGGGCAGTGCGCGTTTTACAAACATGGACTCTCTCGTGGCTGTGCAGGAAAAGGGGGCCAGTCTAGCAGGCTCACCAAATGCGGCCCGCGGGATTCCGGCGCAAGACTGGACTAGTAGACGTCAGCCGCGGGGATGATGTTCCGCATGCAGGCTCTGCAGGCGGGCGCGTGCGACGTGGGTATAGATCTGCGTGGTCGACAGGCTGCTGTGGCCCAGCAGCATCTGCACCACACGCAGATCCGCGCCATGGTCCAGCAGATGGGTCGCGAACGCATGGCGCAGGGTATGCGGCGACAGTGGCGCCTCGATGCCGGCCACCCGGGCGTAGTGCTTGATGCGATACCAGAAGGCCTGACGCGTCAGCCCCCGGCCACGCCGGGTCACGAACACGGTATCCACCGGCGGGTGGCCAGCCATCAGCTCGCTGCGCGCCTCGCGCAGATAGCGTGTCAGCCAGTGCACGGCCTCCTCCCCCAGCGGCACCAGGCGTTCCTTGTCGCCCTTGCCGGTCACGCGGACCACGCCCTGGCGGCTGTTCACCTCGGACTGTTCCAGACCGACCAGCTCGGACACGCGCAGGCCGGTCGCGTACATCAGCTCCAGCATCGCGCGGTCGCGCAGGCCGACCGCGGTATCCAGTTCCGGGGCCGCCAGCAGGGCGTCGACCTGGCCCTCGGACAGGCTGTCCGGCAGCGGCCGCCCGGCGCGCGGGGACTCGATCCCGGCGCTGGGGTCATCCTCGCGCTCGCCCTGGTGCACCAGATAGCGGTAGAACCGCCGCACGCTGGACAGGGCACGGGTGATCGACTTCGGCCTCGCGCCCGCCTGCATGCGGGCGCTGACGAATCCCAGCAGGTCGGCACCACTCGCCGCCTCCAGTGCGACCCCGCGCCCGTGCAGCCAGCGCGCCAGGGCCTCCAGATCGCGGCGATAGGCCGCCAGGGTGTGATCCGACAGGCCCTCGACCGCCCAGAGTTCGTCGAGGAAACGGTCGAGGGTGTCGGACTGGACAGCCGCGACGGTCACTTCCCGTGCTCGGCCTACGGGTTGCCTCCCGGGTTAGCAGGATTGCCCGGGGCTTCCGGGTTCTCCGCGCGGAACTTGCCGGCCAGGTTCTCGAACACCTTGGTCAACTCCAGCGGCAGCGGGAAGAAGATCGAGTTCGCGTTGCCGTTGGTCGACATGTCGGACATCGTCTGCAGGTAGCGCAGCTGCAGCGCGGCCGGACTGGACTCCATCTTCTGCGCCGCCTGCACCAGCTTCTCGGCCGCCTGCAGTTCGCCCTCGGCGTGGATGACCTTGGCACGCCGTTCGCGTTCGGCCTCGGCCTGGCGGGCGATCGCGCGGATCATCGAGTCGTCCAGGTCCACATGCTTGATCTCGACGTTGGTGACCTTGATGCCCCAGGCATCGGTCTGCGAGTCGAGGATCTCCTGGATGTCGTTGTTGAGTTTGTCACGCTCGGAGAGCATCTCGTCCAGGTCATGCTTGCCGAGCACCGAACGCAGCGTGGTCTGCGCGAGCTGGCTGGTCGCGGCATAGTAGTCCTCGACCTGGATCACCGACTTGGCGGAATCCACCACGCGAAAGTACAGCACCGCGTTCACCCGTACCGTCACATTGTCCTGCGAGATCACGTCCTGACTGGGCACGTCGAGTGTGATGATGCGCAGGTCGATCCGGACCATCTGCTGGATGCCCGGGATCACGATGATCAGGCCCGGGCCCTTCACCGACTGGAAGCGGCCGAGGAAAAAGATGACACCGCGCTCGTACTCGCGCAGCACCTTGATCGACATCACGATGATGGCGACCAGGATGACTAGCGGGACGACAAAGAAACCGAGATCGTTCATGTCCTGCTCCTTCTGGGTTGTAGGCCTTGCGGCGGCGGGTCAGCCGGCCGACGCAGCGCCCGGGGTGTCCTCTTCGGTCACGGGTTCGACCCGAAGCCTGAGCCCTTCGATGGCGGTCACGCGCACCTTCTGACCTTCGCGGACCGGTGCCGAGGTCTCCGCGTTCCACTGTTCGCTGTGGACCCAGACCCGACCGCTGCGGTCGAAGTCCTCGCGTGCCTCGCCGACCATGCCGATCATCTCTTCATAGCCGGTGGCGGGCTTCTTGCCGCGCAGGCTGAACAGCCGGCCCAGCACCCAGACCGACAGGATGCCAATGGCGATCGCCGTACCGACCACCAGCGGGATCGCCACATTCAGCTGCGGGTCGTCCCACAGGATGATGGAGCCAACGATGAAGGCCACGATTCCTCCTATGCCCAGCGCCCCGAAACTGGGTACGAAGGCCTCTGCAATCATGAAGATCATGCCCAGCAGCATCAGCGCCAGGCCCGCGTAGTTCACCGGCATCACCTGCAGCGCGAAGAACGCCAGGATCAGCGCAATCGAACCGATCACACCGGGATAGATCGCGCCCGGATTGGCCAGCTCGAAGATGATGCCGTAGATCCCGATCAGCATCAGGATATAGGCGATGTTCGGGTTGGTGATCAGCGACAGCAGCTGGGTGCGCCAGTCCGGGTCCATGCGCACGATCTCCAGCCCCTCGGTGGCCAGCGTGCGTTCGCCGTCGTGCATGCGCACGGTATGGCCGTCGATTTGCGCGAGCAGGTCGTCGAGGTTGTTCGCGACGAAGTCGATGACGTTCTGTTCCAGCGCGGCGGTCGCGGTCAGGTTGGAGCCCTCGCGCACCGTCTCCTCGGCCCACTCGGCGTTGCGATCATAGCGCTCGGCCAGCCCGCGGATGTAGGACACCGCATCCTCCAGCACCTTGCGCTCCATCGCATCGTCGCCCCGGCGTGGCGAGGGGGGATCGTCGTCCAGCAATTCTTCCTCGGTGGCCGGCTCGACCTCGCCGTTGTTGCCATTGCCATTACCGTTCTCGCCGTTCTCCCCGTTCTCGCCGTTGCCATTGTCCTTGGCCTCGTCGGCCGCTTCTTCTTCCTCTTCCGGCGGATCCATGCCCGGCAGGCCGCCCCCGCCCATTTGCACCGGCGTGGCAGAACCAAGGTTGGTCGCCGGGGTCATCGCGGCGACATGCGAGCCGTAGAGGATGTAGGTCCCGGCGCTGGCCGCGCGGGCGCCCGAGGGATGGACGTAGGTCACCACCGGGACATCCGACTGCAGGATGTTGCGGATGATGCTGCGCATGCTGGTATCCAGCCCGCCGGGGGTATCCAGCATCAGCACCATGATCTCGGCGTCCTCGGCCTCCGCACGCTCGATACCACGGCGGATGTAATCCCCGGTGGCTGGACCAATGGCATCTTCCACGGTCAGCACCAGTGCCTGCCGTTGCCCGGTGTCCGCCAGTGTGGACACCGCCAGCCAGCCAGCCCCCAGCAGCAGGAACGCCAGCCAGATTACGGTTCGCCAGAGGCGCATGCCGCCTCGCTTCATGGGCTTCCTCTCCCGTCAGTCCTGTTTCGTCGTACACTCGGCAACGGTTCGCCCGGTACGCACTCCCACCCTAAACCATAGGCTATTGCGCCGCTGATTCCCCAATCCCGATGTCCACATCCCAAACGAACAAGGCAATGCATCGGCCACTCGGCCTGATCCTGGCCGGCGGGCGGGGGCAGCGCATGGGCGGGCGCAACAAGGGCTGGGTGGAGTACCAGGGCCACCCACTGGTGGAACAGGTGATCGAACGCCTCCGGCCGCAAGTGGACTCCATCGTGATCAGCGCCAACACCGATATCGACCGTTATCGCGCGCTGGGGTTTCCCTGTCTGCCGGATACCCGCCCGGACTATCCCGGACCGCTGGCCGGCATCGCCACGGCATGGGCGCACTACCCCGGGCACACCCTGCTCTGTGTCCCGGTGGACGCCCCGCACCTGCCAACGGACCTGGCCAAACGCCTGAGTCAGACACTGGAAGCCGGCGATGCCCAGGCCGCGATCGCCCACGACGGTGATCGCCTGCAACCGCTGTTCGCCCTGCTCGGGCCCGGGCTGGCCGCGCGCCTGGAGGCGGACCTCGCGGGTAGATCGCTGGCGGTCGGCCGCTGGTTCCGCGATATCGGTGCGACCGTGGTCGACTTCTCCGACCAGCCCGGGGCCTTCGTCAATCTCAACACCCCCGAGGATCTGGTCCGTTGAGCGTCCATTCCCCCGTTCCGCTACAACCAGTTGTCGCTATACTCGGGCGGGCTCAAGGAAACGCAAGCATACCGCCATGACCCAGCACCCGACCAACCTCCCGCGCATCGGCTTTGCCGCCTGGAGCGGCAGTGGCAAAACCACTCTGCTCAAGGCGGTGATCCCCGCCCTGCGCGCCCGCGGCCAGCGCCCGGCCGTGATCAAGCATGCCCATCACGCCTTCGATGTGGACACCCCCGGCAAGGACAGCTACGAGCTGCGCCACGCCGGCGCGGACCAGATGCTGGTCGCCTCCTGCCGCCGCTATGCGCTGATGGTGGAGACCCCGGAGACCGACGATGGCCGCGCGCCGGACCTGGACATGCTCTGCTCGCACCTGGACCCGGAGCGCACGGACCTGATCCTGGTCGAGGGCTTCAAGCAGGCCGATTTTCCGAAGATCGAGATCCACCGTCCCTCTGTCGGCAAGCCCCCGCTCTACCCGGAGGTCCCCGGCGTGATCGCGGTCGCGACCGATGCCACCGAACTGGACTTCGACGGCCCCCTGCTGCCGATCAACGACCCCGATGCGGTCGCCCGCTTCATCATCGACTACTTCAACCTGCACCCCTGATCCGGAGACGCCGAGCGCCATGTCCGTGCCCAGCTGCGACGAGTTCGACCCCAACGCCCTGACCCTGGAGCAGGCGCGCGCGGCCATCCTGCAGGCCTGCGATGCGCTGGCCGAATCCGAGACGGTGCCGCTGGCATCGGCCCTCGGCCGCACCCTGGCCGAACCGATCGCCGCCCGCATCGACGTCCCGCCGGCCGCGGTCTCCGCCATGGATGGCTATGCCCTGCGTGCCGGCGACGCGGTCGAGGGCCGCGAGCTGATGCTGGCCGGGACCTCGGCCGCCGGGCACCCCTGGGACGGCACGGTGGCACCGGGCCAGTGCGTGCGCATCCTGACCGGCGCCGTGGTCCCGGAGGGGGCCGACGTCGTGATCATGCAGGAGCAGATCGAGCGCGTCGGCGAGACCGGGATCCGCCTGCACAACGGCGGCCTTGCGTTCGGGCACAACATCCGCGGCCCGGGCAGCGACACTGCCCGCGGTACCGCTCTGTTCAACCAGGGGCAGGTCATTGGCGCCGCCGAGATCGGCGTACTGGCCAGCCAGGGGATCGCGGAACTGCGCGTGCTGCGCAAGCCGCGCGTCGCGTTCTTCTCCACCGGCGACGAGCTGGTGCCGCTGGGCGAGCCGCTGGGCCCGGGCCAGATCCACGACTCCAATCGCCACACCCTGCGCGCGCTGCTGGCGTCCTACCCGGTCGAGGCGCTGGACTACGGCGTGATCCGCGATACCGAGGCGGCGGTGCGCGAGGCGCTGGAGCGCGCCGGACAGGAGGCGGACCTGATCATTACCACCGGTGGGGTCTCGGTCGGCGACGCCGACCACGTGACCCGCGTGCTGCAGGCCTCGGGGCAGGTCGGCTTCTGGAAGATCGCGATCAAGCCCGGCCGCCCGCTGGCCTTCGGGCGTTTCGGCAACGCCCACTTCCTGGGCCTGCCCGGCAACCCGGTGGCGGTAATGACGACCTTCGCGCTGCTGGTACGCCCTGCCCTGCAGGCCCTGGCCGGACGCGACACCACGCCGCCGCACACCATCAGCGCGCGCCTGGTGGAGGACCTGCGCAAGACCCCCGGGCGCAAGGACTTCCAGCGGGCGGTGCTCGCCACCGATGAGCGTGGATGGGTCGTACGTTCGGCCGGCGGCCAGAGCTCGCACCAGCTGCGCGCGATGAGCGAGGCCAATGCCTACATCGTGCTGCCGCGCGAGTCCGACGGGGCGCGCGTGGGCGAATGGGTGGAGGTGCTCCCGTTCCGGGAGGTGTTCTGATCGCCGCATCCTCGATGGATGCGGACCGGAGGCTCCACCTGGAGGGCGGACCTACTCGCGGGTCGGGATGGACTCGGCCATGGCGGCAAACTCGCGCTCCAGCAGGGCCTCGTCGCCCAGATTGAGCTCGACTAGCCGGCGCAGGTGCGTCGCCGATTCCAGCGGCATCGCCTCGATCTCGAGCCCCAGCCACAGGCCCTCCTGCCAGCGCGCGCGGCCCTCGAACGCGATGCGCGCCTCGTCGGACAATGGGATGTCCAGCGTAACCTCCGCACCCGACTCCAGTACGGGGATCTGCGACCCCTCGACCAGGACACCGCGCAGCGAGATATCCTCGACGCGCACGGGACACTCCCCGTTCGCATGGATCAGGGTGGCCGGAAACTCCAGGGGGATACGTTGAAACCGTCGCTCCATACAGGAAGACTACGCGCTCCTTGCCCATTCCACCAACCCGTGCCCCGAACCCGACCCTGCCCATGAGCCAAGACCCCAAGAATATCGAAGGCCTGCCCGCCGGCCTGCTGCGCCGCTTCGGCGCAATCATCTACGACGCCCTGTTGCTGGTCGCAATCTGGATGGTGCTGGGCATGATCGTGGTGGCACTGGGCAACCTGACCGGCTGGTACTCCACCCGTGTGCATTTCATCGCCAACCTGTTCGTGGGCTGGGCGTTGTTTTTCTGGTTCTGGACACGCACCGGGCAGACGCTGGGCATGCAGACCTGGAACATCCAGCTGCGCACCGAGCATGGTCAGCCGGTCACCGCCTGGCAGGCCACGCTGCGCTATCTGGTGGCAGCCGCCCAGTGGCTAGTGATACTGATGGCGATCTGGGCGGTACGCCAGCACGGCGCCGTGGCGACCGTGGCGGTCACCGCCGCGGCGATCTTCGCGCTGGGGCTGTCGCAGTTCCATCCGCGGCGCTGGATGCTGCACGACTGGCTGTCCGGTACCGAGCTGGTGCGCATCCCGGGCCTGGCCAAGCCACGCTGGAAAAAGGACAAGACGGACTGAGCCGTGGCCGCCGGCGGCCACGGAGCCCGCAGGGTCCTTTACATCAGGGGGCAAGCCACAGGCCAAGATCCTCCAGCCCGTCGGCGATTTGTTCCGCCATTTGCTGATAGCCCGCCGCATTGGGGTGGATGCGGTCCGCACGTAGATCACCATTCGAGAGCACCCCCGACAGCACCCCGCCGATCAGCGGGACATCTTCCTCGCGCGCCAGCTCCCCATAGATGCCGTCGTCGCGCAGGCGTCCCGTCGCCGCCGCAAAGGCCGAGGCCGAGGGCACACCAATCAGCAGCGGCTGGGCACCATGGTTGCGCACCTCGTGGATCAGGGCCCGCAGGTCCTCCTTGACCGCCGACGCGGCACGCTGGCGCAGGAAGTCATTGCCGCCGAGGCCGATGATCACCAGATCGGGATCGTGCTCGCGCAGGCTCGGGCCCAGCCGGTCGCGCGCGCTGTCCGCCCGGTCGCCCGGTACACCGTCGTTCACCACCTGCCAGCCGGTGATCTCGGCCAGCCGCGCCGGAAAATCCTCGCCGCGCGAGGCGCCGGTCCCGTGGGTCACGCTGTCCCCGAACGCCAGCACGGTGGCCGCGCGCGGCAGCGGATCCAGGTCACCGGGTCCGCTGCCGCCACAGCCGGCGAGCAGGGCCAGCAGCCCGGCCATCCCGCCTGCGAGAAACAGCCGCCGCGACCAGGCCATCATGCCCGTGCCGCCGTACGCCGCAGGGCGAGAAGGGCAATCACCAGGAACAGCAGCACCGGCAGACTGGCAGCCAGCAGCGGTGGCAGGTTGTACACCAGCCCGAGGTGGGTGATGGCCCGCATCACGATCACGAACGAAACCCCGATCGCGATCCCGATGAACAGGCGCTGGCCAGCACCGCCCTCGCGCTGCGAGCCGAACAGGAACGGGATCGCCAGCAGCAGCATCACGAAGGTGCTGGCCGGAAGGGTGAAGCGCTGCCAGAACGCGACCTCGTACGGGGCCGCGTCCAGCCGGTTCTCGCGCAAATAGTCGATATAGCGGGACAGATCGAGCGCGGCCATCTGGCTCGGCTCGACCACCAGCACATCGAAATACTCGGGCGCGATCAGCCGATCGATCGTCTCCTCCGCCCGGTGCTCGGTGACCACACGCTCATGCGACAGGCGCGAACGCTCCACGTCCTCCAGACGCCAGTCGCCGTCGCCGTACTGCGCCCGCGCCGCGCGGGTAATCTGACTCGGCTCGCGATCACCGGTGAACTCGATGATGCGCACACCCATCAGCTGATTCCCGGCCAGCACCGATTCGGCATGGATCATCCGCTGACCATCACGCGCCCAAAGCCCCATGGAGCCCACACTGATCTCCTCGTCGAAGGCCGAGGCCTTCAGTGCCTGGGCATGCGTCTCGGAGGCCGGGGCAAAGAACTCGCCGATAACGAGCATTACCATCACCACAACCAACCCGGCCTGCAGCACCCAGGCGATGAACCGGCCCAGGGTCATGCCCGCGGCCCGCATCGCCGTCAGTTCGCTGTTCGCGGCCAGGTTGCCGAGCCACAAGAGCCCGCCGACCAGTGCGGCCGGGGGCAGCATTTCGTACATCCGCCGCGGCAGAGTCAGGGCCACGTAGAGCATCGCCTCGGCCACCCCATAGTCGCCGGTGCCGGTGTCGCGCAGCTCGTCGATCATCGCGAACACCGCATCCAGCGCAACCAGCAGCACGACGGCCAGCGAGGTGCCGATCAGCACCTGGCGGATCACATAGCGCCCCAGCACCGTGGTCATGAGGTCCCTCCGGCATCCCGCAGCCGGGGCGTGGCCGGTCGCAGTCGCAGCAGGCCCTTGTGCCAGGCCAGGCCCACCCACAACAGCAGCATCAGGCCGTGGGTCCACCACAGCCCCAGGGCCAGCGGTGTGCGGCCGTCGGCCAGCTGCCCCTGCCCGAGGATCAGGAAGTTCGCGTACAGCACGTACACGCCGATCGCGGCGGGGATGCGCGCATAGCGCCCCGTGCGGGGCGGCACCTGTGCCAGCGGCAGCGCGAGCAATGCCAGCACCAGGATCGACAGCGGCATCGCCAGACGCCATTCCAGCTCGGCGCGGGCTTCGGGGTCGTCGCGCTGCGCCCACAACGCGGCGGTCGGCAACGCATCCAGGCTGGCGCGCCGCGTGGTTGGATCCGGCTCGGTGATCTGGGTGCGCAGACGCTCGAACTCCAGCATGCGGAAGCTCGCGGTACCGGGCTCGCCTACATACCGGTAGCCGTTCTCCAGCAGCAGGAAGCCGCTGCCCTCGGCGTCGGGATCGGGCACCGCGCGCTCGGCCACGGTGATCTGCGACTCGCCGTCCACCTCGCGATAGATGAAGACCTCCAGCAAGGCCTCGCGGTCCTCGCTCATGCGCTCGGCAAAGAAGACCTGGTCGCCCACCCGCGAACGCAGGAACCGGCCCGGGGCAATCCCCACCAAGTCGGAGCGCTGCTCGGCCAGGTCGCGCAGCTGGTCGATCTGCGCCTCGGTGCGGGGCACGACCATGGTCATCAGCACCAGCAACAGGATCGCGGCCGGGGCCGCCACCCAGAACAACGCACGGTAGAGGGCCGCGAACGACATCCCGCTGGCCTGCAGCGCGGTCATCTCGCTGTCGCGCTGCATGCGCCCGAACACCAGCATGAACGCCAGAAACAATGCGACCGGCCAGAGAAAGACGATGCCCTTGAACGCCCCGAACGCGACCATCCCGGGGAGGAAATCGACCGGCAGGCTGCCCTCGGCGACGTCGCGCAGTACCCGCGCCAGCACACCGCCGATAATGACCAGCAGCAGGACCACGCTCACCGCGGCCTGGGTCAGCCACAGCTCGCGGGCGATGAAGCGCTCGGCGCGACGCAGGATCATGCGCCCGTCACCCCGCGTCGGACGCGACGCGTGGTCGGGCGCCGCTCGGCGCTGGTAACATGCTCGGACTCATTTTCGGGAGGCATTTGATGCAATTCTCCGTCACCACCTCGACCCTCGACAAACCCCGCGCCGGCATCCGCGCCGCCGGGATCGTCCACAAGCGCAAGCCGGCCGCGGGCGCCAGCGCCCTGGATGCCGTGCGCGACGGCGAGATCGCGGCCCTGCTGAAGGCCGGCGAGATGGATGGCGACGCCGGCAGCCGCTTGTTGCTACCCGGCAGTGGCAGCAAGGGTAGCGCACTCCTGATTGGCCTGGGTGCGAAGAAGGACTTCGACGCCCGCGCCGCGCGCAAGGCGGCGCAGGCCCTGGCCGCCGCGCTGGTCGAGCGCCCGGCCACCAGCGCCGCGATCGCGGTCGCGGACTTCCAGCCGCGCGGCAAGGACATCGCCTGGGTGGTGCACACCCTGGTCGCGGCGATCGCGGAGGCCGCCTACCGCTTCACCCCGTTCAAGGGCAAGGAGAAGACCACTCCGGTGAAGCTGGCCAAGATCCAGCTGTGCGTGGAGCGCAAAGACGCCGAGGCCGCGAAAAAGGCCTGCACCGAGGCCGCGGCGATCGCCACCGGCGTGAACCGCGCGAAGGACCTGGGCAACACCCCGCCGAATGTCTGCTACCCGGAGAGCCTGGCCGACACCGCCCGCGAGATGGCGAAGCAGTACAAGCAGCTGAAGGCCACGGTGCTGGACGAGAAGGACCTGGAGAAACTCGGCGCCGGGGCCATCCTGGCGGTGGGCAAGGGTTCCGAGCGCCCACCGCGCCTGATCGCGATGGAGTACTCCGGCGGCAAGAAGGGCGACGCCCCGGTGGTGCTGGTCGGCAAGGGCATCACCTTCGACACCGGCGGCATCTCGCTGAAGCCTGGTGCCGAGATGGACGAGATGAAGTACGACATGTGCGGCGCCGCCAGCGTGTTCGGGGTGATCGAGGCCTGCTGCGAGCTGGGGCTGCCGGTCAATGTGGTCGGCGTGGTCACCAGTGCCGAGAACATGCCCGACGGCCGCGCAACGCGCCCCGGCGACATCGTCACCACGCTGTCCGGGCAGACCGTCGAGATCCTGAACACCGACGCCGAGGGCCGCCTGGTACTGGCCGATGCGCTGACCTGGGTGGAGCGCTACAAGCCGAAGGCGGTCATCGACATCGCCACGCTGACCGGGGCCTGCATCATCGCCCTGGGCCACCAGGGGGCGGCGATCCTGGGCAACAACGAGCGCCTGGCGAAGGGCCTGCTGGCCGCCGGCGAGGAGACCGGCGATCGCGGCTGGCAGCTCCCGCTGTGGCCGGAGTACCAGGAACAGCTGAAGAGCAATTTTGCCGACATGGCCAATATCGGCGGGCGTCCGGCCGGCACCATCACCGCCGCCTGCTTCCTGTCGCGCTATACCGAGGACTACACCTGGGCGCATGTCGACATCGCCGGCGTGGCCTGGAAGAGCGGCAAGGAGAAGGGCGCGACCGGCCGCCCGGTGCCGATGCTGATGCGCTACCTGCTCGACCAGGCCTGATCCGGGTCGGGCGCGGATGACCCACGTCAGCTTCTACCTGCTGCAGGACCCGGACCCGGAGGCGCGCCTGCGCTTCACCTGCCGCCTGGCGAAAAAGGCCAGCGGCCAAGGGCATCGCGTGCACATCCACACCGGCTCGCCAGAGCTGACGCGCACGCTGGACGAGTGGCTGTGGACCTTCGAGGACACCGCCTTCCTGCCACACAGCACCGACGTGCGCGACGCGGACGTCCCGGTCTCCCTGCACGAGGCCCATGCCCCGTCGGATCGCTGCGATGTGCTGATCAACCTGGCGCCGGAGGTGCCGCAGTACTGCGGGCGCTTCGAGCGCGTCGCGGATATCGTCGGCGGCGAGGAGTCGGCGCGCGAGGCGGGCCGCGCCCGCTATCGCTACTTCAAGGAACGCGGCTACCCGCTGAAGCACCACAACATCTGACACGCACCACGCCAGGGAAACACGGACCCTTCAGGCCTTGTGCCAGATCAGCACCTGGTTGTTGACCGGCATCTCCACCACCTCGGCCCGACCGAGTCCATGCTGCCCCGCCAGCGCGTCCAGATCGGCGCGGTCGCGCACGCCCATGCCCGGGTCCTGCTGGCGCAGCATCGCGTCGAAACGGGCATTGGACGCCGCCGTGTGCACGCCGTCATGCGCGAACGGACCGTACAGGGCGAAGACCCCGCCCGGCGCCAGCACCCGCCCCACGCCGGCAAAAAAGGCCTCGACCGCCGGCCAGTGCATGATGTGCACGGTATTCGCGCTGTAGACGTAGTCGAACGGCCCCTCGGGCCAGGGGTCGGCCAGCACGTCCAGCGCCACCGGCGCCCGCAGATTCGGCAGCGCCGCGTCCGCCCGCCAAGCCTCCACCCCCGGAAGATTCTCCGCGACATCGCTCGGGAGCCAGTCGAGGTGTGGCAGGGCACCGGCGAAATACACCGCGTGCTGCCCCGTTCCTGCCCCGACCTCCAGTACGCGCCCGGGTGCCGCAAAACGCGCGCGCAGCACGGACAGGATGGGGTCGCGGTTCTCCTCCGCGGCCGGGGCATGGGGCTTGTGGCGGGACATCATCTCTCCTGCATCGGATTTCGGGTCATTCTGGACGCACCCGGGACGGACTGCCATGATCGAGGGACATCCTGACCACAGGCCCGCCCCATGTCGCATCCCCGCTGGTTTGCCTGGCCCCGGCTCCTGCTGCTTTCGCTGGCGCTCGCCCTGGTGCTTGCCGTCAGTGACGCCCTCGCCCGCGAAGTCGATCCGGAGGCGCTGGAACGCGTGCTGCCAGTGGAACTGGCGACCGTCGGCATGGACGCCCAGACCGGCGCCCCGATCGCCCTGCTGCGTGACCCCGACTCCGGCGACGTGGTACCGATCGTGATCGGCCCCGAGCAGGCGCAGTCCATCCTGCTGGCGATGCACGAGGTCCAGCTGTCGCGCCCGCAGACGCACGACCTGATGATCGACCTGCTGGAAGAGCTGGATGCGACCCTGGAACGCGTGATCGTTGACGGCCTGGTCGACGGCACCTACCTCGGCTGGCTGGAACTGCGTGTGGAGGGCGAGGACGAGCCGCGCTACGTCGACACCCGCCCCAGTGACGGCCTGGCCCTGGCCGTGCGCACCGGGGCCACGATTGCGGTGTCGCCCGACGTCCTCGAGGCCGACGTGCCGTTCGAATACAGCCCGCCCGGTGACGACGAGGTGGTGACCGCGCTCGGTATCACCGTGATCGCGGTGCGCGACGACCTGCGCGAGGCACTGGAACTGCCGGATGAACCCGGCGTGCTGGTCAGCCGCGCCCAGGGCGCGGCCGCAGCCGCCGGCCTGGCGCAGGGCGCGCTGATCCTGGAGGTGAACGGGCAAACACCCGAGACCCCGATCGAGTTCCTGGATGCGGTCTCCGAGACCCCGGATGGCGAAGAGGCGGAGATCCGCTTCTGGCTGGACGGCGAGGAACAGACCATCACCCTGCCCACCGACGTCCCGCAGATCGAGGAGGCGGACGACGCCCTGGCCGTGTAGCGGATCTCCGGGAAAGGAATCAGTCGGCAGCCGGCAGCCGCGGGCGCAGCCAGTCCAGCGTCGCGGCGGTGGCCGCGTCCGGCTGCCCACCCTCGCCGCGCAGGGCCTGCAGGGCCTCGCCGGCCAGCTGCTTGCCAAGCTCCACGCCCCACTGGTCGAAGGCATTGATGCCCCAGAGCGTCGCGAGCACATAGATCTTGTGCTCGTACAGCGCGATCAGTGCCCCGAACGTGGCCGGGTCGAGCTGCTCCAGCAGGATCACGGTGCTCGGCCGGTTGCCCGGGAAGGTGCGGTGCGGGGCCAGGGCATCGATCTGCTCGGGGGCGACCCCGGCCGCGGCCATCTCCGCGCGCACCGCGTCCTCGTCCTTGCCCAGCGCCAGGGCCTGCGCCTGCGCCACCAGGTTCGCCAGCAGCAGCGGGTGCTGGGCCGGCAGATCGTGCTCCGGCCGGGCCACGCCGATGAATTCCGCCGGGATCACCCGCGTGCCCTGATGCAGCAGCTGGAAGAACGCGTGCTGGCCATCAGTGCCGACCGCCCCCCAGACGATACTGCCGGTCTCCTCCTCCACCGGCCGGCCGTCCAGCCGCACCCGCTTGCCGAGACTCTCCATCTCCGCCTGCTGCAGATAGGCGGGCAGCAGGGCCAGGCGCTCGTCATAGGGCAGGACCGCGCGGGCGCAGGCCCCCAGCAGGTTCTGGTTCCAGTAATCGACCAGGGCCATGCGCACGGCGGCATTGCCGGCCAGGGTCGTGCCGCGCACGTGCTCGTCCATCGCATGCGCCCCGCCGAGGAAGGCGCGAAAGCCGTCCATGCCCAGCAGCAGCGCTACCGGCAGACCGATCACCGACCACACCGAATAGCGGCCGCCAACCCAGTCCCAAAAGCCAAACATGTTGGCCGGGTCGATCCCGAACTCCACCACCCGCTCGCGCGCGGTGGACACCGCGACGAAATGGCGCGCGACCGCCTCCTCGGGAAAACGGCCGAGCAGCCAGTCGCGCGCGGCGCGGGCATTGGTCAGGGTCTCCTGCGTACCGAAGGTCTTGGAGGCGACGATGAACAGGGTCGTCTCGGGGTCGGCCTCGCGCAGCTCGGCGGACAGCGCGGCACCATCCACGTTGGAGACAAAGCGCACGGTCAGGGGACCACCCTCGGCGGTCGGCCGGGCATGCGCGGCCAGTGCACGGCAGACCATGCGTGGCCCCAGGTCGGAGCCGCCGATGCCGATATTGATCACGCGCCGGATCGGCCGGGCGGTGTAGCCCGTGTGTTCGCCCGCGTGGACCCGGCGCACGAAGGTCTCCATGCGCTCGAGTTCGGCGTGCACCGGCCGGGCCAGATCCTCGCCTTCGACCTCGCAGCGAGCCCCGGGCGGCAGGCGCAGCGCCGAATGCAGGGCCGCGCGCCCTTCGGTGGTATTCACACGCTCGCCCGCGAACAGGCGTTCCAGCGCCCCGGCCACACCGCAATGCTCCGCATGCGCCGTCAGGGCCTGCCAGGCCGGGCCGTCCAGCCGCTGGCGCGTCCAGTCCAGCCGCAGCCCCGCGATCGCCTGCACATCCCGCTGCACCCGGCCCGCATCCTGTTCCAGCAGGCTTCGCAGGGGGTGCTCGTTCAGTCGCTCCGCATGTCCAGCCAGATCATCGTGCCGTACCGATCGGTTCCCTGACGCCATCCGTGTGCTCCTCGCGATAGTGTTCCCAGATTGCAGTGCTCGATCCGGCGGTTCAATGCCCCCGCCCTGCGGGCCACCCCGTTCCATATTGCCGCGGGCGCCTGCGTTACACTCTTGGAAACGCAACCGGGGCTTCCGGTTCCACCAGGGAAATATCATGCGCATCCTTTTCGCCAGCAGCGAGGCCTACGGCCTGACCAAGACCGGGGGCCTCGCCGACGTCAGCGCCAGCCTGCCCGTCGCCCTGCGCCGGCGTCGGCAGGACGTGCGGCTGGTCGTGCCCGGCTATCCGGAGGCCTGCAGCCAGCTGGCCCACGCGCAACCCCTGCCCGGGCCCCCAGATGCGCCCTGGCAGCTGATTGAGGGCCATCTGCCCGGTACCAAACTGCCTGTCTACCTGGTCGACTGGCCGGAGTATTTCCAGCGGGCCGGCAACCCCTACAGCGCCAGCAATGGCATGGACTGGCCGGACAACGCCCAGCGTTTCGCCGGGTTCGCCCGGGCGATCACGGCCATCGCCCGCGACGAGGCCGGGCTCGACTGGGCACCGGAACTGGTGCACCTGAATGACTGGCAGACCGGCCTGGTCCCCATATTCCTGGACCCCGAACGCAGCGGCGCCCCGCGCCCGCGAACGATCTTCACGATCCACAACCTCGCCTATCAGGGCCTGTTCCCGGCGCAGGCGATGGACGATCTGGGACTGCCGTCCGATTTATGGACCCCGGACGCCCTGGAGTTTCACGACCAGTTGTCGTTCATGAAGGCCGGGCTGGTGTTCGCCGATGCCATCACCACCGTCTCGCCCACCTACGCCGGCGAGATCCAGGAACCGGAATCGGGCATGGGCCTGGACGGCGTGCTGCGCGCCCGCGCCGAGGATCTCTACGGCATCCTGAACGGGGTCGACTACCGCGCCTGGGATCCCTCCCGCGATCGCCATATCGCCCGGCACTACTCGGCAGAGGACCTGGCCGGCAAGGCCGAGAACAAGGCCGCCCTGCAAAAACGCATGGGACTGGACGTGGACCCCGACGTACCGCTGCTCGGGCATGTCGGGCGCATGGTCGAGCAAAAGGGCGTGGACCTGATCCATGCGGCCTGCACCCCGTTGCTGGAGGCCGGTCGCGTGCAGCTCGCATTGGTCGGTTCCGGACAGAAGGACCTGGAGCACGCGACCGGCGCCCTGGCGCGGACCTACACCGGCCGCGTCGGGGTACATATCGGCTACGACGAGCCGCTGGCGCACCAGATCGAGGCCGGTTCCGACCTGTTTCTGATGCCCTCGCGCTTCGAGCCTTGCGGCCTGAACCAGATGTACAGCCTGCGCTACGGCACCCCGCCGGTGGTGCATGCCACCGGGGGTCTGGCGGACACCGTAGTGGACGCCACTGCCGAGCACCTGGCCGATGGCACGGCCACCGGGTTCAGCTTCACGCCGGACACGGTCAGTGCGCTGACACAGAGCCTGGAACGCGCCCTCGAGCTCTACCACCAGCGCGCCGACGGGCGCTGGGAACAGCTCCAGCGCACCGGCATGAGCCAGGAATTCGACTGGGGCACCAGCGCCGAGTGCTACCTCGCCCTGTATCGCCAGCTGGCTCCCCGCAAGCGCCAGGCTACGACGGCCTGATCTGCGCTATAATAATGGTCTTTTCGCGCGTGCAACGATCCCCAAGGCCGGCCCAGCGCCGGCCTTGTGCTTGCAGAAGGGCCTATGACTCAGAGCGACCAAGACGACCGATTCCTGCCCAAGGACAAGGAACTGCGCGCCCGCGTGCGCCTGTTCGGCGAACTGCTGGGTAACGTGATCCGCAAGCTGGAAGGCCAGACCGTGTTCGACGCGGTGGAAAAACTCCGCCGTGGTTTTGTGAGCCTGCGCAAGGAAGAAGACCCTGAGCTGCGCCAGCGCCTGATGGCGGACATCACGCACTTCGATGCGGCCCTGACCGAGCGCGTAATCCGAGCGTTCAGCATCTACTTCAGCCTGGTCAACATCGCCGAGGAGGACCTGTTCTACCGCTGGCGGCGCGCCCAGGTCTCCAGCGGCGAACCGCTGTGGACCGGCTCGTTCGACCAGACGCTGCGCGAACTGCACGACGAGGGCGTGACCGCCGCCGAGCTGGAGCAGCTTCTCTCGGAACTCCACTACCAGCCGGTGTTCACCGCGCACCCCACCGAGGCCCGTCGCCGGACCACGATGGAGAACCAGCGCCGGGTGTTCGAGACAGCCGACCGCCTCAACCAGCCGGGGCTGGGCGAGGACGAACGCCGGCTCATCATCGAGGAGCTGGAGACCCAGATCCAGTTGTTGTGGCGCACCAACGAAGTGCGCGTGAAAAAGCCGCAGGTGCAGGACGAGATCAAGTACGGGCTGTTCTATTTCGAGGAGAGCCTGTTCGAGGCGATACCGCAGTCCTACCGCTTCCTGGAGAAGGCGATCCGGCGCATCTACGGCGTGCACGCCGACGGCAGCCTGCCGGTGCGCATCCCGGCCTTTCTGCACTTCGGTTCCTGGATCGGCAGTGACCGCGACGGCAACCCGAACGTCACCCCGGAAGTCACCGAACTGGCCTGCCGCCTGGCGATGGAGCAGGTCCTGCGTGAATACATCAAGCGGGTGAACCACCTGCGCAATGTCCTGACCCACTCGGCCTACATGTGCCAGCCGTCACAGGTATTCCTCGACAGCCTGGACGCCGACAGCAACATCGCCAACGCCGTCTTCCATGGCGCCTCCGACCGCTTCGAGAGCGAACCCTACCGGCGCAAGCTGTACATCATGCGCTATCGCCTGCGCGAGACGCTGGGGACGGTCTGCCGCCGCATCCAGGGCGAGGCGGCCGTACTGCCGACCAACAGCACCTACGCCAACGCCGATGCCTTCCTGCAGGACCTGAACCTGATCCGCGACTCGCTGATCAGCCATGGCGACCGCAACATCGCCTCCGGCGCGCTGACCGACCTGATCCGCCTGGTCGAGACCTGCGGCTTCCACCTGCACCACCTGGATGTGCGCCAGGAGTCCACGGTCCACAGCGAGGCCGTCACCCAGTTGCTGCAGCAACTGGCCCCGGAAGACGACTACAACGCGCTGGACGAGACCGGCCGCCAGAAGGTGCTGAGTGACCTGATTGCAGCCCCGTCACTGCCCGAGCTGAACCGCGAGGCCCTCGGCGAGAGCGCGCTGGAGACCCTGCGCGTGTTCGAGGTCATCCAGGCGATGCGTCGCGAGATCGGCCCGAATGGCATCGGCACCTACGTGATCTCGATGACCCACGCCGCCTCGCATGTATTGGAGGTCCTGCTGCTGGGCCGCCTGGCGGGTCTGGCCGGCGAGGACGAGAACGGCGAGCCGTTCTGTCACCTGCGCATCTCGCCGCTGTTCGAGACCATCGAAGACCTGCTGCATGTCGAGGACGTGCTGGAAGGCCTGCTGTCCAACCCCGTGTATGCCCGCCTGCTGGCCGCCTCCGGCAACATCCAGGACGTGATGCTCGGCTACTCCGACTCGTGCAAGGACGGTGGCATCCTCGCCTCCTCCTGGAACCTCTACGAGGCCCAGAAGAAGATCGTCGGTATCACCGACCGCTTCGGCGTGCGCTGCCAGCTGTTCCACGGGCGTGGCGGCACCGTCGGGCGCGGCGGCGGCCCGACCCACGAATCCATTCTCGCCCAGCCCCCGGCCACCGTGCAGGGCCGGATCAAGTTCACCGAGCAGGGCGAGGTGCTGTCGTACAAGTACTCCAACGTGGAGACGGCGGTCTACGAACTGGGCATGGGCGCGACGGGATTGATGCTCGCCTCGCGCAGCCTGATCCGCCCGGCGCGCCAGGACCGCGATGACTACCGCGCGACCATGGACGAACTGGCCCGCGCCGGCGAGGACGCCTACCGCGACCTGATCGACCGCACCCCGGGGATCCTCGACTACTTCTACGAGATCACGCCGGTACAGGAGATCGGCTTCCTGAATATCGGCTCGCGCCCCTCGCACCGGCGCAAGACGGATCGCTCCAAGAGCTCGATCCGCGCAATACCCTGGGTGTTCGGCTGGGCGCAGTCACGCCATACCCTGCCTGCCTGGTACGGGATCGGTTCAGCCCTGCAACAGTGGCGCGGCGACAACCCGGAACGTCTGGAACAGCTGCAGCGGATGTACCAGGAATGGCCGTTCTTCCGCTCCCTGCTGTCGAACTGCCAGATGGCGCTCACCAAGGCCGACATGCGCACCGCGGCCGAGTACGCGCGCCTTTGCAGCGACCCGGAACTGGCCGAGCGGCTGTACTCGCGCGTGCGCGAGGAACACACGCGCACGGTCAACGAGGTCCTGCGCGTGGCCCGGCTGGACAACCTGATGAACGAGACACCGCTCCTGGCGCGCTCGCTGCAACGGCGCAACCCGTATCTGGACCCGCTCAACAGCATCCAGATCCACCTGCTGCGCGAGTCCCGCCAGTTCGACGCCCACGCCGACGACGGCGCGGACAACCCCTGGCTGTCGCCCCTGCTGCGCTCGATCAACGCCATCGCCGCCGGGATGCGCAACACCGGCTGAACGGCGCTACCCACTGCCCCTGCCGACCCGTGGGGGCGGCGCGCACATCCATGCGTTAGAATCGCAGCATGCGCCTGCTGCTGCTCATTGTTGCCATCGTCGCCATCTTTCTGGCGGTCCGCACCCTGGTGCGCTCCACCGGCGCACGCAAGAAGCCCGTCTCGCGCGACGCCCGCCCCGAGCGCCTGAAGGAAGGCGGTGCGGTGATCCGCTGTGCCTTCTGTGGCGTACACGTCCCGGAGGCCGAGGCCTACCGCGATGGCGATCGCCTGTACTGCTCCCCGCAACACGCCCAGGTCGACCGCAACCGGCAGAACACCGGGTCCGGCTCCGACTCGGGCCCCGACTGACTGACCGGGAGGTCGGCATTCATGGGGGAGCCCATCGCGCTTGATGCCGACACGCGCCGCTCGGCCTGGCTGTTCGCACTCTATCGAGTCTTTGTCGCCAGCGTCCTGCTGATCCTGGGACTAATCCCCGAGGGTCCGGTGGGGCTGCACGCCGCGGCCCCGGAGATGTATCCGGCAGTCGCCGGCGGCTATCTGGTCTTTGCGCTGTTTGTCGCGGCGATGACCTGGCACCCGACCCGCGATCCCGCCACGACCAGCCTGGCGACCCTGGCGCTGCTGGGCGGGATTGGCGACACGATCAGCCTGGTCGCGCTGGTCCTGGTCGCCGGTGGTGTAGGCACCGGCATCGGCCTGTTGCTGATCCCCGCGGTGGTGGCCGCCACCCTGCTCTCCGGCGGACGCCTGAGCCTGTCGCTGGCGGCCGTGGCCACCCTGGGCCTGCTCACAGCCGAAGCAGCCGCGATTGTCCTGCTGGGCCAGGATGGCTCGGGCCTGACACAGGCCGGGCTGCTCGGTGCCACGCTCTTTGCCGCCGGGCTGCTGGCGCGGCACGTCGCACGCCGCGCGGGGGCGACCCGCGCCCAGGTCGAGCGTCAGGAAGAGGACCTTGCCAGTCTCGCCGAGCTCAACGCCCAGATCATCGCGCGCATGAGCGCCGGGGTCATCGCGGTCGACCCGGATGGCGAGATCCGCTCGATCAACGAGGCCGCTCGCCGCCTGCTCCCGCCCCGTCCCGGCCGCCAGCTCGCCGCGATCTCGCCCTCGCTGGCCCGGCTGGTCGAGCAATGGCAAAAGGCCGGGATGCGCACGGACACGCAACAGCTGCCGGGGGATCGTGACCAGCCCGCCCTGCAGGTCCGCCTGACTCCTCTGGGCGAGCGCGGGACGCTGCTGATCCTCGAGGATCTCGCGGAGATCCAGCGCCAGGCGCAGGCCAGCAAGCTGCAGGCCCTAGGTCGGCTGACCGCGAGCATCGCGCACGAGATCCGCAACCCGCTGGGTGCGATCAGTCACAGCGCCCAGCTGCTCGCCGAATCGCCCCAGCTGACCCGACCCGACCAGCGCCTGCTGACCATCATCAACAAGCAGAGCAAGCGCGTGAACGAGCTGATCTCCAACGTGCTGAGCCTGTCGCGGCGCGATACCGGGCAACGCGAGCGCCTGAACCTGCAGGAGTTTCTCGACCGCTTCGTCGACGAATTCTGCGGCGCGATGCAGATCCCTCGCGTCGCGCTGCACGCCAGGGTCGAGCCGCATGACTCCGAGGTGCTGTTCGACCCGTCGCAGTTGAACCAGGTCCTGTGGAACCTGTGCACCAATGCCCGCGTGCACGGTGGCCACGACCAGCCGGGCGCACCGCCGATCGTGCTGCGTGGCGGGGCCGGGCAGGTCGCCCGTGTTGTCAGCCTCGACGTGCTCGACGCGGGTCCCGGCATTCCGCCGGACCAGCGTTCCGACCTGTTCGAACCGTTCGTCTCGGGCAGCAACGGGGGCTCCGGGCTGGGCCTGTACATCTCGCGCATGTTGTGCGAGAACAACGGGGCAACCCTGGAATACGTCAGCACACCCACCGGCGGGTGCTTCCGCATCCTGTTCGCCCCGACTGAAGGCAGCACGGAAGCATCGTCGACGGAGTCCGCGAGGGAACGCGCATGAGCATTCGCCACGTCCTGGTCGTGGACGACGAACCGGACATCTGCGAACTCCTCGAGATCACCCTCTCCCGCATGGGGATCGAGGCCACCACGACCGAACGCCTGAACGGGGCGCGCGAACTGCTCGCCAAGCAGGACTTCGATCTCTGCCTGACCGACATGCGCCTGCCCGATGGCGACGGGCTGGACCTGGTGCGCCACATCCAGGGGAAGCGCCCGGACCTTCCCGTGGCCGTGATCACCGCCCATGGGAGCGTGGACACCGCCGTCCAGGCCCTGAAGCTGGGCGCATTCGACTTCGTCAGCAAGCCGGTGGACCTGCAGCAGCTGCGCGAACTGATCGACACCGCGCTGCGAATGGAACCCGCCCCCGACCTGCCCGGCGCACTCAATGCCGACACAGCCCCGGTGGTCGCCACCAGCACCCGCACCGACAGCCCCCTGCTCGGTCAGGCCCCGCCGATGCAGAGCCTGCGCGCGACGATCCAGAAGCTGGCGCGCAGCCAGGCGCCGGTGTTCATCCGCGGCGAATCCGGCTCCGGAAAGGAGCTGGTGGCGCGCGAGATCCATCGCCTGGGGCCGCGCAGCGATCGCCCGTTCGTGCCGGTCAATTGCGGGGCGATCCCCGGCGAACTGATGGAGAGCGAGTTCTTCGGCCACCGCAAGGGGGCCTTCACCGGGGCCACGCAAGATCACACCGGGCTGTTCCAGGCCGCCAGCGGCGGCACGCTGTTTCTCGACGAGGTCGCCGACCTGCCGCTGCCCATGCAGGTCAAGCTGCTGCGCGCGATCCAGGAACGCGCGATCAAGCCCGTCGGGGGCACGCGCGAGATCCCGGTAGACGTGCGCCTGTTGTCGGCCACGCACCACGACCTGGAGCGCGCGGTGACCGAGGGGCGCTTCCGCCAGGATCTCTACTACCGCCTGAACGTGATCGAACTGAAGGTCCCCGCCCTGCGCGAACGGCGCGAGGACATCCCGGCGCTGGCCCAGTCCGTGCTGGCCCGGATCAGCGAGCAGTGGAGTACCGAACCGCTGGACCTGGCGCCGGACGCGCTCGAGGCCCTGGCCCGGCATCCCTTCCCGGGGAACGTGCGCGAACTGGAGAACATCCTCGAACGCGCGGCCACCCTCAGCGAGGGCCCCACGATTCACGCCGACAGCATTGACCTACCCCGTTCCGCACATGGCGAACCCTTGCCATCGGCCGAGGCCCCGGGCTTTGTACCCCCCCCGCCCCGGCGCGAGATACCGACGGCAACGGCGGACGACGTCGCCCTGGACCAGCGCCTGGCCGAGCAGGAACGCCAGGCCATCGCCACGGCCCTGCAGCAGACCGGCGGCAACCGCACGGCGGCGGCACGCCTGCTCGGGCTCAGCTTTCGCCAGCTGCGCTATCGACTCAAGAAGCTTGGGATCGAGTGAGAGGGACGTATCAGGCGCGGCGCAGCGGCGGGTCGGGGATCTCCGCCAGCCACTGCTCCAGTTCGAACAGCGGAAGCCCGACCACATTGGTATAGGAACCGGCGATCCATTCGACAAAGGCGGCACCGCGCCCCTGGATCGCATAGGCCCCGGCCTTGCCGCGCGGCTCGCCCGTCGCCCAGTAACGCTCGATGTCGGATGGCGTCAGCGGCCGCATGCGTACGCGGGTCGTCACGGTGCGCGCCCGCATGGATTCACCGGGCCGGCCCAGCGCCATCCCGGACACCACCCGGTGCTCCCCGCCGGAGAGGCGCTGCAGCATGGCCGCGGCATCGGCGAAATCCGCGGGCTTTCCCAGGGCCTCGTCATCCACGACCACCACGGTATCCGCCGCCAGCACCCACTGCCCCGGGATGCCGCGCTCGAGGGCCGCCTCCGCCTTGGCGATGGCGAGGCGCTCGACCAGCACCTCCGGTGACTCGCCCGGGCGCGGCGTCTCGTCCACGTCCATCGGGGCCACCTCGAAGGCGAGCTGGATCTGCTCCAGCAGTTCGCGGCGGCGCGGGGAGGCGGAGGCCAGCAGCAGCGGATGCGGCACGGGCGTCACGCGCGATGGTAGGGATGGTTGTTCAGCAGCGACCAGGCGCGGTAGAGCTGCTCGGCGACCAGCACCCGTACCAGCATGTGCGGGAAGGTCAGCGGCGACAGCGACCAGGCCCATTCCGCGCGGGCACGCACGGCGTCATCGAGTCCGGCGGCCCCGCCGATCACCAGTGCGACATCGCGCCCGTCCCGCTGCCAGTCCGCCAGGCGCCGCGCGACGCCCTTGGTGTCCACGCCCTTGCCGCGTTCGTCCAGCAGGATCACGCGGGCGCCCTCGGGGATGGCCTTCAGCAGGATCTCGCCCTCGCGTCGCAGCAGCGTGGCCGTATCCATGGACTTGGCCCCGGAGGGGCCGGCCAGGGCCTGCAGGTTCAGGTTCAACTCGCGCGGGAGACGACCGGCATATTCATCGAAACCGGCTGCCACCCAGTCGGGCATGCGCTTGCCGATCGCGATCAGGTCCAGGCGCATGGCTGCGCTCGGCGGTCAGCCGCGCAGGCGGCGGACGCGCTCCAGGCTGGGGTCTTCCGGGGCGGCCTTTTCGGTATCCGCGGCCTCCTCGGCCAGCCAGAGCTTTTCCAGGTTGTAGAAGTCGCGGGTCTCCGGGAGCATCACGTGGACGATCACGTCGTTCAGGTCCACCAGTACCCACTCCTGACTCTCCTGGCCCTCGACCCCCAGCGGCTGGATGCCGGCCTTCTTCGCCTCGAGCGCGACCGATTCAGCGGCCGACTGCACATGCCGCCCGGAGGTCCCGGAGGCGATCACCATGAAGTCGGCCAGTGTAGTCTTGCCACGCACATCGAGGGTGCGGATGTTCTGCGCCTTGATGTCTTCCAGCGCGGCGGTCACGAGTTCAAGCAGTTGTTCGCTGTTCATCTGTCGATCAGGTTCCGTGATGTCGGTTGGCCCCGGCCCGGTACAGGCCGTGGTCCTGAATGTAGCGGTTGACGGCCCCGGGCAGCAGGAAGCGCGGGCTGCGACCGGCGCGCAGCTCGTCGCGGATGGCCGTGGCGGAGATATCGAGCTGGGTCACCGGCTGGAAGTACACCCGGCCCGCCGGACTGGAGCGCAACGCGGCCGGATCATGGGTGGCCGCGTTGCCCAGCCAGCCACCCAGTTCCTGCGAGGCGGGACTGCCCGGGCGGTGCGAGACCACGATATGCGCCAGCTCGAACAGCTGTTCCCAGCGGTTCCACGACGGCAGACCGGCGAAGGCGTCCATGCCCATGATCAGCACCAGCGGGGCCTCCGGCCCCAGTTCCTCGCGAAAGCTCAGCAGGGTATCGACCGTGTAGGAGGGCCCTTCGCGGTCCAGCTCGCGGCGGTCGGCCACGAAGCCGGGCACATCGCGGATCGCCCGCTCCACCATCGCCAGACGGTCATCGCTGCCGGTGCCCGGGCTCGCGCGGTGCGGCGGCACGTGGCAGGGGATGAAATGCACCCGCTCCAGGCCCAGGTGCTGCTGGATCTCCAGGGCCGGGCGCAGGTGGCCGAAGTGGATCGGGTCGAAGGTGCCGCCGAGAATCCCGATCACGCGGGCATCGCCCCAGGGAGACGCTGATTCCATCGCGCGCAGCAGATCAGCCCCAAACCCGGCAGCCCCCTAGCCACGCACATGACCGTCGCCGAACACCACATACTTGAGGGTGGTCAGGCCATGCAGGCCCACCGGGCCGCGGGCGTGCAGCTTGTCGGTGGAGATGCCGATCTCCGCGCCCAGGCCGTATTCGAAGCCATCGGCGAAGCGGGTGGAGGCGTTCACCATCACCGAGCTGGAGTCCACCGCGCGCAGGAAGCGCCGGGCCCGGGTGTAGTCCTCGGTCACGATGCTGTCGGTATGGTGCGAGCCATAGGTATTGATGTGGTCGATCGCCGCGTCCAGGTCGTCGACCACGCGGATCGCGAGGATCGGTCCCAGATACTCGGCCACCCAGTCGTCCTCGCTAGCCTCGGCGATATCCGCCGCGCGGTCAGCGAGGATGGCACGGGTGCGCGCACAGCCGCGCAGGCTCACCTGGTGTTCGCCCAGGGCGGCCGCCAGGCGCGGCAGGAAGGCCTCGGCCCGGTCCGCGTGCACCAGCAGGGTCTCCATGGTGTTGCAGGTGCCGTAGCGCTGGGTCTTGGCGTTCACCGCCACGGCCAGCGCCTTATCGAGATCGGCCCCGCCATCCACATAGACATGGCAGACGCCGTCCAGGTGCTTGATCACCGGGATCTGCGACTCGTTGCTGACCCGCTCGATCAGGCCCTTGCCGCCGCGCGGGACGATCACGTCCACGTACTGCGGCATGCGCAGCAGCGCCCCCACCGCCGCGCGGTCGGTGGTCGGCACCACCTGCACCGCCTCGCGCGGCAGCCCGGCCTGCTCGAGCCCGGCCTGGATGATCGCGGCCAGGGCCTGATTGGAGTGCAGGGCCTCGGAGCCGCCGCGCAGGATCGCGGCGTTGCCGGACTTCAGGCACAGGGCGGCGGCGTCGATGGTCACGTTCGGGCGCGACTCGTAGATGATGCCGATCACGCCCAGCGGCACGCGCATCTGGCCCACCTGGATGCCGCTCGGCTGGTAGGCCATGTCGGTGATGGTGCCCACGGGATCGGGCAACCCCGCCACCTGGCGACAGCCCTCGATCATGGTGTCGATGCGCGCGTCGGTCAGCGCCAGGCGATCCAGCATCGCGGCGTCCAGGCCGCGCTCGCGACCGGCCTCCAGATCGCGGCTGTTGGCCTCCGCCAGCTCCGCACGGCGCGCGGCGATGCCCTCGGCGATCGCGAGCAGAGCCGCGTTCTTCGCGCCCGGCTCGGCCTCGGCCATGCGCCGCGAGGCCACGCGCGCGGCACGGCCCAGGGCCTCGACCTGGGCGATCACGTCGGCGGCAGCGGATTCGGTCGGGTGTACGGCAGCGTTCATGCAATCAGACTCGTTCGGTGTTCAGTGCGGGCAATGGCCGGGACAACCGGCGGCCCGCCATACGGGCCACCAAGTCTAGCAACCCCTGCCGGGCGTTGCCGTTTTCCTGACCCTTGATGACGCGATCCACGCGCGCGGCCTCGCCCAGCAACCCGCGCGCCGCCGGCAGGCTCAGCCGCGACATCGCCTGGCGCAGGGCCTTCTGGCCGTCCCCGAAGCTGCCCTGAAAGGCCTCGCGATCCGATGCCCCGGCCGCCTTGCGCTCCATCGCCTGTACCAGCAACCGGCATTCGCGCGCCAGCGCCCAGAGGATCAGGGGCTCCGGCTGCCCCTCGTCCAGCAGGCCCTCCAGCATGCGCAGGGCATGGCGGGCATCGCCACGCAGTGCGGTCGGGGCCAGCGCAAACAGCTCGAAGCGCGCGGCGTCGGTGGTGGCCTCCGCCAGTACGGCCTCGTCGATCTCGGTCACGCCCGCCAGCGCCAGCTTCTCGATCTCCTGGCGCGCGGCCAGCAGATTGCCCTCGATGCGCGAGACCAGCAGCGCCAGCGCCGGGTCGGTGATCGTCAGGCCGTGGCGCTGCAGGCGGGCGCGGACCCACGGACCCAGCTGGGATGGAGGGATCGGGCGCGCGTGCAGTACCACCGCGCGGTTCTCCAGCGCCTTGAACCAGGCCGCCCGGCGCATGTCCCGATCCGGCCGCGGGAGCTGCAGTAGCAGCACGAGGTCATCCTGAGGATCGGCCGCATAGGCCTTCAGGTGATCGCCGCCCACCTTGCCCGGCTTGCCGGTGGCCAGGCGCAGGTCCAGCACGCTGCGCTCGGCGAACAGGGATCGGTCGCGGATCGCGGCCTCGAACGGCGCCCAGTCGGACTGCGCGGTCAGGTCCAGCACGGTCCGCTCCAGATAGCCCTGATCGCGGGCCGCCGCGCGGATCGCATCGGCCGCCTCGATCGCCTGCAATGGCTCCTCGGCCAGCAGCAGGTAGATCGGCGCCACACCGCGCGCCAGATCCTGCTCCAGGCGGGCGAGATCCTGGGCCATCAGTCGGTGGGTTCTCCGGTCATCGGTTCTTCGTCCTCGAACTCGACGTCCTCGCGCAACTGCCCGTCGGGGCCGATCACCGCCTCGATGCGGCGCTGCAGCTGGCTGACGATATCCCGGTTCATCGCCTCGCGCAGGGTCTCCTCGCGCTCGGAACGGCTGAGCACCGCCGAGCCGTCGAACAGGTAGATCCGGCTCGCGTGCAGCGTGCCCAGATCCACGGCCTCGCCGTCCACCGGGCGCAGGCGCACCTCCACCGACCGGATCAGTTCGTACTCCGCGACCCGCGCCGCGTCGGTCACCGACAGCGTGCGCCGGCGGTCGCGCACGGAACGCACATCCAGGGTCGCGCCCTGCCCCTCGGGGCGCTGATCGACAACCTCGACCCCGGCCGAGCCGAAGGCCACCGCCAGCTCGCGGTACAGGGAATCACGCGGGTTCACACCGGTGATATGCACCGGGGCCAGGGCCTCCGGCCAGTCCATGCTGCCGCGCAGCTGGAAGCCGCAGGCGGCCACGGAGACCGCCAGCCACACCACCAGCCCTGCGCGCAGCAGCGCGCTCATTGCGGCTTGACCACGAAGTTCACCAGGCGCCCGGGCACCACGATCACCTTCACCACGTTCTGCCCCTCGATGTGCCGCTGCACGTTCTCGTCACCCCGCGCGGTGGCCTCGATCGCGTCGCGGTCGGCACCGGCCGGGACCGCGATCTCGGCGCGGCGCTTGCCGTTCACCTGCACCGCCAGGGTCTCCTGCGCGGCCTGGCGCGCGGCCTCGTCGACCGTCGGCCAGGCGGTGGTCGCGACCAGCTCGTCATGGCCCAGCGCGCGCCACAGGGTCTCGGTCACATGCGGGATGATCGGCGCCAGCATGCGCACGATGCCCTCCAGGGCCTCCTGGCGCACGGCCGCGGCCTGCGCACCATCTTTCGGGAATTTCCCGAGGTCGTTCAGCAGCTCCATGTTCGCGGCCACGGCCGTGTTGAAGGTCTGGCGCCGGCCGATGTCGTCGGTGACCTTGGCGATGGTGTCGTGCAGCTTGCGCCGCAGCTCGCGCCCGGCGTCGTCCAGCGCGTCCACGTCCAGCGTACCCGGGGCATCGCCGTTCACGTGCTCGTGCACCGCCCGCCACAGGCGCTTGATGAAGCGCTGCGCGCCCTCGACGCCGGAGTCGGACCACTCCAGCGACAGGTCCGGCGGTGCGGCGAACATGGTGAACAGCCGCGCGGTATCGGCGCCGAAGCGCTCGATCAGTGCCTGCGGGTCCACGCCGTTGTTCTTCGACTTGGACATCTTCTCCATGCCGCCCACGACGACCGGCTGGCCGTCCTCGCGGTGGCGTGCGGCCTTCACCGAACCGTCCTCCGCGCGTTCCAGCTCGACATCGGCCGGGTTGATCCAGTCCTTCCCGCCGTCACCGCGCTCGCGGTAGAAGGTCGGCGCGATCACCATCCCCTGGGTCAGCAGCCGGGTGAATGGCTCGTCGGAGGCCACCAGGCCCTCGTCACGCAGCAGCTTGTGGAAGAAGCGCGCGTACAGCAGATGCAGCACCGCATGCTCGATGCCGCCGACGTACTGGTCCACCGGCAGCCAGTGGTCGGCACGCGGGTCCAGCATCGCGGTGTCGTTGTCCGCGCAGGCGTAGCGGGCAAAGTACCAGCTGGATTCGAAGAAGGTATCGAAGGTGTCGGTTTCGCGCCGCGCCGGCTTGCCGCATTCCGGGCAGGTCGCCTCGAAGAACTCCGGCATGCGCGCCAGCGGCGAACCGGCGCCGTCCGGGATCACGTCCTCCGGCAGGCGCACCGGCAGGTCGGCTTCCGGCACCGGCACCGCACCGCAGTCGTCGCAATGGATCACCGGGATCGGGCAGCCCCAGTAACGCTGGCGCGAGATGCCCCAGTCGCGCAGGCGGTAGTTGCGCCGGCGCCGACCAAGCCCGGCCTGCTCCAGGTGTTCGGCGATCGCGCCCTTGGCCGCCTCGGAGGCCTGCCCGTCGAAGTCGCCCGAGTTCACCAGCACGCCAGGGTCTGTGAACGCGGCCCGCTGCACGTCGCACTCGGCACCGTCGGCCGGGGCGATCACCTGCCGGATCGGCAGCCCGTATTGCGTGGCAAACTCGTGGTCGCGTTCGTCGTGTGCCGGCACGGCCATCACCGCGCCGGTGCCGTATTCCATCAGCACGAAGTTGGCGACCCAGACCGGGACCTCCGCACCGGTCAGCGGATGGCGGGCGGTAAAGCCCAGCGACCGGCCCTTCTTCTCCATGGTCGCCAGATCGGCCTCGGCCACCCCACCCTGCGCGCAGTCGGCGACGAACGCGGCCAGTTCGGCATCATGTTGCGCCAGGGCCTGCACCCGCGGGTGTTCCGGGGCCAGCGCCATGTAGGAGACGCCGAACAGGGTGTCCGGGCGCGTGGTATAGACGGTCAGTGGCTCGCCGCCATCCACCGCGAACTCCAGCTCCACGCCCTCGGAACGCCCGATCCAGTTGCGCTGCATCGTGCGCACCTGGTCCGGCCAGCCATCCAGCCCGTCCAGGGCGTCCAGCAGCTCGTCGGCGTAGTCGGTGATGCGCAGGAACCACTGCGGCATCTCGCGGCGTTCGACCAGCGCGCCGGAGCGCCAGCCACGGCCCTCGATCACCTGCTCGTTGGCGAGCACGGTCTGATCCACCGGATCCCAGTTCACGGTCGCCTTCTTGCGATAGACCAGGCCCTTCTTCAGCAGGAGCACGAACAGCCACTGCTCCCAGCGGTAGTAGTCGGCATCGCAGGTCGCAAACTCGCGCGACCAGTCGTAGGCGAAGCCCAGGCGCTTGAGCTGGGTGCGCATCTGCTCGATGTTCTGGCGCGTCCACGCGGCCGGCGGGACGTGGTTCTGCATCGCCGCGTTCTCCGCCGGCAGGCCGAAGGCGTCCCAGCCCATCGGCTGCAGCACGCTTCGACCCTGCATGCGCTGGAAACGGGCGATCACGTCACCGATGGTGTAGTTGCGCACATGTCCCATGTGCAGCTTGCCCGAGGGGTAGGGGAACATGGACAGGCAGTAGAACGGCTCGCCGGGGGCGTCCTCGCGCGCGCGGAAGCAGTCGGCCTCCTCCCACTGGCGCTGTACCTGCGCCTCGATCACCTCCGGGGAATACTGCTCCTGCATGCGCCTCACCTGTGCCTTTATCGCGGGAAACAAAGAACTGCGCAGAATACCAGCCGCTCCCACCCCCTCCAAGCGACGGGTCAGAACCGGGAGAGCCCGAAAACCAGACCGGTTTTTCGGAACAGCCTTCAAAAATTTTCCGGAACCACTGCGCAATTCCACTGGCCGAAACAGTGAGTCCACGAGAAAAGTTCCAAGGAGCTGAGGACATGAGCAAGGAAAAGGACGAAATCCCCGTTGTGAGGCGCGCCTACCCCGAGGATCTGGGGGAGCTTGCAGAAGAACACACACCGGAAACCGAGGGCCCTGCCATCCGCACAGTGGAACCCGACCATCTCGGGACCTGGCTGGGCAAAGGCTGGCGCGATCTCTGGAACACCCCCGTCGCCCTGATACATGGCCTGGTGATCGCCATCGTGGGTCTCGTAGTACTCGGCTTGTCGTGGAACCAGCCCTGGATGGCCTTCTCCTTCTTGGCCGGTTTTCTGTTCCTGGGGCCGGTGTTCGCCGTCGGCGTGAACTACCTGGCGCTCGAGCGTGAACAAGGCCGCTCGACCGGTGTGGGCCTGGGCTGGGTCACCCACCTGGGGGGCTCGGTCTGGGTATTTGCCCTGCTCCTGGCGCTGATCTTCGTCATCTGGTCCAGCTTTGTCTGGATGTGGATCGGCGTACTGAATATCGGCGCGCTAGGGGTAACCGGGCAGCTGCACCACATGGTGGCGGCAATGCTGACCACCGGCTCCGGGATCATCTCCCTGATTGGGGTGATCGTCGCCGCGATCGTGTTCGGGCTGCTGGCGTTCGTGCTGAGCCTCGTGACACTTCCCGCCATGATTGACTACCGGGCCCGCGAGGAGTCCCCACAGACCACGCTGTTTGACGCGATCGGCGTGAGCCTGAAGGCCTTCAACCATAATCGGGGCACGCTGATCTTGTGGGGCCTGATCATCACCGCGCTATTCGTGGTGTCGGTGGCGACCGCCCTGCTGGCCTTGATCGTGATCTTCCCGTGGCTCGGCTTCGCCATGTGGCATGGCTACCGGGACTTGGTCGAGACCCCCTAGGGAAACACCCGTTAACGGCTGGTCCGCCTTCGGGGCGGACCAGACCTCAGGGGAAACTCTGCCTGGGTCGCAGCGGACACCAACACTCAGGCGTCCCTTTCGGAGGGGCTGTCCGGTCCCTCATCGGCCTGGTCATCGCGGTACCGGCGCCGGTGACTCAAGCGCGCGAACTCCGCCAGGCGATCGGCGACCATCCGGTTGAAGCTGCCTTCGGGGAACCCGCCACCCGGTGCCCGTTCGCCCGCCGTCATGCCGCTCAGGAGTTCAATGGCCTCGTCCACCGTGGCGACAGGGTAGACATGGAATCGCCCGTCGGTGATCGCGTCGCGCACATCGCGTCGCAGCATCAGATGTTCGACATTGCTACCCGGCAGCAGCACGCCGTGACCATCAAGTGCGCCCGCCTCGCGACAGACGTCGAAGAAGCCCTCGATCTTTTCGTTGACCCCACCAACAGCCTGAACCTCGCCATGCTGGTTGAGCGAACCGGTGACCGCCAGCGACTGGCGCAGCGGGATACGCGCAATCGCGGACAGCAGCGCACAAGTCTCGGCCACCGAGGCGGAGTCCCCCTCGATGTCGCCATAGGACTGCTCGAACGCCAGACTGGCGGACAGTGACAGCTCGCTGTCCTCGGCATAGTGGCTGGCAATGAAGCGGGACAGGATCATCACCGCCTTGCTGTGCACCGGTCCGCCCAGTTTCGCCTCGCGTTCGATATCGACCACCTGCCCCTTGCCCGACCGCGCAGTGGCGGTAATCCGGATCGGTCGTCCGAAGGTCGCATCGCCGAGCTGCAACAGCGAGAGGCCATTGACCTGGGCAATCTGCGCCCCGCGTGTCGCGATCAGGACCACCCCGCGCCGGATCTGCTCCAGACTGCGGCGCTGGAGCCGGGCCCCGCGCTCCTGGCGTTCCCGGATGGCCTGTTCGACCTGCACAACATCCACGATATCCGCGTCAATCTGTCCGGCCCAGTAGTCGGCCTCCAGCAGCAGATCACGCAGGGTGCGGTCATGCGCCGAGAGCTTGCGCTGATCGCCGGCCAGACGGCTGGCATGCTCGATCACGCGAGCCACGGCTGCACGATTCAGCGGCCTCAGTTCGGCACGACGCGCCATGGTAGCCAGCATGCGCGCGTACAGCGCATGGGTGTCAGCCCCGCGGTCCAGGTCGTCCTCGAAGTCGGCCTCGACCTTGAACAGCTCCAGGAAGTCCGGGTCGAACGCGGACAGCAGGTAATAGAGCAGGCGATCACCGATCAGAACCACTTTCGGCATCACCGGGATCGGCTCCGGCTCCAGCCCCACTGTACTCACCAGTCCGAACAGGCGTTCCAGCGACTCGATGCGCACCTCGCCAGAAAACAGCACTCGCTTGAGGCTCTCCCAGGCCAGTGGCTGGGTCAGCACACGCCGGGCGTCCAGGATCAGGTACCCCCCACTGGCCCGGTGCAGGGCGCCGGCACGCACCAGCGAGAAGTCCGTGAACAGAGCCCCTTCGTGCATCTGATGCTCAATCAGGCCGGTCAGGTGCTGATGATTCGGCAGGTCCTCGTAGATCACCGGGGCGCCCCGTGTGGCGGCATGATCCACCAGCAGGTTGATGCGAAAGCGTTCCAGCAGTCCTTCGGGGGGCGCATGGCCACGGCCGCGGCGAAATGCCTCCGCGTGCCGGACTACATCGTCCAGGATCGCTTCCAGGTGTTCGACCACGGCCGGCAGATCCGACCACCGCTCCTTCAGTTCGTGGATCGGGCCACCCAGCGTCCACTGCAACATTTCCGCGTTCAGCGCCCGGATCTTTTCCTGCAACTCCTTGCGCAAGCGGGGGATCTGGCGCAGCGCCTGGCGAAGCTTCTCCTGCAGTTCCTCGACCTTGGCGTCGATGCGGTCGCGTTCCTCCTCGGACAGAGCATCGTATTCGTCTGGCTTGAGCATCTCCCCGTCACGCATCGGCGCGAACGAGAAGGTGTTCGGCGCACTGATCAGCGCGATATCGTGCGCCTCGGCCTCTTCCTGCACCTTGCGCACGCCCTCGGTCTGCTCCTCTTCCGAGGCGTCCTTCAATTCCTGCAGGCGCCGCTGGTACTCCTCGCTCTCGAAGGCGGCCGGGATACTGCTGTGCAGGTCGTCGATCAGACGATCCAGATCGGCCTGCAGAGTCTGGCCCTCGCCGGCCGCCAGCCGCATGGCTCGCGGACGCTCCGGGCAGGCAAAGTTGAACACATAACCCCAGTCCGGCGGCACAGGCTCGTCGGCCGCGCGCCCTTCCAGAAAGCGCCGTACCAGCTCGTGCCGTCCGCTGCCCGCTGGCCCCAGCACGAACAGGTTGAAACCGTTGCCACGCATCGACGCACCGAATTCCAGCGTGTGCAGCAACCGTTCCTGGCCACAGGGCAGCTCCAGTGCCTCCAGCGTCTCGGTGGTCTCGAACTCCAGATGCTCCGGGGGGCACCGGTGATAGACCTGCTCCGCGGTCAGGGGTGCGGGTCGCGTCATGATCGTCTCCCTTGTCGTCAGCCCCTACCTTGCAGCAGTTCCGAGCCGCTATGCACCCCCTCGTTTGCCCGGACCCGGCCAATTCGCTTTCGCGACTCTGGCTTGGTCCGGGCATCGTGCTACCTTGGGCGCATCAGCGTCCGACACGTCCCCGAACGGGACCCCAGTCACCTATCGGCCAGCGAGGAACAGCGCATGAGCGACAAGCCCAGTGGTACGCCCCCGGAGCATGATCAGGAACGCGAACATCGCCTGAGCAGCGCTTACCAGCGCATGCTGCACGAGGTCACCGAAGACCTGGAAAAACTGGAGGAGAAGACCAGCAAGGCGATAACCGAGTCGCTCGAGAACGCCCGCGATCGCGTGCAGAAGGCTCGCAACCTGACCCGCGAAGAGGCCCACGAAGTGATGGACTACCTGCGCCGCGACCTGCAGGACCTGGGGGCCTATCTGGACAGCCGCAGCGAGGACTGGCGCGGCTGGCTGCGGATCGACCTCGGCCTGATCGAGGCCAGCATCCTCAGCGCACTGGAACGCATCGCGGATCGCACCCGGATCGAGATCACGGAATTGACCGCCCGCGCCCAGGTGATGGGCGAATGGCACACCGGCGAGATCACCGGCCCCGGCGAGCTGCTGTGCAAGAAATGCGGCCATGCGCTGCACATGACCAAGGTCGCGCGCATTCCGCCCTGCTCCAATTGCCACAACACGACCTTCCGCCGTGGCCCGGGCGCCAGCGAGACCGCAGAGGCCTAGGAGCCGATCAGTCCCGGGTCCGACAGGCTCCTAGTCCAGCGGAAACGTCAAAGCGACTGTGACCGGGTACGGCGGCGCCCCACCGCCGCACCCAGCACCACCAGGACCAGCGCGGCCAGCACGGCCGGGCCCTCGCCCAGCGCGGCGGCCGGGGTCAGCCCGGTGCGCGGCTCCAGGGTCCCGCGGACCACCTCGCGGGTAAACAGTCCCGAACGCTCCAGAATGCGGCCATCGGCATCGATCAGCGCCGAGATGCCGGTGTTGGTCGAGCGCACCATCGGGCGCCCGGTCTCCACCGCGCGAACCCGGGCGATCTGCAGGTGCTGGGCCGGGGCCAGACTGTCGCCGAACCAGGCGTCATTGGAGACGTTGACCAGGAATCCGGCCTCCGGCAGGGCTGCGCGGATGTGACGGGCATAGGCGGACTCGTAGCAGATACTGACCCCGGCGGTCGTCCCGGCCATCTCCATGCGGCCATCACCCGTACCCGGAGAGAGATCCGACATCGGGATCTGCAGCAGCCGGTCCAGCCAGGCCAGGCGGTCGCGCAGCGGGATGTACTCGCCAAAGGGCACCAGCTGGCGCTTGTTGTAGCCCGCGCCACTGCCGACATGCACCACCGAATTGAAGACATCCCGCCCCTCGGCCTCGTAGTCGAAGATGCCGACCACCAGCTCGCCACCGGCGTCGGCCAGCTCGCTCGCAATGCCTTCCAGGGGGTCATGCACCTCGGTGTAGAACGCCGGGATCGCGGTCTCCGGCCAGACGATCAGGGCGTCCCCGACGGCCTCGCGGGTCAACCCCCGATAGATGTCGAGCGAATGCTCGATGCCGTCCGGGGCCCACTTGCGGGCCTGGTCGATGTTGCCCTGTACCATCGCCACCGGGATCTCCTCCCCGGTGGGGTCCACCCAGCGCACGAGCCCCAGTGCCAGCGATGCGATCACCACCGCAACGGCGAGCCCCGCGCCCACCCAACGCTGCCCGGCCAGGAACACGCTGACCACGGCCACCGCGAGCAACGCGACCATCAGACCGGCGCCCAGCTCCCCGGCCAGTGGCAGCCAGCCGTGCAGCGGGGTGTCCAGCACCGTATGCCCGAACAGCAGCCAGGGGAAGCCCGAGAACAGCCAGGAGCGGGCCAGCTCCACCAGCACCACGCCCCCGGCCAGGGCCAGCAGTCCGGCTGGTCGCGCCAGCGGCAGAAAGCGCGCAGCGAGCCCCGCGAGCAGGGCCGGATAAAGGGCCATCACCAGCACGAAGAGCACGGTAATGACCGAGGCCACGATCAGGGGCGCCTCCCCGAACACCAGCAGGCTGTTGAAGATCCAGCTAACCCCGGTCCCGAAGAACCCGAGCCCGAAGGCATAGCCGGTAAATGCGGCCTGCCGCGCCGGGGCGCCAATCAGGAGCCCGAACCAGACGGCCAGGCCCAGGGGCGCGGCCAGAAACCAGCCCACCGGGGCAAAGGCGAGGGTCGCCCCCGCCCCTGCGACCAGGGCCAGCAACGCGATGGCCCAGGTGGGCAGACGCTCGGCCAGTGGCTGCATCAGGCCCCCTTGTGCTCGCCACCGTCGGCCGGCTGGCCCTCGAAGGTCTGGCCGGGGTCATCCGTGGCCGGGGCCACGTCGGGTCCCGGCCGGCGCATCTCCAGCAGATGCAGACGGCGGTTGTCCGCGCGGAGCACGCGAAAGCGCATGCCGTCGATCACGATCTGCTCGCCGCGGCGCGGCACATGGCCAAAGTGCGACAGCACCAGTCCGCCAATGGTGTCGAAGTCGTCCTCGCTGTAAGCGGTCTGGAAGTAGGCGTTGAACTCCTCCATCGGCGTCAGCGCCTTGATGGTGTAGCGCCCGCCGGGGTGCTGCATGATCTGGGTCAGGTAGTCCTCGACATCGTGCTCGTCCTCGATCTCGCCGACGATCTGCTCCAGCACGTCCTCGATGGTCACCAGCCCGGCCACGCCACCGTATTCGTCCACCACGATGGCCATGTGGTTGCGGCTCAGGCGGAATTCCTTCAGCAGCACGTTCAGGCGCTTGCTCTCCGGCACGAACACCGCCGGGCGCAGGATCTCCTGCATGTCGAAGGCGGCATCGTCGGGCTCGCCGAAAAAGCGCAGCAGGTCCTTGGCCAGCAGCACACCGACGACCTCGTCGCGGTGGTCCCCGACCACCGGCAGGCGCGAGTGCGCGGAGGCCACCACGTCGGGCAGGAACTCGGACAGGCGCGCGTCGCGGCGGACGACCTCCATCTGGGCACGCGGGATCATGATGTCGCGCACCTGCATGTCGGCCACGTTGAGCACGCCCTCGAGCATGGTCAGGGCCTCGGGGTCGACCAGCTCGCGACCGTGCGCGTCGCGCAGCGTCTCGATCAGTTCGGGGCGGGTGGCCGGATCGCGGCGCGGCCACAGGCGCGTCTTCGCGCGTTCCAGCCAGCGCCGCCAGGCAGGTTGCTCGTCGGGTACGGGTTCAGGCATCGGGGACGGTTCCGGTGGAGGGCGCGTTCGAGTCACGGGCCGGAGAGCCGGTCTGATAGGGGTCCGGATAGCCTAACCCGGCCAGGATCGAGCGCTCAACGGCCTCCATCGCCTCGGCCTCGCCGGGTTCCTGGTGATCCATGCCCTGCAGATGCAGCAGGCCATGCACCACCATGTGACTGTAATGGGCCCGCAGGGACTTGCCCTGCTCGGCCGCCTCGCGCGCCAGCACCGGCGCACAGAGCACGATATCGCCGAGATAGAGCGGCTCGCCCGCCGCCATCGCGGGCAGGTCGGGGGCAGGGAAGGACAGCACGTTGGTCGCGTAGTCACGCCCGCGAAACCCCCGGTTCAGCTCCAGGCCCTCGTCGGCATCCACCACGCGCAGGGTTACACCGGCCCGACCGGCCCCGCGCCATGCGGCGCGCGCGGCCCGATGCAGGGTGCCCGCGGACGGGAGCCCCCGGCGCGGCAGGGCATACTGGACCACGACCTCAAGCGTCGCCATCGCCCCGGGATCCGCCCTCCTGTGCCGCGCCATCCTCGTGTGCGTCGTAGGCCTCGACGATGCGCTGCACCAGCGGGTGGCGCACCACATCACCGGCCTGGAAACGCGTAATGCTCACACCGTCCACGCCCTGCAGGATCTGCATTGCGTGCTTCAGGCCCGAGCGCTGGCCGCGCGGCAGATCCACCTGGGTGATATCGCCGTTGACGACCGCCGTGGAACCAAAGCCGATCCGCGTGAGGAACATCTTCATCTGCTCGACGGTGGTGTTCTGTGCCTCGTCAAGGATGATGAAGGCCTCGTTCAGCGTGCGCCCGCGCATGTAGGCCAGTGGGGCGACCTCGATCACCTGGCGCTCCATCAGGCGCGCGGTCTGGTCGAAGCCCATCAGCTCGTACAGGGCGTCGTACATCGGGCGCAGGTAGGGGTCGATCTTCTGCGCGAGATCGCCAGGCAGGAACCCCAGGCGCTCGCCCGCCTCCACCGCCGGCCGCACCAGCACCAGACGCTGCACGCGGTCCTGCTCCAAGGCCGCGACGGCGGCGGCCACCGCAAGAAAGGTCTTGCCGGTCCCGGCGGGGCCGATCCCGAAGCTCAGGTCGTACTGCTGGATCGAGGCCAGATAGCCGCTCTGGCGCGGACCGCGGCCCCGGATCACCGCACGCTTCAGGCGCAGGGCGGGATCGGCGGCGGCCGGCTCGGCCTCCGCCAGCCCCTCCATGTGTGCGGTCTGCAGCGCGGTGTGCACCTGCTCCAGGCTGACCGGTTCCTCCTGCGCCATACGGTGGAGGTCGTGGATCAGCGCGCCGGCGGCCCGCACCGCGTTCTTTGGCCCGGTCAGATTGAAACGCGGCCCGCGGTTGTGCACGGCCACGCCCAGGCGCGACTCGATCAGGCGCAGATGGGCATCCAGCGGACCGGACAGACGCGCGAGCGTCTCCTGATCCCCCGGCTCCAGGGTGAAATCCAGGCGGTTACTCATCAATCAGGCGCCGACGGCGGCGGACATCGCCCGCTCCACCGCGCGGCCGCGCAGGGAATGCGCCAGGGCCTCGGTGATCTCGACCGGAATCATCTGCCCGATCAGGCCGGGATCGCCCGCAAAGTTCACGATGCGGTTGTTCGCCGTGCGTCCGGCCAGTTCGCCGGGATTGCGCTTGGCCGGACCCTCGACCAGTACTGGCTCGATGTTGCCGACCATCGTCCGATTGCGTTCGCGCCCGTGCTGTTCGATCAGGGCCTGCAGCTCGGCCAGGCGGGCCTTCTTGGTGGCCAGCGGCACGTCGTCCGGCAGCGCGGCCGCCGGCGTACCCGGGCGGGCGCTGTAGATGAAGCTGAAGGAGAAGTCGAAGTGCAGCTCCTCGATCAGCTTCATGGTCGCCGCGTGGTCGGCATCCGTCTCGCCGGGGAAACCAACAATGAAGTCGGAGGACAGGTCCAGGTCCGGACGCGCCTCGCGCAGGCGGCGGATCTTGGACTTGTATTCCAGGATCGTGTGGCCACGCTTCATCTGCGCCAGGATGCGGTCGGAACCGCTCTGCACCGGCAGGTGCAGGTGGCTGACCAGCTTCGGCTCGTCGGCATAGGCCTGAATCAGCGAATCGGAGAACTCCACCGGGTGCGAGGTGGTGAAGCGGATGCGCTCGATACCGTCCACTGCGGCGACGTAGTGAATCAGCAGCGCGAGGTCGGCGGTATCACCGTCCTCCATCGGCCCGCGATAGGCATTCACGTTCTGCCCCAGCAGGTTGATCTCCTTGACCCCCTGCCCGGCCAGCGCCACGACCTCGGCGATCACGTCGTCGAACGGCCGGCTGATCTCGTCGCCCCGGGTATAGGGCACCACACAGAAGCTGCAGTACTTGGAGCAGCCCTCCATCACCGAGACGAACGCGGTCGGGCCATCGGCCTTCGGGTCCGGCAGGCGGTCGAACTTCTCGATCTCGGGGAAGGAGATGTCCACCACCGGGGCGCGCTCGCGGCGCACCGACTGGATCATCGCCGGCAGGCGGTGCAGGGTCTGCGGGCCGAACACCAGATCCACGTACGGGGCCCGGGCCCGCAGGGCATCGCCCTCCTGGCTGGCAACGCAGCCGCCAACCCCGATGATCACCTCGGGCCGGCGCTCCTTGATCTGCCGCCAGCGCCCCAGCAGCGAGAACACCTTCTCCTGTGCCTTCTCGCGGATGGAGCAGGTATTCATCAGCAGGACGTCGGCCTGCTCGGGGTCATCGGTACGCTCCGCCCCGTGCAGCTCGCGCAGGGCGTCGAGCATGCGGTCGGAGTCGTACTCGTTCATCTGACACCCGTGTGTCTGGATGTAGACCTTGCGGATCATGCGTTCGTACTTGTGTTGGTGGACGTCAGGTACTTCTCAAAACGGGACGTCGTCGTCATCGAAGGCGCCGCCGGAGACCGGGGCGCTGCTGCGGTTGCCGCCCTGCTGGCCACCACCGCCGTAGGAACTGCCGCCGCCATAGCCCGGATCCTGGTCGAACCCGCCGCCACCGCCGCTGCCCCCGCGGCCGCCGATCAGCTGCATGTCGTTGGCCACGATCTCGGTGCTGTAGCGGTCATTGCCGGACTGGTCCTGCCACTTGCGGGTCTGGATCTTGCCCTCGATATAGACCTGCGAGCCCTTGGACAGGTACTGCGCGGCGATATCGGCCAGACGCCCGAACATCACCACGCGGTGCCATTCGGTGTTCTCGCGCTTCTCGCCGGAGTTCTTGTCGGTCCACTGCTCCGAGGTGGCCAGACGCAGATTGGTCACGGTAACCCCGTTGGGGGTCTCGCGCTTTTCCGGGTCGGCCCCGAGATTACCGAGCAGGATGACTTTGTTGACGCCACGGGCCATGGGAACTCCTTAGTGTCTGACGCCTTGTGCAGGGCGCGGGAAACGAACCGTTAAGGAAACACTGATCAATGTACACACTCGCGTTGGTACCCCAGGTTTTCCGAGACAAGGCGCGCCGTGCAGCGGGTAGTGGTTCTACCCGCAAGCGGCGCAACGCAGGATCGGGGAACAGGGGGTACCAACCCCAAAGGGGCTCGGCCGCCCGTTTTTGATAACAACGGGCGCGGGAACGGCGTTGCGGCTCCCTTGTGCAGAATGACTGCACGGCAGTCACCGCGCCTTGTTCGCACGCAAAAGCGACTCGAGCACGAGCGCGTACATTGGTCAGTGTTTCCTTAATTGTAGCAGGGCGCCCGCGAGCCGGCAGCGCCCATGTGCGGTTTTGTGCGCC
>NZ_ARQK01000050.1 GCF_000385215.1 Thioalkalivibrio thiocyanoxidans ARh2
AGAAAGTACCCAAAGAAGGGCACCCGGATTCCGCCCGGGGACCTTGCTCCAGGGCCCTCGGGCCGGCGGCGCTGAAACTCGCTACGCCTTCGGCTACGCTCAGACAGTCAGCGCCTCTTTTCCGTCCCGAGGACCCTTCCGCAAGGGGCTTCATACGGGGGGATAAGGTCAAGACAACGGCTGTCCTGACGTTCGTGCCAGTGGATGGAGGCAAGGTGTTCCGACATCCTGGGCACGCGCGGCCTTCGGCCCTGGCGTGCCGCGCCCGCCAGCGGGCGCCAGCGGGCGCCAGCCCCCATGTAGGATGCTGATGAGCGCAGCGAATCGCATCAGGGTTGCCCCGACGTTGGCAGGGTGCGTTTCGCTGCGCTCAACGCACCCTACAGCTCAAGCTTGTAGCGGGTGCTCGAATACCGCCCGTTTTGACCTACCCTCCCGATATGAGCCCCTTGTGGAGGGCGTGACAGGCCGGGGAGAAGGCGCTGACTGTCTGAGCGAAGCGAGTTTCAGCGCCGCCGGCCTGGCGCGTCCGGAGCAAGGTTCCCGGGCGAATCCCGGGCGTGTTTCTTGGTTACTTCTTTGCACGAGCAAAGAAGTAACTCGGGGGGCGCTGCCGAAACAGCGCTTGGCAGGCGGCAAGACGAAGCCACCGTAAACACCGGATGCCGAACCGTGCCCAGCCACAAGACGTGTGCTGCTGCCACGTCTGACCCGGCGGGGCCCGGGGACCTGGCCTCAGGCCGTGTCGGCGAGTCGCGAGGCGATGTGCGCCGGGGCGAAGCCTTGCTGGGCGCGCAGGTAGGCGGCCAGGCGCGCCGCAAAGTCATCGGGTACCGAGGTGGAGACCGCGTCCATGCCGCGCAACGTTTCCCAGCGTTCGGCCAGGCGCGGATACGCCTCCGGCTCCCAGGGATTGTCGATGTCGTCGATCAGGCTGTAGCGCAGCAGGATCGGCGCCAGAGTGGCGTCGATCAGGGTGAAGGCATGCCCGGCGAGCAGCGGATCGCCCGCCAGCTCGCGTTCCAGCCGCTCCAGCCCGCGCGAGGCCGCATGCCGTTCCATCTCGAAGGCCGCCTCGTCGGTCGCCGTCATCCAGCGATACTGGGTCATCGTCTGCTCGCCCAGGTATTCGATCCAGGCGCGGGTGCGGGCCTGCTGCAGCGGCGTGTCCGGCATCAGCGGCGGCGGGGTAATCGCGTCGACGTATTCGTTGATGACCGCCGACTCGAACAGCACGGTGTCGTGATCGACCTTCAGGATCGGCACCTTGCCGAGCGGGGACTGTTCGCGAAACCAGTCGGGTGGGTCGGCGAGATCGATATAGGTCACTTCGAACGGTGCCTGCTTGTATTTCAGCGTGATCACGCTACGCTGAACGAAAGGACAAAGGTCAAAGCTGATCAGGTGCAGATGCGGGAGTTTCATGACGTATCGAAGCCCCACGCGGGGCCCCATCCTCTGATGGCGGAAAGCCGCGCATTGTCCATGCCTGCGATCCGGCGGGAAAGTCCAGTGTCTCCAGTGTGGGGGTTCCTTGGCCGGGGCTGAGGCACGCGCGGCGCCCGCCGGCGGGCTGCGCATCGACAAGTGGCTGTGGGCCGCGCGCTTCTTCAAGACCCGCGCGCTGGCCACCGAGGCCGTTAGTGGCGGCAAGGTCCATGTGAACGGCGAGCGCTGCAAGCCGGCGCGCCGGGTGCACCCGGGCGATCGCCTGACGATCCATCGCGGCCAGCAGACCTGGGAGATCGACGTGCGGGCGCTGAATGACCAGCGTCGGCCCGCGACCGAGGCGCGCGAGCTGTATACCGAGACACCCGAGAGCGAGGCCCGGCGTGAGGCCGAATCCGAACGTCGCCGCGCGGAGCGAGCGATGGCCGACAGTGCCCCCAGCGGGCGTCCGGACAAGCGCCAGCGCCGCCAGATCCGGCGTTTCATCCGCCAGGACGGTCAGGGCGAATGAGTGGCCCACCGCAAACTCCCTTGCTGGCCGCGGATGTGGTGATCCATCATCCCGCCCATCCTGGCTGCGTGCTGGTGATCGAGCGCCGCAACCCGCCCCATGGCTGGGCCCTCCCCGGGGGGTTCGTGGATGTCGGCGAGTCGGTCGAGCAGGCCGCCGTACGCGAGGCCCTGGAGGAAACCGGTCTGGAGGTCAGGCTGGAGGCCTTGCTGGGCGTCTATTCCGATCCCGCGCGGGATCCGCGCGGGCACACCGTCAGTGCCGTATTCGTGGCGCGCGGCGCGGGCGAGGCCCGTGCGGCCGATGACGCCGCGGACTGTGCCTGGCTGGATCCCGAAGATCAGGGCCAGCTGCTGGCCTTTGACCATCGGCGCATCCTTGATGACTATCTGCGCTATCGCCTGACCGGAGAAACCGCGCCGCTGCGTCTGCAGTCTTCCAGTGCGATACGAGGGGCTGGGGCATGACGTCGGGCGGTTCGGTCCTTTCCCGAACCAGCTTGCTGTTACCATACTGCGCTTTCGTTCACGGAACCCGAACCGAGTGACCCAGGCCGATCCTGCAACCCCGTCCGCCGCGATACCGGAACCGCGCGTGTATTCACGCGAGGAACACGGCATCTCGCGCGCCGCGATCGACGACAACGCCCTGAAGGTGCTCTATCGCCTGCGCGATGCGGGCTATCGCGCCTGTCTGGTGGGCGGGGGCGTGCGCGACCTGCTGCTGGGGCGCGAGCCCAAGGATTTCGATGTGGCCACCGATGCCACACCGGATCAGGTGCGCGGGCTGTTCCGTAACTGTCGCCTGATCGGGCGGCGTTTCCGTCTGGCCCATGTCCTGTTCGGCCGCGATGTGATCGAGGTCGCCACCTTCCGGGCGCCACACGACGAGGACGACGACAGCGACGGGCAGGTGGCGCTGAGCGAAGAGGGCCGCATCCTGCGCGACAACCGCTACGGCACGATCGAGCAGGACGCGGTGCGCCGGGACTTCAGCGTGAATGCGCTGTACTACGACATCGACGATTTCTCGGTGCTCGACTACACCGGCGGGGTCGAGGACCTGCGCGAGGGTGTGTTGCGCCTGATCGGGGACGATGTTGAAACACGGCTGCGCGAGGACCCGGTGCGCATGCTGCGCGCGGTGCGCTTCTCCGCGAAGCTGGGACTGCGCATCGCGCCCGAGGTCGAGGCCGGGATCCACGACCTCGCGGGCCTGATGCAGACGGTGGCCCCGGCGCGGCTGTTCGACGAGGTGATCAAGCTGTTCCACAGCGGTGCGGCGGTCACCTGCCTGGACGAGCTGGAGCGCTTCGGTCTGTTCGCACCGATGTTCCCGGAGGCGGCCGAGTGCTTTGCCGATCCGGATCTGGGTGCCGAGCGGCGGCAGTTCCTGGTCGAGTCGCTGCTCAATACCGACAAGCGCATCAACGAGGAGCTTGGGGTCAACCCGGCGTTCCTCTATGCCGCAATCCTGTGGGCCCCGGTGCAGGTGGCGGCGGCCCGGCGCATCGAGGAAGACGAGCAGGAGATCCCGGCCTGGCAGCAGGCGATGGCCGAGGTGCTGGATCGCCAGGTGAAGACGGTCTCGATCCCCAAGCGCTTCAGCCTGATCGTGCGCGAGATCTGGGAGCTGCAGGCGCGGCTGGAGCGGGCGCGCGGCGGGCGTGCGCTGCGCCTGCTGACGCACCCGCGTTTCCGTGCCGGATACGATTTCCTCTGCCTGCGCGCCCGCGCGGGCGATGCCGACCCGGAACTGTGTCGCTGGTGGACCGAGTTCCAGGAAAAGGACGAGGGCGAACAGAAGAAGATGGCCGGCGGCGGTGGAAAGGGCAAGAGTCGTGCCCGCCGTGGCGGGCGTCGTCGCAAGCGCCGGCGCAAGGGCGATGGCGAGTCCGGCGGCTCGAATGACGGGGGGGATGCGGCATGACCGACGCCGGTTTGCAGGTGTTCGTGGGTATCGGCGCCAATCTTGGCGACCCCGAGGCCCAGGTGCGCGAGGCCTTTCGGCGCCTGGCCGGTGATGTGCCGCAGACGCTGCTGACGGGGCAGTCGCGGCTATACCGTAACCCGCCGATGGGCCCGCAGGACCAGCCGGACTACGTGAATGCAGTGGCCCGGTTGCACACCCGGCTCGAGCCCCTGGAGTTGCTGCACGCGCTACAGGCGATCGAGGCCGACTGTGGCCGCGAGCGTGACGGCACCCGCTGGGGCCCGCGCCTGCTTGATCTGGACATCCTGTTGTTCGGGGATCAGGTGCTGGACCTGCCCGGGCTGCATGTACCCCATCCGGGTCTGGCCGAGCGCGATTTCGTCGTCCTCCCGCTGGCCGAGCTGGCACCGGGTCTGAAGATTCCGGGCGAGGGCCTGATCGAGCGGCTTGCCCACCGCTTCGACGGCGCCTCGCTGGTTGCGCTGGAGGACCCGGACGTTGCCCGTGCCGGGGGGCAGCGGTGAGTCTGAGCGACTTCGACTTTGTTGCGGTGGAGGGTCCGATCGGGGTGGGCAAGTCCAGCCTCGCACGGCTGCTGTCGGAACACCTGCGGGCCGAGGGGATCTTCGAGGCGCCGGACGAGAACCCGTTCCTCGAGCGCTTCTACCAGGAGCCGGACAAACACGCCCTGGCCACGCAGCTGCATTTTCTGGTGCAGCGTGTGCGGCAGCTGACGCCGGTCAGCCAGAAGGGCCTGTTCGAGCAGCGCCACGTGGCCGACTACGTGATGGACAAGGACCCGCTGTTCGCCGAGCTCAACCTGCACCCCGACGAGCTGGAGATCTACCGCGAGATGTTTCGGCACCTGCGCGCGGGCCTGCCACGGCCTGATCTGGTGATCTACCTGCAGGCGCCGGTGGAGGTCCTGCTGGATCGCATCCGCCAGCGTGCGCGACCGTACGAACGTCACATCGAGGCGCATTATCTGGAGCGCCTGAACGCGGCTTATGCGGAATTCTTCTATCATTTCGAAGGGGCGGCACTGGTGATCGTGAACGCCACCGAGATCGACTGGGTGAACAACCCGGCCGACTTCGAACAGCTGGTGCAGTTCCTGGAGCCGATCCAGGGTGGCCGACACTATTTCAATCCGCTGCCGATCACGCTCTGACGTGCGGCAGATCGATCCCGCCCGGGAGGCAGACTGATGCGGCCGATCACCGTCAATACGCTGGCCAGGCGCAAGCAGGCCGGCGAACCGATTACCTGTCTGACGGCCTATGACGCGTCCTTTGCCGCGCTGCTGGACCGCTGCGGCGTGGACGTCATCCTGGTCGGCGATTCCCTGGGTATGGTGGTGCAGGGGCACCCGACCACGCTGCCGGTGACGATCGACGACATGTGCTATCACGTCGCCAGTGTCGCGCGGGTGGTCCACAACGCGATGATCATGGCGGACCTGCCGTTTCTCGGAGACGCCGATGTCCCGACCGCGTTGCAGCAGTCCGGGGCCTTGATGCGCGCCGGCGCGCACATGGTCAAGATCGAGTGCGGGCTGGCCGAGCTGCCGATTGTCGAGCGGCTGGTGGCCGCCGGAATCCCGGTATGCGCGCATCTGGGCCTGACGCCGCAGGCGGTGCATCGCATGGGCGGCTTCCGTGTGCAGGGTCGCGACCCCCACGCCGCCGCCGAGATGGAATCGCTGGCCGCGCGCCTGGAGGCCGCCGGTGCCCAGGGGCTGCTCCTGGAAAGCGTGCCGGAGGAACTGGCGGACGCGATCGTTCGCGCGACCGATATCCCGGTGATCGGGATCGGCGCCAGCGCGCGCTGTGATGGCCAGGTCCTGGTGATCCAGGACGTGATTGGCCTGACGCCCGAGCCACCTCGCTTCGCACGCGATTTCCTGGGCGAGGGCGGCTCGCTGGAGGGCGCGGTACGCGCCTATTGCGAGGCGGTGCGGGCACGCACGTTCCCTGAATCCGGCGTGCACACTTTCCGTTAGTTCTTTCATTCTTCCGTCCATGAGGACCCCGGCCCAAGAGACCCCTGGCCCATGAGAATCCTGCGTGACCGGCCCCAGCTGGTGGCCATGCATCGAGAATGGGCCCGCAAGGGCCGCGGAACCATTGCCCTGGTCCCCACGATGGGACACCTGCACGAGGGGCACATGACGCTGATCCGGCATGCCCGCGCACGGGCGCAGCGCGTAGTGGTGTCGATCTTCGTGAATCCGATGCAGTTCGACCGTCTCGAAGACCTCGAGCGCTATCCGCGCACCCTGGAGGAGGACTCGCGTCTGCTGACCGAGGCCGGCGTGGACGCGGTGTTCTGTCCGTCCGAGGAAGACATGTACCCGAGCGACGGCAGGCCCCCGGTGCGGGTGGTGGTACCGGGGCTTTCGGAGATCCTGGAGGGGGCCTTCCGCCCCGGGCACTACGATGGCGTGGCCACGGTGGTGACCAAGCTGTTCAACCTCGTGCGGCCGGATATCGCACTGTTCGGCGAGAAGGACTTTCAGCAGTTCAAGCTGATCGAGCGCATGGTGCAGGGGCTGGACATCCCGGTGCGGGTCGAGGCGATCCCGACGGTGCGCGAGAAGGACGGCCTGGCCTGCAGTTCGCGCAACGACCAGCTGCCCGAGGAGGCGCGGGTGATCGCACCGGAGCTCAAGCGCGTGCTGGACGAGGTGGCCACGGTCTGCCGAGGGGCGACGGTTTTCGATGCCGAGCGCATCCCCGAGGTCGAGGGGCGTGCCTGCGACCGCCTGCGCGAGATCGGCTTCGACCCCGAATACCTGTCCATCCGGCGTGCGGAGGATCTGGCCGAGCCGGAGCACGGCGTGGCGCTGGCCGACCAGGACCTGGTGGTGCTGGCCGCCGCCTGGCTGGCGGAAGTCCGTCTGATCGACAACGTGCGCACCCGCCCGGCGAGCTGATTCGTGCCCGCGCCGGGGTGGGCCATTTGCCGCGCCCGGCACAATCGCGGATAATTTTGCGCCCTCAGAGGTTATCGCCGGAAAATTCGCCGATGCACGTCACCATGCTCAAGGGCAAGCTGCACAAGGCCCAGGTCACTCATTGTGAGCTGGAGTACGAGGGCTCGTGCGCCATCGATACGCGGCTGCTGGAAGCCGCCGGTATCCTGCCGTTCGAGCAGATCCAGATCTACAACGTGGACAACGGCGAGCGCTTTACCACCTACGCGATCGAGGGCGAGCCGGGCTCCGGCATCATCTCGGTCAATGGCGCGGCCGCGCACAAGGCGGCGGTGGGGCATCGCGTGATTATCTGTGCCTACGCGCAGATGGACGCGGCCGAGGCCCGCGAATTTACCCCGAACCTGGTGTATCTCGACGACCGCAACGCGATCGTGCGTACCGGCCACGGCATCCCGGTGCAGGCCGCTTGAGAAAACGCTGATTTATCTGCGTTTCCTTGCGGCGCAGCGTGCGCTGAGGAAGCCGGGATGGCTTTATTCAGCGCTGCCATAAGCACACGCCCTCGCCTTCGTCCCCGCAGTTGTCCGGCCTCGCAGTTGTCGGGCAACGGGCGCACCGCTATCCTCCACACCCATGAATCTCCACGAATTTCAGGCCAAGGCGCGCTTTCGCGACGCCGGCATCCCCGTTCCCGACGGACAGGTGATCACCCACCCCGACGAGCTCCCCGCCGCCTGGCAGGCACTGGGCGCCGAGCGCGTGCTGGTCAAGGCCCAGGTGCATTCCGGCGGGCGCGGCAAGGCCGGTGGCGTGGTGATGGCGGATTCCCCCGAGGCCGCGCGCGAGGCCGCGGAAAAGCTGCTGGGCTCGCGCCTGGTCACCGGGCAGAGCGGCCCCGAGGGCCTGCCGGTGGATCAGCTCCTGCTGGAGCCGGCCGCCGACATCGCCCGCGAATTCTACTTTGCCCTGCTGGTGGACCGGGCCCGCGAGCGCCTGGCGCTGGTGGTCTCCGCCGAGGGGGGCATGGACATCGAGACCCTGGCCGCCGAGCGGCCCGAGGCGGTGATCACCCTGCCGATCCACCCGGCCACGGGCGTGATGCCGTTTCACGGGCGGCGGGTCGCCTTTGCCCTCGGGCTGTCGGGCGAGCCGGCCAAGGCGATGGCCCAACTGGTGACCAATGCCCATGCCCTGTTCCAGCAGGTGGATGCGCAGCTGCTGGAGATCAACCCGCTGGTGCTGACCGCTGACGACCAGCTGCTGGCCATCGACGCCAAGCTGACCGTGGACGACTCTGCCGCCTACCGCCAGAAGGCGCTGATGGCCGAACGCGACGCGCGCCAGCGCGACCCGGCCGAGGAACAGGCGCACGAGCACGACCTCAACTACATCCGCCTGGACGGTTCCATCGGCTGCATGGTGAACGGCGCGGGGCTGGCCATGGCCACCATGGACCTGATCAAGCACCACGGCGGCGAGCCGGCCAACTTCCTGGATGTCGGCGGCGGCACGACGGTGGAGCGGGTCACGGCCGCGTTCAAGCTGATCCTGTCGGACCCCTCGGTGAAGGCGGTGCTGGTGAACATCTTTGGCGGCATCGTGCGCTGCGACCTGATCGCCGAGGGCATCATCGCTGCGATTCGCGAGGTGCAGGTCCAGGTGCCGGTGGTGGTGCGGCTGGAAGGCACGAATGCCGAGCAGGGCCGCGAGGCCCTGGCCAGCTCCGGCCTGGACGTGATCCCGGCCGCGGACCTCGACCGCGCGGCGCGCACCGTGGTGGAGGCCGTGGCATGAGCATCCTCGTCGACCGCGATACGAAGGTGATCTGCCAGGGCTTTACCGGCAAGCAGGGCAGTTTCCACTCCGAGCAGGCGATTGCCTATGGCACGCGTCTGGTCGGGGGTGTGACGCCCGGCAAGGGCGGGCAGACGCATCTGGACCGTCCGGTGTTCGATACCGTCGCCGATGCGGTGGCGCAGACCGGTGCGACCGTCAGCATGATCTATGTCCCGGCCCCGTTCGCGGCCGATGCGATCTGCGAAGCGGCGGATGCCGGCATCGAGCTGGCCGTGTGCATCACCGAGGGCATCCCGGTACAGGACATGATCCGGGTAAAGCAGGTCCTGGCCGGCAGCCCGACCCGCCTGATCGGCCCGAACTGTCCCGGCATCATCACGCCGGATGCCTGCAAGGTCGGCATCATGCCCGGCTATATCCACCAGCGCGGGCGCATCGGTATCGTTTCGCGCTCCGGTACCCTGACCTACGAGGCCGTCAAGCAGACCTCGGATCGGGGGCTGGGCCAGAGCACCTGCATCGGCATCGGTGGCGACCCGATCCAGGGGCTCGACTTCGTCGACTGCCTGCGGCTGTTTCGCGACGACCCGGAGACCGACGGCGTGCTGCTGGTCGGCGAGATCGGTGGCGATGCCGAGGAGCGCGCCGCGCGCTATATCGAGAGTGAATTCGACAAGCCGGTGGCGGCCTATATCGCGGGCGCCACCGCGCCGCCCGGACGTCGCATGGGCCATGCCGGGGCGATCATCGCCGGCGGCCAGGGCACGGCCGAACAGAAGATGGCGGCCCTGCGCGCGGCGGGTGCGAGCGTGGCCGAGAGCCCGGCCGAACTCGGCCAGGCCATGCAGTCCGCGCTCGATCGCGCCTGACCCGCCGCGATGGCGTTCGCCGATGACCTGCCGCTGGCCCTGGCCCAGATCAACCCGATCGTGGGTGGGCTGGATACGAACCGCCACCTGATCGAGGACGCGATCGAACAGGCCCGCGCCGCCGGTGCGTGCGCGGTGGTCTTCCCCGAGCTCGCCCTGACCGGCTACCCCCCGGAGGACCTGCTGCTGCGCCCGGCCTTCCTGCGCGCGGTGGAACAGTCCCTGGCGGCGATCACGCGCTCGGTAGCGGGTATCGACGTGATACTCGGCGCACCGGTTGCCACTGAGCAGGGCCTGGTGAATGCGGCGCTGTGGCTGCGCGACGGCCGCGAGATCGCGCGTTATGCCAAGCAGGTATTACCCAACTACTCGGTATTCGACGAACAGCGCTATTTTGTCGCGGGCGACCAGGCCTGTGTGGTCGAGCTCGCGGGCTGGCGGATCGGTCTGACCGTCTGCGAGGACATCTGGCAGGCGGCACCGCTCGCCGCCGCGCAGGCGGCCGGGGCCGAACTGATCCTGAACCTGAATGCCTCGCCCTATCACCGTGGCAAGGCCGAGGAGCGCCTGCAGGTAGTGGGCGCGCGCGTCGCCGAGACCGGCTGCCCGGTGGTCTACGTGAACCAGGTGGGCGGGCAGGACGAGCTGGTGTTTGATGGCCGCTCCTTCGTGCACGACGCCGCGCACGGGGCGCGTGCGGCGCTGCCGGCCTGGGCGACCGGATACGCGCTGGTGCAGGCCCGGCGCGGGCCGTCGGGGATCGAGCTGCAGCCGCGGCCCGAGACCATGCACCTGTCCGCCTGCGGGATCCGTCCTACACTGACCGACCCCGGCCCGGAGCCGGACGAGGCGGATGCCCGCGACCTCTACCAGGCCCTGATGATCGGCATCCGCGACTATGTCGCCAAGAATGGCTTTCCCGGCGTGCTGCTGGGCCTGTCCGGTGGTATCGACTCGGGGCTGACGGCCGCGCTGGCGGTGGATGCGCTGGGCCCGGCTGCGGTGACGGCGGTGATGATGCCGTATCGCTACACCGCGTCGATGAGTATCGAGGATGCCGAGGCCCAGGCCCGGCTGCTGGGTATCGAGTACCACGAGATCGCGATCGAGCCGATGGTGCAGGACTTTCTGGCCGGGCTGTCACCGGCATTCGCCGCCATGCCCGCCCACGCGGGGGATGTGACCGAGGAAAACCTGCAGTCGCGCGCCCGCGGGGTGCTGCTGATGGCACTGTCGAACCGCAGCGGCAGGCTGCTGCTGGCGACCGGCAACAAGTCCGAGATGGCCGTCGGCTATTCCACGCTGTACGGCGACATGAACGGCGGCTTCGCCCCGCTCAAGGACGTCTCCAAGCAGTGGGTGTACCGCCTGGCGCGCTGGCGCAATACGCGCGGCGCGGCGATCCCCGAGCGGGTGATCGAGCGCCCGCCCAGCGCGGAACTGGCGCCTGACCAGCAGGATGCCGATTCGCTGCCCCCCTACGAGGTGCTGGATGCGGTGCTGGAGGCCTTCGTCGAGCAGGAGCGATCGGTGGAGGAGATCGTGGCCGATGGCTTTGATCGGGCCACCGTGGAGCGCATCGCGCGGCTGGTTTTCCTGGCCGAGTACAAGCGCCGCCAGGCCCCGCCCGGGGTGCGCGTCAGCCGGCGGGCCTTCGGCCGCGACCGGCGCTACCCGATCACCTCGGGTTATCGTCCGGATTGAGCGACACTCGACGCCGGACCCGAGCACCGTCATTGCGAGGAGGCGAAGCCGGAGCGGCAACCTCTGTCCGGAGCCACCGATATTCGCCTTGGCCTATGCCGGGGGCATCCACGGAGATCGCCACGGCGCTGCGCGCCTCGCGATGACGGTTCCTTCGGGATCCGGTCATTGCGAGGAGGCGAAGCCGACGTGGCAATCTCCTGAAGCTCGCAGAGCGCCGGGATCCGGTGGTTCCGGACGGAGGTGACTCGCTGCGCTCGCCCTGCGGGCCGGCCTGCGGCCGTTCAACGCGCTTCGCGCTTTTGTGCCGCGGCCCCTGCGGGGCCTCGCAATGACGGGGGACTGGGACCGCTCAGGGGCAGATCCAGCACGGGGTCGGGGGTTTGATACACTTCCGGGGGTGAGATCAGCGCCCGCGCGGCGGGCACAACCAAAGGGATTCGCATGAAGAAGATCGAGGCGATCATCAAGCCGTTCAAGCTGGAGGATGTCCGCGAGGCCCTGACCGAGATGGGCATTGCCGGCATGACCGCGACCGAGGTCCAGGGCTTTGGCCGGCAGAAGGGCCATACCGAGCTCTACCGGGGTGCGGAATACGTGGTCGACTTCCTGCCCAAGGTAAAGCTGGAGCTGGTGGTGGATGACGACCGCGTGGACGCCTGTATCGATGCGATCGTGAAGGCCTCGCGCACCGGCAAGATCGGGGACGGCAAGATCTTTGTCTCCGACATGGCCCGCGTGGTGCGTATCCGTACCGGCGAAGAGGGTAGCGAGGCGCTTTAACCCTCGGCCTCGGGCTTTGTCCCGTCATTGCAAGGAGCGCAGCGACGAAGCAATCGGCCGGACCCGGCGATCCCCGGATTCAGGCCTGCGGGTTCAGGAAACCCATTGCCGCGTCGCCTTCGGCTCCTCGCAATGACGGTTTGATTGCGAAGCCGGGGGAGTACGGATGCTCCGAGGTCAGTTTGTGAAGAACGGCAGGCGGTCGAACACGCGCCACAGGCCGCCGCGGTCCTCGCCCGTCTCGATCGGGTCTCCGGCGCGCACGGCGACGGCCGCGTCGGGGTAGTTCATCTCCAGGACCATCATCGTCGCGTCGGCGTAGTCCTCGAGCCCCAGTTCGGTATAGGCGCGCCACAGCACGCCCAGGGCCTGAGGCTGGACCTCGGCACCGGGGTAGGTGGACAGCAGGTAGCGCGCGCGCTCGGCGCCCGCGACCCAGGCGGTGCGCTCCATGTAGAACTCGGCCACGCGCAGTTCGTAGGCGGCCAGCGCGTTGCGGATATAGACCATCCGCAGGTAGGAGTCCTGCGCGTAGCGGCTGTCGGGGAACTCGCGGATCAGGCGGTCGAAATCCTGGAAGGCCTGCTCGAAGGGCTCCGGGTCCATCTCCGCCGGATCCCGCGGGAACAGGTTGGCGAGGACGCCCTGCTGGCGGTTGAAGTTGATCAGCCCGCGCAGGTAGTACGCATAATCCAGGTTCGGGTGGCGCGGATTGAGCTGGATGAAGCGGTCCACCGCGGCGATGGCGGCCTCCGGCTCGCGCGCCTTGTAGTAGGCGTACGGGATCTCGATCTGCGCCTGCTGGGCGTAGCGGCCGAACGGGTAACGCGCCTCGAGGATTTCGTAGTATTCGACGGCCTGATCGTAGTTGCCCTCGTTCAGGGCATTCTTCGCCTCGCCGTAGAGCTGACTGGCGGACCAGCCCAGTGTCGGGTCCTCGCGTCCGGCGCAACCGGCAATCACGAGTGCCAGGAGCAGGACGGCGAGCAGGCGCAGCAGGTTTGGGGCAGAAATCACGATCGGGCCTCGCAGATGAAGCGGTGTTCGCGGATTCTACAACATCATGCCGTGCCTGGCCGTTCGCGGGTGCGGGAAAATCGAGACGAGTATCGTCAATGAACGAATCGCGATCTGCGGAACTCCCCGAGGAAGAGGCTGGCCAGCGGCTGGATGCCGCGCTGGCGCGGCTGTTTCCGGAGTATTCGCGCAGCCAGCTGACCCAGTGGCTGAAGGAAGGAGCCTTGACCGTGAACGGTGGCCAGCCGAAACCGCGCACGCCGGTGCAGGGCGGCGAGCATGTCGTACTGGAGCCCCCGGAGACCCCGGTCCTGGAGGCCGAGCCCGAGCCCATTGCGCTGGATATCGTCCATGAGGACCCCGCCGTACTGGTGATCAACAAGCCGGCCGGGCTGGTCGTGCACCCGGCGGCGGGGCATCGTGCCGGTACCCTGGTCAATGCCCTGCTGCACCATGACCCGAATCTCTCGCAGCTGCCGCGCGCCGGGGTGGTGCACCGGCTGGACAAGGACACCACCGGGCTGATGGTGGTTGCGCGTACGCCGCAGGCGCAGACCGCGCTGGTGCGCCAGTTGCAGGAGCGTACGGTGCACCGCGAATACCGGGCGCTGGTGCAGGGCCGCGTGATCAGCGGTGCCACCATCGAAGAGCCGATCGGCCGCCATCCGGTGGATCGCAAGCGCCAGGCGGTCACGGGCGGCGGCAAGCCGGCGGTGACCCACTATCGGGTGGCGGAGCGTTTCCCGGCCCACACCCTGCTCAACGTGCGTCTGGAGACCGGGCGTACCCACCAGATCCGCGTGCACATGGCGCATATCCGCCACCCGATCGTGGGCGATCCCGCCTATGGGGGGCGCCCGCGCCCGGTGCGCGGCATGGGCGAGGCGGCGAAGGCGGCGCTCGCGGCCTTTCGCCGCCAGGCCCTGCATGCGGCGCGGCTGGAATTCGAGCATCCTGACAGTGGCGAAGTGCTCGCCTTCGAGGCCCCCGTGCCCGAGGATTTCGAGGCGCTGCTCGCCGCCCTGCGTACCGACCGGGAGGCCGAGAATGACCGCTGAACTGATCCCCACGCTCGCGCCGGACTTTGGCGACCTTCCGTCGGGTACATGGGCGGTACAGAGCACGCGCGAGGGGGGCGTGAGCACGGGCCCCTGGCACTCGCTGAATCTGGCCCTGCATACCGGCGATGACCCCGAACACGTGGCCGAGAACCGCTACCGCCTGGAGCACAGCCTGGGGATCGCGGAGCCTGTCGCCTGGCCGCGTCAGGTCCACGGCACGCGCGTGATTCGGGCCGAGGACCTGCTGGAGGCATGGGAGCAGGACGAGGTGCTCGAGGCCGATGCGGTATTCACCGACGCGCCCGGTGTGGTCTGCGCGGTGCAGACGGCGGACTGCCTGCCCGTCGTGCTGGCGACCGACGATGGCGAGGCGGTGGCCGTGGCCCATGCCGGCTGGCGTGGCCTGGCCGACGGGGTGCTCGAGGCGGCCGTCGAGGCCTTGCGCATCATGCGTCCCGAGGCGGAGATCCGCGCCTGGATGGGGGCGGCGATCGGGCCGGAGGCCTTCGAGGTCGGGCCGGAGGTGCGCGATACCTTCCTCGATCACGATGTCGAGGCCGCGCCCGCCTTCCGTGCCGGCCCGAACGGGCATTTCCACGCGGACATCTACGCGCTGGCCCGGCACCGGCTGGAGCGGGTCGATGTCGTGCAGGTGACGGGCGGCGGGCGCTGCACCTATTCGGAGGCCGGGCGGTTCTACTCCTATCGCCGGGACGGCGAGACCGGGCGCATGGGCACGCTGGCCTGGATCGGGCATCTGGACGAGGATTGAAGATACCCGACTGGGCAGCCTCTGATTTCGGCGTCTAACCTTGAAGCGACGGGCATTGCCCCCATGGTTCGTGTCAGTTCACCAAGATTTGACCGAGGGGTTTCCCAATGCGAATGGATCGCCTGACCACCAAATTCCAGGCCGCAATCGCCGACGCACAGTCGCTGGCGGTCGGCCGCGATCATCAGTTCATCGAACCGTCCCACCTGCTGCTGGCACTGCTGGACCAGGATGGTGGCACCGTGCGCCATGTGCTCGACCGCGCGGGCGTCAACGTGCGCCAGCTGCGCTCGGCGCTTGGAGAGGCGCTGGACCGCATGCCGAAGGTCGAAGGCGCGGCCGGCGAGGTTCATGTCTCCAATGACCTGGGCCGTCTGCTGAACGTCTGCGACAAGCTCGCCCAGCAGAACAAGGACCAGTACATCTCCAGCGAGCTGTTTCTGCTCGCCGCCGTCGACGAGAAGAGCGGCGTGGGCGAGATGCTGCGCCATGCCGGTGCCAACAAGGATGCGCTGGACAAGGCTATCCACGACATCCGCGGCGGCAACCAGGTGGACAACCCGGACGCCGAGGAGAGTCGTCAGGCGCTGGAGAAGTACACCACCGACCTGACCGAGCGTGCCGAGCAGGGCAAGCTGGACCCGGTGATCGGGCGTGACGAGGAGATCCGCCGCTCGATCCAGGTGCTGCAGCGTCGCACCAAGAACAACCCGGTGCTGATCGGCGAGCCGGGCGTGGGCAAGACCGCGATCGTCGAGGGCCTGGCGCAGCGCATCATCAACGGCGAGGTGCCGGAGGGGCTCAAGGACAAGCGCGTGCTGGCGCTGGACCTCGGGGCACTGCTGGCCGGGGCCAAGTACCGCGGCGACTTCGAGGAGCGGCTGAAGTCCGTGCTCAAGGAGCTGTCGCAGGAAGAGGGCCGCGTGATCCTGTTCATCGACGAGATCCACACCCTGGTCGGCGCGGGCAAGGCCGAGGGCGCGATGGACGCCGGCAACATGCTCAAGCCGGCGCTGGCGCGTGGCGAGCTGCACTGCATCGGCGCGACCACGCTGGACGAATACCGTCAGAACATCGAAAAGGACGCCGCGCTGGAGCGTCGCTTCCAGAAGGTGCTGGTGGACGAGCCGACCCAGGAGGACACCATCGCCATCCTGCGCGGACTGAAGGAGCGCTACGAGGTGCACCACGGGATCGAGATCACCGATCCCGCGATCGTCGCCGCCGCGCAGCTGTCGCAGCGCTACATCACCGACCGCCAGCTGCCGGACAAGGCGATCGACCTGATCGACGAGGCGGCCAGCCGCATCAAGATGGAGATCGACTCCAAGCCGGAGTCCATGGACCGCCTGGAGCGTCGCCTGATCCAGCTGAAGATCGAGCGCGAGGCGCTGAAGAAGGAATCCGACGAGGCCTCGAAGAAGCGCCTCGATACGCTGGAGGGGGAGATCGAGCGCCTGGAGCGCGAGTACTCCGACCTGGAGGAGGTGTGGAAGTCCGAGAAGGCCTCGGTCTCCGGTGCCGCGCAACTGAAGGAAGAGCTGGAACGCGCGCGCCTGGAGCTGGAGACGGCGCGCCGTGCCGGCGACCTGTCGCGCATGTCCGAGCTGCAGTACGGGCGGATCCCGGACCTGGAGAAGTCCCTGGCCATGGCCCACGAGATGGAGAGCCAGGAGACCAAGCTGTTGCGCACCAAGGTGACTGACGAAGAGGTCGCCGAGGTCGTCTCGCGCTGGACCGGCATCCCGGTGGCCAAGATGCTGGAGGGCGAGAAGGACAAGCTGCTGCGCATGGAAGAGGCCATCGGCGAGCGCGTGGTCGGTCAGTCCGAGGCGGTCAATGCCGTGGCCAACGCCATCCGCCGCTCGCGGGCCGGCCTGTCCGACCCGAACCGCCCGAACGGCTCGTTCCTGTTCCTCGGCCCGACCGGCGTGGGCAAGACCGAGCTGACCAAGGCGCTGGCTGGTTTCCTGTTCGACACCGAGGAGGCGATGGTGCGCATCGACATGTCCGAGTTCATGGAGAAGCACTCCGTGGCGCGGCTGATCGGGGCGCCCCCGGGCTACGTCGGCTACGAGGAGGGCGGCTACCTGACCGAGGCCGTGCGTCGCAAGCCGTACTCCGTCATCTTGCTGGACGAGGTCGAGAAGGCGCATCCGGATGTGTTCAACGTGCTGCTGCAGGTGCTGGATGACGGCCGCCTGACCGATGGTCACGGGCGCACCGTGGATTTTCGCAATACGGTGATCGTGATGACCTCCAACCTGGGCTCGCAGCAGATCCAGGAGATGGCCGGCGAGGAGAACTACGCGGCGATGAAGGGCGCGGTGATGGAGATCGTGGGCCAGCATTTCCGCCCCGAGTTCATCAACCGCGTGGACGACGTGGTGGTGTTCCACCCGTTGGAGCGCGAACAGATCCGTGCGATCACGGATATCCAGCTCCAGTACCTCCGCGAACGCCTGGTCGAGCGCGATCTGGGGTTGAAGGTCTCCGAGGCCGCGCTGGATCACCTGGGCGAGGCTGGTTTCGACCCGGTGTATGGGGCCCGGCCGCTGAAGCGGGCGATCCAGACACAGCTGGAGAACCCGCTGGCACAGTCGCTACTCTCCGGCGAGTTCGTCCCCGGCGATACCATCGAGGTGGATCTGGAGGGTGGTCAGCTGCACTTCGGCAAGACTCGCGCCGCTGCCTGATCCGGCAGGATCGCGGTAGCGGGCCGACGTCCCTGCTGTCGGCAATCGCCACCGCTGGGTGAATGTCCCGGCGGCGGGCCTGTACGGCCCGCCGCCGGGCTGGCAATCAGATGTGCCCCATGGCTTCCATGGCGCGCGCCACCTTCACGAAGCCGGCAATGTTCGCGCCCACCGTGTAGTTGCCCGGCATGCCGTATTCTTCAGCGGTTTCGTGGCAGGTGCGGTGGATGTTGGCGATGATCTCCTGCAGGCGTGCCTCGGTGTGCTCGAAAGTCCAGGAATCGCGGCTGGCATTTTGCTGCATCTCCAGTGCGCTGGTGGCGACGCCGCCGGCGTTGGCAGCCTTGCCGGGTCCGAAGGCGATGCCGGCCTCGCGGAAAATCTGGATGCCTTCCGGGGTTACCGGCATGTTGGCGCCTTCGGCCACGGCAAGGCAGCCATTCTCCACCAGGGACTTTGCGTCCTTTCCGGTCAGTTCGTTCTGGGTTGCACAGGGCAGGGCCACATCGCAGGGGATCTCCCAAATGCAGCCGTCTTCGGTGTACCGGGACCCTGATTTGCGCTCGGCGTAGTCGGCAACGGAGCCGCGTTCGTCTTCCTTGATCCGGCGCAGCAGGTCCAGATCCAGACCCTGTTCGTCGAGGATCACGCCACCCGAGTCGGAGCAGGCAATCACCTTCGCGCCAAGTTGCTGGGCCTTCTGGATGGCGAAGGTGGCGACGTTGCCGGCGCCGGAGACCACGACGCGCTTGCCGTCGAGCGAGGTGTTCCGGGCCTTCAGCATTTCCTCGGTGAAGAATACGGCCCCATAGCCGGTGGCCTCGGTGCGGGCACGGCTGCCGCCCCAGTCCAGACCCTTGCCGGTGAATACGCCGGATTCGAAGCGGTTGGTCAGTCGCTTGTACTGTCCGAACATGTAGCCGACTTCACGCTGGCCAACGCCGATGTCACCGGCAGGGACGTCGGTGTACTCGCCCAGGTGACGGTACATCTCGGTCATCAGACTCTGGCAGAAGCGCATGATTTCCGCGTCGGAACGCCCCTTGGGATTGAAGTCGCTGCCACCCTTGCCGCCCCCGATGGGCAGGCCCGTGAGAGCGTTCTTGAACACCTGAGAGAAGCCGAGGAATTTCACGATACCCAGGTACACCGAGGGGTGAAAGCGGATGCCCCCCTTGTAGGGTCCCAGGGCGCTGTTGAACTGCACGCGGAAGGCACGGTTGATATGCAGCTCCCCGCGGTCGTCCTGCCATGGCACGCGGAAGATAATCTGCCGCTCCGGCTCGCAGAGACGCTGGATGATCTTGAGTTCGGCGAATTCCGGGTATTTCACGAGCACAGGGCCGAGTGTCTCCAGCACACCGTGGACGGATTGATGAAACTCGGTTTCCCCGGGGTTGCGGTGCAGGACTTCCTGATAAATCGGTTCGAGTTTTTCGTCCAGACTTCCGTTCATGGTGAACTATCCTTGCGTTTAGCGTGAGGTTGGTGGGGCGTGTGTTTATACCCTACAGGCGACGACTGCAAGTCCCGGGGGTGCCTGCCAGGAGGTATTGGGGAGTCAGGATGTGGACGAGAGGCTTGTGGTGCACATTGGGGGGCGTGGCCTGGGCGTGGTTGCTGACGGGCTGCGCATTGTGGGATGCCCGCGGCCAGTTGCTGATGATGGGCCAGGCCTGCACGATCACCGGTACCGTGATTGCGGATGACGAGGTGCCCGGGCCCTATGTGGTTGTGGCGTTCCGCGCGCCGGAGGAGGAGGGGGCGGTGCCGGAACCGGTGGACCATGTCGTGAGCGCCGGAGGTGGGGACTGGTTCTTCGGTTTGGCGCCGGGGCGCTACCAGGTGCTGGCTTTCGCTGACCCCGAGCGCGATGGGCAGCACGAGGAAGGTGCTCCGGTGTACCTGGCGAACGAGGGGGGCGTGCTGGAGTGTCCCGCGGGCACCCGTCTGACCGACATGGACATACGGATTGGGGGTGACGTGGCTGCGGCACACGCGATCGAGTTGCCCCCAGTACGCGAGCGCGGCCCGGATGGCAGCCCCTTCAGCGTTGGCGGTGTAACGGTGTTTGGGGAGGTGATTTCGCTGGATGACCCGCGCTTCGACGACGATGTCGCGCGCGGGAGCCAGTGGCGGCCGCTGGACTTCATGCTGGCCGGTTATGCCGGGATCTACTTTCTGGAGCCCTACGACCCCGACCGCACCCCGGTGCTGTTCGTGCATGGCATGAATGGCTCGCCGCGGGGCTTCGCCGAACTCATCGACCACCTCGATCGCGAGCGCTACCAGCCCTGGCTGTACTACTACCCGTCCGGGCTCCCCCTGCAGACGGTCGCGGCGCACCTGGCGCAGACCCTGGAAGAGCTCGAGTTGCGCTATGACGTGGAGTCCCTGCCGGTCGTGGCGCACAGTATGGGTGGGCTGGTGGCAAAGGGCTTTCTGCACGAGCGCGAGCGCCGGGCGACACCAGCCCGAATCCCGCGCATGATTGCGCTGTCCACACCCTGGCGCGGGCATGTCGCTGCGCAGTCGGGGGTGGACCGCTCGCCGGTGGTGATACCGGTGTGGCGCGACATGGCACCCGGCAGCGAGTATCAGCGCCGACTGTTCGAATCGGAACTGTCGGGGGAGACCGAACTGCACCTGCTGTTTGGCTTCCGTCGCCCGGATGGCGGGGGACGCGCAGGGACCGACGGCGTGCTCACCCTGTCGACCATGCTGCATCCGCCGATACAGGGGATGGCGAGCAGCGTCTACGGGGTGGACGCCACCCATGCGGGGATTCTCGCGCATCCCCTGGCGCTGGAGCGGGTGCAGATGCTGCTCGAGCCGGCCCCCTGAGTGTCGCGTGGGCGCCAAGCGCCGCGACGCATGCAGCGGTTTGGCGTAGGCTGACTCAAGTGCCGCGAATCGCGGGGCTGTGCTTTCCGGGAGGTCGTAATGCAGCTGTTCGAGTGTGAAGGCTGCGGTAGTGTCATTTACTTCGACAACACCTACTGCAATGGCTGTGGTCGCCGGCTGGGCTTCCTGCCCGACCGCCTGGAGCTGTCCGCGCTGGAGATGGCCGGGGATGCGCTGGATGCCTCGGGGCAGCCGATCCCGGGCGGGCTGTGGCGGGTCGCGGGGGATCCGGACGGGCCGATCTATCGCCAGTGCCGCCACTATGCGGTGGATGCGGTCTGCAACTGGATGGTGCGCCACGACGACCCGGAGGCCTACTGCCGTGCCTGCCGGCTGAACCGGACCATCCCGGATCTGACCGTGCCCGGCAATGCGCGCCTGTGGGAACGGCTGGAGACGGAAAAGCGGCGCCTGGTGTACAGCCTGCTGCGCCTGGGCCTTCCGGTCGTCTCCAAGCAGACGGACTCCGCCGGTCTCGCGTTCGATTTCCTCGCCGACCCGAATCCGGACTTTCACGAGGGTGCTGGTGTGGTGACCGGGCATGCGAATGGCGTCATCACGCTCAATATCGCGGAGGCCGACCCCGCCGTGCGTGAAAGCATGCGCGAGGCGATGGCCGAGCCCTATCGCACGATCCTCGGCCATTTTCGCCATGAGTCGGCACACTATTACTGGGACCGGCTGATCCGGGAGACGCGCTGGCACGAGCCCTTCCGCGAGCGCTTTGGGGACGAACGCGCCGATTATGATGCGGCCCTGCGCCAGCACTATGACCAGGGTCCGCCGAGCGACTGGCAGGACCATTTCGTTTCGGCCTATGCCAGTTCGCATCCCTGGGAGGACTGGGCCGAGACCTGGGCGCACTACCTGCATATCGTGGATGCCCTGGACACGGCCGCTGCCTATGGCATGGATGTCGCGCCCAGTGTGGGGGCGGCCGCGAGGCTGGGGCCGCAGGGCGGACAGTCGCATTTCGATGCCTATGCCACCGATGATCCGGACGCACTGGTGGCACACTGGCTGCCGCTGGCGGCGGCCCTGAACAGTCTGAATCGCAGCATGGGGCACGCCCATGTCTATCCATTTGTACTGACCCCGGAGGCGATCGCGAAGCTGCGTTTTGTGCACCGGGTCATTCAGGACTTCCGCACGGGGAACCGTTCCGCCGGCGAGCGGGAACTGTTGCAGGCCCATCGCGTCTGACGGCCCAGCACTTCACGGAGGAGCGGATGTACAACGTCGCGACCCGAGGACCCTTCAAGGGACTGAACCCGCGCGTGGCCCCGGTCGCGTTGCTGCTGGTGGTGCTGATTGCGCTGTTCGCGATCTATCGCACGGATCAGCTCGAGGAGGCCGTCTCCGGTGCCCGCGCCTTTCTGACGCCGTTTCTCGAGTGGTACTACGTCGTCGCGATGGCCTTCTTTCTGGCCATCGTGATCTGGCTGGGCGTCGGACGCTACAAGGATGTGCGCCTCGGTCGGGATGACGAGGTCCCGGAGTTCACCACGCTGTCATGGCTGGCGATGCTGTTTGCCGCTGGTATGGGCGTGGGGCTGCTGTTCTGGGCGGTGGCCGAGCCGCTCAGCCACTACGGGGGCAATCCGTTCCTGCTGGACAATGGCGAGACGGCCGAGGCCGCCGACATGTCCATGGTGCTGACCTATTTTCACTGGGGTCTGAATGCCTGGGCGGTGTTTGCCCTGCTGGCACTGATCCTGGCCTATTTCGGCTTTCGCAAGGGGCAACCGCTGGCGCTGCGTTCCGCCCTGCATCCTCTTATCGGGAAATACAGCCATGGCTGGCCTGGCGACATCGTCGATCTGCTGGCGATCCTGGCCACGGTTTTCGGGATTGCGACGACACTGGGACTGGGTATCCAGCAACTGGATACCGGTCTGGTGCATACGCTGGGTATTGGCGGTGGCGAGCACGGCCAACTGTTTTTGGCGGCGCTGCTCACGGCGATCGCCATCGTGTCCGTCATTACCGGTGTACAGGTCGGTGTGCAGCGGATCTCCCAGGCCAACATGTGGCTGAGCGTGGCCTTGATAGGCCTGCTGCTGATCTGGGGGCCAACCCAGTACCTGTTGGCGCTGTTCGTGCAGTCCTCCGGCAGCTACCTGCAGAACCTGCTGGGGTTGTCCCTGTACACCCACGCCCATCAGACGGACCCCTGGCACTCCGACTGGACGGTGTTCTACTGGGGCTGGTGGCTGGCCTGGGCTCCGTTCGTGGGGCTGTTCATCGCGCGCATCTCGCGCGGCCGTACGCTGCGCGAGTTCGTCCTGGGCGTCCTGCTGGTCCCTACGGTGATCACCTTCTTCTGGCTGGCGATGCTGGGTGGCACGGCCCTGCATGCCGAGATCGAACGGGGCGTGGGCATTGCCGACATCGTCGCCGAGGACCTGACCTTGGCCACCTTCGCGACCATGGACACGCTGGAGCCCTGGCTGGCCGCCAAGGTCGGGGGCGGGCTGATCACGATCCTGATCGCGACCTACCTGCTGACCTCGGCCAATGCCGGGATCGTCGTGATCAACACCCTTCTGGCCCACGGTTCGACAGAGCACCGCAAGCGACATCTGACCATCTGGGGTGCGCTGATCGGGCTGATTACCGCGGTTCTTTTGCTGGCGGGCGGGCTGGAGGTCCTGCAGAGCGCGGTGATCCTCGCCGCCCTGCCGTTTTCGCTGGTGATCCTGATGATGATTGTCGGGCTGGTTCGAGGGCTGGAGCAGGAGCCCTGGGCACCACGGCCGGGCGAGCGGACGATCCTGCCCAGCGAGCCCTGGCAGGTGCCACCGGATCGCATGCACGAGCATTACGATACCGACGACGATGCCCCCGAATCCGGCCCGGACGACGACGATCAAGAAGACCGGGAGCCACCGCCACGGCCGTGGTGAGCGTTTGACGCCTCGTTTGGTCGGGCGGAAAGTCCCGCCGGCTTTGCGTTCACTTTCTGTTGCGCAGGCGTTGCCCTAGCCTATGCAACAACGTTCGATAACCGAAGGAGCACCATGAGTGACGATACCCTGCAGCTGTCCGGCGACCTGATCCAGAAGATCCAGGACGTGCTGGTCGAGACCGATCCCAGGGCCCAGCAGCCCATCGTGGCGGTACAGTATCTGAGTGCGATTACCGGCTTTCTGGTCGCGCAGATGCCGGAGTCGGTGAACGAGCGCAAGGAATATCTCAAGCAGCTGTCGCAGTTCACCGAATCGGTATTTGTGGATATGGAAAGCCGCAAGCAGGCGGCTCCGCCGCCGCAGCAGGAGGCCAGTGGCGTCTGGCGCCCGGGCGACAGCTGAAAACCGTCGGGCTCCCCCAGGGCCGGGGCCTAGTGATCCCCGGTCTCGTCCTTCCTGTGTGAGCGCATCTGGCGCAGCATCGCCTCCTGTTCGTTGAAGCTCGGCATGCGCCGCTTACCGCCCGTGTCGCGATCGCGATCACTGGCCCCGGCGGTGCCCGGGTGTCCGGCGCGCTCGCTTTCCTTGATCGACTGGTACTCGGCCAGTTCGCGCTGGGCGTCCTCGTCGCTGGTGTAGCGGCCGCGATAGTCCTGCGGCGGTTTGTGACCCTTGCGCAGGAACACCTGCTTGCGCAGTTCCTTGTTGTAGTCCGTCACGCGGCGGTCGATCCAGATCAGATCAAACGCTGCCCACGCGGCTGCGGCACCCGCCGGGATCAGCCACCACCAGCCGGTTAGCAGCCAGGCCACGATCAGTGTGGCCGCGGTGAGGCCGATGAATCCCGTGCCCCCGAGCGGCTCGCGCAGGTAGAAGCGGTGCAGCCCTAGCGGAAACAGGATCCAGGCGATGTAGGCAGGCGGGCGCGCGCGCATCTCGGCCGCAAGTTTCGCGTTGATCGCCTGCAGGCCGCCGCCCTCGAGATCCAGTTCCTTCCACGCCTTGCGCATGGATGCCTCCCAGCTGTGGACAATCGTCCGTGCACGGTAACGAACCGCACGAACGGGTGCGATTGCGCGGGTTCGGCTCGGGGTTACCCGGTCGGGTTCTCGTGGGTCGGATCGCGTTCCAGCAGGCGGCGTGCGGCCTCGCGTACCGGTCGCCCCTGGTAGAGCACGGCGTGGACCTCCGCGCAGATGGGCATGTCCACCGACAGGGCCTCGGCGCGCGTGCTGATCTGGCGCGCGGTCTCCACCCCCTCGACCGACTGGCCGATACGGGCACGGGCCGTCTCCAGGTCATAGCCCTGACCCAGCAGGCGCCCCAGGCGACGGTTGCGCGACTGGTCGTCGGTGCAGGTGAGGATCAGATCGCCGAGACCGGACAGCCCGGTCAGCGTGCCCGGCTGGGCCCCGACCGCCTCGCCCAGGCGCTGCATTTCGGCCAGACCGCGGGTCATCAGCGCGGCGCGGGCATTGCCGCCGTAGCCCGCGCCGTCGGCGATCCCGGTCGCGACCGCGAGGACGTTCTTCAGGGCCCCCCCCATCTCCACACCGATCACGTCGTGATTGCGATAGATGCGCAGAGCGTCGCCATGCAGTGCGCCGGCCAGGCGGTCCAGGCTGTGTTCGCTCTGCGAGGCCGCCGTCAGTGCGGTGGGCTGGCCGCGGGCCACCTCTGCGGCGAAGGAGGGTCCGGAGATCAGCGCGGGCGGGAAGCCGGAGCCCAGTTCTTCCTCGGCGATCTCGTGCAGCCAGGCCCCGCTGGACGTCTCCAGTCCCTTGGTGGCCCAGGCGACCGTCTGGTCTTCGCGCAGGCGGGGCTGCATCCAGCGCAGCGTCTCGCGAAAGGCCCCGGACGGGACGGCGAGCAGCACCAGCTCCGCGTGGTCGATCACGCCCTGGTCGGCGCTGATGGAGAGATTCTCCGGGAAGGGGATGCCAGGCAGATAGCGGGCGTTTTCGCGTTCGCGATTCAGCCGCTCGGCGGCCTCGTCCTTGCGGACCCAGAGCGCGACGTCCTGGTGCAGCCGCGCGGCGTGGATCGCCAGCGCGGTACCCCAGGAGCCGCCACCCAGGAGTGCAATGCGCACGGGTACGAGTCCCGGCTCAGGCCTGGGAGGTCGACTCCGGCGAGGCCGCCTGCGAGTCGCCGGACGCCTTCTTCTGGTCTTCCAGGTGTTGCTGGTACAGCGCCTCGAAGTTGACCGGCTGCAGCAGCAGCTGCGGGAAGCCGCCCTTGAGCACCAGGTCGGCGACCGTTTCGCGGGCGAACGGGAACAGCAGGTTCGGGCAGTAGGAGCCGAGCAGCTGGTTGAGCTGGTCGCGGGGGAAGCCGCGGACGATGAAGACGCCGGCCTGGTTGATCTCGACCAGGTAGGCGGTCTTGCCGTTGGACTCGGTGGTCACGGTCAGTTTCAGCTCGACCTCGAACACGCCTTCCTCTTCGCGAATCGGGCGGGCGTTGGTGTTCAGCTGGATGTTCGTCTCGCCCTTCCACTCGTTCAGAAAGATCTCGGGGGCGTCCGGCGATTCGAACGAGATGTCCTTGATGAACACCTTCTGGATGGAGAAGCCGGGGTTGTCCTGGGTGTTGCCCTGCGCACCTGCGCCGTTGCCGCTGGTGTTGGAAGTGTCTTCAGCCATGATGTCGTTCCGAGTCGTGGAGAGTGGATTCGTATCGGGGCATCGTATAGCAATGCGGCGCCGGAATGGGGCTCAGCTCGCGCTGGCCGGCTCGATCCCGGCCGCTTCGGCCATGTGTTGCAGTTCGCCGGAGCGGTCCAGCGCCTGCAGCTCGTCGTAGCCGCCAATGTGGGTGTCGCCGAGGAAGATCTGCGGTACCGAGCTGCGCCCGGCACGCTGTTCCATTTCCGCGCGCGCACCGGGTTCGCGGTCGACCGGGTGGTCGTCGAAGGGGTAGCCGTGGTGGATCAGCAGCCGGCGGGCCAGCAGGCAGAATGGGCACCGGACCGTGCCATAGACCTCGAAGCGCATTATTTCTTCTTGATCGGCATGCCCGCGGATTGCCAGGCCTGGATGCCGCCCTGGAGGTTCACGACATCCTGGAAGCCCGCTGCGGTTAGTTGCGAGGCCGCCATCGCGGAGCGATTGCCGCTGCGGCAGTAGACCACTACCGGCTTGTCCTTGTACTTGGCGATGTCGTCCATGCGCTTTTGCAGACTACCCACCGGGATGTGCTTGGCGCCACTGATGCGCCCGGAGGCAATCTCGTTGTCCTCGCGCACGTCCAGTACCAGGCTGTCGTCCTGGTTGATCACGCGCACGGCCTCGCTCGGAGACAGGGTGCGGTACTTGCGGGTCAGGCGGCGGAACTCGGTGAACAGGATCATCCCGACGACCGCGAGCAGGGCACCGGTCAGGATCGGGTGATTGGACAGGAATTCAGGGAGTCTTTCGAGCATTCAGGGGCCGCGTTGGTCAGGGAGATGTCAGGAGCTGCAGAAAACGTCCTGCATCATACCGATCAGGCGCAGTGTGCGGGAGTCCCCCACCCGGTAGTAGACGCGGTTCGCATCCTTGCGGGTGGCCAGAATGCCCTTATCGCGCAGGATGCCCAGATGCTGCGAAATGTTGCTCTGCGAGGTCCCGACCTGATCGACAATTTCCTGTACGCTGATCTCGCGATCGCCGAGAATGCAGAGGATCTTGAGCCGCAGGGGGTGGGACATGGCCTTGAGCGAGCGCGAGGCCCGCTCGATGTCCTCGTCCTGGGACATCAGTTCGTCTTCGACCACCTTTTCGTCTTCGAGCGTTTCGTTGCTCACGGCATGCCTCTTTATTGTTTTGCGAAACAGCAGGCCCGTAACCGGGTGAGAATATAAGTACCTAAACGTACCCCGATATGCGAATTTGCGCAATCTTGACTTCCCGATACCCCTTACCGCTTGTTCTGGCAGTATTTTTTTTCGCCTCGGCAGGAGGGCTGTCGGCGCTCGAGCCGGAGGCCGAACTGGAAGAGACGCTGGAGGCGATCCGCGACCTGGAGCGCAGCCAGGAGGAACGCCAGGCCGCGCTTGAGCGTCTGGAGGATGAGCTCGAGCGCGCGGCGCGGGGCAGTGGCGAGTCGCGGCGCGAACTGCGCGAACTGGAGGCCGAACGCGAACAGCAGGCCGAGGTGATCGCCGATCACGAAGCGCGAGTCGAACAGGAGGAGGACCGGCTGCGCGAGGAGCGCGTGCAGGCGGGGCGCCTGCTGCGCGACCAGTGGCAGCGCGACCGGCATCCGGGGCGCGTGCCGGGCACCGGGGGCGAGGGCGAGCTGGGCCGGCTGCACCCGGAGATCGCCGCGCGGTTGCGCGAGGCGCGGGCCGAGGCGCTGGCCGCGCTGGGCGAACAGCTCGAGGTGCTGCGCGCCGCGCGCGATGACCTGGAGCGCGAGCAGGCGGTGCTGGCCGAGCAGGAAGCGGAGCTGCGCGAGGTGGTAGCCGATCTCGAACGCGAGGAGGAACGGCAGCGCACGGCGATGGAGGAGCTGGAGCGCGCGATCGAGGACGAGGCACTGGAGCTGGCACGGCTGGAGCGCAACGCGGAAACGCTGGAGGAGGTGATTCGCGAGGTGGAGCGCGCTGCGGCCGAGCGCGAGGAGCGCGCCGCGCGGGATGATCCTCCCCCCGAGCGGGCCCCTGTGCGCTCCGATGTGGCCTTCGAGGAACTCCAGGGCGAGCTCCCCAAGCCCGCGGAAGGGTCGGTGGCCCGGCGCTTCAACGAGCCGCGCGGAAGCCGTCTGCAGTCACGCTGGCGCGGGACGGTGCTGGAGGTCGACAACGGCGAGGCCGTGCACGCGGTCCATTTTGGCCGAGTGGTCTACGCCGACTGGATGCAGGGTTACGGTTTTCTGGTCATCCTCGACCACGGAGACGGCTACCTGACGCTGTACAGCAATCTGGAGGAAATTCTGGTTGCCGAGGGTGAGGAGGTCGAGGGGGGTGCGCGCATGGCCCTGGCCGGGGCCGGGCGCGAGGCGATCGCGCCGGGGCTCTATTTCGAGATTCGGCGAAATGGCGATCCGTTGAACCCTGAGGACTGGTGGCTATCACAATGACGGGTGTCACGAAAAAATCGTGACAAGGTTGGAACGATTTGTCCGGCGAAAACAGCAGACAGAGTCGGGCGTTCAGGCAGGGGTCAGATTCGCGATGCTACCATCGCGACGATGAATACCTCCGTTTCTAGAGGATCAGTAATGAAGAAGGCTTGTCGCACCGGGTACGCCCTGGTGGTGGGGTTGGTGGTCGGCGTCATGCTGAGCGTATCGGTGGCGGTATACGCCGATCGCGAAAATGGCGCCAAGAATGCCCTGCCGGTAGAGGATCTGCAGCGGTTCACCGAGGTGTATATGCGCATCAAGCGCAATTACGTCACCGAGGTGGACGACAAGGAGCTGCTGGACAACGCCATCCAGGGGATGCTCTCCGGGCTGGATCCGCACTCGGCCTACCTCGACGAGCAGGACTTCGAGGACATGCAGGTCGGGACCTCCGGCGAGTTCGGTGGCCTGGGTATCGAGGTCGGTATGGAGGATGGCTTTGTCAAAGTCATCGCCCCGATCGACGACACACCGGCCAGCGAGGCGGGGATCGAGGCCGGTGACTTGATCATCCGCCTGGACGGCGAATCCGTGCAGGGCATGTCACTGTCGGATGCCGTCTCCAAGATGCGCGGCGAGAAGGGGAGCGACATCACCCTGACCATCGTGCGCGAGGGCGAGGATCAGCCGAAGGAGATCACGCTGACGCGCGACCGCATTCAGGTCCAGAGTGTGCGCTCGGAGATCCTGGAAGACGGCTATGGCTATCTGCGTATCAGCAACTTCCAGCAGCGCACCGCGCGCGATGTGGTGCGGGCAGTCGAAGAGTTGAAGGAAGAGGGTGACCTGCGCGGCCTGGTGCTGGATCTGCGCAACAACCCGGGCGGCATCCTCAATGGCGCGGTCGGCGTGTCCGATGCCTTCCTCGAGGATGGACTGATCGTCTACACGGAGGGCCGGCTGGAGGACTCGCAGTTCCGCTACCAGGCCTCGCCGGGGGACGTGCTTGACGGTGCCCCGATGGTGGTGCTGGTAAACCGGGGTTCGGCCTCGGCCTCGGAGATCGTGGCTGGTGCGCTGCAGGACCACAAGCGTGCGGTGGTCATGGGTCAGAACACCTTTGGCAAGGGCTCGGTGCAGACGATCCTGCCGCTTACCGAGAACACCGGTATCAAGCTGACCACGGCGCGTTACTTCACGCCGGACGGGCGCAACATCGAGGAAGAGGGCGTGGCGCCCGATATCCGGCTGGAAAACCTCACGGTCACACGTGCCGAAGGAGATGATGAGCGCGAGTCCCAGGCCCGCATGCAGCGCGAGCTGCAGGGCGAGGATGTGCCGGAAGACGAGGATGATGACAACGGCGAGAGCCTGGCCGAGCGTGACTACGGTCTGAGCGAGGCCCTGAATCTGCTCAAGGGCCTGAACATCTACAACCAGCGCTGATCGGCGCTGGACGGAGGTGGCCATGACGCAGGAATATCCCCGCGTACTGGTACCGCTGGCGGCCGGGGCCGAGGAGCTGGAGGCCGTCACCATCATCGACCTGCTGCGCCGCGCGCGCTTCGAGGTCACGGTCGCGGGGCTCGAATCGGGCCCCGTGCGCTGTTCGCGCGGTACGGTGATCCAGCCGGATACGACGCTGGATTCGGTTCAGGAGGATGCCTTCGATCTGATCGTGCTGCCCGGTGGCCTGCCGGGGGCCGATCACCTGCGCGACGATCCGCGTGTGCAGGCCATGCTGCGGGCACAGGCGGAGCGCGACGGCTGGCTCGGGGCGATCTGCGCCGGGCCCAAGGCGCTGGCGCAGGCGGGTGTGCTTGAAGGTCGCCGCGTGACCTCGTTTACCGGCGCACTGGACGAATCGGGCATCCCCTCGACCGGGGGGCTTGTGGAAGTCGACGAGCGCATCATTACTGGCCGGGGGCCCGGTGCGGCGATGGACTTTGCCCTGACCCTGATCGAGCAGCTGGCCGGGCGCGAGGCCCGCGAGGCCGTCGAGGGACCGTTGCTGCGCCCCTGAAACCGGTCCGTCCGGCCCCCGCACTACCTCCATCAAGCGTCACCTTGCGTCTTGGCATGAACCCAACATCCCCAGTCGATTAGACTGTGCGGGTCTCGCGGCCGCCTGGCCGCCCCCAACGAACCCAACGCAAGGAGTCGTGACCGAATGGCAGGCCACAGCAAGTGGGCGAATATCCAGCACCGCAAGAATGCCCAGGACGCCAAGCGCGGCAAACTCTTTACCAAGCTGATCCGCGAGATCACCGTCGCCGCCCGGCAGGGCGGATCCGACCCCGAGACCAACCCGCGTCTGCGCCTGGCGATCGACAAGGCGCTGGGCGCCAACATGACCCGGGATACCATCGAGCGCGCGGCCAAACGCGGCGCCGGTGAGACCGATGGCGATGCCATGGAGGAGATCCGCTACGAGGGCTATGGCCCGGGCGGAGCGGCGATCCTGGTTGATTGCATGACCGACAATCGCAACCGGACGGTGGCCGAGGTGCGTCACGCCTTCTCCAAGATGGGCGGAAACCTGGGCACCGATGGTTCGGTGGCCTATCTGTTCCAGAACAAGGGCGTGATCCGTTTTGCCCCGGGGCTGGATGACGAGACGGTCATGGAGGCCGCGCTGGAGGGCGGGGCCGAGGACGTGCAGGTCGAGGACGACGGCGCGATCGAGGTCATTACCGAGCCCGATACCTACCAGGACGTGCGCCAGGCACTGCTGGACCGCGGGCTGGAACCGGAGAGTTCGGAGGTCACCTGGCGCCCCGAGACCCTGTCGCCACTGGATGAAGAGACTGCCGAGACCGTGCTGAAGCTTCTGGAGATGCTGGACGACCTGGATGACGTGCAGAACGTCTACACCAACGCCGATTTCCCGGAAGGCGTGGGGCAGTAACGCGCCCCCGGACAAGCAGATGCGTATCCTCGGTATCGACCCCGGCTCGCGGATCACCGGCTTTGCCGTGATCGAGTACGCCAGGGGTCAGGGCTGTTCCCGCGGCCATGGCGTGATCCGTCCCAGGGCCAGGGGGTTTCCCGAGCGCCTGGGCGAGATCTTTGCCGGCGTGGTCGAAGTTATCGACGAATTGAAGCCCGACGTGCTGGCGATCGAGTCGGTCTTTGTCGCGCGCAATGCGCAGTCGGCGATCAAGCTCGGGCACGCCCGGGGGGCCGCCATCTGCGCGGCAACCCAGGCCGGACTCCCGGTACACGAATATGCCCCGCGCGCGATCAAGATGGCCGTGGTCGGCGTGGGCGGAGCGGACAAGGAGCAGGTCCAGCACATGATGCAGCAACTGTTACGCCTGACCGAGCCGGCCAGCAGCGACGCCGCCGATGCGCTGGCTGTCGCACTGTGCCACGCCCATACCGCCCAGCACGAGGCGCGCCTGGCGGGGGCCGCATCGGCCGTGATCGGAGGGCGCCCATGATTGCCCGGCTGGAGGGGACGCTGATCAGCCGCGAGGTGAATGGCGTGGTCATCGACGCAGGGGGAGTGGGTTACGAGGTCGAGGTCCCGCTCTCCACGCTGGCGGCCCTGCCGGAACCGGGCGCCACTGTCGTGCTGACCACGCACCTCGTGGTGCGCGAGGATGCCCACCAGCTGTTCGGGTTCATGCACCAGCGCGACCGCGATCTGTTCCGGCGACTGATCCGGGTCAACGGGATCGGGGCCAGGCTCGCGCTGGCGATGCTCTCGACCTATGCGGGGGACGAGCTGGCCGGCCTGATCAGCGGCGGTGACGTGACCGGACTGGCCAAGGTCCCGGGGATCGGCAAGCGCACGGCCGAACGGGTGGTGCTGGAGCTGGGCGAACGACTGGCCGAGATGGGGTTCGCGGCCACGCCGGGTGTTGCGGGCGCAGGGGCCGATGCCCCGGCCGCCGCGATGGACGGCGAGGCACTGGCCGCGCTCGAGTCGCTGGGCTATCCACGCGCCAGCGCGGAGAAGATGGTCGCTGCCGTGCGCGACCAGGCCGATTCGGTGGAGACGCTCGTGCGCCTGGCACTGCGTGCCACCGTGAAGCGCTGAGTACGCGCCCCGGGATCACCCGGGCCGGGGGGTTCCCGGGAGGTGGCCCCTAGCAGTCGCCGATGCGCTGGCCTTCAACGGTGATGCGCACGGACATGGGGCCCATCGGCGAGTCGATCTCGCTGCGCATTTCGCCCTCGGCGCGGTCCCCCATGAACTGCATCGAGCCCTCCATGTCCATGCTGGTGCCGTCGGGGTCGGTGCAGGTCATCGTGTAGTCCACGCCGTCCGCGCGCATGTCCATGCTGTCCACGTTGCAGCCTTCGGGCGCCTCGATCATCTCCTCGCCGCGCGCGAGATCTTCCTCGGTCACGCACTCGGTGTAGGTCTCGGTCTGTTCCGGCATCTGGTGCGCGCCGTCCATGGTGGTGGTGTTGGTGTATTCCCACTCGCCCGGCTCGATGTTCGGGGTCTCGGCCTGGGCCGCCAGCGGCAGAAAGGCGAACGGGATGGCGGCCAGTAGGCCGTAAAGGCTGGAACGAGGCATCATGATGGGGCTCTCCCTGCGAAATGTGTGTAGTTCATGGTGCCTCGGCGCCTGCAGGGGAGCAAATTGGCGAATGCCGCTGATCGTTGGCATGTTGCGGTTGGGGATCTCGGAGGGGATGCATGGCCATACCGTTATGGATGCTGGGCGGTGCGGGTGCCGTGGTGCTGGGCGGGGCCGTGCTGCTGGACGGCGATCCGCGCGATTTCCTGGCGGGCGGGGGGCATCCGGCCGCGCCTGGCTGTGCGATTCCGGTGGAGATGCATCTGGGCGAGATCGACCCGCGTTTCGAACTGGAGCCCGACGAAGTGCGCCGCGCACTCGATGCCGCCGTGGCGATGTGGGAGACCCATACCGAAGAACGGCTGTTCACCGCGCGCGACGGTGAAGGGATGGCCGTGCGGCTCGTGTTCGACGAACGTCAGGCCGGCGCCATGGCGCGGGAGCGCTCGCGCGCGCAGCTGGATCAAGCACAAGACGACATCGACGACGCCCGGGAACGCCTGGATCGCCATCGCTCGGCGCTGAATGCCGACGTCGAGCTGTACGAACGCAGCGTGCGCGGGTTCGACGAGCGCCGCCGCGCGCATGAAGGCCGGGTCGCCGACTGGAACGCGGGTCGCGGGGAGCGCAGCGCGGCGGTCCGCGAGCGTCTGGAAGAGCAGGCGCGGGAGCTGCGCGAGGAACACGAGCGACTCGAGGAGCGCCGCCGCGGCCTGGAGGATCGCCGGGCAGATCTGAACGCAGCCGGTCGTGAACTGGAGCGCGAAATCGCGGCCTTCAATCAACAGGTCGATGAGTTCAACCGGGCGGCCGCCGCCGGCACCGGTTTCGACATGGCGGTTTATCAGCAGCAGGGGGATCGGCGCAGCATTACGGTTTACAAGGCGAGCGACTTTGACGAGCTGCGCCTGACGCTGGCGCACGAGCTGGGGCATGCGCTGGGGATCGGACATGTCGATGACCCCGCCGCGGTCATGCATGCGGAGCTGGGGCCGGCGAACGCGACCCGCGAGGACCTGACTGCGGCAGATCGCGCTGCGCTCGCAGAGTCTTGTGGGGTCGAGCTCGTGACCCCGTGAAAAAACGGGGGCGATTGCGGTTTCCGGTTCTCGGACTGGTGGGTGTTCAGAAGAGCAGGAACAGCCCCAGTACAGCTGCAGTGACACCCCCGATCAGCAGGGCGAGTGTGCGCTGGGTGAAGCGACCAAGGAACAGCCGGGCGGCTCGTTCGCGCATGCCAAAGCTGTCCTGCAGGCCGACGATGGCCGCGATCAGGCCGCCGACCAGCAGGACAATGCCGAGGATCTGGATCATCGCGTCTCCCTCCATGCGGTTCGTTTACCACTTGCGTGGTGCGATCAGACGCAGCAGCGCCAGCAGCAGGATGGCTCCAACCGTGGCCGCCACCAGGGTCCCGATCAGGCCGGCCGTCGGCACCCCCAGCTGGGTAAACAGCCAGCCGCCCAGCACCGCCCCGATGACCCCGATCACGATGTTCAACAGGATGCCCTGGCCTGCGCCGTGGACCAGCAAGCCCGCGAGCCAGCCGGCAATGCCGCCGATCAGCAGCAGCAATAACAGTGATTCAACGGGCATTGAGTGCTCCTTTGCTCTCTTATCTGATGGATGATGGGGCCGGGCGTTCCGTGCGGCCGTGATTCAGCCGACGGTGGCATAGCGCGTGGCGCTGCCCAGCCAGCGCTCGATCAGGGCCGCGGCGCGCGGCGGGTCCTCGCGCACGCGAAGGGCCAGTTCCGTGGCCTCCTCCAGCAGGTCCTGATCGCGTGACCAGTCGGCCACGCGGAAGCTGCGGTCGCCCGTCTGCCGCGTGCCCAGCAGCTCCCCGGGGCCGCGCAGCCGCAGGTCGACCTCCGCGATCTCGAAGCCATCGTCGGTGCGGCGCATCGCCTCCAGGCGTTCTCGGGCGGTTTCGCCCAGCGGCGGGCGGTAGAGCAGCACGCAGGCGGAGGCGGTGTTGCCGCGCCCGACACGGCCACGCAACTGGTGCAGCTGCGACAGCCCCATGCGTTCGGCATTCTCGATGATCATCAGGCTCGCATTGGGGACATCCACGCCGACCTCGATCACCGTGGTGGCGACCAGCAGATCGAGCGCGCCGGCACGAAAGCGTTCCATCACCGTATCGCGTTCGGGCCCCTTCATGCGCCCGTGGGCCAGCCCGATGCTCAGCTCCGGCAGCGCCTCGCGCAGGCGCTCGGCGGTCGCCTCGGCAGACTCCGCCTCCAGTTGTTCGGATTCCTCCACCAGCGGGCAGACCCAGTAGGCCTGGGTGCCGGAGCCGCAGGCGGCACGGATGCGCTCGATCACCTCGTCGCGGCGCTCGTGGCTGATCAGTGCAGTGCGCACGGGTGTGCGCCCCGGCGGGCGTTCGTCGATGACCGAGCTGTCCAGGTCGGCGTACAGGGCCATGGCCAGGGTGCGCGGGATCGGTGTCGCGGTCATGATCAGCTGATGCGGCATCTGCCCGTTGCCCTTGTCGCGCAGGGCCATGCGCTGGTGCACGCCAAAGCGGTGCTGCTCGTCGATGATCGCCAGCCCCAGGCGGTGGAAGCGGACCTCCTCCTGGAACAGGGCGTGGGTGCCGATCGCGACCTGGCGCTGGCCACTGGCCAGTTCCGAAAGCAACTGGCCCCGCTCGCTGGCGCCCTGGCGTCCCCCCAGCCACGCCACCGACACACCCAGCGGTTCCAGCCACTGGGCGAGGTTGCGCCCGTGCTGACGGGCAAGCAGCTCGGTGGGGGCCATGAATGCCACCTGATGGCCGGCCTCCACTGCTGCGAGGGCGGCCGCGACCGCGACCAGGGTCTTGCCGGAGCCGACGTCGCCCTGCACCAGCCGGTTCATCGGGATCGGGCGGGCCAGGTCCTCGCGCACCTCGCGGATCACGCGGTCCTGTGCACCGGTGGGCTCGAACGGGAGCTGGTCGCGCAGCTGTCGCCACAGTGCGCCCTCGGGGCGGATGACCGGCGCGCGGCGCGTATCCTGCGCGGTGTGACTTTGTTCCATGCGGGCGAGCTGGTGGGCGGTCAACTCCTCCAGTGCCAGGCGCGTGCGTGCGGGCCCGCGCTGCTCGGCGGTGTCCAGTGCGTCAAGGGCCTCGGCCCGCGCCGGGGGGTGGTGCAGCTGCTGCAGGGCCGTGTGCAGCCCGGGCAGCTGGCGCTGGTTCAGCTCCGGGAGCAGGTCGGGCAGCTGCCCGGTCGTCGGCAGGACCTCGGTTACCAGCTGGCGCAGGAGCTTCTGCGAGATGCCCTCGGTGGTGGGATAGATCGGAGTGAGGTGGGGCTCCAGCACGGGCGGTTTCGTGCCCACCACCTGGAGTTCCGGGTGCACGCACTCCATTGCGCCGGGCATACCGCGGGGCTCGCCAAAGGCGCGAATGCGCGTGCCCGGGCTCAGGCGGCGTTGCTGACCACTGCCGAAATGGAAGAATCGCAGCAGGATGGACGCGCCGTCCTCTTCCAGCGTGACCACCAGCATGCGTCGGCGGCGATGGACGACCTCGGCATGGGTAACCCGGCCCTCGAACAGGGCGGGGAGTCCCGGGCGCAGGGCGCGGATTGGGGTCAGCCGGGTACGGTCCTCGAAGCGCAGCGGCAGGTGCAGGAGGAGGTCGCGGGCCTGTTCCAGGCCCAGGCGGGCCAGACGCTCGGCCACTGCGGGGCCGACGCCCTTGAACCCCGTCAGCGGTGCCTGAAGGTCCACCGCGGTCGCCGCGCGCGGATCAGCCTCGCGGGCACCAGGCGATGGCGTCCATCTCCACCTGCGCACCCTTGGGCAGGGCGGCTACGCCGATTGCGGCGCGGGCCGGGTACGGCTCGGCGAAGACCTCGCTCATGATCTTGTTGACCAGCGGGAAGTGGGTCAGGTCGATCAGGAAGATGTTCAGCTTGGCGATGTCGGAGAAATCCGCACCGGCGGCCTCCAGCACGGCCTTCAGGTTGTCGAACACGCGGCGGATCTGGTCTTCGATGCCGCCGTCGACCAGCTCCATCGTGGCCGGGTCCAGCGGGATCTGGCCGGACAGGTACAGGGTGTCGCCGGCACGCACGGCCTGGGAGTAGGGGCCGATCGCGGCCGGGGCATTTTCGGTCTGGATGATTTCGCGCGACATGCGGGCTCCTTGGCTCGGGTCGGTGATTCGGGATGCGGGCACCTTACCGCATTCGTCGAGCGGTGGGATCGCCGGGGCAATGCATCTACAAGAGAACGAGATTGTCGCGGTGAATGAGCTCGGGTTCCAGGAGGTAGCCAAGCTCCGCCTCGACATGGTCCGCGCGCAGGCCGCGGATGCGTTCCACCTCGCTGGAGGCGTAGTTGGTCAGCCCGCGCGCGACCGGGCGGCCGTCCGGGTCGACGCAGGTCACGACCTCGCCGCGGCGAAAGTCGCCGCGCAGGCCCACCACGCCCACCGGCAGCAGGCTGCGGCCCGACTCGCGCAGTACGCGTGCTGCGCCGGCATCCAGCAGGAGTTCGCCGCGCGAATGCAGCTGGTCGGCCAGCCAGCGCTTGCGCGCGGCCAGCGGCTCGCGGTCGGGCTTTAGCCAGGTGCCCAGGCGCTCGTTCTTCAGCACGCGGCCGATCACCTGGGCCTCGCGCCCGGAGGCGATCACGGTATGCGTGCCGGAGCGCGCGGCGCGCTCCGCGGCCTTGAGCTTGGTGGCCATGCCGCCGCGCCCCAGGCGCCCGAAATCGGCAGCCACGAAGCGGTGCAGTTCGGTATCCGTGGCGCGGCCCTCGTGGATCAGCTCTGCGTCGGCGTGCTGGCGCGGATCACGGTCGAACAGGCCGTCCTGGTCGGTCAGGATCAGCAGCAGGTCTGCGACCACGAGGTTGGCGACCAGGGCCGCCAGGGTGTCGTTGTCCCCCAGCCGAATCTCCTCGTAGGCGACCGTGTCGTTCTCGTTCACCACGGGGATGGTCCCCATCTCCAGCAGGGCCTGCATGGTCGAACGGGCATTCAGGTAGCGCGAGCGATCGGCGAGGTCGTCATGCGTCAGCAGGACCTGTGCCGCGTGCAGGTCGTGGCTTGCGAACTCCCGCTCGTAGGCCTGCACCAGACCCATCTGCCCCACGGCCGCGGCGGCCTGCAGGCGATGCAGCTGGTGCGGGCGCTCGTTCATCCCGAGCCGGCGCATGCCCTCGGCCACGGCGCCACTGGAGACCAGGATGACCTCCAGCCCCTTGCGCCGCAGCGCGGCGATCTGGTGAGCCCAGGATTCCAGCGCCGGGCGATCCAGGCCCGCGCCATCGGCGGTGATCAGCGCGGAGCCGATCTTGACCACCACGCGGCGGATGGCCGGGAGTTCGCGCAGGGCGCGGGTGTTCACGCGCGATCCTCCCCGGCCTCGCCGGTCGCCGTGGGGGCCGTAGCGGGCCCCTGGTTGGCCGCTTCGATGTGGCGCATGACGGCCTGCATCAGCGCGTCCACCCCGTCGCCGGTGGCGGCGGAGATGGTGAATACCGGGCGCTCGTCGCCCGCCACCTCGCGCACCCTCGCGATCAGGTCCTCGAGGGCCTCGGCGTCCAGCAGTTCCTTCTTGTTCAGCACGATCCAGCGCGGACGACCGGCCAGTTCGTCGCTGTGGCGTTCGAGCTCGCCCAGCGCGGTTTGCATGTCTGCGACCGGATCGGCCTCGGGGTCGGGCGGGGCCACGTCGACCACGTGCAGGAGCAAACGGGTGCGCGCCAGGTGCTTGAGAAAGCGGGTGCCCAGCCCGGCGCCCTCGGCCGCGCCCTCGATCAGTCCGGGGATGTCGGCCATCACGAAGCTCTGGGTCGGCCCGATGCGCACCACGCCCAGTTGCGGGATCAGGGTGGTGAACGGGTAGTCCGCGATCTTCGGGCGCGCGGCCGAGGCGCGGGCGAGCAGGGTGGATTTGCCGGCATTCGGCAGGCCCAGGAGCCCCACATCGGCCAGCACCATCAGCTCCAGCGCCAGCTTTCGCAGCTCGCCCGGCGTACCGGGCTTGCTCTGGCGCGGGGCCTGGTTGGTGGAGGACTTGTAGCGGGTGTTGCCGAGCCCGTGGAAGCCGCCCTGGGCGACCAGCAGGCGCTCGCCGTCGCGGGTGATATCACCGAGGACCTCGTCGGTGTCGGCGTCACGGACCTGGGTGCCGACCGGGACCGGGATCTCCAGATCCTCGCCGGAGGCACCGGTACGCTGGCGTCCCATGCCGTTCTCGCCGCGCTGGGCGTCGAAGCGGCGCTGGTAACGGAAGTCGGCCAGGGTGTTGAGCCCCTCGTCGCCAACCAGCCAGACGGAGCCGCCATCGCCCCCGTCACCGCCGTCCGGCCCGCCGAACGGGATGAACTTCTCGCGGCGAAAGCTCACGCAGCCGTTCCCGCCGTCGCCGGCCTTCACGGTAATGGTTGCCTCGTCGATGAACTTCATGCCGCTTCTTCCTGGTTCCCGTTTTCGTTGGGTTCTTTCTGGGGCGCGCAATAAAAAAGCCCCGCGGAACGGGGCTTTTGGCGCTACCGGTGGCGTGTCCGCTTACTGCTGCGGCTGCACGCTCACGAAGCGCCGGTTGTTCGGGCCACCGACCTTGAACACGACTTCGCCGTCGACCTTCGCGAACAGCGTGTGGTCCTTGCCACAACCCACGTTCTCGCCGGGATGATACTGCGTCCCGCGCTGACGGACGAGGATGTTGCCGGCGCGCACGACCTGGCCGCCAAAGCGCTTTACGCCCAGGAGTTTGCTCTCGGAATCGCGCCCGTTGCGGGTACTCCCGCCTGCCTTTTTATGTGCCATGGATTCGTTCTCCTGAAAAAGTGCGCCCGCGCGTCAGCCGGCAATGCCGGTGATGCGCACGGTGGTGTAGTGCTGGCGGTGCCCCATCTGCTTTTGCGAATGCTTGCGGCGCCGGAATTTCATGATGTGGACCTTCTTGGCGCGGCCATGGTCCTCGACCTTGGCGGTCACCTTGCCGCCGTCGACCAGCGGGGCCCCGACGCGGACATCGTCGCCCGAACCAACCATCAGCACCTGGTCGAACTCGACCTCGGAGCCGGCTTCGGCCTCAAGCTTCTCGATGCGGATCACGTCGCCTTCGGCGACGCGGTACTGTTTACCACCTGTTGCGATGATCGCGTACATTTCCCTGGGACTCCGTTGCGATACCTGTGTGGACCGGCCCTTAAGGTCTGGAACTGGAGACCGGTCTCGCGAAAGGGCGGAAATGCTAGCAGTGAGTCGGCTTCGGGTCAATGCCGCCGGTGCGGCGCGCGCTTGACACCCCACCGGGGCCTTCCTAGCATGCCAGCGCCTACCAACTTCCTCATACCGGCGCGCCTACCCGCATGTCCATCAACGCAATCCGAGAGCTGGCTGCAGACGACATGCAGGCGGTCGACCAGTGCATCCGTGACCGGCTCAGTTCGCCGGTGGTGCTGATCAACCAGCTGGGCCACTACATTATCCACTCGGGCGGCAAGCGCCTGCGGCCCTTGCTGGCGACCCTGTCGGCGCGCGCCTGCGCGGTCGAGGGTGAGGAGCCGGTCGTGCTGGCGGCAGTGGTGGAGTTTATCCACACCGCGACCCTGCTGCACGACGACGTGGTCGACGCCTCCGAGATGCGCCGGGGCAACGAGACCGCGAACCACATCTTTGGTAACGAGGCCGCGGTCCTGGTCGGCGATTTTCTCTACTCGCGCGCGTTCGAGATGATGGTCGAGGTCGGCTCGATGCGGGTGATGGAGATCCTGGCCCACGCGACCAACGTGATCGCCGAGGGCGAGGTGATGCAGTTGATGAACTGCCACGACGCCGATGTCGACGAAGCCCGCTACATGAACGTGATCCAGTCGAAGACGGCCAAGCTGTTCGAGGCCGCCTGTCAGCTGGGCGCCGTCCTCGGCGAGCGGACGCGGGCCGAAGAAGAGTCCCTCGCGCGGTATGGCATGCATCTGGGTACGGCCTTCCAGCTGATCGACGATGTGCTCGACTATTCCTCGGATGATGCGGTGACCGGCAAGCGCATGGGCGACGACCTGGCCGAGGGCAAGCCGACCCTGCCGCTAATCCAGGCGATCCGGGTCGGTACGCCGGAGCAGCAGACCGTGGTGCGCCAGGCGATCGAGGACGGCGGGCGCGAGCAGGTGGATGCAGTGCTCGAGATCGTCCACGCCACCGGTGCCCTGGACTACGCCCGCGACCGCGCGGCCGCGGAGACCGAGGCGGCGATTGCGGCCGTTTCCGTGCTCCCCGAGTCGCCACACCGCCAGGCCCTGATTGACCTCGCACGCTTCGCGGTGGGTCGCGATCACTGAGCGGGTCCGGCCGGTAATCGGTACATTCGCGTCCGCACAGGTGCGTGACGTTGCCCGGATCACACCTAGGGCATGGACACGCCCGGAGTCGCTCGGCATAATAGCGGGCTCGGTTCGGAGTGTAGCTCAGCTTGGTAGAGCACTGCCTTCGGGAGGCAGGGGTCGAAGGTTCGAATCCTTTCACTCCGACCAACTCTATTTCCCTGGTGTGTCGGATCTCTCGGGACCGGCGACCAGCCGATGATTCCATTCCTGGTTCTGCTCCTGCGGACGCGTTCATGACCGCCATTTCCCAGGCCGTTCGCGGCACCCTCTATATCGTTTCGGCGCCATCGGGCGCGGGCAAGACCAGCCTGGTCGCCGCTTTGCTGGAGCGCGTGGAGCAGGTCGAGGTCTCGGTCTCGCACACCACGCGCAAGCCGCGCGCCGGCGAGGTGAACGGCGAGCACTATCACTTTGTCTCGGCGGAGGAATTCCTCGGCATGATCGAGGACGGCCAGCTGCTGGAACACGCGAAGGTGTTCGACAATTTCTACGGCACCGCGCGCGCCAGCGTCGAAGAGCGCCTGGACGCCGGCATGGACGTGATCCTGGAGATCGACTGGCAGGGCGCGCGCCAGGTACGCGCGGCGGTGCCGGATGCGCACTCGATCTTCATCCTGCCGCCGTCGCGCGACGAACTGGAACGCCGCCTGCGCGGTCGCGGGCAGGACAGCGAAGAGGTCATCCAGCGGCGCCTGCGCGACGCGGAGTCCGATTGCACGCATTTCCGCGAATATGACTACACAGTCGTCAACTCGGATTTCGAGCGGGCGGTCAGTGATCTGGCCAGCATCTTCCGCTCCAACCGTCTGCGCACGGTCGAGCAGGAGATTCGTTCCGCATCGACGATACGGAATCTGTTGGCGAGTACGCCGGGCACGGCGTAACATGCAGTATTAACGACTCATAACCGGAGTACCCATGGCACGCGTCACCGTCGAGGACTGCCTCGAAAAAGTGGACAATCGCTTCGAACTGGTGCTGATGGCGGCCCGCCGGGCCCGTCATATCGCACACGGCAAGGAGCCCCGTGTATCCGAGGACAACGACAAGCCCACGGTCATCGCCCTGCGCGAGATCGCCGACGGGCTGGTCGGCACCGAGGTGTTCGACGAGCACGATGAACGGCCCCAGAACCAGATGCTGGACTTCAGCACCATCCGCCATCTGGAACAGCTGGAAGCCGACGAACGCTAGGGGTCGATAATTCATGGCCGCTGGGCAGCCAGCCGCGCCCGGGGCCGCATCGCCGGTACCCGGTGACTCGACCCGATTCCTGATCAGCGATCTGTGTTCCGAGCTCGAGGCCTATCTCGAGTCGGACGAAGTCGAGGAGGTCTATCGCGCCTATCTCCTGGGCGCGGAGGCCCACGAAGGCCAGACCCGCAAGACCGGCGAGCCGTACATCTACCACCCCCTGGCCGTGGCCCGGACCATGGCCGAGATGCGGATGGACCACAAGGCCATCTGCGCCGCGATCCTCCACGACGTGATGGAGGACACCGCCACCAGCAAGGACCGCATCCACGCCGAATTCGGTGAGGAGGTGGCCGAGCTGGTGGACGGCGTCTCCAAGCTTACCCACCTGCAGTTCCAGTCCAAGGCCGAGGCGCAGGCGGAGAACTTCCGCAAGATGATGCTGGCGATCACCCGCGATATCCGGGTGATCCTGATCAAGCTGGCCGACCGCCTGCACAACATGCGCACCCTGGGCGTGATGCGCCCGGACAAGCGCCGCCGCATCGCCAAGGAAACCCTCGAAATCTACGCGCCGATCGCCCAGCGCCTGGGGATGAACGCGATCCGCCGCGAGCTGGAGCAGCTCGGCTTTTCCGCCAAGCACCCCTGGCGTGCCGCGGTCCTGGAGCGCGCCGTGCAGCGGGCCGGGGGCAATCGTCGCGAGCCGATGAAGAACATCGAGCAGGCCATCTGCTCGCGCATGGAGGCGGCCGGGATTGTCGGGCGCATCTCCGGGCGCGAAAAGAGCCTGTACAGCATCTATCGCAAGATGCGCGACAAGCACCACTCGTTCGAGGAGGTGTTCGACGTCTTCGCGATCCGCATCATCGTCGATGATGTCGACACCTGCTATCGCTCGCTGGGCGTGGTGCACAACCTCTACAAGCCGGTGCCGGGGCGCTTCAAGGACTACATCGCGATCCCCAAGTCGAATGGCTACCAGTCGCTGCACACCATCCTGTTCGGGCCGCAGGCCATCCCGATCGAGGTGCAGATCCGCTCCACCGAGATGGATCGCGTGGCCGAGAGCGGGATCGCCGCGCACTGGCAGTACAAGGCCGGGGGCGAGTCCGCGCGTACCGCTCAGAGCCGCGCCCGCGAATGGCTGAAGGATGTGCTGGAGATCCAGAACAGCGTCGGCAATTCCATCGAGTTCCTGGAGAACGTGAAGGTCGACCTGTTCCCGGACGAGGTATACACCTTCACCCCCGAGGGCGACATCCTGGTGCTGCCACGCGACGCGACCCCGATCGACTTTGCCTACGCGGTGCACTCCGATGTGGGCAACCGCTGCGTGGCCGTGAAGATCGATCGCCAGCTGGCGCCGCTCTCGGTGCGCCTGCAAAGCGGGCAGACGGTGGAGATCGTCACCGCGCCCGGCGCGCGCCCCAACCCCGCCTGGCTGTCCTTCGTCGTCACCGGCAAGGCCCGCTCCGGCATTCGGCACTGCCTGAAGTCGTTGCAGTCGGACGAGGCCCGGGCCCTGGGCGAACGCCTGCTGGAGAAGGCCCTGGGTGCGCTCGAGACCTCGCTTAAGCAGATCTCGCCGGCCCGTCTGGATCAGCTGCTCGACGCGATGCAGTTGCAGGACCTGGACAGCCTGCTGGTGGATATCGGCCTGGGCAATCGCATGGCCTCGCTGGTCGCCCGCCAGATGGTCGGGAAGGAGAGCGCGGACGCCGACAACACGACGCAGACCACCCTGGCGGTCAAGGGCACCGAGGGGCTGGTGCTGAACTACGCGCGCTGCTGCCACCCGATCCCGGGGGATCCGATCATTGGCCAGCTGAGTGCCGGCCGCGGGCTGGTCGTGCACCGGGAGAGCTGTCGCAATGTGCTGCACGAAAGCCGTGATCGTGCCGACAAGACGATCGCGCTGGAGTGGTCGCACGAGCCGGAACTGCAGTTCACCGCGGCCGTGCGTACCCGTACCGCCAACCGGCGTGGTGCGCTGGCCGACATGGCGGCCGTGATCGCCGACCACGGCTCGAATATCGAGCACATCTCGTTCAACGAGCAGGACGGGCACTCCACCGCGATGACCTTCCTGCTGACGGTTAGCGATCGCCAGCACCTGGCCCAGATCATGCGTGGGCTGCGGCGCCTGCCGGATGTGCTGCGTATCGCGCGTCAGCGCGGGTAGTCAGTGTTTCACGGGTGATACCCGTACGTCCGCGGCTCCCTACCGCTGGCAGGTCGGACAATACGCCGAGGCGCGCTGCCCGATGCGCCGGTTGCGCAGCGGTGTGGCGCACTGCAGGCACGGTTCCCCGGCGCGGCCGTAGACTCGAAGTGACTGGCGAAAATACCCGTGTGTCCCGTCCTCGCGCAGGAAGTCGCGCAGGGTCGTGCCGCCCTGTTCGATCGCCGCGCCCAGTACGGTGCGGACGCATTCGGCCAGCCGTTCGTATTCCGCCCGGGTCACGCGCCCGGCGGCCCGCCCCGGGCGGATTCCAGCCAGGAAAAGCGCCTCGGTCGCATAGATGTTGCCCACGCCGACCACGATATCCTGATCCATGATGAAGGTCTTGACCGGCCCCCGGCGCCGGCGGCTGCGTTGGAACAGGTAGTCGCCGTCAAATGCGGTGTCCAGCGGTTCAGGCCCCAGGGCGGCCAGCAGGGGGTGTGGCGCGCCGGTCTCCGGGAGTGGCAGGCAGCACCCGAAGCGGCGCGGGTCATGAAAGCGCACCTGCGAGCCGTTCGTCAGGTGCAGGATCAGGTGGTCGTGCGTGCGCAGCGGGGTCGTCGCGGTGCAGTGGCGCAGCGAACCGGACATGCCGAGGTGCAGCAGTACCCCGCCACGGTCGGTGGTCAGCAGCAGGTATTTGGCCCGCCGTTCGAGCGTCGCGATGCGGGCCCCGACCAGACGTTCGGGCAGCGCCTCCGGCACCGGCCAGCGCAGGCGTCCATCGCGGACTTCCAGCCGCTCGATGGTCTGGCCTTCCAGAAGAGGCGACAGGCCGCGTCGGGTGGTCTCGACCTCGGGGAGCTCAGGCATGCACGCCCTCGATCTCGAGCAGGAGTTCCCGGCGACAGATGTCGCCCCGCGCCCACTGGATGACGGGGCCCGGCTTCATGCCCTTGTAGTGCGCGGCAATCACGCCGGCGACCGCCGCGCGGTCTTCGGGGCGTCGCAGATAGACGCGCAGCCACGCCGGGCCGGGGAGTTCGCGCCCTGCCGCGTCGTGCAGGGCCTGCAGGTTGTTCAGAGTCTCGCGTGCCTGGGCGACCACATCGTCCAGGTGGCGGCTTTCGTGGCCGACGATGCTGGCGGTGCCGGAGACCATCAGCATGGGACCGGTCGCGGTCAGCAGCAGCGTGGCGCGGGCGAAGGCCGGACTCTTCGGGCTGTAGTGCTCCGGGTAGTGGTAGGCGCTGACCTGGCGCGGATTCTCGATCGCGCGGGCCGGTGTGCGGGTAGCGACCAGGTAGATGAACAGGCCCGGCTGCCGGGTGCCGATCGCGGTGGCCGCAGGCATGCTGCCCAACGGTACCTCGAGCGCTTCCAGGCCCTCGGCGCGCCCGACACAGAAGGCCTGGTAGCGTTCCTGGCCCTGCTCTTCGCCGTGGATATCGGAGAAGTAGTTCCAGATGCGTGCTGGGTGCTCGAAGCCGCGCTCGCGACAGGCCTGCAGTAACTGCCGGTAGGCCTGCTCGGTCTGTTCGCGCAGGGGGCGGTCCGGGCCCTCCCAGGCGGCGAACAGCACGTCGTCGAACTCCAGCAGATGCAGGGGGGCGGCGTTCACCGGGCGTGCTGCACCGTGTCCCCGCCAGCTCTCCACATAGAGGTCCGGGAGCAGCGGTTCGAGACCCGGAGTGATCTGGAGCTGGCCGCCCATGGAATGAATACCCGCAGGTGCATCCAGCCGCACGTAAAGGCCATCCTGGGGCGTCGCTACGGGCGAGCCGAGCCGGTTATGCAGGTGGGGTGCCATCAGTCAGGTCCTGGACAGCGAATCGAGTATGTCCTCGCTCCAGCGTACCGCTTCCAGGTAGAGCCGGCTGGCAACCTGTGGTGCCACCGGGGATTCTCCCGAGGCAGGGGGCGGGCTTGCGGGCCCCTCGAACGCCTCGATGGTCTCCAGCCAGGGGGCCAGCGGACCCTTGTGTTCGATCAGCGCCTGTTCCATCTCTGGCGCCAGGCGCAGTTCGTTCAGGATGCGTCGCAGCGGAATCCCCAGCACGCGGTCCAGTCCCGAGAGCATCCCCAGCGAGAAGTAGCGTTCGGCTTCCGCGGGGGGCAGGTTGCGTGTCCGGGCGAGCAGCATCCCCATGCGCGCGCGGATCATGACCTGCTCGACCGCGGCCGAGGGTCCGGCCGCGTTGTACAGTACCAGCAGCATGCCGATGCGGCGGACGCGACCCTGCCCCAGATGACCGATTGCCGCGGCCAGCTCTTCGGTGGGCCGTTCGTCCCGGTACGCGGGGCTGTTCGCGATGCGCAGGATCTGGTCGGCCAGGTCGGGTTCGGTGCCGATCCGGTGCTCCAGCTCCGCCGGCGCCGGATCGGGTTCCTGAAGCGTCTTGAGCAGCTTCAGCAGGGCGACTTCCAGGCTCTCCAGGCGCTGGCCCTCGATCACGTGCGGGTGCGACAGGTGGTAGCCTTGGTAATAGCGAAAACCCAGTTGCTGGCAGTGGCGGTAGCACTCGGCAGTTTCGACCTTTTCCGCCAGCAGATCCACGCCGAACGTGCGTAGCATCTCGACCTCGCGCGCCAGTGCCTTGGCGGAAAGGGCCAGCACGTCCAGCTTGACGATATCCGCCAGTGCCACCAGAGGCGAGTGGTGGACCTGGAATTGATAGTCATCCAGCGCGATGCGGAAACCGCGCTTCTTCAGTTCCTGGACCGCACTGACGACCCCGGAGTCGATTTCGATGTCCTCGAGGATCTCCAGGACGACCTGATCGGGCGGAAGGTGCGCGATGATTTCGTGATCGAGAAAGGACCGCGTCAGGTTGACGAAGGCCAGGTGCGGGCCGACCAGGTGGGGCAGGCCGATATCCAGGAATGCGCTTCGCAGCAGGTCGGAGGTTGCGTCGTCACCGTTGGTGACCGCCGCTTCGGCACGGTGGCCGGCACGAAACAGGAGTTCGAAACCGACCAGACGCTCGTGCGCGTCGAAGATGGGTTGCCGGCCGACAAAAATTGGGTGCATGCTTGCGTTTTGCCAGTAAGTGATGAGGCGGCCCCGGTCTGCGCGCGGCCGGCCCGGGAGAGAGCGAACACATCATGGAGTCGATTGATGCGCCGTTTGGCGAGGTCGTGGAGCTGCGGCAGATACTGCACGACTCGGGGGTCCCTCTCCTGAGGGTTATTATCCGCGATGGTGGTCGCTATACCAAGATCGAGCTGGACCCGTCAACCGCCCATCGGTGGGGGCGCATGATGGTGCGCTGGGCGGAGACCGCCGTGGAAGATCGGGATTCGGAGGGTGGCTTGGCCCGCCCCGGGTTGACCCGGGGGCCCTGATCAACAGGCGCTCTCGCAGCCGCAAGGCACAAAAAAGCCCGGCATGGCCGGGCTTTTTTTACCTGCAATCAGGCGATCACGCGCGGGCGATGATCACTTGATCTTGGCTTCCTTGTACATCACGTGCTTGCGGATGACGGGATCGAACTTCTTGATCTCCATCTTTTCGGGCATGTTCCGCTTGTTCTTGGACGTGGTGTAGAAATGGCCGGTGCCGGCGGAGGACACCAGGCGGATCTTGTCGCGTGCGCTCTTCGCTGCCATGGGTAGCTCCTTACACCTTTTCGCCGCGTGCGCGGCAGTCCGCGAGCACCGCATCGATGCCCAGCTTGTCGATGATCCGCATGCCCTTGCTGCTCACGCGCAGCCGCACGAAGCGGTTCTCGCTCTCCACCCAGAAGCGGTGGGTGTGCAGATTGGGCAGGAAACGCCGCCGCGTCTTGCGGTGGGCGTGGGATACGTTGTTACCAGTCGCCGGGCGCTTGCCGGTCACCTGACATACTCGGGCCATCTCGGGGACTCCGGAAATTGGGTCTAGCAAAAGACGGCGGATCTTAGCCCAGTCGGCGCCCGTGCGCAAGATCATCAGGGATCCCCGTGTTCGAGGGCGCACGCACGCCGCAGCGAGGGCTCGATCGTCTGCCGGCGTGCCCAGGCCAGTGTCTCGTCGAAGGGCATGGGGCGGGCGATCCCGAAGCCCTGGGCGGCATCGCAGCCCAGTTCTCGCAGCATGGCGAGGGACTGCCCGTCTTCCACGCCCTCGGCCACCACCTTCAGGCCAAGGTCGTGCGCGAGCCCCACGGCCGCACGGGTGATCTGCTCGTCCACCCTCTGCGTCGCCATGTGGGACACGAACGTCTGGTCGACCTTGAGGGTCGTGACCGGCAGGCGTCTGAGGTATTCCAGGGAAGAGTATCCCGTGCCGAAGTCGTCGATGGAGAGCGCCAGGCCCCGCTCGGTCAGGCGGCGCAGCGCCTTTATGACCTCGTCGGGGTCGGCCATCAGGGCCGTCTCGGTGAACTCGATTTCCAGGGCGCAGGCCGGGAGGCCCGCGGCCTCCACCCGTTCAATGATGGTTTGCGCGAACCCGGGATCGAGGAAATTGCGCGCCGAGACGTTGATGCTGACGGGGACCATGATTCCGTGCTCGCGCAGGGTGAGGAGGTCGGCGATGGCCAGGTCCAGCACCGTGAGCGTCAAGGGGTGGATGAGCCCCGTGCGCTCGGTTTGTGCAATGAACTGACCGGGCGGTATCTGCCCCCGTTGCGGGTGCTCCCAGCGGACGAGAGCCTCGAAGCCGCACAGTTCCCCGCGTAGCAGGTTGATCTTGGGCTGGTAATACAGGTGAAACTGGTCCTGTTTCAGGGCGTTTTGCAGCTCGCCCAGCAGCTCCACGGTCTGGCGGCCGGCATCGTTGCTACGCCGGTCGTATGCGCGGTAGCGACGGCCTGATTGGCTGGCCTCGTGCATTGCCATCCAGGCCTTCGTCAAGAGGCTTTGCGGGTCGTCCTGCTCGTGGAACGGGAACGAGGACACACCAGCGTGGGCCCCAACGTAGACCGGCAGCCCAAGCACCTCGAATGGGGCCTGCAACTCTTCCACGGCCTCCTGCGTGGTGGCCAGGCACTCCTGTCGGCTGCGGTGAGGCAGCAGCAGGGCGAAGTGGTCGTCGTGGATGTGGTAGACGAGCGTGTCCGGGCTGCCGGCGACCGCCTGCAGTCGCTCGGCAATCCCCATCAGCAACGGCCGTTCCGCGGCAAAGCCCAGGGCATTGATCGTATCCGGGTAGTTATCCATTTGCAGGCTGATCACGAATACCCGGGTCGCGGGAGCGTCGGTGCCCTTGGCTTGCGCCATCAGCTGACGGATATGCTGTTCCAGCGACTCGCGATTGGGCAGACCGGTGACGGCGTTGTGGTAGGCCTGGTCGAGCAGCCGGGCCGCGTGCTGGCGCAGTTGGGAGAACAGCCAGCCGCTGAGCCCGCCGAGGACCAGATAGATCCCCGCCCGGGTCACCCAGTTGAGCGTGGGCTGGGCGATCCCCTCGTCCACATTCATGGGCATGAATGGCCCCAGCAGCAACCCGGCGAGCAGCCCGAACGCCAGCCCACCCCAAAGACCCATCAAGGCGGCCGCCAGCAGTACCGGAATCAGGATGAAATTGAGATAGGCGGTGCTGGTTCCGCCGGTTTCGTAGACCAGCAGCGTGACGCCGGCCATCAGAATCAGGATCAGCCCCACCCCGGCCAGGCGCCAGGCGCCGGTCACTCCCAGCCAGGACTCGGGGCGCCATGGTTGGTCGAACTCCGATAGCCGCTCCATGTGCATCCCTTCTTGTGGCATGAGTTTTGTAGTGCTTCCCTCTTTATAGACGCATTCTAGTAGTCGGACTTGTTCTTATCACCGGCACTCGCGGGGGTGGACATCGGGGCCGCCGCGTGCCACGGGAACGACTGGGTCCGGCGTTTCCCTGGCTGTCACGCTTGGGACCGGCTTGGTAGCATGCCGAAGGGTACGGGGTTGCGGAGTGGTGCATGGCCGATCGACGTTTGCAGGTCTTTCTCACGGTGGCGCGTTTGCTGTCCTTCACTCGGGCGGCCGAGGTCCTGCACATGACCCAGCCGGCGGTCACCTTCCAGGTGCGCCAGCTGGAGGAGCAGCTGGAGACGCGGCTGTTCGACCGCAACCACAACCGGGTCACCCTGACCGACGCCGGGCGCCTGGTACAGCGCTATGCCGAGCGCATCTTCGATACCTATGGCGAGCTCGAGGCCGCACTGCGCGAGCTGAAGGGCGCCGACGGCGGAGCGATCGTGATCGGCGCCAGCATGACGGTGGCCGGGTACATGCTGCCGGCGCTGCTCGGGGCCTTCCGTCGGGCACACCCGGACATCGGCATCCGCCTGCGTGTCGGGAATACCGAGAATGTCGTCGCGATGGTCGAGGAGGGCAGTGTCGACCTGGGTATTGTCGAGGCGCCGGTGAACCACCGTACCCTGCTGGTCCAGCCCTGCACGGTGGATCAGCTGCGCCTGATCGTGCCCCCGGAACACGAACTGGCCGGGCGCACGAGCGTGCGGGTCGCGGAATTCGTCGAGCAGCCATTCATATGCCGCGAGGAGGGTTCCGGGACCCGCGAGGTCATCATGGAGTACCTTGGGCGGTCCGGTTACGACCGCAACACCCTGCGCGGGTGTATGGAGCTCGGCAGCCCCGAAGCCATCAAGGGCGCCGTGGCGGCGGGTATGGGCGTGTCGGTACTGTCCGAGGCCGTGGTCGCGAAGGAACTGGCGCTGGGCGAACTGGTGGCGATCCCGCTGGACCCGCCGCTGGAACGCCCGATCTCGCTGGTGCATGCGCGCCAGCAGTTCCGCGTGCCGACGCTGGAGGTGCTGATGCAGTTCCTGCGCGGCTACTGCACGGGCCTGGGCCCCGGCGCGGCCGAGGATGACCCCGCGAATACAGAATCCAATCGAATAGAAGACGCGACATGAAGAATTACTGCGTAGTGCAGCACAGCTATTCCGAGTTTCTCGGCCTGATCGAATCGCAGCTCGAGAAGCGCGATATCGGCTTTTCCTATTACCGGCCCTTTGTTGGCCAGGATCTCCCGGGGTCGGCGGCCCAGTTCGACGGCCTGTGGTTGCTCGGTGGTGCCTGGCCGACCGCCGATCATGAAGAAAACCCGCAGGTCCCCGACGAGCTGGCCCTGATCGATATCTTCCGCCGTTCGCAGCGCCCAGTTGTCGGGTTGGGCATGGGCGGGCTGCTGGTGGCCGAGCAGGCCGGCGGCACCGCGCATGAGGACCCGATGTACCGGGCCCGTTTCGTGACCGCGCACAAGACCGCGGCCGGCGAGGGCGACGACCTGGCCGAGACCCTGGACGGGCGCCGCGTGCTGCAGCTGGTCAACGGCCGCGTGGATCTGCCGGAGGGGCTGGAGCCGGTCCTGGTGGACGACGATGGTGACTGGCTGGCGGTCCGGCCGGACAAGCTGACCTATGGCCTGCTGTTCCGGCCCGAAATGAAGCCGGGCATGCTCGAAGACATCATCATGGAGGCCAAGCACAACCCGCCGCCGAACATGGGCGAGCTGCTGGGCGAGGCGCGCATGGAATGGGGTGACATGCAAAAGGTCACCGAGGACGTGATCGTCGCCCTGGTCAAGGAACTTGGCCTGATGCAGGAGCGGCGCAAGATGCCCGTGTTCAGCCTGAAGATCGAGAACGAATAGCGATGCTTCCGCCGATGGGCAGTCCCGGCGGGCTGGGCGGGGGCGATGTCGCCTCCGCCCTGGCCCGTGGCAAGAAGAAAAAGGACGACCCGGCGCGCGAGCTGGCCGAGATCGCGGCGCGTCTGTCGCCCGAGGATCAGGCCAGCCTGCTGAAGTTCGCGCGCTTCCTCGAACAGGAGTCGCCGGCCCCGGCGCCGGAACCCGTGCCCGAGCCGGAGCCGATCCCGCGCCCGGAGCAGGAGTCGGTGGTCAAGGCCATGCGGCGCCTGTCGGCGACCTACCACATGCTGGACCGCTCCAAGCTTCTCAACGAGACCTCGGCCCTGATGGCCCAGCACGTGATGCAGGGGCGTTCGGCGGTGGAGGTGATCGACGAGCTGGAGGTCGTGTTCCGGTCCCACTACGAAAAGGTGGTGGCCGAGGACCCGACGCGTCAGGACGTGGACACCCGGACGAAGGGTGACGCGCCGGACGGGGACGAGTCGCGATGATCGACGTCCTGCGCGAGTGGTACCGACGGCATTTCACTGATCCCCAGGTAGTGATCCTGGCCTTCCTGCTGCTGGCGGGGTTCCTGATCATTGTCTTCGCCGGGCGCATTCTCGCCCCGCTTCTGGCTTCACTGATTATTGCCTATCTGCTGGAGGGGGCGGTCCAGAAGCTGATACGCCTGCATGTTCCACGCCTGCTGGCGGTCACGATCGTGCTGCTCGTCTTCCTGGCGCTGACGGTGGCCGCGTTGTTCAGTGTCGTGCCGCTGATGTCGGCCCAGGTGACGCAACTGGTGCGCGAACTGCCGGGCATGATCCGCGAGGGGCAGGCCCTGCTCCTGCAGCTGCCCGAGCGCTATCCGCAACTGATCACCGACGAGCAGGTGCGCGATCTGATGGGGGCCATCCAGGCCGAGGCCACCATGCTGGGGCAGCGGGTGGTTTCCTTCTCGCTGGCTGGTGCCCGCCACCTGGTGGATGTCGTGATCTACCTGATCGTGGTGCCGCTGATGGTGTTCTTCATGTTGAAGGATCGCGACTTGATCCTCGACTGGGTACGCAGCTTCATGCCGCGCGATTCGCACCTGGCCAGCCAGGTGTGGCGCGAGGTCAACGTGAAGATCGCCAGCTATGTGCGTGGCAAGTTCATCGAGATCCTGATTGTCTGGGCAGTCAGCTTCCTGACATTCAACTGGTTCGGGCTGGAATACGCCGTGCTGCTGTCGTTCATGGTCGGCATCTCGGTGATCATCCCGTATATCGGGGCGGCCGTTGTGACGATCCCGGTAGCGGCCGTGGCCTATTTCCAGTTCGGGCTGAGCTCCGAATTCGCCTGGGTGCTGATCGCCTACGGGGTCATCCAGTTCCTGGACGGCAATGTACTCGTGCCGCTGCTGTTCTCCGAGGTGGTCAATCTGCACCCGGTCGCGATCATCGCGGCGGTGTTCGTATTCGGTGGCATCTGGGGGCTTTGGGGCGTGTTCTTCGCGATCCCGCTGGCGACCCTGGTGCACGCGGTGATCAAGTCCTGGCCGCGTACCGACCAGCTCGAGGCAAGGGGCGAGACCGAGCCACCGTCCGCGGCGGCCGAGCCCGCCGAAGCCGCACCCAAGTAGCCCCGCCGGGCCGGCGTTCCGTGTCCGCGCGGGAGGCCGGCGCGGACCGTACATTCACAACAACAAGAAGAAAAACCCAGCATGACCGGTACCGAAATCCTGATGAACGTGACCCCCCAGGAAAGCCGCGTGGCCCTGGTCGAGAATGGCGTTCTGACCGAACTGCATCTGGAGCGAACCCGCCGGCGCGGGATCGTCGGCAATATCTACAAGGGCCGTGTCGTGCGCGTGCTGCCGGGCATGGATGCCGCTTTCGTGGACATTGGTCTGGAGCGCACGGCCTTTCTGCACGCATCGGACGTGGCCCCGCTGGAGCGTGAGGAACTCAACGGCGCCAATGGCGCGGGCAATGGCAATGGTGGCGGTAATGGTTCCGGTCGCGCCGAGACCATCCGCGAGCTGCTGCGCGAGGGCCAGGATGTGCTGGTGCAGGTGATCAAGGACCCGCTGGGCACCAAGGGCGCCCGGCTGACGACCTATATCACCGTGCCGTCGCGCCACCTGGTGCTGATGCCGAACCAGACCAATGTCGGTGTTTCCACCCGCATCGAGGACGAGGGGTCACGCAGCCGCCTGCGCGAGAAGGTGGAGGCGCTGCGTAGCGAGATTGCCCCGCAGCACGGCTTCATCGTGCGCACCGCGGCGGAGCTGGTGGACGACGAGGCGCTGGAGAATGACACCGCCTTCCTGAAAAAGGTCTGGGACAGCATCCAGATCGCCGCCTCCGAGGCCGGCCCCGGAGAGGAGGTCTATGCCGACCTGCCGCTGGTGCTGCGCATCCTGCGCGACATGGTCGGGGTGGAGATCGAGCGCATCCGCATCGATTCGCGCGAGACCTACCAGAAGGTGTGCGAGTTCGTCGCACAGTACCTGCCGGAACTGGTCGGCCGGATCGAGCACTACCCCGGCGAGCGCCCGATCTTCGATCTGTTCAACGTCGAGGAGGAGATCCAGCGGGCGCTGGAGCGCAAGGTGGAGCTGAAGTCCGGTGGATATCTGATCTTCGATCAGACCGAGGCGATGACCACGGTGGACATCAACACCGGCGGCTTCGTCGGGCATCGCAAGCTGGAGGAGACGATCTTCAAGACCAACCTCGAGGCGGCCCAGGCGATCGGGCGCCAGCTGCGCCTGCGCAATCTCGGCGGGATCATCATCATCGATTTCATCGACATGCAGGACGACGAGCACAAGCGCCAGGTGATCCGTGCGCTGGAGAAGGCGCTCGAGCGCGACCACGTCAAGACGCAGATCTGCGATGTCTCGCCACTGGGGCTGGTGGAGATGACGCGCAAGCGCACGCGCGAGAGTCTGGAACACCAGCTCTGCGAGCCGTGTCCAACCTGTGCGGGGCGGGGCTATCTGAAGTCGGCCGAGACCGTTTGCTACGAGCTGTTTCGCGAGATCCTGCGCGAGGTACGTCAGTACGACGCGCGCGAACTGCGCGTGCTCGCCTCGCAGAACGTGATTGATCTGCTGCTCGACGAGGAATCGGCCAGCCTGGCGGAGCTGCAAAGCTTCGTCGGCATCCCGATTCGATTTCAGGTTGAGACGCTGTACAGCCAGGAGCAGTTCGACGTGGTGTTCGTCTAGTCAGGGAAGCGCGGGGAGAGGATTGTCCATCCAAGAGCGGAGGAGGATACGAACGGCGTGACAGCGATGCGCGGACCCAGTCATTGCAGGGGTCCCGGCACACCGGGCCGGCCGTCTTGCGGCCGTTCGGGGGAGAAATGAGAGTCCTGTCACACTCCGTCCGTATTGCGGCCGGTGTCCTCCTCCTGCTCATCGCGCTGGCCGCGCTCACCCTGCTGGCCCTGCGCCTCACGGTGGCCCACTGGGCCGGGCTGGGTGACTGGGTGGAGACCACGGCAACCGAGCAGCTGGGCTACCCGATACAGACGGAGGAGATCGAGCTGGGCTGGTCCGGCTGGTCGCCGGCGCTGGTCGCCCGGGGGGTGAGTGTCGACCTGTCCGGCGACGAGCCGCTACACCTCGAACGCCTGCGCCTGTCATTAAGTGCCGGCGCTACACTCCGCAGCCGCTATCCGTCGATGCAGGTCGAAGTGGCCGGGGCCGACATTCACCTGGTCCGCGAGGCCGATGGCGCGATTCATGTCCACGGCTACGAGGTGGGGCTGGGGGATGGTGCCTTGCTGGAGATCCCGGCGGAACGCTGGCCGGATCTCGAGGCCAGCGACGTAAGCGTCACCTGGGAGGACCGCGGGGCGGGCCTCGAGTCGATCCTGGACGTACGGCGTCTGGCCGTGCGGTCGGACGCCCAGAGTCGGCTTCGACTGTTTCTGGAGGGAGCCATGGCGGGGGCGGCCGACGGGGACTTCATCCTCGGGGTGGAGGTGCCGGATGCGACCATGCGCGACGCCCGCTTCTTTCTCGATACCGAGCCAGTGGCACTGGTGGCGTGGTCTCCCTGGCTGGTGCGGCTGGGCTGGGAGCCGCCGCCCGGCACCAGCTCCCTGCGGCTGTGGGGCGAACTCGAGGATGGCAGTGTGGTGGCACTGCGGGGCGAGCATGACACCCGGCTGGACGGGGCCGGGGACCAGCCCGGCGGGGCCTTTGGCCATCGCTTCGACTGGCGAATCCGCGACGGTGCCCACGAATCGAACTGGACGGCTACGCGCCCGGGCTCCGGCGATCTGCGGTTGCGCTACACCCTGGCCGGCGAGCCCGAGGCCCTGGTCGTCGAGGAGCTGGAACTTGCGGCCAGGGACCTGGAAGTAGAGCCGTATGCACCCTTGCTGTTTCTGGTGGAACAGCGTGCGCCCGAGCTGTCCGATCATTTGCGGGAGGTACGTCCGCGGGGTCGCCTCGGCGATGCATGGATTCGCGCGCGTCACGACGGGGAGCGTCTGGAGCCGGTCGATGGCCATGCGGATCTGCGTGATCTGCAATGGCATGCGGGCGATCACGGGCCCGGTGTGCAGGGGGTCGATGGCGAATTCTCCTGGCGCGAAGGGGGTATGGAGCTCGATCTCGACAGCCGCAATGTCCGCTTCGAAATGCCCACGCTCTTCGATGATCCCCTGTGGATCGAGACGGCGAAGGGCAGGCTGCGCGCGGAGCGCACTGAGTCCGGTGATTGGCACATTGCCGGAGAAGGACTCGATGTGGCGAACGAGCACGCAGCGGCGCGGGGCCGAATGCGGCTGTTGTTCGACGGCCACGAATCGGGTCCGCGCGTCGATCTGGCGCTGGACATCCTGCGCGCCGACGGCGATTACACCCAGCGATACCTGCCGGTTCACCTGCTGCCGGCGAATACCTATCAGTGGCTGGCCGAGAGCATCCAGACCGGGGTTTCCAGTGGCGGCGGCATGGTCTATCGCGGCCGTGGTCGTGATTTCCCGTTCGCGGATCAGGAGGGGGTGTTCGATCTCTGGGCAGATATCGAGGGAGGCCGACTCGAGTATGAGCCCGGCTGGCCCGTGGCCGAGGAGTTGCGGGGACGTCTGTTCTTTCATAACGCGAGCTTTCGCGCGACCGATGTGTCCGGGCGCATCCTGGATACGGCCGTTCACGGGACCGAGGTATGGATCGACGACATGATGGGGGACCCGGTCCTGGGGATCGAGGGGACGGCCGATGGCACCGCTCAGGACTTGTTGCTGTTCCTGCGGCAGGCGGGACTGCTCGAGGAGGCCGCGGATTTTCGCGATGCGGCAAGCATCGAGGGTGCAACACGACTCGCCCTGGGGATCACCCTTCCGCTGGCCGAGGATCGTTTGCAGGATGTGCGTGTTCAGGGGCGCCTGGATCTGCTGCACAACCGGGCCGAGGTCGCGGGCTGGCCCACCGGTTTCGAGTCGGTTGAGGGGGCCGTGCATTTTGATACCCACGACCGTGTATGGGCCGACGATGTGCAGGCGCGGGTCCATGGCGAGTGGATCAACCTTGACGTCGACTGGCCGTTGAATGGTGAAGAGGCCACGATCCGGGCCTATGGTCCGCAGCCGCTGGAGCCCTGGCTGGAGGAGGTGCCCACCCTGCAGCCCTACCTGGACGGACACGCGACCTGGGATGCAAGCCTGCGATTGGGGGATGCAGTCGATGGTGTTCGCCTCGATTTGAGCTCGGACCTCGTCGGGGTCGGGATCGACTGGCCCAGCCCGATTGGCAAGGGCCCCGAGGAGGAGCGGCCGTTGGAGGTCAGTCTCCCGTTCGCTCACAGCGGGGCGGGGATCGGGCATGTGCAGCTGGGCGAGACCCTGCGGGCCCATTTGCGCCTGAGCCCGACCGAGGCATCGGACGATCCGGCGGCCCGCGGGGTGGAGCCGCGGGCCGCCGCCACGGGGATGGAGGTCCAGGCCATGGCCTTGGAGCTTGGCACCCCGGCCGCAACGCTGCTGCCGCTCCCCAGCGAGGGTCTGTCGGTGCGGGCACGTTTGCCGGAGCTGGAGGTCCAGCCCTGGCTGGAGGCCTTGGCCGAGGCGCCCTGGGCGCGAGATGTGGACCTGGGCGATGTGGAAGCCGCGGATGGCAACGGCGGGCTGAGTCTGCAGCGGTTCGAGCTGGATGTGCATGACTGGATCCGCTGGGGCGAGCTGGAGATCCCGGGTACGCGTCTGCAGGGACAGCGTCGCGAGGATGGCTGGGACCTGGAGGCCCAGTCACCCTGGCTGGCGGGTAGTGCCACATGGCGTGCGGCGGCCGATGGGCGTGATCGCTGGGAGGCCCGTCTGCGTCACTTGGTGCTGGAAGACGTGGACATTGACGGTGAGCCCGATACGGATGCCGCCATACGCGCCGTCGATGAAGGCGGCCTGGACGACCCGCGGGAATGGCCGGGACTGGACCTGAACGTCGACCGGCTGCAGGTCGGCGAGTACCGTCTGGCCGACGTGAATCTAATACTCGAGCCGGTAGATCAGGGGTTGCGTGTGGACAGTCTGCGGGCGCGCGGGCCGGACGGCGATCTGCAGTTGGGAGCCGATGGCCATTGGCATGTCCTCGCCGACGGGCGTCCTGATACGCGTCTGGATCTTCACCTGTCGGGCGACGACTGGGGCGGGGCCCTGGAGTCGATCCGCCTTTCGCGCGCCCTGCTGGGGGCTGCGGGCGAGGGGCGCATGGAGATTTCCTGGCCGGGCCCGCTTTATGCACCGCGTCTGGCATTGCTGGACGGTACGCTTGAGCTGGACCTGGAAGATGGCCGCCTGGCGGATGTCGAGCCGGGGGCAGGTCGCCTGCTCGGGTTGGTGAGTCTGGATGTGCTGCCCCGGCGTCTGCGGCTTGATTTCCGCGACGTGTTCGAGGAAGGGCTGTCCTTTGACCGCCTGCAGGCGACGGCGACGCTGCAGGATGGCAATCTGCACGTCCCCGATCTGGAAATGCGAGGGCCGTCCGCGCGAGTACGCCTGAGTGGTCGTACCGGTTTGATCGCGCGGGACTATGACCACCACATCGTGGTGGTGCCGAGCCTCCGCGCGGCATTGCCGATCGTCGGGGCCCTGGTGGGCGGGCCTGTGACCGGGGTGGTGGTGCTGTTTGCGGAACGTGTGCTGGGCATCGGAGATCAAATCGAAGAGGCCGCGCGTGTAGAGTACCGGGTCACCGGTCCGTGGGACGAACCGGAAGTACGGACTCTGGTGCAGCCTGCTGACGACAACGACGACTAGACGGATGCATTTGATGACTCAGGTAGCGGCAATACAGATGGCCTCCGGGCCTCAACCCCAGGCGAACCTGCTGGAGGCGAAGCGCCTGCTTCAGGAGGCCGCGGACAAGGGGGCCCGCCTGGCGGTGCTGCCGGAGAACTTCGCGTTCATGGGGATGCAGGAGATGGACATCCTGGGCATCGCCGAGGTCGCCGACGGGGCAGGACCCCTGCAGGCCTTTCTCGCCGAGCAGGCACGTCGCCTGGGGCTGTGGATTGTCGGTGGCACTGTGCCCCTGCAGACCGGAGACGGGGAGCGCGTGCGTTCCGCCTGTCTGGTGTTCGATGACCAGGGCCAGCAGGTGGCGCGCTACGACAAGATCCACCTGTTCGATGTGCAGCTGCCGGACAGCAGCGAGGCCTATACCGAGTCGAAGGTGTTCGAGCGGGGCGAGCAGGTGGTCGTCGTCGATACCCCGGTCGGGCGCATGGGACTCGCGATCTGCTATGACCTGCGCTTCCCGGAGCTGTTTCGGGCCCTGCTCGATCAGGGGGCCGACTGGGTCGCGCTGCCAGCGGCGTTTACCGCGCAGACCGGCCAGGCCCACTGGGATGTCCTGCTGCGCGCACGCGCGATCGAGAACCAGTACTACATGCTCTCGGCGGCCCAGGGTGGATTTCACGTGAACGGGCGCGAGACCTATGGACACAGTGCTCTGGTGGACCCCTGGGGTCGGGTGGTGGATCAGCTGCAGCGCAACCCGGGTGTGCTGCTGGCCGATCTGGATCATGCCCAGGTCGAACGCATCCGCATGGTGTTCCCGACCATCGAACATCGACGTCTGGCCTGCCCGGGGACGGTCTGATCCGAACGTCCGCGTCAGGCATAACCGCGCGGCGCGCGGGCTTGAAAGCCCGGTACGGGCCCCAAACGCCATACTGGATACCACGCCTTTCCGAACCACGAGGATTCCATGATCGACCGTCTTGCCCAACAAACCCTGCTCGACCCGGCTGGTCTCGGTGACCACGAGCTGACCACCCTGCTCGGCACGACCTTCGGCCGCGGCGTGGACGGGGGTGACTGCTACTTCCAGTTTGCCTGCCAGGAGGGCTGGTCGCTGGAGGATGGCATCGTCAAGTCGGCCAGCTTCAATATCGAGCGCGGCGTGGGCATCCGCGTGGTGCGCGGCGAGCAGACCGGCTTTGCCTACTCCGACGACATCGCGATGCCGGCACTGCTGGATGCGGCACGGACCGCGCGCAGCATCGCCGATGCGGGCCAGAGCGCGCGGATCGCGGTGGCGAGCCGCGCGCCCTCGCGTCCGGCGCTGTACGCCCCGGAGAACCCGATGGACTCGCTGGACGAGCAGTCCAAGATCGATCTGCTCAAGGAAGTGGACGCCGCGGCGCGCGCCGCCGATCCGCGTGTGACCCAGGTGATGTGTTCCCTGTCCGGGGTGCACGAGGTGGTCCTGGTGCTGAATGCCCGTGGTGAGCTGACCACCGATGTGCGCCCGCTGGTCCGCCTGAGTGTTCAGGTGATCGCCCAGCAGGGCGATCGTCGCGAGTCCGGTACCTCCGGGGGCGGCGGCCGCTTCGGTTACCGCTATTTCCTCGAGAACGACCGCGCGGCCGGCTATGCCCGCGAGGCAGTGCGCCAGGCCCTGGTGAACCTGGAGGCGCGCGACGCGCCGGCCGGCACGATGAAGGTCGTGCTGGGTCCCGGCTGGCCCGGTGTGCTGCTGCACGAGGCGATTGGCCACGGCCTGGAGGGCGATTTCAACCGCAAGGGGACCTCGGCCTTCTCCGGACGTATCGGCGAGCGGGTGGCCGCAAAGGGCATCACCATCGTCGACGACGGCACCCTGGAAGGGCGTCGCGGGTCGCTGAACGTGGACGACGAGGGCACCGCGACGCAGCAGACCGTGCTGATCGAGGACGGCATCCTGCGTGGCTACATGCAGGACGAGATGAACGCCCGGTTGACGGGTGTCCAGTCGACTGGCAACGGCCGGCGCGAGTCCTACGCCCACCTGCCGATGCCGCGCATGACCAATACCTACATGCTGGGCGGCGAGGCCGACCCGGAGGAGATCCTCGCCTCGGTGGAGGACGGTCTGTATGCGGTCAACTTCGGCGGCGGGCAGGTGGATATCACCTCCGGCAAGTTTGTCTTCTCCGCCTCGGAGGCCTATCGCGTCGAGAAGGGCAAGGTGACCTACCCGGTCAAGGGTGCGACCCTGATCGGCAACGGCCCGGACGTTCTGACCCGCGTCTCGATGGTGGGCAACGACATGCGCCTGGACCCCGGTGTGGGGACCTGTGGCAAGGAAGGACAAGGCGTGCCGGTGGGAGTGGGGCAGCCCACCCTGCGTATCGACGGCATGACCGTGGGGGGCACCCAGGCGGCCTGACGCCGGCCCGGAGTGCCCGCGAGCGAGCAGCGACAAGGAGGCTTAGATGAAGCTGGATTTTCTGGATCAGGAACATTCCCTGCCGGAGGGGCATGGCCACGACAAGATCGTACAGTGGCATGTCTTCCGCGACCGCGAACGGGCCGAGCACTTCGCCGATCACGTCGAGCTGGGTGCGGGCCAGGAACTGGTCGGCGGCTGGACCCGTGACAGCGTCGGCAAGCTCTACTGGGTCGGCGTGCATGTCGAAGACCTGGAACGCTGGGGCAACGTCGGCGCGGTGCACAAGCACACGGGCCGCCCCTCCTGAAGCCCTGCGGGCCTTAACCACCGCGGTGGGCCGGGGATGACCTCGGCCCGCCGTCCACGTTTATCTGAATACCAACGGACGTCCGTATGAGCACATCCCCCGAACGCATGGCACCGGATCTCGAGATCCAGGCCCTGTCCCATTCCGCCGAGTCCCTGCAGGGCCGCGTCCAGCGCACGCTGGACGCGGCCCGCGCGCAGGGGGCTTCGGATGCGCAGGCGGTGGTCAGCCACAGCGTCGGGCTGGAGCTCTCTGTGCGCAAGGGCGAGATCGAGACGCTGGAGTACGAACGCGACCAGAGCCTGTCGTTGATTGCCTATTTCGGCCAGTCGAAGGGGGCCGCCTCGACGACCGATTTCAGCGAGCAGGCCCTGCTGGATACGGTCGAGGCGGCCTGCCGCATTGCGCGCTACACCGAGCCGGACCCCCATGCCGGGATGCCCGATCCCGCGCTCAAGGCCGGGGATTGGGATGACCTGGACCTCGACCACCCCTGGGACTGCGATGCCGAGCAGGCGACCGAACTTGCGCGTGCGATCGAGGCCGCGGGCTTTGCCGCCGATTCACGGATCGAGAACTCCGAAGGTGCGAGCGTCAACACACGCCGGGCGATTGCCTTTCTCGGCGACTCCCAGGGCTTCATGGGCGGGTATCGCAGTACGCGGCACGCGATGTCCTGCGCCCTGGTGGCGCGCGACGACGCCGGCATGCAGCGCGACTACGCCTACTCCGTGGCCCGCCACGCGGCGGATCTCGATGCCTGCGAGGCCATCGGGCGCATGGCCGCCGAGCGCACCGTGCGGCGCCTGGGCGGGCGCAAGCTGTCCACGCGCAGCTGCCCGGTGCTGTTTGCCCCGGAGATGGCGCGCACGCTGATCGGCAGTTTTACCCGTGCGATCTCCGGTCCCGCACAGTACCGCCACAGCTCGTTCCTGCTGAATGCGGTCGGGGAGCCCGTATTCCCCGACTGGATGCAGATCGAGGAACGCCCGCTGACCCCGCGCGCGCTCGGCAGCGCCCCGTTCGACGGCGAGGGCGTGCGCACGCGCAACCGTCCCCTGGTGGCCGATGGCGTACTGCAGAGCTACACCCTGGACAGCTACGCCGCCCGCCGCCTGGGGCTGGAGAGCACCGGCAACGCGGGTGGGGCGCGCAACGTGACCGTCAAACCGGGCGAGCGGGACTTTGCCGCCCTGCTGGCCGAGATGGGCACGGGCTTTCTGGTGACCGAACTGATCGGCCAGGGCGTAAACACGGTAACCGGCGACTACTCGCGCGGGGCCGCCGGCTTCTGGGTGGAGAATGGCGAGATCCAGTACCCAGTGGAAGAGATCACCATCGCCGGCAACCTGAAGGACATCTACCAGCGCATCGTCGCGGTGGGGACCGACGTCGACCGCCGGGGCAACATCCACACCGGCTCGATCCTGGTCGAATCGATGACCGTCGCCGGCGACTGACTCCCTAACTGCAAGCCGCCTGCCAGGTAGGGACTTGGCCGGGGTCGCGGGTCTCGTCGAGGCGTGCGAGGGTCATTGCCCTGCCCCAGACGCAGCCGCTGTCCAGTGACAGCCAGTTGGCTCCTCGGCGATGGCCGAGCGCGGCCCAGTGACCGAACACCAGGGGAAAGCCTTCGCTCAAGCGGCCCGGCCAGGCAAACCACGGTGTCAGCGTGGTCGGGGCGTCTTCCGGTGGGCCATTGCCTGAGAATTCCAGTCCGCCATCGGGTAGCAGGTAGCGCATGCGGGTGAAGGCGTTGATCGTGTAGCGCAGGCGGTCATACCCGGTCAGATCCGGGTCCCAGTGGGCGGGTTCGTCGCCGTACATCACCTCGAACAGGGCATGGCGTCGCGCGGGATCGCGCAGTTCGGCCTCCACCCGTCGGGCCTCGGCCTGCGCGGTTTCGAGACCCCAGTCGGGCGGGATGCCGGCATGCACCAGGGTCCAGCCAGCGTCGGAATCCGTGTGCAGCAGGGGGCGCTGTGCCAGCCACTCCAGCAGTTCGGCGGCGTCCGGGGCGTCGAGTACGGGGCGCAGGGTGTCCTTGTTTCCGGGGTTGCGCACGCCCTCGGCGGCGGCGAGCAGGTGCAGGTCGTGATTGCCCAGCACGGCGGTTGCGGCATCGCCCAGGGTGCGGACGCGGCGCAGGCAGCCAAGCGAGTCCGGTCCCCGATTGACCAGGTCGCCCACCAGCCACAGGTGATCCGTGGCGGGGTCAAAGCGAACCTGCTCCAGCAGGCGTTCCAGCGGGTCCAGGCAGCCCTGGAGATCGCCAACGGCGTAAAGGGCCATGCCCCTAGTGAAGCGTGCGGGGTACGGAGAGGGTGAAGGGCGGGATCGGCGCCTCGAAGGTGTTGCCGCGTTCGTCCTGCATGCCGTAGCTGCCCTCCATGGTGCCGACCGGTGTCTCGATCACCGTGCCGCTGGTGTATTCGAAGCTGTCGCCGGGCTCGATGCGTGGCTGTTCCCCCACCACACCCTCGCCACGTACCTCCTGCGTCTGGTCGCGGCCGTCGCGGATGATCCAGTGACGGTTCAGCAGCTGCACGGTCAGCGCGCCGGAGTTGCGGATCGTGATGTGGTAGGCGAACACATAGCGGTCGTCATCGGGCTCCGACTGTTCCTCGACGTAGGCCGTGGCGACCTCGATCTCGATCGCATGTTCTTCGGTTGCTTGGGGCGAATTCATTTGTTTACGGCTCCTTTTGGGGGAAACACTGCTGGTCAGTGGTTCCCCTGCCGCCAGGCGCTGACGGCAGCGCCCAGCAGGCCGGGTTCAGGGTGCATGATAAGGGACACAGGCAGACGCTCAAGCAAGTGGGTCATCGGTGGGCGATTATGCAGGGCCTGCAGAAACGTTGCCTCCTGGAAGTAATCGGCCCAGCGCGGGGCAATCCCGCCGGCCAGATACAGCCCGCCGGTGGGCAGGGCGGTCAGGGCCATGTCGGCCAGTTGTCCTGCATAGATCCTCACGAAACGCTGGACGACCGCGAGGGCCGCCGCGTGGCCACCATCGGCCAGGTCACTGACCGCGGCGGCCGGGTCGGCAGCCGTCAGGGCCCGCGCCAGCGTGGCATCGTCCCGGCGTGCCAGTTCAAAGCGTGCGATGCGCGCAATGCCGCGACCGCTAAGCAGGTGCTCGCGGGTGCAAAGCCCTTCCTCGGCGCTGACAAACGCCGCGAGTGCCGCCTCGTCCGCGTCGGCGGGGGAAAAGCGTGCGTGGCCCCCTTCGCCGGGATGGATGGCGGGCTGGTGGGGCGGGCCGACCAGGCAGGTCCCGAGACCTGTTCCGGCCCCGACCACCAGGCGCAGGCCGTCTGCATCGGCTGCCGCGTTCTGCAGGGTGATCCGGTCCCCGGGTTCAAGGGCATCCAGGCAGGCGCCGACAGCGGCGAAATCGTTGATCAGTGCGACCGGGATGCCCAGGGTCTGTTCGAGTGCGCGCGCGTCCAGTTCGGGCCAGTCGAGGTTGGTCGCGCGGGCCCGGCCGCCTTGCACGGGGCCGGCCAGGGCCAGACCGGCGGCCGCCAGCGGCTCGGCTGGATCGACCTCGGTGCGCCAGGCCTCGAGGATGTGGCCCAGGTCCGGAAAGTCGCGGCTGGGGTAGCGGTGGATGTCGTGCAGCGACCAGTGTGCGCCGCTGTGGCGGGCACGTGCGACCCGGGTGCGGGTACCTCCGATGTCGGCCACGATGAAGTCCATAGGGCGATGATAGCGGATCGCTGCCCGCTGGCGTGATGGGTCAGTGCGCGGCGGCCAGTCGCGCCAGGGCCGCGAAGCCGTGGACGTCCACGGTCTCCGGGCGGGCGCCCGGGTCCAGGTGTGCCGCCTCGATCAGGGCGGCATCCACCAGCCCGGAGAGCCCCCGCCGCAGCGTCTTGCGGCGGTTGGAGAAGGCCTGGTTCACAACCTTTGCGAACACCGGGTACAGCGCGCTGTCCACCAGCGGCGCCTCCAGTGGTGTGATGCGCACGACCGCGGAGTGGACCTTGGGCGGCGGGTGGAAGGCGCCGGGGGGGACCCCGAACAGCGACTGGGCCCGGGCGCGCGCCGCGAGCATGACTGTCAGGCGACCATAGGTCTTGCTGCCGGGGGCGGCGGTCATGCGCTCGACCACCTCGCGCTGCAGGAGGAAGTGCATGTCGCGGATGGCGTCCACCTGCTCGAGCAGATGGAACAGCAGGGGGGTCGAGATGTTGTAGGGGAGGTTGCCCACGATCCGCCAGCCACCCTCCGGTGTCGGACCAAGGCTTGCCAGGTCCAGATTCAGGGCGTCGCCTTCGTGGAGTTCCAGGCGCTCCGGGGCAAAGGCGGCGCGCAGGCCAGCCGCCAGGTCACGGTCGATCTCCACTGCGACCAGGCGGTTCAGGCGCTCCAGCAAGGCGCCGGTCAGGGCCCCCCGGCCGGGTCCGATCTCCAGCACCGGGTCGTCGGGGCGTGGGGCGATCGCGCCGACGATGCGCGCGAGCATGGCCTGATCATGCAGGAAGTTCTGGCCGAACCGCTTGCGGATCGGCGGCAGCGCGCTACCCATGTGCGGCATCACCCATGGGCGTGCGCGGCCTGTGCCTGCAGGCGATGGCGGGCCAGTTCCCGGGCCAGGCTCTCGGCCGCGAGGAAGCTGCCGACCTCCGCGCGGCCGCTGCCGGCCAGGTCGAGGGCCGTGCCGTGATCGACCGAGGTGCGCACGAAGGGCAGCCCGAGGGTCACATTGACCGCATGTCCGAATCCCGCGTGCTTGAGTACCGGGAGCCCCTGGTCGTGATACATCGCCAGTACCGCGTCGACGTCGGCGAGGGCGCGCGGCGTGAATGCGGTATCCGCGGGCAGCGGCCCGCGCAGGTCCAGGCCCTCGGCGCGCAGCCGGTCGAGCGTCGGGGTGATGACCTCGATCTCCTCGCGCCCCAGCACGCCGTCCTCGCCGGCGTGCGGGTTCAGCCCGCACACGCCGATGCGCGGGTGTTTGATCCCGAAGTCCTCGGCGAGGTCGTGGTGGAGTACGCGGGTGACCGCTTCGATGCGTTCCGGCGTGATCGCATCGGGGACGTCGCGCAGGGAAAGGTGGGTGGTCACCAGTGCGACTCGCAGGGATTCGGTGGCCAGCATCATCACGGGCATGGGCGCGCCGGCGCGCTCGGCCAGCCACTCGGTATGACCACTGAAGGAGATGCCGGCACGGTTGATCACGCCCTTGTGCACCGGGCCGGTGACCATCGCGTCGAAGGTGCCATCGAGACAGCCATCGGCGGCGGCGGCGAGCATTGCCAGCACGCCCTCGGCGTGCCGGGGGTCGAGGGTGCCCGTTTGCACGGGGCCGCCGGCCGGGACCGCGATGACCTCCAGCGTGCCGCGCGGTGTGGCGGCGCGCGGGCGTTCGGGGTCGAAGGGGATCAGGTGGATGGACCGGCCCAGTCGGTGTGCCCGTTGTTCCAGCACATCCGGGTCACCGATGGCGATGCGCTGGGCGCCGCCGCCAGGCTCGTGGGCCAGGGCAATCAGCAGATCCGGCCCGATCCCGGCCGGTTCGCCAGCGGTCAGCGCCAGACGCGGGATGGCGCCCGGCGTCCGGGCGTCAGGAGCCGAAGCCGTCAACGCGGTATTCGACATAGGCCTCGTCGCGCAGACGACGCATCCACAGTTCGATCTCTTCCTCGCGCTTGCGATTTTGCAGGATCTCGCGGGCGCGGGCCCGGATCTGCTCGCGCGAGGTGTCGACCTCGCGGTGGTCGAGGACCTCGATGATGTGCCAGCCGAACTGGCTCTCCACTGGCTCGCTGATCTCGCCCGGCTGCAGGGCGTTCATCGCCTCTTCGAACTCCGGCACCAGCTCGCCGGGACTGATCCAGCCGAGCTTTCCGCCCTGGGCGGCGGAGCCGGGGTCGTCGGAGTTTGCGCGGGCCAGGGCCTCGAAGTCACTGCCCTCGCGGATGCGGTTGTACAGGGACTCGGCCTGGCGGCGGGCCTCTTCTTCGGTGCGGACCTGGTCCGGACTGATCAGGATGTGGCGCACCTGCGTCTGTTGTACCCGGGTCTGGTCGCCGCCCTCGCGGTCGACGAGCTTCATGATGTGGAAGCCGTTCGGCGAGCGCAGCACGTCGGTGATCTCGCCGGTGCGCATCAGCACGGCCTCGCGGGCAAACACGGAGGGGATTTCGCCGGCGGTGCGCCAGCCGAGGTCGCCGCCCTCCAGGGCATCCGGGGCGTCGGATTCGGCGATCGCCACGCTGGCGAAGTCCTCGCCCTCGCGTACCCGCTGACGCAGTTCGCGGGCCTTCTCGCGGGCGGTGGCGATCTGGCTGGAGTCCGCGCCGGGCGGCAGGGAGACCTGGATATGTGCGATGCGATAGCGCACGCCGCGGTCGATCGCCCCACTCTCCGAGGCGATCAGGTCCGCGATCTCCTGATCGCTGACACGAATCTGGTTGTCGACCTGGCGGCGCTGCAGCTGGTTGACGGTCAGCTCGTTGCGGATCTGTTCGCGGAAGGCGTTGAAGTCGACGCCGTCCTGCAGCAGAGCCTGACGCAGCTGCGGCAGGGTCATGCGGTTCTCGCGCGCGATGTTCTCCATCGCCCGGTTCAGGGTCATTTCGTCGATGTTGATGCCGACCCGCTCGGCCTCCTGCAGCTGAACGCGTTCGACGATCAGCCGTTCCATGACCTGTCGCGCAAGAGTGTCGCGATCCGGCGGGCGGGTGCCGCGTTCCATCATCTGCTGGGCGACCAGGTTCATGCGCTCGACCAGTTCGCGCTGGGTCACCACGTCGTCGCCGACCACGACCAGGATGCGGTCGGTGAACTGATCGCCCTCCGGGGGCGTGATGGGCGCGGCAGGGGCGCCGGCCTCGGAGGCGGCTCCGGGGGTGACCGGGGCCTCTACGGCATCCTCGGGTTGTTCGCCGCCGGGGACCTGGGCCTGTGCGGAAAGCCCAAGGCCCATGAGCACGGCGCCCAGTAGCGGGAGCCAGAAGGCCCGGCGATGTTGGTCAGGGGAGTGCGTCATATCCGGCTATACCCTCGCTCAAAAGCGAATCCACGCCGGAATCGAAGCGTCCGAGCCCGTCCAGCGTGAGTTGGAAATAAATCGAGTTGTCGTAGGTCTCGTCGAAGTCGTAGGCGCGGCGGGCGACCACTCGGATGCCATAGCAGCAACTACGATACTGAAGGCCGGCCAGAAGTTCGAGATCACGCTCCTCCTGCAGGCTGTAATTCCAGCGCCCGATCGCATCGATGCGCGGGGTCACCGGCCACAGCACGGAGACATCGGTCTGGTCGATGGAGCGGTTGCCCGCCTCGCGCTGACGATACCCCACGTTGATGCGGGCGCGCGCACTCGGGCTGTAGCTGACCGACAGCGCTGTGAGGGTGGTCTCCTCTTCGTCCTGGTTGTACAGGATGGAGCCGCGACCGCTCCAGGCGTCGCCAATGCGCACGCGGCCCTCCAGGGCGAGATCGGAGCGGGATTCGGTCAGTGGATCGCCGTCCGGGTCGCGGCGGACTTCGCGGTCCTCGAAGTAGCGGATCTGGCCGGCGGACAGGCTCATCCGCTCCTGGCCGGTCTGCTCGTCGAAGACCCGCGTGGTCAGCGCGGTGGTCAGCTGGTGGGTATCGCCGACCCGGTCGGCGCCGACGAAGCGGTCGAGGCTGAACAGGTTGTCGAAGCTGAAGTCCGCCTCGCCGGTGTCGAAGACCGGGATATCGGTCTGGTCGACGAACGGGACATAGCCGTAGAAGATCCTCGGCTCCAGCGTCTGCAGGCGACGCCCGTCCTGGATCGGGCGCTCGAAGACCAGCCCGGTGTCGATCGATGCCCGCGGCACGGTGCGGCTGATCGACTCGGGCCCCGGTTCGCCCCGGCGGTCCAGTTCGTAATGGGTATAGCGCACGCCGGCACTGGGCTCGAAGAAGAAGCCGCCGGTATCGAAGCGCCAGGAGGCCGTGGGGTTGAGGTCGAAGCGCGTGCCCAGGGGCTCCAGCGAGTCGCCCTCGCTGCGCTCGAAGCGCACCAGCTCGGTGTCCAGGTCCCAGGCCAGCCCGCGCCCCAGATACTCGCCCGCCTCCAGGGTGATCTGCGGCAGGCGCTGGTAGGGCTCGCGCTGGGCGCGCAGCTCGGGATCGACGATCTGGTAGTCCTCGATCCGGGTGCGCAGGCGGTAGGCCGGCTGGTTGTAGGTCAGGTCCGCACGGCGGCGCAGATAGGGCGTGCTGCCGGAGTAGCGGTCGGCGCCACCGAAGTCGCGGAAATACTCGCTGTCGGAGGCGTCGGCGGCGTCCAGGCGAAAGCGCAGGTCCGAGGTCAGGCGGCTCTGGTGAAACCACTGCACGTAGTGCCGGTCGTCGCCGAATTCGCTGTCACTCGGCAGGTAGCGGATGTCGGCCACGCCCTCGTGGCGGGGTTGCAGGTAGCGGAACTCGGTGCCGAGCTTCACCCCACGATCCGCCATGACTCGCGGGGTGAAAGTCGCGTCGTAGTTTGGCGCGATGTTCCAGTACCAGGGTGTGCTGATATCGGCTCCGTGGCGTGAGCTGACCCCGGCGCTGGGCAGCAGGAAGCCGCTCTGGCGGCGGTCGTCCAGCGGGAAGTGGATGTACGGCGTGTAGGCGATGGGTACGCCCTTGAAATGGACGCGGGCGTGACGGGCGACGCCGATCCCGCGTTCGCGGTCCAGTTCCAGGTCGCGCGTGCGCAGCCGCCAGCTGTCGTTGTCGATCGGGCAGGTGGTGTATTCGGCATCCTCGAACTCGTGCAGGTGGGGCGCGAGCTGGATGCCCACCCCGGCGCTGCCGCGTGCCGGCACGGATTGCACCAGGTAGTCGATGCGCCGGAACTCCCCGGTCTCCTCGTCCAGGCGGTATTCGCCGCCGTCGGTATGCAGCAGCAGGTCGCCGTCGAACAGCCGGGTGTCACCCTCGGTGCGGGCCACGCCCGTCGCGCGGTCATATTCGAGGAAATCGGTATCCAGGCGCCGACCGTGCTCGAAGAGCTGGACATTGCCGCGGGCGCTGATGAGCTCGCCCTCGCGGCGTACATGGTCGGCATCGATATCGGTGATCTCGACTGCGAGTTCGCGCAGCTCCGGCCACTCCATGTCGGGGGCGAACTCGCAGCCGGGCGGGCGCTCCAGCCGCTCGGGCTGGGCCTGCGCCGTCGTGGCGGTAATGCCGAGCGCGAGGGCGATTGCGATCCACGCCGTGGCCCGGCGGTTCAGTGGGCTTGCGTGGCCGGCAGGCGGAGGCGTCATGCGGGATTTATTCTGGGAAAACACTGATCATTCCTGATCAGTGTTTTCCCAAAAGCTGGCGGATTTCGTCGAAGATCAGCACGATGTCGCGGGTGCCGTTTACATGCTTGAGCAGCTCGCGGCCGGCGTAGTATTCGATCAGTGGCCGGGTCTGTTCCTCGTAGACCTTCAGGCGATTGACGACGGTCTGCTCGGTGTCATCGGCGCGGTGCATCAGTTCGCCGCCGCACAGATCGCACACGCCTTCCTGTTTGGGGGGGAAGGTATGGGTGTTGAACACGGCCCCGCAGTCGCCGCAGGAGACACGGCCGGTCAGGCGCTGTTTCAGCTCCTCGAACGGCACATCGATCTGGATGACCTGGTCGAGTGGTGCGCCAAGCTCCTCGAGCATGGTGTCCAGGGCCTCGGCCTGGGCGACGTTGCGCGGGAAGCCGTCGAGGATGTATCCCTCCTGCGCATCCGGCTCCTGCAGCCGGTCGCGGATCAGGCCCAAGGCGATGTCGTCGGGTACCAGCTGCCCCGCGTTCATCGCGCTTTCGACCTCGCGGCCCAGCTCGGTCCGGGCGGCCATTGCGGCGCGCAGCAGGTCGCCGGTCGAGACATGGGGGATGCCGAAGGTCGAGACGATCTTCTTGGCCTGGGTGCCCTTGCCGGAACCCGGTGCCCCCATCAGGACGATACGCATGACTGCCTCCTGCTGCCCGGTGCGTCGCCGAACCGCAGCACAAGCCGGGTACGGAGCGGCACGGTGAATGGCCTTCGGGCGACGCATTGCGGCAATGAGGCGCAAACCGTTCCCCGAGCGCGGTCTTATACCGCCTGATGGCAAGCCGTCGCAACCGGGGGCTTCGCTGACGGGTGCCATTGCGGGTGCACTCCCCTGTATAATCCCCCGCTCTTCAAAACAATCGGAATATACTCAAGCATGGACCTCAACCAGATCGAAGCCGGCAAGGATCTCCCCAACGACATCAATGTGGTGATCGAGATCCCCACCCAGGGCCAGCCCGTCAAGTACGAGATGGACAAGGACAGCGGGGCTCTGGTGGTCGATCGCTTTATGGCGGTCGCGATGTTCTATCCGTGCAACTACGGATTCATCCCGAACACGGAGTCGGAAGACAACGACCCGGTGGACGTGCTGGTGATCACCCCGGTGCCACTGCTGCCGGGCTCGGTCGTGCGTTCGCGCCCGATTGGTATGCTGAAGATGACCGACGAGGCCGGGGTGGACGCGAAGATCCTCGCGGTGCCGGTGGACAAGCTGTGCACGCAGTCCGCGCGGTTCCAGAGCCCGGACGACGTGCCGAAGGAACTCCTGGATTCGATCAAGCACTTCTTCGAGCGCTACAAGGAGCTGGAGAAGGGCAAGTGGGTCAAGGTCGAGGGCTGGACGGGCGCCGAAGAGGCCAAGGCGGAGATTGTTGCCAGCTACAAGCGTTACCAGAAGAGCAAGATCTGAGCCGGTAGCGGCCCGGCCACAGCGCATGGCGCGGATCGCCCCCGCTTCTCCGGGGTCGACTGCCGCCGCGTGCGCGGCGTTTGTCGGTGTGGCGGTTCCCTGAGATGGCCGGGCGCGATGACTACGGGCAGGAACAACAGGACCAGCAGCGGTTTGTTGTCCGTATTCTGCTGGCGCTGGTGCTGCTCGCCGCCGTCCTGCTCCTGATTGGCTGGCGCCTGTCGGGGCTTCAGGTCGGCGCGCATACCCATTTCACCACGCTGTCGGAGAACAACCGGCTGCGGGTGGAGCCGATTGCGCCCAGTCGTGGCGTGATCCGGGACCGGAATGGCCAGTTGCTGGCGGGCAACCGCGCCTCCTACCAGCTGGAGGTCACGGTCGAGCAGGCCGGCAATCTGGACGAACTCCTGGAGCGACTGCACGACTTTGTCGAGTTGTCGGAGGCGGATATCGAACGCTTCCGGCGTGGTGTGCGTCAGCGCCGCCCCTTCCAGCCAGTCCTGCTCAAGTCAGGGCTCGACGACACCACGGTGGCCAGGATTGCGGTCTCGCGGCACGAGTTGCCGGGGGTGGAGATCGAGGCGCGCCCGATGCGCTTCTATCCGCTCGGCGACAAGCTCTCCCATGTGGTTGGTTATGTCGGCCGGATCAACGAGCAGGACCTGGCGCGGGTCGATCCGCGCGCCTATGCCGGCAGCTCGCATATCGGCAAGATCGGCGTGGAGCGCTACTACGAGGACCTGCTGCACGGCCGTCCGGGCTACCGCCAGGTGGAGGTCAATGCCCAGGGGCGGGTCATCCGCGAACTTTCGGTGACGCCACCGGAGGCGGGTACCGACATCACCCTCACCATCGACGCGGACCTGCAGCGTGCCGCGTATCGATCCCTGGCCGGTCGCGAGGGAGCCATCGTCGCGCTGGACCCCAATAACGGCGAGGTCCTGGCGCTGGTCAGTGCCCCGGGATTCGATCCCGAGATGTTCGTGCGCGGGATCTCCCAGGCCGACTTCTCCGATCTGCAGTCCGACCCCTCGCGGCCGCTGTTCAACCGCGCCCTGACCGGGCAGTACCCGCCGGGCTCCACGATCAAGCCGCTGGTGGGCCTGGCGGCGCTGGACGAGGAGATCACCACCGCCGATCGCAAGATGTTCGCCCGGGGCTATTTCCAGATCCCCGGCCACGAGCGGCGCTATCGCGACTGGCGCAGGGAAGGCCATGGCTGGGTGGATATGTCGCGCGCCATCGCGGTTTCCTCCGACGTGTATTTTTACGACCTTGCCCATACGATGGGTATTGACCGGATGGTGCCGATGCTGGGGGCGTTCGGGATCGGGCAGCGCGTCGGTATTGATTCGACGGGCGAGCGCGCGGGCATCCTCCCGAGCCGCGACTGGAAGCGGGCGACACACGACCAGGTCTGGTTCCCCGGCGAGACCCTGATCACCGCGATTGGCCAGGGCTACATGCTGTCGACGCCGCTGCAGATGGCGGACTTCACGGCGACGCTGGCCGGGCGTGGGCAGCGCATCCAGCCACGTCTGTTGCAGTCGATGGACAACGACAATGGCGAGTTCGAACGGTTGCTGCCGCAGCCCCGCGAACCGGTGCAAACGGCCCCGGAGCACTGGGACACGATTCACGAGTCGCTGATCGAGGCCGTGCATGAGCGGCACGGCACCGCCTGGGGCTCGATTGGCAGTCGCCCGCCGACGGACTATCGCATCGCAGGCAAGACCGGCACTTCGCAGGTCTTCGGGCTGGCGCAGGACGAAGAATACGACGAGGACGAGCTGCCCCGGCACCTCTGGGATCACGCCTTGTTCGTCGGCTATGCGCCTGCGGATGATCCGCAGATCGCGGTCGCCGTGCTGGTCGAGCACGGGGGGTCGGGCGGCCGCGTGGCGGCCCCCATTGCCCGCGAGGTGATGGACGCCTTCCTGAAGGATGACGCCGGGATGACGCTCGACGTCGGAGAAGACCAATGATCAGTGTAACGGGGCGCGAAATGCCGCTGGGCCAGTGGGTGCTGGGACGGCTCCGCCTGGATGGCGTGTTGCTGGTATTAATTGGGGTCCTGCTGCTGGTGGGGCTGGCGGTGCTGTTCAGTGCCTCCGGCGAGAGCATGATCGCCTTGGAGCGACAGACCATGCGCATCGGCCTGGGCGTGGCCGCGATGGTGCTGGTCGCGCAGATCCCGGTGCGCACCCTGCGGTCCCTGGCGCCGTGGCTGTTTCTGGCCGGGATCGCGCTGCTGCTGGCGGTCATGGTCGCCGGCGAGATCGGCAAGGGGGCGCGGCGCTGGCTGGATCTCGGCTTCATGCGCTTCCAGCCCTCGGAAATCATGAAGCTGGCCGTGCCGATGATGGTGGCCTGGTACCTGTCGACCCGGAACGACCGGCCGCGGTTTCGCGATCTGCTAATTACGGTGCCGATGATTCTGGTGCCCGTGTTCCTGATCATGCGCCAGCCGGACCTGGGGACTGCGATGCTGGTGGGCGCCGCGGGCTTTCTGGTGATCTTCCTGGCGGGTTTGAGCTGGCGCTGGTTTGTCGGGCTTGGACTGGCCGCGGCCGCCGCAATCCCGGCGTTGTGGCTGCAGATGCATGATTATCAGCGCCAGCGGGTGCTGACGCTGTTCAATCCGGAGTCCGACCCTCTTGGGGCGGGTTATCATATTATTCAGTCCAAGATCGCGATCGGCTCTGGTGGGCTGTACGGCAAGGGCTGGCTGAATGGCACACAGTCGCACCTCGACTTCCTGCCCGAGCGCTCGACGGATTTCATTTTTGCGGTGTACGCCGAGGAATTCGGCTTTATCGGTGTCGCCCTTATGCTGTTGCTGTATTTTGCGATCGTGGCGCGCGGGCTGTGGATCTCCGCCCTGGCCCAGGATCGCTTCGCCCGCCTGCTGGGCGGGAGCCTGGCGCTCACCTTTGCCGTCTACATGGTGGTGAATATCGCCATGGTGACGGGGCTTCTGCCCGTGGTGGGCGTGCCGCTTCCGCTGGTGAGCTATGGCGGCACATCATTGGTGACGCTTATGGTCGCCTTCGGTATTCTCATGAGCATTGCGTCGCAACAGCGCCTGGTGAATCGATGACCCTGAACCTCCGCCCCCTGGGCACCCTTCGTTCCGGCCTCCTGCAGGCCGGGCTGATCCTGTCACTGGGGGCCTGTTCCCTGTCGAGCGTCTCGGGGTCCGAGTTTCGCGCCGGCGACCCGCCGTACCTGGAGCGCGAGGAGGTCCAGGCCTTTATCGACGAACAGGTCGAGGCGGGCATGGATCGCGACGAGCTGGAGGGCATGTTCGCCGAGGCCGATCCCCAGCAGCGCATCCTTGACCTGATCGCGGCGCCCGCCGAGGCACGTCCGTGGAAGGACTATCGCCCGATCTTCGTGAACGACCTGCGCGTCGAGCGCGGTGAACGCTTCATGGAGGAGCAGGCCGAGTCCCTCGCCCGCGCCGAGGAGGCCTTTGGCGTCGAACAGGAAATGATCACCGCGATTATCGGCGTGGAGACCAACTACGGGCGCAATACCGGGGGCTTCCGCGTGTTCGATGCCCTGGTCACGCTGGGCTTCGATTATCCGCCGCGGGCGGACTTCTTCCGCAAAGAACTGGGCGAGTTCCTGACCCTGGTGCAGGAGGAGGACCTGGATGTCCGCGAGACACGGGGTTCCTACGCCGGTGCCATGGGGCGCGGACAGTTCATCTCGTCGAGCTATCGCCACTACGCAGTGGACTTCGACGGCGATGGTCGGCGTGATCTGCTCAATTCCTGGCCGGATGCGATTGGCAGTGTCGCCAACTATTTCCGCGAGCATGGCTGGCAGACCGGCGAGCCCGTGGTCGCGCGTGCCCGGGTCGAGGGCGATGCCCACGAGGAACTGATCAGCCGCAATTTCCAGGCGCGCTTCGATCTCGACGAACTCGCCGAGCACGGCATCTATCCCGACGAGTCCGTGGCCGAGGACGGGAAATACTCGTTCATCCGCCTCGAGGGCGAGGACGGCTACGAGTACTATCTCGGGTATCCCAATTTCTATGTGATTACTCGCTACAACCGGAGCCCGCTGTATGCGATGGCTGTCCACCAGCTGGCCGAGGCCTTTGCCGAGTAAACGGTGCCGGGCTGGCGCGGCGTTCTTCGCGCTGGCCGCCCTGCTCGCGCTGGTGCTGGCGGGGTGCTCGTCTACTCCCGACCGCGAGGCCGACCCGGACCGTCCGCTGGGAGATGCGGCCTATGACGCCTACCCGGACCCCGATGACATCCCGCAGGACCTGGCGCTGATCCCGGACGCGGTGCCGAAGGACGAGCCGCCGAGTCGCTACGGGAACCCGCCCGAGTACGAGGTCTTCGGGCAGCGTTACCGCACCCTGCGCACCAGCACCGGATTCGAGGAAGAGGGCCTGGCCTCCTGGTACGGGACCAAGTTCCACGGGCGGCGCACGTCCAGTGGCGAGCCCTACGACATGTATGCAATGACGGCGGCCCACAAGACGTTGCCGCTGCCGACCTATGTCGAGGTCGTGAACCTGGAGAACGACCGCCGCGTGATCGTGCGGGTCAACGATCGCGGTCCCTTCGTGGACGACCGCATTATCGATCTTTCCTACGCGGCTGCTCACCGACTGGACATGACCGACGCCGGTGTGGCCCCGGTGCGCATCCGTGCGGTGGGGCCGGACGACGTGGACACGCCGCGCGTGGCCGACTCACGCGCGCCGGAGCCGGAACCGATCGAACTGGCCGAGGCCGGTGAGGGCGCCAACACCCGCGTGGCCGCGACATCGTCCGATGACACCCCGACTTCTGCCGAGTCGAATGCCGCCGAGACGTCCGAGAACAACGGTCGATGGGTGCAGGTCGGTGCGTTTGCCGAACGCCGGGCGGCGGAGGAGATCCAGCGGGATCTCCAGGCCCTCGGGTTCGAGTCGGTCGAGATCTCGACGCTGGAACGCGACGCGCAGTCGGATCTGCACCGCGTCCGCATCGGCCCGCTGGAGGAGGTCGCTCTGCAGGAGGCCACCGAACGCCTGCAGGAGGCCGCCCATGTCGACTACCGCATTGTCGACGACTGACGACACCGCGCATCGCTGAATTTATATAGGTGGGGCCCGTTTGCGTTCATCTGCGCGGGCCCCGTCTGCTATCGTTAGCCATCTCTACAGGAGGCCTTGAACCGCCATGACCCCGCCGCTTCGTTCTTTCGCCCGCCGCGCCCTGATGACCCTGTCGCTGGCCGCGTGCATTGCCGCCATGCCGGTCATGGCGGACGAGCCACTGCCGGTTCCGGGTAGTGGCGGGGCCATGCCGAGCGGGGTGCCCAGCCCGCCGTCGGATGTGACCGCCAAGAGCTACGCGCTGATGGACTTCGACTCCGGACTGATGCTGGCCTCGCGCGAGGCGGATGTTGACCGCGAACCGGCGAGCCTGACCAAGCTGATGACGGCCTATGTCGTGTTTGGCGAGATCCGTGACGGGCGGCTGGGGCTCGAGGACACGGTGACGATCAGCGAGCGGGCCTGGCGCACGGGCATGCGGGGCGCGTCGCGCATGTTCATCGAGGTCGGCGACGAGGTGAAGGTCGAGGACCTGCTGCGCGGGATGATCGTCCAGTCCGGAAATGATGCCTCCACTGCATTGGCCGAGGCCGTGGCCGGTTCCGAGGGCGCGTTTGTCGACATGATGAACAGCCAGGCGCGTGAACTCGGGATGATGAACTCGTATTTCACCAATTCGCACGGGCTGCCGTCCGACGAGCCGCAGTCCACCTCTGCCCAGGACATGGCATTGCTGGCGCGGGCGCTGATTCGCGAATTCCCCGACCTGTACGGCTACTACAGCGAGCGCTCGTTCGAATACAACGACATCTCGCAGAGCAACCGCAACATGCTGCTGTGGCGGGATGCCGGATTCGACGGCCTGAAGACGGGGTGGACCTCCGCGGCTGGCTACAACCTGGTCTCGTCGGCGGAGCGCAACGACCGCCGTCTGGTTGCCGTGGTCCTGGGAATCGAGGCCTCCAATCATCAGGAGGGCGGGACCCGCCGCGCCAACGAATCGCAGGCCCTGGTGAGCTGGGGCATGCGCTTCACCGAGCCGCAGCGGCTGTTCGAGGCGGGCACGCCACTTGGCAGCCCGCGTGTCTATCGCGGAACGGACAGCGAGGTGTCGGTCGGGGTGGCCGAGGACTTCTGGGTGATCGTGCCGCCGGGTCGTGGCGATGGGCTGGAGGCCTCGATGGAGCTGAACCAGCCGCTGGAGGCTCCGCTGGCCGCGGGGGCCGCGGTGGGCGAGGTGCAGGCCCGTCTGAATGGCGAGGTCATCGGGCAACAGCCAGTTGTGGCCCTCGAAGAGATCGAGGAGGGGGGGCTGGTGCGTCGCCTGTGGGATGGCGCCGCCCTGTCGCTGCGCTCGGTCTGGCCGTTCTGAACCGAGGCGCGTGTGGGCGTTGCGTACTTCAATGGCGAGTTCATGCCGCTCGAATCCGTGCGGATCTCGCCGCTGGATCGCGGGTTCCTGTTCGGGGATTCGGTCTACGAGGTGATCCCCAGTTATGCCGGCGAGCTGTTTCTGCTGGAGGAACACCTGCAGCGGCTGCAGCGCTCGCTGGACGCCATCCGCCTCGAATCGCCCCTGTCGTTCGACCAGTGGCGGGCCATGCTCGAGGAGCTCGTCCGGCGCAACGAGGGGGACGGGCCCGTCGATCTTGGCCTGTATCTGCAAGTCACGCGAGGCGTTGCCCCGCGCGACCACGCGTTTCCTGCCGGCGGCGTGCCCACGGTCTTTGCGATGGCCAGTCCGATCGCGCCACTGCCGGACACGATCCACCAGGCCGGGGTTGCGGCGGTGACGCGGCCCGATACGCGCTGGTCCCGCTGTGACATCAAGGCTACTACGCTGCTAGCGAACGTGCTTGCGCGTCAGGAGGCGCGTGAACACGATGCGGTCGAGGCCATCCTGCTGCTGGACGGTCAGGTGACGGAGGGTGCGGCGAGCAATGTGTTCGCCCTGGTCGACGGTACGCTGGTGACACCTCCGCTGGCGTCATCGCTGCTGCCGGGGGTCACCAGGGCCCTTGTGCTGCGCCTGGCGGCCCAGTGCGGTCTCGATGTCGTGGAGCGCGACCTGTCCGAGTCCGAGTTGCGTGCGGCCGGCGAGATCTGGCTGACCAGTTCCACCAAGGAGCTCCTGCCGGTTTGCCGCCTCGATGGCCATCCCGTCGGAGCCGGGGTGCCCGGTCCGGCCTGGGAGGCGGTTCATGCCGCGTATCAGGAAGAGAAATCCAGGGCAACGCAGTCCCGGCTGGAAGCCAAGGGGTGTGCATGACAGACGAACGCGAGAGCCTGATCGAGTTTCCCTGTCGTTTTCCGATCAAGGTCATGGGGGACTCGCACCCGGAACTCCTGGAGGCCGTGGAGGCCTGTGTGGCCGAGCATGTGCCGGACCCGGAGGATGCCGTGATCCAGCAGCGCGCCTCCAGTGGCGGGCGCTTCGTCGGCATCACCATCACCTTCACCGCGACCAGCCAGGCCCAGCTCGATGACCTCTACCGGGCCCTGGGGCGTTGCGACCGGGTCCGCATGATCCTGTGACCGGCCCGCTCGTCCCCGGGCCCGTGGTCCGCCTGCTGGGTACGCAGCCCTATATCCCCGTCTGGCAGGCGATGCAGCTCCAGGCCCGGGAACGCGATGCGGCCCGTCCGGACGCGTTCTGGTGCGTCGAACATCCCCCCGTCTTTACCCAGGGCCGTAACGGCCGCGCCGAGCACCTGCTGGATTCCGGCGCGACACCGGTGGTGGCGATCGATCGCGGGGGGCAGGTGACCTGGCATGGCCCCGGGCAACTGGTCGTCTACACGCTGGTGGACCTGCCGCGGCTGGGCATCGGGGTCCGGCGCCTGGTCGAGGGCCTGGAGCAGGCGGTGATCGATACGCTCGCGCAATCGGGTATCCATGCGCAGCGTCGGGAGAAGGCGCCGGGGGTGTATGTCGGCGGGGCCAAGATTGCGGCGCTGGGCCTGCGCATCCGGCACGGACGCAGCATCCATGGGCTGGCGCTCAACATCGCCCCCAATCTGTCACCGTTTCAGCGCATGAACCCCTGTGGCTATCCCGGGCTCGCCGCGACCTCCATGCAGCATCTGCTCGGCCCGGTGGATGCCACCCGCGTCCGCGAGCAGCTGCTCGCCCATCTCGTCGAGCAGCTGTTTCCCGCCGAGGCCGCGAGCATCCGGCATGAGCCCTCTTTGCCGCCTGAGCTCGTCCGTGTGCTGGCGCTGGGGCGTTGTCCCGCGCCCTCAGGCTGGGACTAGTTCGGCTTCTGGAGTTTACGGTGCCTTCGGCCGGCCGCCTGCCAAGCGCTGTTTCGGCAGCGCACCCCGAGGTACTTTCTTGCTTGCCCAAGAAAGTACCCAAAGAAGGGCACCCGGATTCCGCCCGGGGACCTTGCTCCAGGGCCCTCGGGCCGGCGG
>NZ_ARQK01000051.1 GCF_000385215.1 Thioalkalivibrio thiocyanoxidans ARh2
ATAGCGCACCCCGGCCTGGGCCGCCAGGTTCACCACCCGCTCCGGGCGGTGCTCGCGAAACACCCGGTCCATCGCGGCGCGGTCGGCGATGTCCTTCTGCTCGAATACAAAGCGCTGGCGGGCGGCTGGCAGGGCACGGATGCGATCCAGCCGGGCTCGTTTCAGGCTCGGGTCGTAGTAGTCGTTCAGGTTGTCGACACCGATCACGGTGTCGCCACGCTCCAGCAGGCGCAGGGCCAGATGCGAACCGATAAAACCTGCCGCGCCGGTGATCAGGACTTTCATGTCGCCGTTTCCTCGTCGGACTGAATGGGGCCGTTGTGCCCGGGCATCGGCCGCCCGAAGGCGGTGTGATGGAGATCCGGGCGCTCGTTCATAGGGTGAACGCGATGGATTCAAGCATCGGCTTGGATGGCCCCGCAACGCCGGTTCCGGGAAACGTGAGGTCGATCCTCCGAAGCTGTGATCAGCCCCGTAAGTTTCGGATCGGGGCGTTGTTCGCAAGGGGTCGCGTGCCGATATTTTGCGCCAGTTCGACGAAGATGCTGGCCATTCGTGACAAGGTCAGCCCGCTTGAGGCGGAGCCGGCGGGGCTCGCCACGATGTATCGCAAGGCATGACGCGACCGTTGGCGCCAGGGGGCGTTGCGGACATGCGCATAAAGAGGAAGATCCATGAACGTGATTCGCCCCATACGCTGGGTCCTGTTGCTGGCCATGCTGGCGGTTCTGGCTGGGTGTGCCTTTGCGCCCGGTGGGCATATCGCCGAGCGCACCGACAGCGCCCCGATCGATGAACTGGTCGACATCGAGCCCATTACTTTTGGCCTGATTCGGGCCCAGGAGACGCGGTCCGTACCGCCGGACCTTCGGCGCGTGAGCGACGAAATGGCGCAGGACGTCGACGAGTACGACTACCGCATCGGGCGTGGTGACGTGCTGGCGGTGATCGTGTACGAACACCCCGAGTTGACGATCCCGGCCGGGAGCGAGCGTTCGGCGGTGGAATCGGGGAATACCGTGCATCCGGACGGGACGATCTTTTATCCCTACATCGGTCGCGTGGAAGTCGAGGGGTACACGGTGTCGCAGGTACGCGACCGGATCGCCCGCGATCTCGCGACCTTTGTGAATGAACCCCAGGTCGAGGTGCGCGTGGCCGCCTTCAACTCGCAGAAGGTGCAGGTGACGGGCTCGGTGCGCGAGCCGGGTGTACAGCCGGTCACCAATGTGCCGCTGACCGTGCTCGATGCGATCCATCATGCGGGCGGGCTTGCGGACGATGCCAACTGGCACGAGGTGATCCTGACCCGGGAGGGCGAGGAAATCGTTATCTCGCTGTACGACATGCTGCGCTACGGCGACATGTCGCAAAACCGGCTCCTGCGCGATGGCGACGTTCTGCATGTCCCGGATACCGCCGGCCAGCAGGTCTATGTGATGGGCGAAGTGGGCGAGCCACAGCGGCTGGCGCTGGGCCGTGGTCAGCTGACGCTGATGGATGCGCTCAGTCAGGCCGGGGGCTTTAACGAAACCCGTGCGGACGCCAGCGGCATCTTTGTGATCCGCCGTGCACCACCGGACAGCGACAAGCTCGCGACCGTCTACCAGCTGGATGCGCGTAATTCCACTGCACTGATGCTGGGGGCCGAATTCGAGCTGGAGCCACTGGACATCGTCTATGTCACGACGACGTCGCTGGGTCGCTGGAACCGCGTGATCAGCCAGCTTCTGCCCACGGTCAGTGCCGTTTATCAATCCTCCCGTACCACGCGCGATGTGCGCCGCCTGTCGGATGACCTCTAGTTATGTTTAACCGGATTCTCGTGGTTTGTACCGGCAACATCTGCCGCAGTCCCGTAGGCGAGGCGCTACTGCGTGAGCGCTTGCCCGATCGCACGGTGGAATCCGCGGGCCTTGGGGCCGTGGTCGGGGAAGGTGCTCACCCGGAGGCACGGCGCCTGGCCGAGGCCGAGGGGCTGGATCTGTCCGCCCACACGGCCCGGCAGGTTGAGCCGGACTGGTTGCATCACGCCGATCTGGTGCTGGTGATGAGCGAGGGCCAGCGCCAGGCGGTGGGTGGACAGCACCCCGAGGTGCTCGGCAAGACGATGCGCTTTGGCCACTGGCTGGAAGGCGGCCGGGGCCGCGACATTCCCGATCCCTACGGCAAGAGCCCCGAGGTTTTCGCCCAGGCTCATGCCTTGCTCGTGGAGGCCGCCGATGCCTGGGCTTCGCGGCTGAACCGATGATCTCCGACACAGGTATATCCCGATGACAAAGAACCATTCCCCCGGGGTGCCGGAAGGCGAACTGGATATCGGCCGACTGCTCGGCCAGTTGCTGGATCACAAGTGGCTGATCATTTTTATCACTGCGCTGTTTGCTGCCGCGGGTGCGGCTTATTCGACGTTGTCCACCCCGATCTACCAGGCGGATGCGCTGGTGCAGGTGGAGGACATGGGACGCTTTAGCAGCCCCTTGTCGAACATGCGCGAGATGCTGGGGCAGGAGCCCCGGGTCGAGGCCGAGCTGCAGATCCTGCGTTCACGCATGGTGCTCGGGCGCACGGTCGACCAGGAGGCGCTGGATCTGGTGGTACGCCCGCACCGCATGCCGGTGGTGGGCGACTACCTTGTTCGCCGGGGCATGGAGCGCCCCGCGTTTGCCCGGTCCAGTGTCTGGGCGGGCGAGTCGCTCAACGTGGGCGAGTTCCAGGTGGCTCGCGCCTACGAGGGGCGGACCTTCACGCTGGAAGTGCTGGACGATGATCGCTACCGCCTGTTCAACGGCGACAATGAACTGGGCGAGGGGCGTGTTGGCGAGGACGTGGAGTTCTTCGATGGAGATGTGCGCCTGCGCCTGGCCGAAATGGACGCCGGCGCCGGTGCGCGCTTCGATATCCAGCGACGCTCGCGTCTGGCCGCAATCAATACCCTGCGTACGCAGTTCGAAGCGGGCCAGCAGGGGCGCGAGAGTGGCGTGTTCAGCCTGACGCTGACCGATCCCGATCCGCAGCAGGCCCAGCGTGTGCTGAACACCATCAGCCAGATCTACTTGACGCAGAACGTTCAGCGCAAGGCCGCCGAGGCCGAGAAGAGTCTCGAGTTCCTCGAGGAGAAGGTGCCGGATGTGCAGGAGCAACTGCAAACGGCCGAGGATGCGCTGAACGAGTACCGTACGGAGCGCGACAGCGTGGATCTCTCGCAGGAGACGCGTGCCGTGCTCGACCGTCTGGTCAACCTGGAGCGTCAGCTCAACGAGCTGGAGTTCGAGGAGGCCGAGATCTCCCGGCGGTACACACCCAGCCATCCGACCTATGCGGCCCTGATCGACAAGCGCCAGAAGCTGCAGGAGGAGCGCGACCGGCTGAACCAGGAGGTCAGCGCGCTGCCGGAGACCCAGCAGCAGATCCTGCGTCTCAATCGGGACGTCGAGGTCAACCAGGACATCTATGTCCAGCTGCTCAATCGCATGCAGGAGATGGATATCGCCCGTGCCAGCACGGTGGGCAATGTCCGCATCCTGGATGACGCTCAGGCGGGCCTTTCCGCGGTCGAACCGCAGCGCAACCTGATCGTGATGCTGTCCACGGTATTTGGCGGTGGCCTGGCGATCGCGCTGGTGCTGGTGCGCGGGATGTTCAACCGCGGGGTGGAATCGCAGGAGGAGATCGAGGGGATCGACCTGCCGGTGTATGCGAGCGTGCCGCGTTCCAGGGCGCAGGAGAACCTGCTGCGCCGCGTGAAACGGCGCAACCAGCCCCGCGGCTACGATGTCCCGGGGGGCGTGCTGGCCTCGATCGATCCGGCCGACGATTCCATCGAGGCACTGCGTGGCCTGCGCAGCAGCCTGCACTTCGCGATGCTCGAGGCCGAAAACAACCGCCTGGTGATTACCGGTCCGAGCCCGAATGTGGGCAAGAGCTTTGTCTCGGTTAACCTGGCGACCGTCTGTGCGCAGGCGGGGCAGCGCGTGCTGATCATCGACGCCGACCTGCGCAAGGGACATGTCCACCATGCCTTCGGGGAGCGCAGCGACGGGGGGCTCTCGGAGTTCCTCGCGGGCCAGGAACCCCTGGAGGGAGTGTTGCGCCGCACAGAGATCCAGGGGCTGGATTACATCGCCCGTGGCAGTGCTCCGCCGAACCCGTCGGAATTGCTGATGAGCGATCGTTTCAGCCGTCTGCTGGAACAGCTCAGCCGGGACTACGACCTGGTGCTGATCGACACGCCGCCAATCCTGGCGGTGACCGATGCGGCCGTGGTGGCGCGCCAGTGCTCGACCACCTTGATGGTGGTGCGCTTCCAGCTGAACCCGCTGCGCGAGATCGAGTCGGCACGGCGTCGTCTCGACGCGGCGGGGGTCGAGGTGCGTGGCTGTATCCTGAACTCGATCGAGTACAAGGCCTCGACCAGCTACGGCTACGGCTATTACCACTACTCCTACAAGTAGCGGATCGCGGGGCCGCGAAGCGGCGGCCCCGATTGATTCCCCTCGTGGCCCCGGCGATTGCCGGGGCTTTTTTTGGTTCGTCGAACACCACCCATCGGGGATGCGGCGCGGATCGCGAGCCATGAGTGTTCGTGGTCGCGATGGCCGCAGGCGCGGCGGGCTAGTGCAGCGAGCGTGGTGGTATCTGTTGCCTGTCGGGTTCGGGGCAGGGAGGCGCGTGCCCCCGGACACGGCGTTGCGGCTCCCTTGGGCAGAATGACGGTACAGTCGTCACCGCGGCCTGTTCGTACGCAAAGGCGACTGGAGCGCGGCCGTGCGATTCAATCAGCGCCTCGCCAGGCAGGAGACCGAACAGGCGGGTCTGACTGAGGCCGTCGGACGATCAACACGCACGCGTCTGCCTGCGGAGGGTGGTGGAGCGCCGAGGCGAGAGAGCGTAACGAGTATGTCGCCATCGGCAGTCCTGGTGTTCCCTGGGAGGGGCGGCTGGTGCCGGGCTGTCCTGTCATGGATTCGCGACCGGCGCGTATGCGCAGGTGTGCCGGGATTGTCCCGACTGCGTCGGAGGTGGCAAGGGGGAGGAGGAAGCCGGGGGGCGCGAGTGCGAACGCACACGCGCCTGACTCGGCGTCTCGTCAATCGGAGGGAAGGGGTGTCCGGGACGCGATGCCCCGGACACCGGGGGATTAACGCCAGGTGGCGTCGGGCTCGTCCCAGTAGCGGCCGACCTGACGTTCTTCGGTGATGTCGAACAGCTGATGACGCCGGTTAAGGCGCGCACCACCGTCGCGGGTCAGCGGCTGCCAGGCGATGTTGGCCCGGTTGCGGCTGGAGGTGGAGAAGAAGGAGTCGTAGGGGACCGACAGGTACAGGCCCTTGTCGAAGCTGCCTTCGCCGAAGTCCTCGCCCGCATCGGTGAAGGTCGACCAGGCCCCGACCCGCACGCCGTTGGCAAACTCGCGCGAGAAGTCGAGGGTGGTCCCGAAGTCACCGGCCAGATAGCGGCCCACGCTCACCCTGGCATGGATGTCCTGTATCCCGGTGTCGACATAGGTGGTGACGTGCCCGGTCACCTGTTCATAGTCGCGCAGGCCGAACTGCTGGTTGAACTCGCGCTGGCGCACCCAGTTGGCATCCACGCCGATGGCCCAGCGACTGTTGAACGGACGATACAGCAGTTCGCCACCCACGCCGGCGTACATCGTCTCCAGAAGGCCGCCATAGCCCATTGCGTACCAGTTCTTGCCCAGACGCTTGGTATGGGTGGCCTGGAGGTTGGAAATACCGACGTTGGTCTCGGCTAGGTAGTCGCCGATGTGCGTGCGCACGCGCGGCAAATCCGAATCCGCGATGTATTCGTAGTTCTCGAGGTTGTCTGCCAGGGTCGTCGTGAGCATGGACGAGATCCAGGTGCCCTGGGCGAGGTGATAGCTGGCATCGAGATAGGCGGAGAGCCGGTACAGATAGCCGTCGGGGCCGCCAAAGTTCTGTTCCAGGGACGGACCCGCTCCCCATTCGAAGCGCCGGGGTTCGGCCTCGTAGAGGACCTCGCCTCGATCCTCGTTCGCGCTGGGTTCGATGTCGCGCACCCGCACGCTGTGGCGGTAGTCGGTCTCGTGATCGGCCGAGGCCAAGGCGCGGCCGAAGGCCTCGCGGTCGTGCAGGCTCTCGCGCAGCTCGAGCCCCAGTGTCTGCCAGCGGTACTGGAAGGTGTGGATGCCGGCATCGGCCTGGGCCTCGAGCAGGCGGTTGGCCCGCCCCTCGGACTGCTTCAGGTTGCGGAAGCGGTTGGGTTCGCCCGTCACCTCGATGGTGTCGCCGACCTGGCGAATCTCGGTCACGTAGATCCCGGCATTGGTATTGAGGTCGGCGGCCACCGCGTCCCAGTCGCGGCGTTCCACATGGGCGGGGTCGACCGGGGCCGGATCGTCGGCCTTGGGCTGTGAGAGCCGCGCGAGATTCGTCGTGAAATGCAGCCCGACCATCGCGGTATTGCCACGCTGCCAGCCGGTATGCAGTTCGACATTGTTGGTCAGGCGCAGCCGTGCGCCGAAATTGAAGCGCGAATCCTGCTCCTGGAAGTTGTCCTGCGGCTCGTTCTGATAGGTGTTGCCCTCGTATTCGACCTGCAGCAGCAGCCGGTCCCAGGGCGTCTGGTATTCGACCCCGCCGAACAAAGCCGCCGGGCCACGGAACATCTGATGCGTCGCGATCTCGCCGCCCTGGCCGCCACCGGCCGAGCGGGGTCGTTCGTCAAAACTGTCGTCAATCCAGCCAAGCGGTGATTCGATATCGCCGTGATTGCCCAGGTATCCCCAGCCAATCCCCAGAGAAAAGTCGAAATTGTTCCAGCGCTTGTTCGCAACGAGGTACTCACCACCAAACAGGGTAGTGCCGCCGAGGTCCTGAAAGCCGAGTGCGACCTCCGGGATGAAGCGACTTTCCTCGACCAGGCGGAGTTTCAGGTCGGCACCCTTGTCGATGTTGTGCCGGTCATCGTCACCGGCTGCAAGGAAGGGGCGGTTCTCGATTTGTACGTAGCGAAATCCGAGCTCCATCCAGTCAAGCGGCTGGACGAAGACGCTCCAGCGGCGATAGGGAAACGTGCGGTTCCAGCCCGCGGCAAAGTGGCCCGCATCTCCGGTGCGGGCCGTTGGGGTTTGCATCAGACCAATGCCGCCGGTATCCCGCTGGCCCTGGCCCAGCCCGAACTCCTCGGCCTGCGCGGTGGGCAGGCCCAGGCCGAGGAGCACCGCGGCCACCAGGGTGCGGCGGCGCATGCGCAGAGGTGTAGCATTCATGGCAGTTCCCGAATTGTGCAGTTGTCACCCGGCAGTCGGGTTGCGAGAAAGCGGGGCAGGCGCTGGTTGAGGAGATCGCCCTCCACCGAGCTGCCCAGGTCGCGAACATGTAGATGCGCCATCACGCGGGTCCCGGGAGCGATCGTGGTGTCCTCGCGGTTCCAGGGCGCGACCCCGAATACGTGGACCTCCCCCAGTGGTGTAACCACGGCGGCGGTGTCGGTGCCGCGCAATGCGGCGCGCGAGGGCTTGTCCAGCACATCCTGCAAGGTCATGCCGGGAGTCCATTCATGACGGTCGACACCGTCCAGCGACCACAACTCCACCCAGTCGGGTGGGGTGCAGTACCCCATGTGCTCGATGTCTGTCTGCGCTGGTGCATGACGCAGATTGGCGAGCAGCCAGGGCAGGTCGAGGCGTTCCGCACTGCGAACCTGCGGTGATGCGTCCATGGCATCGACCGTCTGGCTCCAGGTATCCAGCGCCTGAGCCACTTCGGGCCGGCCGCCGACATCCATCGTTTGTCCGATCAGTTCGATCTCGGCCAGAATCCGCCTGCGTTCGTGCTCGATGGGGCGCACATCGCGGCTCCGCAATGCGAAGCCGTAGGCCCAGTCGATGGGCTCTGACAGTTCGTCCTGCCAGGTCACCCAGCTATCGGCAAGGGATTCCTCGGCGGGCTCTTGTTCGGCCGAGCCAACGTATGGGGCAAGGGCCAGCAGACCCGCGGCCAGCCAAAGGGAGTGAGAATGGTTGCGCATTAGACCTCCTGAGATGGCTACCACCAGGGTCGGGCCACCTGCCAGGCGATCGAGGGACCGTCCGGCCAGGCCTGGCCGTCGTAGGCCCACAGGTCGAGTGTTTCGGGGTCACGCCAGAAATCGGCGCGAGTCGTTCCGGCGCCTTCCCAGTCGATGCGTTCGCGGCAGCGCTCGAGTTCCAGGGTCGCCAGCGGCAAGTCCCGCGACGTGCGAGTCCCGCATTCCAGCGTGCCTTCGCCGACATGCCGTACGACCGTGCCGGTGGGTCCGCGCACATGGCGCTCGACGCGATAGGTGTCGGGGGTTGTCTGGCGCCAGGGGGGCGAGTCCGCACCGGGGTGGTGTGTCCCCAGCAAGTCCTGTTCAAGGCCGGATGTGGCAAACAAGCCGCCGTCACGCAGTTGCAGCGAGAGGCCCTCGGCGCTCGGCCAGTAGGTGTGCTCATTGGAGGTGGCCCCCAGGATCACCAGTCCCTGGTGATCCTGGGTCTCCACCGCCAGCGAGGCATACGGGATCTCTTCCGCATGGGAGCTTACGTCCGGGCCGCCCGAGACCATGCCCTGTAGTGATGCCCCAAGCGGCGTGGGACCCCCGCTGCCACAGCCCGTGACCACGCTCACGAAAACCCCAAGCCCCAGACATGCGAAAGCCGCCCGGAGGCGGCCTTCACGAAGGAAGTGCGAATTGGTTCGCATGGGCTTTCGCTACCGAGTGCCCGTCGCCGGGGTGGTACCGGTGCCCGGGGTCGTGCCGGTGGAGGCAATCAGGCCCACGAGACGGCCGGAACGGGTCGCGGTACGGGAGACGGCGCCCGGTTCTGATCGGGCCGCCGCGGAGATGCCGCCGGAGGCCGAGCCGCCGGCTGCCGGCGAACTGGGGTTCCCCTGCGGGGCACTGGCGCTGGCGCCCGCGCCGGCACCAGCAGAGCCGCCCGCACCAGCCGACTGCGCCATTACCGGGCCGGATACGAAAAGACTGGCAACAATTGCCGTGGCAAATATCTTCTTGATCATAGTCACATTCCTCGCTTCACTGGGGGTGTCTGTTACCCGGTGGACAGTCTAGGAAGGAGGGCCCCGAGGGAACAGGGGGGCCAACCAATTCTGAGAGGTCAGTACGAGGTTTCTCGCACGTGTTTTGAACGGATTGGAAGTTTTGCGGCCTGGAGGTCACATTCGGCCGGCGGGGTTCCTTCTGTCTGCTTTCTTCACGCAGTGTTCAGGTCTCGCTCGCTAGCCTGATCACTGTAGTTGAGCAGCGCGGTCACGTGGCCGCGCAACGGAGGCAGAGATGAAGAAGGCAGTGGTGTTAGCGGCGGTGGCGAGCGTGGTCTTTCTGCTCGCCGGGTGCCAGACCCCGCCCACCAAGGAGCAGACCGGGGCGGTGATTGGTGGCGCGGCCGGTGGGGTGATCGGTTCGCAGATCGGAGGCGGCCGGGGACGCACCGCCGCCATTATCGCCGGGACCCTCGCCGGAGCGGCGATTGGCGGGTCCGTGGGTCGCACGATGGATCAGGTGGACAGGCAGCAGGTGTCGCACACGCTGGAACACAACCCCGATCAGCGTGCTTCGACCTGGCAGAACCCCAACACGGGTTACGAGTATCGGGCCACGCCCACTCGCACGTACCGGTCGGACGGTCGTGACTGCCGGGAATACGAGGTCGAGGCCACAATGAACGGGCAGCCGGAGACCGTAACCGGCACGGCCTGTCGCGACGACCAGGGGCGCTGGGTGAATCAGTAGCCTGGGCTGTTCGACCACCTTGCCAATCGTTTGACTGGTGCCCGACAAGAAAAGCCCCGCGTAAAGCGGGGCTTTGGGTTCCGGTGCACCGGAAATGCGTGGCGGACGGTCGTCAGCCGCGGTACATGACCTCGGTTGTGGGCACGTAGCCGAGGTTGTCATCGCCGATGTTCTTGACCTTCGGTTCGTTCAGGTCGGTGATGCGCACACCATCGGTCTGGTCACGCAGGTACTCGGCGACGCTGTCCCAGATCATCGTGCCCGTGCCCCCGGCCGGTTCGCGCTGGACGCTGGCCCAGCCCGCTACCACGTATTCCTTGTCCGGGTCGATCTTGCGACCGTCGAGTTCCATCTCGGAGATGCGGTTGCCGATCTCGCCTTCCGGGTTGATCGCATACCGGAGGCCGCCCACGCGCACCATGTCGCCGCCCTGCTGGTAGAACGGGTCGGCGTTAAACAGGTTGTCGGCGACGTCTTCAAGGATGTCCTTGATCTGTGCGCCAGTCATCGCGTTGCGGGTGGTCTCCGGGTAGGTCAGGCCGGTCTGGTCCATCACGTGCTCGAAGGTGATCGGCATGCCGGGGAGGACCGTCGTGCCCCAGCGGAAGCCCGGCGAGAACGCGATCTGGGCATCATGGACCTCCATCAGCGCATCGCAGATCAGCTGATCGAAGGTGCCGTTGAAGTTGCCGCGACGGAACAGCAGGTCCTCGGCGACCGCCAGTTCCTCGGAAAGCTTCTCCTCCATGTTGAAGGTTTCGCCGTTCCAGGTGACGTCCTGGTTGCGCATGTTGTCGATGAAGGACGCCATCTCCGGATCTTCGTCCAGCAGGTTGGCGAACACCGGCACGAGGCGGTATTCCCAGTCCTGGATCTTGCCGTCGCGGAAGTCGAAGTCGAGCACGCCGACGAACTTGGCGTTGGAACCGGCATTGGTGACCAGGCAGGTGCCGCCATCGGGGCGTTCCACCGGCAGCGGCTGGGGTACGGCATCATGGGTGTGGCCGCCCATGATGGCGTCCAGGCCCTCGACCATGCCGGCCATCTTGATATCCACGTCCATGCCGTTGTGCGACAGCGCGACGACGATCTCGGCGCCTTCCTCGCGCGCGGCATTGACCTGCTGCTGCATGTCGTCCGGGCGGATGCCGAAGGACCATTGCTCGATCATCCAGCGCGGATTGGCGATCGGGGTGTAGGGGAAGGCCTGCCCGATCACGGCGACGTTGACGCCGTTCATTTCGCGGATCACGTAGGGCTTGAACACGCGATCGCCCCAGTCCACGTCGGTGACGTTCTGCGCGACAAAGTCGATGCCCGCATCGGCGAAGTCGTTGTCGATGACTTCCTGCACGCGCTCGTCGCCGTAGGTGAACTCCCAGTGGCCCGTCATGATGTCGATGCCAAGCAGTTTCTGTGCATCGACCATGTCCTGGGCGTTGGTCCACAGCGCGGTGCCGGACCCGCCGCCCCAGGTGTCACCGCCATCCAGCAGCAGGGCGCCCGGGCGCGAGTCACGCAGCTTGTCGACCAGTGTCTTCAGTTGGGCGAAGCCCCCGACACGGCCGTACTGTTCGGCGGCCTCCATGAAGTTCAGGTTGGTGTAGGCATGCGCAAAGATGCTGTCGCGCGGGATGTCGTAGTGCTTGAGGAAGTGCTCGCCGACGATGTGGGGCGGACGGTTGCGCATGTCGGCCACGCCGATATTTACGTTCGGTTCGCGGAAGTAGATCGGCTTCAGCTGGGCATGGCTGTCGGTGTAGTGCAGCAGGTGCACGTTGCCGAAGCGATCCAGCATCTCGTACGGGTCTCCCGAGGTGCCGTACTTGCCATTGGCGGCCGGGGCGCAGCCCGCCAGGGGGAAGCCGGCCACGCTGGCGGCCGCCAGCAGCTGCATGAATTCTCGCCGTGAGATATGCATGAGGGTCCTACCTCTCTTCTGTGGTTTATTCTGGTTATGGGGCTCGAAGCAGCAACACAGACGCTGCGTCGATGGGGAACATTCCCCGAATCCGAAACTTGGTGCTGCTCGGCAATGGCCTGATCAAGTTGCCGCTTTGCCCGGCTCGGTGCGACTTCACGAATGATGGCCCACTGGCCCCGGAGGGCGTCTGCGTGTGCCAGTACTCCCGAGCGTGTTCCTCCGTGTCGCGGGAGGCAGGGAGCTTCCGTGGCCCGAGCACCTCATAAGTGTCGTGCTCTTCGTTGGCGCTTGTCCGCATCCGAACAGGTAGCTTTCGTGTTCGACCTTGCAGCAGCCGGGGGCGGACGACTCTTCGAGAAATCCCTGTACGGCCGGCAACGCGCGACTGCATGAAACATTCGGGCTAGCGGCGTTGTTCGCGGACCTCCCGCGCCGTCTGCTTGGCCGTGTCGCGCTTGTCCTCGATCCGCTGGATATCGCGCTCGCTGGCATCGCGTGCGTCGATGGCGGCCTCGAACTGACGCACGGACTCTTCGTACTGCGCCCGGTGGAAGAAGTACTCGGCCATGGCCTCGCGGCTGATCGCAATATAGCTGGCCGCGTCGGCGATGTCTGCCTTCAGTCGCAGCAGCTCGGGGTTGGGCGCGTGTTCGTGGCGAATCATTTCGTTGACGATGCGGATGGCACGGTCCGGGTTGCCCAGGTCTCGGTGCACGCGGGCGAGCAGCTCGCGGATCACCGGGTGTCCGGGGTAGACCGCATCCAGGTCGTTAAGGATGTCCAATGCCGCTTCGTGGTCCCCGCGTTCGCGTTCCAGTGAGGCACGGGCAAGGTCCAGGGTCATGCCGGGGGCCTCCTCGACGGGGATCTCCTCCAGCCGTTCGGCGGCGCGTTCCAGTTCCCCGCGCTCCAGGTGCGCGACCATGGCGCCGTAGATCTGATGCGGTGCCGGGTCGGACGCCCCGCGGTGAATCTCGATCGCGCGGCGCGGATCCTTCAGGGCGCGGGCTCGGGACTGCATCCATTGGAACTCGGGCCCGCGGTTGCGTGTATCCACCGCCGGCATCCCGGCTGCGCGGTTGCGGGCGTCGGTAATGCGATCGAGCGTGACCGGGTGGGTGCGCAGGTACTCGGGGACCGCGTCACCGACGCCGCGCGAGAGTTCCTGCAGGCGCTCGAAGAAGTCCGCCATGGCATTGGGGTCGAAGTCCGCGCTGGCGAGGATGCGCATGCCCGCGCGGTCGGCCTCGGCCTCGTTGGCGCGCGTATAGTTGATCTGCTGCTGAATGCCGCCCGCGACGCCACCGGTGATGATGGCGGATCCCAGGGTCGGGTCGGCCATCGATGCCAGTACGCCGGCGAGGATCGCAAGGCCGGTGGTGAAGTTCACCTCGCGCCCGCGCGCGAACATGCGGGCCAGGTGGCGCTGGGTCACGTGCGCGATTTCGTGGGCCATGACGGCGGCCAGTTCGGCCTCGTCGCGGACCTCGAGCATCAGCCCGGAATGCACCCCGATGATGCCGCCGGGCATGGCAAAGGCGTTGACCTGGCCGTTGTCGATCGTCAGGAAATAGAACGGGCCATCCGCGTCGGGTGCATTCGCGAGCAGCTGCCGGCCCAGCGAGTCGACATAGAAGGATACTTCCGGGTCCGTCACCAGCGGCAGGGACCGGCGAATCTCGCGCAGCAGGGAGCGGCCGAGTTCGCGCTCCTCGGCCGGGGTCAGTATGCCGCCGGACGCATCGCCCAGATCGGGTAGTGCGGTTCCGGAGGCCGAAACTGTCGGAGCTCCCAGCGTGAATACCAGGAGCAGGGTTGAAAACAGTGCGAAAAGCGAAGTCTTCATGCGACGGAGGCCGGCCGTTGGGGCCGGCCTCCGAAGGTTATGGGCAACGTGGGTTCGGTTATTTGCCGAGGCCCGGAGCCGAAGAATACGTACGCATGCTGTCACGGGTTTCCCAGAGCTTCGGCTTGAGCATGGCTTCCGGGACCATGAACTTCTTGCGATCCAGCACCTTGTGGGTGCGCACGATCTTGACCACGTCGTCGTACTTCAGCTTGAACAGCAGGCCGACATCGCCGCCGGAGGTGCGGCGCACGATCATGTAGTCGTCTTCCATGCTGTGCACGTAGATGTTGGCCGGGCGCAGCTTGCCGTTTTCTTCCTTCAGGGTTACGGCGTAGTGGCCGTCGACCTGGAATTCGCTCTTGTCCACCGCAAAGTCCTCCGCGAATGAATCTGGGGGTTGACCGTCTGCACGCGCCCGCCCGAGAGCCGGGCGCGTCCATCAGTATTTGCTTCAACTCGGAACGATAGCACGACTTCCATCCGCGAGAGAACAAACCACCTGTCACGCGTCCGGCAAGTTTGCATTTGTGGCCCGTTTCGCTATTCTCCGCGCCCATCCTTCGCGACCGGTGCCTGTTGGCGGGATCCGTGAGCGAGGCAGGCGCGGTTCAGCACACTTGGAGTGGCACACATGTACGGATTCTCGGAGATCACGGCCGACGAACTCGAGCAGTGGCGAGCGGAAGGCAAGGACTTCCGGCTTGTCGATGTGCGCTCCCCGGGCGAAACGGCCCGTGGCGTGATTCCCGGCGCAGAGCTGGTGCCACTTACGGTCCTCCCCCTGCGCAAGGACGAGTTTCTGGGAAGCGACACGCCGCTGGTCCTGTATTGCCAGAGTGGGGCCCGTTCCGCGCAGGCCTGTGCGTTCCTCGCACAGCAGGGCCTGGAAACCGCCAACAGCCTGCGTGGCGGTATCGTGGGGTGGGCGCAGTCCGGCAAGTCGGTCGTCACCCCGGATTAGAATTCGGTTGTATTCCGATCCCGTTTCCCCTATAAGGGTGGATTCGGCTGGCAAGGGTTCGATCGTCGTGGTCCCCAAACCACCCCGATTGGTACCTCAGCACCCAACTGATTTTGGTAACGCACTAAAGGAGACACACCATGGCCAACTTTGACCAAGAACTCGACGCTTCCGGCCTGAACTGCCCGCTGCCGATCCTGCGCGCCAAGAAGGCCCTGGCGGCCATGGACGCCGGTCAGGTTCTGCACATCATCGCCACCGATCCGGGTGCCGTGAAGGACTTCCAGGCCTTCGCCAAGCAGACCGGCAACGAGCTGATGGAACACAAGGAAGAGGGCGGCAAGTTCTACTTCCTCGTGAAGAAAGCCTAAGGCGTCTCTAAGTGCCTGAAACGGGGCGGCGATCCGGAAGGGTCGACCGCCCCGATTCCTGAAAAACGACGGTTGCCATGCGGTAACTGGATAGGTGCCTGGACGCGGTCTAGGCTGGCTGAGCAAGGTTCTCAAGAAACCTGCATCGCCAACAGCGAAGAGGTGACATATGGCGACATACGCTGAGATGCAGCAAATCTTCGACGACATCCGCGGAGATTTTCGCTACGACCACGAACTCAACGGCTGTCTGAACTGCGGCATCTGCACGGCGACGTGCCCCTCCGCTCAGTTCTATGACTACTCCCCGCGCGAGATCGTCCAGCTGCTGTGGACCGAAAACGTCGAGCAGATCTACGACGCGATGCAGGAAAAGATCTGGGCCTGCGCTCAGTGCATGACCTGTGCCGCTCGCTGCCCGTTCAAGAATTCCCCTGGTGGCCTCGTCGCGATCATGCGCGAGGTGGCCATCAAGCACGAAATGCAATCCGCGAAGGACGTGCTGCGCCCGTTCGGTCGCGTGATGCTGAAGCTGATCACCACGGGCAACCAGCTGTCGCCCGACATGATCCAGCCCGACCACTTCCCCGACTGGGGTCCCAATATCCAGAAGGTGGAAGGCGACCTGCGCATCCTGCGCAAGGCGATTCCGGTGAAGACGCTGCAGACGGTCGAGACCGCCTGGGAAGTGTCCCTGAAGACCTCGGTCGAGATGTACACCATCTGGGAAATGACCGGGGTGCTCAAGTCCCTCGAGCTGATGGACGAGAACCTCTTCGACGTGATCGAAGACTTCATCGACGAGAAGCGCGAGGACTACGAAGACTGGCTCGAGGAGCAGGAAGAGGAAGACGACGAGTAAGTCGTCCCGTTTCCGACTCCACTCCAGGACATCAGGAGAAGCGTTATGAGTGAACAGACCCCAGGCAATCACAACCAGAACGGCGAGGGTGCCGGCGCCGGCACCATGAAGCCCGGCTTCCACAACACCGACGGCCAGGGTATCGCCGGTCACGGCTCCTTCTTCCAGGCGACCGACCTGTCGAAGGAAGACGCGATCAAGGCGACCGACTGGGTGCGCAAGCATGTCGACCGCCGCACCATCGACCTCGGCGACCGTATGGATGACATCCGCGAGCACATGTACGAGCTCGAGAAGGATGGCCAGATCATCATCCATCGCATCAATGACGAACACGAGCCGGCGACGGTGAATACCCTGTTCGGCTGGGAAAAGAAGGTCCCGACCAAGCAGCTGTGGCACCACAAGTCGTGCGGTCAGTGCGGCAACATCCCGGGTTACCCGACCTCGCTGCTGTGGTTCATGAACAAGTTCGGCTTCGAGCCGGGCAAGGACTACCTCGACGAGACCGACCAGACCTCCTGCACCGCGTGGAACTACCACGGCTCCGGCATCGGGAACGTCGAGTCGCTGGCCGCGGTGTTCCTGCGCAACTTCCACCAGGCCTACGTCTCCGGCAAGCAGCACGGACACGAGCTGGGTCATTTCTACCCGCTCGTCCACTGCGGCACCTCCTTCGGCAACTACAAGGAGATCCGCAAGTATCTGGTCGAGTCTGCCGAGCTGCGCGAGAAGGTCACCAAGATCCTCGGCAAGCTGGGTCGCCTGGTCGACGGCAAGCTGGTCATTCCGGAAGAGATCATCCACTACTCCGAGTGGGTGCACGTGATGCGCAACCGCATCGCTTCCGAGCTGCAGACCATCGACGTGTCCAACATCCGCACCACCTCCCACGTGGCCTGCCATTACTACAAGATGGTCCACGAGGATGCGGTGTATGACCCGTCCGTGCTGGGTGGCAACCGCACCGCGATCATCACCTCCACTGCCCAGGCCCTGGGTGCGCAGGTGATCGACTACTCCACCTGGTACGACTGCTGCGGCTTCGGCTTCCGCCACATCATCTCCGAGCGCGAGTTCACCCGCTCGTTCACGATGGATCGCAAGATCCGCGTGGCCCGCGAGGAAGCCAACGCCGACGTGATGCTGGCCAACGATACCGGCTGCGTCACCACGATGGACAAGAACCAGTGGATCGGTAAGGCCCACAACCAGAACTTCCAGATTCCGATCATGGCGGAAGTCCAGTTCGCGGCCCTGGCCTGCGGCGCGGATCCGTTCAAGATCGTCCAGCTGCAGTGGCACGCATCGCCCTGCGAAGACCTGGTCGAGAAGATGGGAATCTCCTGGGACGAGGCCAAGAAGACCTTCCAGGAATACCTGAAGGAAGTCGAGGCCGGCAATATCGAATACCTCTACAATCCTGAGCTCGCTTACGGGGGCAAAGTCTGATGCAGCAAGATACTGTTCTAGTAGTGGGTGGCGGCCCGGCCGGGCTGGCCGCCGCCGCCAATGTCACCTCGGCCGGTTTCAAGGCCGTGATGGTCGAAAAGGAAGACGTCCTGGGTGGCGCGCCGATCCTGTCGGGCTACGCCAAGCTGGTGCCCTCCGGCGAGTGGGCGAAGGACGCCATCGGTCGCATGGTCAAGCGTGTGGAAGACGATTCCAATGCGACCGTGCACAAGGGTGCGAAGGTCGAGAAGCTGGATGGCGAAGCCGGTAACTTTACCGCCACGCTGACCAACGGCGAATCGGTCCAGGCTGGCGCCGTCGTGCTGGCCACGGGCTTCACCCATTTCGATTCCATCAACAAGCCGGAGTGGGGCTTTGGCACGTACGAAGACGTGCTGACCACCACCCAGATGGAACAGATGGTGGCCTCCGGCAAGATCGCCTGCCCGTCCGACGGCCGCGTGCCGGAACGGGTCTGCATCCTGCTGTGCGTGGGCTCGCGCGATCGCCAGATCGGCCGTGAGTGGTGCTCCAAGATCTGCTGCACCGTCTCCGCCAACCTGGCCATGGAGATCAAGGAGATCTCGCCGGAAACGGACGTGTTCATCTACTACATGGACATCCGGACCTTCGGCCTGTACGAAGACAAGTTCTACTGGAAGTCCCAGGAAGAGTTCAAAACCAAGTTCGTCAAGGCGCGTATCGCCGAAGTCACGTCCTCCGGCGACGGCCGGCTGCTGGTCAAGGGCGAGGACACCCTGGTCAAGCGTCCGATCGTGATCCCGTTCGACATCGTCGTGCACGCCATCGGGATGGATCCGAACGCCGACAACCCGGAAATCTCCCAGGTCTTCGGTGTCGGGCTCGAGAAGCACGGCTTCATCGAGAAGGCCGAGCAGTACACCAACACCTGTGGCACCACCCGCAAGGGAATCTACTCCTGCGGTGCGGCCTACGGCCCTGAGACGATCGACGACTCGATCACTCAGGGTGCCGCCGCCGGTGGTCGCGCGGTCGCGGACCTGCATGCGCTGGTTTCGAAAGCCGGCTGAGGTCGTCAGCGACGAAGCGGCTCCGGGTGTGAACCCGGAGCCGCTGCAGGTGACCTTTGATCAGGAGATCCTCGCGACGAAGCTGAACAGCCTGAACGAGGCCATCGCCGAGGCCGGCGGGGTTGACGGGCTGGAAACCTTCATCGAGGCATTGCGCTCCAAGCACGAAGTGTTTGCGGGTGTGGTCGCGAAAGGCGACGACATGGATGCCGAGGACCTGCGTACGCTCGCCGGTCTGGTGTTTGCGGTGCGCCGCAAGCTGGCGAGTGTGATGGGTGAACGCCAGGGGGCCCTCGTGGACGGGATGCGCGCTCTGGTGCGCCCGGATGCGGACCTGGACTCGCGGCTGGCGGCCTTTGCCGATCTGGCCGGGGACGACAAGAAACTGCGACGCGGGTTCTGGGACTTCGGTGCCGAGATCCTGCATTTCGCGGATCCCGAGACGGTCCCGCTGGCCACGCGCTGGGTGTGGGACACGGGGACAACGACTGGGGCGTTGCGCGAGTTTATTCGCGGGAACGACACCCTGCGGTCGATTCCGATTGGCGAGACCGTCGGGGCGATCGAAGGGGCCAGACGCTGGTTCTACGATGCGCTGGCCGAGGAAGGCTTCTACCGCGACCTGCCGTTTGTCACGGATCTGGTTTGGGTGCAGGCCTACTCCGACTACGCGCGTTCGCTGTCGATGAGTCTGGGCATGATCGACAACCAGTTCGGGGCGAAGCAGGACCCGCTGGAGCTAGGCGTAAAGCTCCTGGGGATCGATTCCCCGGAAGGACGCCTGAAAGGTCACGATGCGTCGCTGCATTGAATAATGGAACGAACTTGAGCCTGGTAGCACAGGTTTTCGGAGAGACGTCATGGCAATACATGAAAAGGCACTGATCGAGGACGAACGCCTCCAGCAGCACGACGAGCTGGTGGTCGACGGCGTGGACGTGTCCGGACACTGGAACACGATGATCGCGCCGCGGACCGTTCGCGATTACGACGACGATTTCGAGACGAAGATCCAGGGCTATGCCGGTGGCGAGTATGTGCACCGCTGCTGGCAGTGCGGGTCCTGTACCAACTCCTGCACCATGTACGCGCAGAACGTGCAGTTCAATCCGCGCTACTGGATCTACCTGACCCGCCTGGGCATGAAAGAAGAGCTGGTCAAGGACAAGGACATCATCTGGCAGTGCGTGTCGTGCAACAAGTGCACCAACATCTGCCCGAAGGACGTGAAGCCGGAAGGCGTGATGAAGGCCCTTGCGCACTGGATGGAAGAGGAAGGGATCACCGAGAAGGCCCCGTCGACCATCTTCGACGAAGAGTTTGCCGATCAGATCTACAAGACCGGCCGCATCGAAGACGGGAAGGTGATGCAGAACTTCTTCAAGAAGACCGGTCAGCCGCTGGTCCAGGAATGGCTGAAGGTGTTCATCTTCCGCATGATGAAGCACCTGCCGGTGAAGCACCTGATGGCGATGGGCATGAACACCGTACATACGCCGCGCACCAAGTCCTGGGGCAAGACCGGGGACGTGCTGAAGAACTACGTGCGCGAACAGAAGGAGGCCGCTCATGGCTAAGGTTGCTTACTACCCGGGTTGCGCCCTCGAGGGGTCCGGCGGCCCGTACGACCGCTCGACGCGCGTGCTGGTCAAGGCGCTGGGTCTCGAGATGGAGAACCTGCGCGACTGGAACTGCTGCGGTGCGATGGAGGTGAAGAACATCCATCCGATGCTGCAGACGTACCTGTCGGCCCGAAACATGGCCATCGCCTCCGAGCAGATGGGCATGGACACCGTGATGGCGCCGTGCAACGGCTGCTACCACAACCTGAAGAAGGCCGAGTACGAGACTGCCACCTCCCAGGACGCGATGAATACCGTCCAGGATCTGGCGCGCAAGTCCGACGACCCGGTCTACACCGGTGACGTGCGCACCCTGCATCTGCTCGAGTGGCTGATGGAGGAGCTGGGGCCCGAGGGCATCAAGCAGAAGATGACGAAGAGCCTGAACGGCATCAAGATCGCCAACTACTACGGCTGCATGTACACCCGGCCGCGCCAGATCTTCCCCGAGAAGGACAACGGCCCGGGCTCGGATTCGAGCTACCAGCCGCACTTCATGGATGACCTGCTGGGTGCCGCCGGCGCGGTGAACGTGGACTATCCGTTGAAGACGTCCTGCTGCGGCGGCGCGCACACCCTGTCGGATTCCGATACCTCGACCCAGTTGGTGCTGAACCTGCTGCAGTCGGCGGAGGATTCCGGTGCCGAGGTGATCGCGACCGAGTGCCCGACCTGCCACTCCGGTCTGGAGATGCACCAGGTCCGCGCCGAGACCGAGTTCGGCATCAAGACCGACGTGAAGGTGCTGTACTTCACTCAGCTGCTGGGTCTGGCGATGGGGCTGTCTCCGCGCAAGCTGGGCATCCACGAGAACGTGAGTGATTCCATCGGGCTGCTGAAGGAGAAGGGGGTCATCTGATCCCCGGGTATCTGGCCCGCATGGCCCAGTAGTATCTTCGAAAAACGGGCGCCTGGCGCCCGTTTTTTGTGTCGATGCCGGGAACGAGGCGAAACATGGATTGCAACGGTTGCGAGTTTCATCCCGAACTGTTCTACGACGACGAGTTCCAGATCTGGTTGCGCCGCGAGGACGATGACACCCTGACCGTGGGGATGACGGATCTGTCGCAGACGATCGCGGGCAAGATTATTCACGTGCGCGTGCGCCGTCCCGGCACCCGGCGGCCGCCCGGGAAGCCGGTCGCCACCATCGAGAGCGGCAAATGGGCCGGTCCGATACCGAACTTCATCGACTGCAAGATCGTCGAGGGCAATGAAGAAGTGCTGGAGAATCCGGTGCTGTTGAACTCCGACCCGTATAACGCATGGATCGCGCGTGTCGAGGCGACCAACGGCGCGGACGCCGCGCTGGAGCAGTTCCTGACCGGTGACAAGGCCGAGGAGGGCTACTGCAAGCGGGCGAAGGATGAAGACATCGAGTGTCAACGCAAGCTGCGATAGAGGGCACGATGGCCGATCTGGACAACGAATATTATCTGGACAACGACGAGCAGACGGTCGTGTTCATCATGACCTCGGGCCCGTCTACACCGCAGCGTTGCGCGACGCCGTTCTATCTGGGGGCTGTGATGGCCTCGATGGACGTGGACGTGTACATCTTCTTCACCATGGAAGGGGTTCGCCTGATGGAGAAGGGGGTGGCCGACGACCTGAGGGCCATGGAAGATGGCAAGCTGATCAAGGATTTTATCCAGGACGCAAAACGCGCGGGCGTGCGTTTGCACGTTTGCCAGCCCGCTTTGCCGGGGTATAGAATCGACGCGTCTTTGGATCTCATCGACGAGGTCGATGAAGTGAATCGGGCGAGCGAGCTGGCGGACCTGATTCTGCGTAGTGATAAAACGATAACGTTTTAATTTTCCCGCATTATTACTTTCACGCTTGGAGGAAAACATGGGCGCAGTACGGGGTTGTGATATTCCGGAAGATCTGATGTACAACGTTGAAAACAACGTGTGGGTGCGCAAGGAAAGCGACGGTACCGCGACCGTGGGCCTGACCTCCTACGCGTGCTCGCTGGCCGGCACCATCGTGTCCTTCACCCCCAAGAAGGTCGGCAAGACCGTGAAGAAGGACAAGTCCTGCACCACGGTTGAATCCGGCAAGTGGGTGGGTCCGGCGAAGACCCCGGTGACCGGTGAAGTGACCGAAACCAACGACAAGGTCGCCGCCAACCCGGGTCTGATCAACGAAGATCCCTACGGCGAAGGCTGGCTGATCAAGCTGAAGCCGGAAGACTGGGACGGCGAAGTCGGCGACCTGAAGACCGGCTCCGACGCCCTGGCCGCGTTCGAGGCCAAGATGGAAGCGGACGGTTTCGGCGGCTGCTGAGTCAGCGTCTCCCTACGGCCGCCGTTCCCCAGTGTTCGGCGGCCTTTTTTGATTCTGTGGTATCCGGAGCAAGCTGATGACGACCTGGAACGAGGTAATCCAGCGGGTCGAACCCCTGGAAGACATCCCTGTCGATGCGGCGTTGGTGAACGATCTCCAGCACAGCATTCAGCGGGGCTCCGATCCCGGATCGGTGCATTTCTATACGCCGACGTTCAAGTCGTACCAGACAAGCGAACTCGCTGATTGCGGCAAGAGCGCCTGGCCGGCGATGTCGATCACCGGGGGCGACTGCAAGCTCGCCTGTGATCACTGCAAGGCCAAGATCCTGGAGCCGATGATCCCGGTGCGTACGCCGGAAGACCTCTGGGCCCAGGTGAACAATGTGATCGAGTCCGGCGCCCAGGGCATGCTCCTGACGGGCGGCTCGAATCACCGCAACGAGGTCGAGTACGACCCGTACTACTCCACGATTCGTCGTATCAAGGACGAATTCCCCGAATTTCGCATCGCGCTGCACACGGCGCTGGTCGACGACAACATCGCGACGTCGATGGAGCAGGCCGGCATTGATGCGGCGATGATGGACGTGATCGGTGCCCAGGACACGATCACGCAGGTCTACCACCTGCGCCGCAGCGTGGATGACTTCGAGCAGACGCTCGAGAGCCTGGTGAACACCAACATGAAGGTGGTCCCGCACATCGTGATCGGCCTGCACTACGGCAAGCTGCTGGGCGAGTGGAACGCGCTGGAGATGCTCGCGCGCCACCTGCCGGATGCCGTCGTGCTGGTGGTCGTGATGCCGTTTTATGCCCCGGCCAGTCGCCCGTTCGAGACCCCGGATGTGCATGCGGTCGGGCGCTTCTTCCATGATGCGCGCGAGCGTCTGGGGGATACCCCGCTGCTGCTCGGCTGTGCGCGTCCGCCGGGCGAGGCGAAGAGCCAGATCGACAGCTATGCAGTGATGGCCGGCCTGTCCGGTATTGCGCACCCGGCCGAGGGTGTGGTCGAACTGGCCGCGCGCCTGGGCAAGAAGGTCCGCGTGACGCCGGCCTGCTGCTCGATCGCCGTCGGCGACGAGGTGATGGCGGAGGACGGCACCTCTGCGGAGAGCGGAGTCGAAATCGATCTGGACACCATCGTGGCAGAGGAGGCCCGGCGTCGCGAGCAGGAACGCAAGGCGCGCCAGGGCCTTGGCGGGATCCGAATCGTGACCGAGGGCAACGCCGCGGCCGGAGGGGGTTGCCATGTCTGAGCGCGACCAGAAGACCCTGCGCGTCCTGGACACCGGGCTGCGCCCGGCGGCCGAGAACATGGCCTTCAACCGGGCCCTGCTCGAGTGCCACCAGGAAGGCGTATCGCCGCACACCCTGCGCTTCCTGCAGTTCGAGCCCTGTGCGCTGGTGGGCTTTCATCAGAACGTGGACCAGGAGATCAATACCGAGTACTGCAAGGAAAACGGTATTGCGATCCAGCGCCGGATCACCGGCGGCGGCGCGATCTACTTTGATTCGACCCAGCTCGGCTGGGAGCTGTACCTCGACAAGCGTTTCCTGGGGACCGCGGACATGGGGCAGATCGCCCAGCGCATCTGCAATGCCGCCGCTGCCGGGATCCGCACGCTGGGCGTGGATGCGCAATTCCGCCCGCGCAACGACATCGAGGTCGACGGGCGCAAGATCTCCGGCACGGGAGGCGCATTCGACGGCGACTCGATCATGTACCAGGGCACGTTGCTGATCGAGTTCGATGTGGAGGACATGCTGCGCATCCTGCGGATCCCGGCCGAGAAGCTCTCCAACAAGGCGATCGAGTCGGCTCGCGATCGTGTGGTCAATCTGGCGACCCTGCTGGGCGAGCGACCGGATCTGAACCACGTGAAGGACGCGATTGCCAGGGCCTTCGCCGAGGAGTTCGCGGTCGAGCTGGCCCCCTCGGATCTGCTGCCCGAGGAGCAGAAGGCCTTCGAAGAGGCCCTGGCCGAGATCGATACCGAAGAGTGGGTCTACCAGCGCAACCGCCCGGCCACCGATGCCCCGATGTTCGAGAGCATTTTCAAGTCCGACGGCGGTCTGATGCGCGTCGGTGTCGCGCTGGACCCGGAGCGCAAGCGCCTGAAACAGCTCTGGCTGACCGGGGACATCTTCGTCAAGCCCGCGCGCACCATCGCCGATCTCGAGGCGGCCCTGCGCGACACGCCGCAGGCCGAGATGGAAGAGCGCGTGCGCGCCTTCTTTGCCGAGCGCGACGTCGAGATGCTGCAGTTGACCGTGGATGACTTCATTGCGGCGATCCAGTCCGCCCTGGCGATGGCCGAGACCGAGGAATCGGCGGGATGACGGTCCTGTGGGCGCCACTGGTCGGGGGACGGCCGTAATGCTCCCCGAGAAGGTCGACGTCCTGGTGGTCGGGCTGGGGCCGGGCGGTGCCTCGGCGGCACGCGTGTGCGCGGCGGCCGGGCTGTCGGTCCTGGCGGTCGAGCGCAACAAGGCCTTCGGGGAACCGGTGCAGTGCGCGGAGTTCATCCCCAACCCGATGGGCGCCTATGCCCAGGCGGAGGGGGTGCTGTTGCAGCGTATCGACTCGATGCAGAGCTTCCTGCCCTCCGGGGCTGTGGAGCACTCCGACTTCCCCGGGCTGATGGTGGATCGCGGCGAGTTCGACCGCGCGATCATCCAGGCGGCGCAGGCCAATGGCGCACAGCTGGTGACTTCGACCCCGCTGCAACGCGTGGATGCCGAACGGCATGTGGCGACCGTGAAGCACCAGGGGCAGGAACGCGCGATCGAGTACCGGGTGCTGATCGCGGCCGACGGCCCGCATTCCCCGGTAGCCGAATCCCTGGGTCTGCCTGCGTTGCCGGTGGTGCAGACCCGCCAGTACACGGTGCCGCTGAAAAAGCCCTATACCGCGACCGACGTCTGGCTGTCGGACGACTACCCGGGTGGGTACGCCTGGCTGTTCCCCAAGGGGGAATGGGCGAACCTGGGGTTGGGTGCCGACAAGCGCATCGACAACGACATGAAGACGCCGCTGGATTCCCTGCATGCCCAGCTCGTCGAGCAGGGGCTGCTGGGCGAGGAGATCCGCCACCGTACGGGCGGCGCGATCCCGGTCGGCGGCCTGCGCGATTCCCTGTACCGGGGCGATGTCCTGTTCGTGGGCGATGCCGGCGGGTTTACCCATCCGATTACCGGGGCCGGGATTGCCGCGGCCGTGGTGTCCGGCGAGGCGGCGGGCGAGGCCGCGATTGCGCATCTCGAGGGTGACGCCGAGGCCTTCGACGATTACGATGAGGAGATGCGCGATCAGTATGGTCCGGCCCTGGAGCGCGCCTGCAAGCGCCGCGCGTTCCTGAACGAACACTGGCGAACGCCGCGGGCGCAGGAAGACGCCACGCAGCGCCGCGGATGGATTGCATTTTCCGAGTATTTCAACGATGGTGACCAGGCCGCGTAGGCCCGGTTGGCGGGTGCCCCGCACCCGGTGAACAACGCTGGAGGAATTCCATGAGTGCAAGTGCAGAGGAGATGGTCGCGCCGATCAACTTTTACCGGCCCGACTATCACATCAAGACCCCGGACATGCGTTCGCCGGAGTACGTGCAGATGTCCACGGCGGCGGCGATCACGCTGGGCCTGGTGCCGGGTACCATGCACCGCACGTCCTGCACCCACTGCCTGAACCTGCTGGTCACCTACCCGGAAGGCTGCCGCGCGAACTGCTCCTACTGCGGCCTGGCGCGCCACCGCGAGGAATCGCGTGACTACGCCGACCGCAACTTCATCCGCGTGGACTGGCCGACCGCCAAGTACGACGAGGTGATCGAGCGCGTCAAGAACAACTCCGACGCCGGTCAGTTCGAGCGCATGTGCATCTCCATGATCACGCACCCGAACTCCGACGCCGACACCGTCGAGCTGCTGGAGAAGTGGGTCGCCGAGGTCAACCACATCCCGGTGTCGATCCTGTCCAACCCGACCACCATGAGCTACGAGGACCTCCAGCTCCTGCGGGACAAGGGCGCGGACATCTTCACCGTCGCGCTGGACGCGGTGACCCCGGAGATCTTCGAGCGCACCCGCGGCAAGTCGGTCGAGAGCCCGCACACCTGGGACAAATACTGGCAGGCAATCGAGTGGGCCGCCGAGATCTTCGGCCCGGAGAAGTTCGGTGCCCACCTGATCTGCGGCATGGGCGAGACCGAGGAAGAGATCCTGCAGGTCTGCCAGCGCATCCGCGACCTGGGTGGCCACAACCACATGTTTGCCTTCTTCCCGGAAGAGGGCTCGCTGATGGAAGACTGGAACCCGGTGCCACGTGACCAGTGGCGCCGCGTGCAGCTGGGCCGCTTCGTGATCGACTACGCCGGCGGCCGTATCGACGACATGAAGTTCAACGCCGACGGACAGGTGGTGGACTTCGGCCTGCCGCAGTCCGAGGTGGACGAACTGATCGCCTCCGGTAAGCCGTTCCAGACCTCCGGCTGCCCCGGCAAGTCGGACGAGGAAGTCTCGGCCTGTAACCGCCCCTACGGCGATTCCAGCCCGACGGACATCCTGTCCTTCCCGTTTGCCCTCAACTCGACGGACGTCGGGTTCGTCCAGCGGCAGATGGCCGGGGAGGATGTCGGCACCTTCGACTTCGACGCCGACGAGGCCGAGGACGAGAAGTCCGCATAAAACTCGATGTATGCCGAAAGCCCCGGTCTCCGGGGCTTTCGCACGTCAGGGGGTTGATTAGGCGTTTTGAATATTCAGGTTTCGAGCGGGGATTTTTCAGGGGCCCCGCCGAAAGAACTCCCGGGGGGATGGGTCGTCCACCCGCGAGCGGTCACTGCACCACAAAACCGGACCGGCGGCAGACAAGGGGGCCGCAGGTAACCGGGGTGCCGGGGCCATAAAACAAGAAGACCACCAAAGGAGAACAACATGGAAGCACGCATCATTCGCCGCAGTCTGGTGACGGTCGCGGTCGGCCTTGCGATGGGCACCGCCGGCGTTGCCAATGCCACCAACGGCTACTTCTCGCACGGCTATGGCACCAAGGCCAAGGGCATGGGCGGGGTTGGCATGGCCATCTCCCAGGACGCCTACGCCCCCGGCATCAACCCCGCCGGTATCGCCGGGATGGAAACCCGCTTCGATGCGTCGGTCGCCTACTTCCGCCCGGAACGGTCATTCGAGGCGGGCATGCCCAGCAACCCAGGTGCACCAGTCCCGATGGTGAATCCGGGGAGCGTGGATAGTGACAGTGAAAACTTCTTTATCCCTTCTCTGGCATTCGTCCAGCAGATCGATGAAACCCGGTCCTGGGGGCTCGCATTGCTCGGGAACGGGGGCATGAATACGGATTACCCGGCTTACGGTCGCGAGCAATGCGCAATGATGGGCCAAGGGAACCAGGGCGGAGCCTTTTGTGGCGGCACTGCCGGCGTGAACCTCGAGCAGCTTGCCATCATCCCGACCTATGCCCAGAAGTTCGCCGATGGTCGCGTGAGCGTTGGATTCAGCCCGATCATCAGCTATCAGCGTTTTAGCGCCGAGGGTTTGGATGCGTTCGATAATGAGATGGCGTCTGAAGACCCCGGGAATGTGACGAGTGGCCGTACGGATTCGAGTTGGGGATACGGTGCGCAGATTGGCTTTCAGGCGGAACTGGCGGAGGGAGCGCGGGTCGGTGCGAGTTATCGTTCCAAGATTCGGGCTGGCGACCTCGACCGATACTCCGGGTTGTTTGCCAATGGGGGTGAATTCGATATCCCGTCGACTTACGGTCTCGGTTTCTCGGTTGATGTGAGTCCTCGCGTTACGCTTTCCGCTGATTACCAGAAGATTCGGTACTCGGAAATCGATGCGATTGCGAACCCCAGCGCGAACTTTCTACAGGGCAACCGATTTGGTTCGGATGGCGGTCCGGGGTTTGGTTGGGACGACGTGAATATCTTCAAGTTCGGCGCCCAGATCGATGGGGGCAACGGCTGGACCTGGCGCGTTGGCTACAACCGTGGTGAAAACCCGATCAGCTCTGAGGATGTGATGTTGAATATCCTGGCTCCGGCCGTAATGACCGATCACTTCACTGCCGGTTTCACCCGCGAGTTCGGCCAGCACGAGATAAACTTCGCGGCGATGTATGCGCCGACACAACGGGTGCGTGGTCAGGACATTACGGGTATGGCGGGTCAGGACATCGAGATCGAGATGCGGCAGTACGAGCTTGAGGTCGGGTACGCGTACCGCTTCTGATCGATTGCGCCCGGGCGGCCGTGAGTAGGCCGCACCGGTGCCCGGCGCGGGCTTCGGGGTGAGCTGCCGGCCCTGGATGAGGGGCCGGTGCCGCCAGGGAGGGCGGACGGTGCCGGACACCGGGACCCATCGGGGGGTGGGGCCCGGGCCCTTTCGTCGGAAGGCATACTGATCGAGCCTGTGCTCGAGCAAGCAAAATCCAAAGGAGGATCCCATGCGAGCAATCCACGCATTGCGCGGAATTATCCGCGTGCCTGCCGTTCTCGCGTTCTTCGGCGCGTGTCTGCTGACCCTGGGCACGGCCGCCACGGCGCTGGCGGACGATGTCTATCGGCCGCTGGTACTGGCCTACACCACGTCCGGCTCCGATGTCAGCGGTGAGGTGGAGGCGGTCCGCGAGCGACTCGAAGAAGCCGATTTCCAGACCCTGGGCGAATACCCGGTCAGCGACGATCGCCATGTGATCGTGGTCACCCACGACGACCTGCTGGCGGTGGCGGGCTCCCAGGACCGGGCAGCGTACATCGCACCCATCCGGGTGGCCGTGACTGCGACCAACGGCGAGGTTCAGGTCAGCTACAACAACCTCGAGTACTTCCGGCATGCCTACCGCATCGACGCCTCGGTGAGCGATGTCAGCGCGCGGCTGGCGGATGTGCTGGGTGATGAACAGCACTTTGGGTCGGAAGACGGGATGACCCCGAGGGAACTGCAGCGCTATCGCTATACCTTCGGCATGGAGCGCTTCAACGCCCCGTATGACCTGGGTAGCCACGGCTCGCGGAGCGCCGCCCTGGAGGAGCTGGATGCCGGTCTGGGCGAGCGGCGTGGGGGCGTGTCGGAGATTTACCGGCTGGATATCCCGGGAACGGACGCTACGCTGATCGGCGTGGCGATCCGTGCCGATGACGGCGCCGAGGCCGAGGCCGCCGACCTCCATACCTTGGAGACGATCGACGTGCGCGAGCTTCGCCACACCGCCTATGTGCCGCAGGAGATCCTGGTGGAGGGGGGCGATATCGAGGCGCTGCACATGCGTTTTCGTGCGGCGCTGCACTGGCCGGATCTGCGCATGCTCGGTGACCACAGCTTCATGCAGCTGCGCCGTGTCCCGGGGAGGCTGGAAGACACCCTGCGCGAGGTGGCCGGCTTTGAGGAGCCCGAAGACGATGGCTTCGACTGGTAGAAGCATAACGCCAGGGATGGCGAATGAACGCGGGCAATAGCCCCGGATTACGCTCAAGAACCCCGGTCCGCCGGGGTTTTTTTACGGCCGAGGGCTGGACTTGTTTATGCTCCCGGTTCATTCGCGGCAGGATGCACGCCCCATGAAATCGATGAAGATCGCCAACATCGGCGAGATCCGTAACGAACTCAACAAGTACAAGAAGGGCAAGAAGCTCGATATCCACCAGTTCAACCAGGTCGCGCGCCTGGCCTGGCTGGGCAAGATCGTGATGCAGCCCCTGGATCTCGAGGACCCTGACTGCCAGTCCTTCCTGGTGTACATCCAGGAGCCGGAAGAGCTGGCCGCGCATTTTTTGAATACCGACCAGGAACTGACCGGCGGGATCCATATCATCGACGGCGAGCAGGCCATGGCCATGGTCGAGATCATGCGCGGGGGTGTCGAGGAACGTGCCAAGCTGTACGAAGACCTCTCGCGCAGCGACTTCTACTTCCGCTACTTCTACAAGCCCGGCAAGGACGACGAGAACCCGTCCGAGCAGGACAAACCCGAGGGCTGATTCTTGGTCGCATCCACGGTCACCCCGGAATGGATTGATGCCGGGGCCCGCTCCGCGGAAGAACTCCACACCCTGTATACCGGTCTGGCGAGCAGCACGCCGCCGGAGTCGCCGTTGCGCGTGCTGTGGGTGCACTCCCAAGAGCCGCACATCTCCGTGGGCGCCAGCCAGGACCCGGCCGTGGATCTGGACCTGGCCGCCTGCGAGGCCAATGGCGTGCCCGTGGTGCGCCGCCCGCTCGGGGGCGGCTCTGTCTGGGTGGATGCCGACCAGGCCTGCTTCTTCCTGGTGCAGCCCCGCCAGGTCCTCGCCCGTGGCCACCGCCACCTGTTCGCGCTGGGTCTGGGCATCGCGATGGATGTGCTGCGCGAGCTGGGGCTCGAAGGCGTCGAGGCGCGCGGCCAGGACGTCTGGGTGCAGGGACGCAAGATCATGGGCACCGGCGCGGCCACGCTGAACGAGGGTTGCGTGTTTGGTGCCAGCTTCCTGCGCCGCTTCCCGGTGGAACGCTTCCTCGCCTGCGTGCATGCCCCCAGCGACGGCTACCGTGAGTGGCTGCGCCCCGCACTGGAGGAGGGCATGACCGATTGTGCCGCACAGTGTCCCGAGGCGGCGCCGACCCCGGAACGTCTGGAGGCCGCCCTGAGCGAGGTGCTGGAGCGCCGCTTCAGCACCCCCGCGCGGCGTTACCGTCCAAGTGCCGCGGACTACGACGAGTGGCTGGCGGCCGGGCGCGAGGAGCTCGCCGACCTGGCCGACAGCCAGGGCGGGCCGGCCATCCGCGACGGGATCCGCGTGAATCGCGAGAACCACGTATTCGAGACGCGCGGCCATTGCGGCCGCCTGCGCCTGCATATCACCGGAACCCACATTGCGCGGATCTGGTGCGAGGATCCGAGCGTGGATCGTGTGCTGCGCGAGACCCTGGTGGGCGAATCCCCGGAGCGCCTGCGCGTGCGCTCGCGCCTCAACGGCCAGCTCGACACGGTGATTGTCGACGAGGTCAGCGCGCGCATCGACGGCCTCTACCGGGGGATCGCCGCCGCCTGATCGCCGTGCGTGTGTAACCGGCCATCCCCCAACAGCTTTACGAGGCGAACCGATGTCCGAACCGACCATTCAGCGCCGGCTGGAAAAACGCCTGATCCTGATGAGCCGCGATCAGGCAATGATCGAGCAGATCGGCGCCGCACTGCCTGATGACTGGCACCTGCACCCGGTGACCGACCTAGAGGACCTGGGTGCCTGGAACGAGGTGCTGCTTTATCGTTTCCTGCTGCTGGACCTGGACGAGATCGAGGTGTTCGATCCGCTGGACGTGATTCGCATCCTGCGCATGGAGTACCAGATCAACCTGCCCGTGTTCTGTTTTGGCGGGGACCAGGACATCCGCGACGAGATGCGTCTGGCGCGGGCCGATCGCTTCTTCGAACGAGAGGAGATGGTCGAAAAGCTCCCCGAGTTCATCCGCATGTACGACTGGGGCTGAGCGTCCCATCAAAAAGGCCCCGGGCGTCTGCCACGGGGCCTTTTTGTTTCGCGGATCCGGCGTTCGTGCGGATCGCGGGGGCTTGGCGCGGCCTTAGCCGATCCAGGCGTGCTCCAGCACGTCGATACGGATCTTCTCGTGGTAGGTCTCGCCGTTGGCCTCGATCACCAGGTCGCCCATGCGGGTGCCGGCGGTGTCAAAGCTGAATTTGCAGTCGAAGGTGCCCGGCAGGGACACGCTGCTCTCGCACAGGGCTTCGCCTTCCACCGAGAACGTGCACTGGGCGGTGCCGGAGCCGTTCAGCAGGGCCTGCACCCGGAATTCCTCGTTGATCGGGCGCCGGTAGACCTCCGGGTCGCGATTCGGGTTGTACTGCAGGTTGTTCAGCTTGACGAGTTTGACAAGTTTCATACCGGGTCCTCTATTGACGCGCTGAATCCGATTTGCGGGCGCCTTCACCTGCCCGATCCCGCACCGGGAAGGGCGTTTGGTTCATGGAAGTGCGCAGGTTCGATAGAATATAAACAGCCAATGATACAACAAAGCCTGCGGGAACACGACGGGATGCCGAGGGGTATGCCGCCAGCCCGGCGGAGGGTAACGCCGCTCCCGCGCATACACCAGCCCCGGCCCCCGCGGTCGGCATCGGAGACCCCATGAAGAACCTGATTAACCGTATCCGCGGTGTGGAACGCGACGTGATCGAGAAGCCCGGCGACGCGGGCGATGCCCCGTTCTACAAGGCCCAGGGCGACGAGATCGAGATCTTCCAGGCCGCGTACTCGAAGCGCCTGCCGGTGATGCTCAAGGGCCCGACCGGCTGCGGCAAGACCCGTTTTCTCGAACATGTCGCGCATACCCTGGGCCAGCCGCTGGTCACCGTCTCCTGCCACGAGGACCTGACCAGCTCCGACCTGGTCGGGCGCTTCCTGCTGGAGGGCGAGGAGACCGTCTGGCAGGACGGACCGCTGACCCGCTCGGTCAAGGAGGGCGCGATCTGCTACCTCGACGAGATCGTCGAGGCGCGTACCGACACCACCGTGGTGATTCACCCGCTGACCGACCATCGCCGCCAGCTCCCGCTGGACAAGAAGTCCCAGATCATCGATGCGCACGAGGACTTCATGCTGGTGATCTCCTACAACCCGGGATATCAGACCGTGTTGAAGGACCTGAAGCCCTCGACCAAGCAGCGCTTTGTCGGTATCCACTTCGACTACCCGGCCGAAGATGTCGAGCGCGAGATCGTGGCCAAGGAATCCGGTGGCCTGGATGCCGATCGCGTGGAAAAACTGGTCGCGGCAGGACGCAAGGCACGTGCACTCAAGGACCACGGACTGGAAGAGGCGACCTCTACCCGTGCGCTCGCCTATGCCGGCGAGCTGATGCAGGCAGGGCTGAGCCCGCGCGTGGCTTGCCGCGCCGCGATGATCGCCCCGATCACCGATGACCCCGAGCTGATCCAGGCGCTGGAAGAGATCTTCGACGCCCACTTCCCCGAGTCCGAAGCCGCGTGAGCGATCACGCCCGCAACAGCGGCGGGGCGAACACGGAAGCCGAAGACCTCGTCGAGATTGAGGAGGTCCTCCAGCACCTGGAGGACATCAGCTTCGTCGCCCACCGCGACACCAAGGAGGCCCTCCCGGCCATTCGCGCGTTCGGTGCCGCCACCGCGCGGCGCTGGATCGAGACCGTGCGCGAGCTGTTCTTCCACGACCGCGAGGCCGGCAAGAGCTTCATGCGCAATTCCGCACGACTCGCGGAGCACATGCAGACAGTGGACCTGTGGCTGGAGCAGGCCGCCCGGTTCAAGCAGTGGGTCAACTCCGCCGATGCGCTGGAAGGCTTCATGGCCCAGGCCGATCGCGTGTATGACGCCTGGGGCGAGGCCGGCGAGCGCGAGTGGGCCGAGATCGGCCTGCGCTGGTGCGAACGCAGCCTGCCCGATGCCCGTGCCTACTTCGAGACGCCGTTCGACAAGCTCTCCGCCGGACGCGGCATCGAGGGCCTGCGCGCGCTGATCGAGCCGGCCGAGACACTGTTCGACGAACGCGGCCTGACGCTGGATGCCTATCTCGAGGGCGCGCCGATCGCCCGCAATCTGGTCGGCGACCAGGGCCTGCTGTCCTGGGCGCGGCGCGGCGCGGACCTGCTGAAGGCCGGGCGCTCGCGCGGCGAGGCCTACTTTCGCCTGGAGAGCGACGAGAGCCTGAAGCTGCTGCTGGAGGCGCTGCCGGGCTTTCGCCCGCGCATGCACGGGCGCTTCCTGCGCCTGGTGCTGCTGGCCTGGCTGGACGCCGACATCCCGCTGGCCGATTCCAGCTGGAAGCCGGGCGAGGGTCGCCCGATGCTCGAGACCGACGGCCGGCGGCTGTTTATGCCGGCGGTGATGGACTCGCGCGAGGAGGCGATGGTCGCCACCCAGCACGCGGCCGCGCATCTCGCCTTCGATACGTATGCGCACGCCGACGTCGAGCGCCTGTTCGAACGCGCCGGGGCCGAGCATCCGCCGCTGGACGACAAGTCACGCATCACCTGGCGCCCGCTGTTCGCACAGTTCGAGGCGCGCATGTTCCGCTTCCAGGTGCTGTTCGACCTGGCCGAGGACCTGCGCGTGAACGCGCGCTTGGCCCCGCGCATCCCGAACTTCCTGCCGCGCCTGGTGGCGCTGGCCGAGGTCCACGGGCGCCCGGAGGGCGCGGCCAGCGTCTACTACGACTTTGCACTGCGGGCCCACCAGGCGTTGTTGCGCGACGAGCCACAGGACCCGCGTCTGGCGCGCGTGCTGGAGCCGGACGCGGATATCGTCACCGCCTGGGCGGTCGGCGAGGAGCTCTTCGCCGACGACGCCTTTCCCGAGATCACCATCGAGGAACGCGCGGAGGCCTATCTGCCCGGGCTGTCGCTGAACCAGTCGCTGCCGGTGTATCCGCAGCGGAAGCGCGATGGCAGCCTCGCCGACTTCCGCGACCACGAGGCGCACGACGAGCACCAGTTCGAGCGCGAGAAGCAGGAGGAACAGCCGCAGCAGGCCCCGGAGCAGGCGCAGAAGGACCCGGACGCCGACATCCAGACCCCGCAGCAGGAGACCTCCGGCACCGGCGGGCGTATCGGCACGGGCATCCCGCAGCCGGCGCAGGTGGCCAAGCGCGCCGCGCCCTACACCCCGAAGAAGGATGGCATCCCGTATCCCGAGTGGGACTACCGCGAGCAGCGCTACATCTCCGACTGGGTGAACCTCTACGAGCGGGTGCTGGACGACGAAAACCCGGAACTCGCGGCCACGATCCTGTCGGAGAACGCCGATACCCTGAAACGCCTGACCCGCGGGCTCGAGATGCAGCGCCCGATGCGCCTGGCGCCGCAGCGCAAGCAGATGGACGGCGACGAGCTGGACACCGAGGCGGTGATCGATTTCATCGCCGACAAGAAGGCGGGGCTGTCGCCGAAGGCCTTCATCTACCGGCGCCGTGCGGTGCAGCACCGTGATACCGGCGTAATGATGCTGGCGGACATGTCCACCTCGATCATGGCGCGCCACCCGGGCGGGCAGGGCAAGATCGTCGACCGCGTGCGCGAGGGGATGATGCTGTTCGCCGAGGCTATCGAGAAGGTCGGCGACCCCTACGCGATCTCCGGCTTCGCCTCCAAGCAGCGCGACCAGGTCAACTACTACTGGCTGAAGGACTTCAACGAGGACCTGAACGACACCGTCCGCGCCCGCATCGCCGGGGTCTCCGGGCGCCTGGCCTCGCGCATGGGCGCGGGCATCCGCCATTCGCTGGAGGCCTTCCGCCGTTGCTCGGCCCAGCGCCGGCTGCTGTTGATCCTGTCCGACGGCCGCCCGGCCGACTACGACGACGGCGGTGACCAGCGCTACTTGCACGAGGACACGCGCATGGCGATGAAGGAGGCGGTGGACGCCGGCGTGCACCCGTTCTGCATCACCCTGGACCCGTCCGGTTCGGAATACCTGCCGGCGATCTTCGGTCCCGGTCACTACACCATCATCGACCACGTGGACGAGCTGCCGCGCCGTCTGCCCGAGATCTACCTGAGGCTGCGACAGTGAGTGCCACCCCCGAAGCCATCGACGCATCCACCGGGGCCGCGGACCGGCACCCGGAGCCGGCCCGCCGTCATGCCACGCTGCTGCATGCCCCGCGCTACCGCGGCCACAGCTACGGCGACAACCACCCGCTCGGGATCCCGCGCGTCTCGCTGACCATCGACCTGATCGAGGCCTATGACGCGATCACGCCGCAGGAAATGGCTGTATCGCGCAAGGCACAGCCGGCCGAACTCGAGTGGTTCCACACCCGCGAGTACGTGGCCGCGATGCAGCGCGCCGAGGCGCTCGGCAAGGTGTTCCAGCGCTACCGCGACCGCCACAACATCGGCAACTTCGAGAACCCGTTCTTCGCCGGCTTCTTCGCCACCCCGGCGACCGCCACCTGGGGCTCCATCCAGGGGGCCGAGGTGGTGCTGGACGGGCGCATGGCCTTCAACCCGGCCGGGGGCATGCACCACGCCGCCCCCGACCAGGCCCGCGGCTTCTGCTACTTCAATGACCCGGCACTGGCGATCCTGCGCCTGCGTCAGGCCGGGCAGCGCGTGCTCTATCTGGATATCGACGCCCACCACGGCGACGGGGTCGAGGCCGCGTTCACCGACGACCCGGACGTGCTCACCGTCTCCCTGCACATGGACACCGAATACGGCTACCCCTTCGAGGGCGGCCGCATCGAGGACACCGGACCGCTGGGCAACGCCGTGAACCTGCCGCTGCCGAAGGAGACCAACGACACGGAATTCCGTGCCGCCTTTACGGCCGTCTGGGAGGCCGTGCGCAACCGCTGGCAGCCGGATGCGGTCGTGGTCCAGGCCGGCACCGATGCGCTGCTGCCGGACCCGCTCGGCAAGTTCGGCATCTCCACCCAGTGCTTCCTCGCCTGCATCGACGACGTAATCGAGACCAGCCCGCGCCACGCCGACGGCACGCCGAGGCTCCTGGTGCTGGGGGGTGGCGGCTATCACCCGCTGGCGCTGGCGCGCTGCTGGACCGGGGTCTGGGCCCTGCTGACCGGTCGCGAGCTCCCCGCCCCGATTCCCGAGGCCGGCCAGGCCCTGCTGCGCGAGGTCGACTGGGACATGGACGAAGAAGAGGAATGGTACGAGTCCCTCTTTACCTCCCGTCTCGATGCGGATCGCGCCGGTCCAGTACGCGACGAACTGCGAAATCGCCTTGACCGGCTGCTGGCAGGGCACCCATTGTTCAGTTGCTCGTAGAGAGCCTGCGCGTCAGCGGCTGGCGCGGTAGTCGCGTTCGATGTAGCGCAGCAGCTCGGTCGTCTCCCGCAGGGTGGCGCGCTGGATGCGGGTCTTGCCGATAAAGCCGGGGACCCAGAAGTCCGGTTCCACATGCATCTGGATCGTCAGGCGGGTGCCGCCGGCCTCGGGCTGCAGCTCCCAGCGGGTCGAGCCGGCGCGAACGTTGCTGTTCTCCGGGTCGACCTCGGCGTCAATGCGCTCGGGGTAGTACTCGGTTACCCGTTCGTGGCGGCGGATGGTCCGGCAGAACACGAATACGCAGCTGTGTACGACACTTGTGACCTCGATTTCGTCATCGGATCGGGAAACGAGGCGGCTCTCGCGGATGGATTCCGAGTAGCGGCTCAGCGCGTCGTAATCGGTCAGATATGACCAGAGAACATCGGGCGGGGCCTCGACGAGGAAGGTCACTCTCAGTTCGTACCGGTCACCATCGGTATCAAAATGCCGGTCAAGCACTTCCACGGCGAGTGCCGCTCCCCCCGGGGTCCACCAGCCGACCGAAGCGGCCAGAAGGAGGGTGAGTAAGACACGCATCGCTTGCGCCTCCGGGTTTGGACCTTCGTGGACCGCTTGTCGACTATTGATCCTGTATTGGCAGCGAGGTTCAGAGGCGGCCAAGCAGGCGACGGGTGCCTTGGTGCGCCTGCCGCCAGAGCCGGCGCCAGGTGTGCGCCGGAGGATAGCGAAGGAGACGGGTCCTGCGGGTTTGCTGCATGGCCGGAATCAGCGCTTCCAGTTCGGTGGTCAGGGCGTCGATGTTGTAGGGCATCGGGCCATCGAGTCGGGCGGGGATGACCTCCTGTTCGGGCAGGCCGAAATCCTCGGCGATCGCTTGGCGGGCGGCCGCGATATTGTGCGCCTTGGGTCGGTCGTCCGGTGGATCGATGGCATACGGTGGCTCCCATTCACGGGCCGGGGACAGGCGATCGATGTGGCTGGCCACGATGCGAATGGGGGGCTGGCGTCGTTCCGGGCGCTCTTCAAAGAATCGCCGTACGGCCTGCAGGGCTTCGTGGTCCGGGGAGCGGTCGGCCTGGTGCGCCGGTGCGACCCAGAGCACCAGATCCGCGGTCTGGGCGGCTTCAACCAGGGTATCCACGTCCATGCGGTCGCCGAGCCCCGGGGTGTCCACCAGCAGCAGTTCCTGGCCGTCCGCGAGCGTCAGCAGATAGCCCTCCTGCTCGGCGGTCAGCGGCAGTACGTCCGTGGCTGCGCGGTATTCTCCCAGCAGTGCGTTGACCAGCGTGGATTTGCCGGCCTGTGGCTGGCCCGCGACCAGTATCTTCGGTCGACCCGGGAACGGGTCCTCCGAGGGGGCGCTCGCCTGTACTTCCTGTTGCGCGATTTCGGCCAGGGCGTCGGTATCGTGCTGGAGACGGCCGGAGTAGAGCTCGATCGCGGCGCGTCCGACCTCCTCGATCCAGATGCGCGCGACCTGTCGTAGCAGGTATTCGCGTGCGGTGTCGGAGAGCTCGTTGAAGAAACGATCGCGCAGCTCCGCCGCCAGGGCATGCAGGGGATTGGCCAGGCGCGCGATGCGGTAGGCCTTGTAGGCTGTGCGCCCGTAGGACAGCCCGGACGCCACCATGGGTCGGTAGCCCCAGACACGCAGGAGCTGGCCCATGCGCACGCGATCCGACAGCGGCACTTCCTCCAGCAGGATCCTGCGCAGCCGGGCGCTGACCCGCTCGCTGAGCAGCAGGGCCTCGGGCACGGTGAACTCCCAGATGGGGTCTTCCTGTTCCGGGTGATAGTGCGCGGCCACCGTGCGCAGGGTTTCTTCGCCTGCTGCCCGCAGGCGGTCGTAGTCGGTGACGATGTCGCCGCTGGCCTGCTCGCTCAGGCGCATCACCTCGGCCCAGGCGGCGTGTTCGAGCGGGGCCCAGTCGCCATCGGCGGCGCGCACGGGTTCGGTCGTCCGCTCGCGGGTGTGGACCTTGATCCGATGGCGCGCCCACAGCGTCATGCCCCATACGCTGCCGGCGGCGATCGCGGCCGCGGCGATCCAGATCAGCAGGGCATTGTGTTCGTAGAGCCAGAGCAGACCCAGGATGAAGGCCGCCAGAAAGGGCGACAGCAGCAGGACCGCGGCGAAGGCGACTCCCGTGACCTTCAGGCGGGTTAGCCAGTGGCGCTTCATGGCGTGTCGCTCCCCGAGGGTTCGGCCTGGCGGTTCCGGGCGAGGTTCAGGGCCTCGCGCAGGGCATCGCGGTAGGCCTGTTCTACCCCGGCGGTGGCCTCGCGCCCGTCATGTCGACGGGCCAGGTAGTGGCGCGCGGCATAGCCCAGCGCATAGGTGGTGGCAAAGCTGGTGGCGGCCGCCGCCGCGGCCCCCGCGGTCTGGCCGTACACCGGGACCAGCTTGCCGATTTGCCGGGCCCCGTGGCTGAGGCCCAGGCCGAGCAGAGTGCTGGACCCGAGGGCCGCGGAGAACTCGCGCAGGCTGCGGGAGTCCCAGGTGACCCCGTAGATGCTGGCCAGGCTGTGCAGCAGTTTGCCCTGGACCGCCGGCACGGAGAACAGGCCCAGCAGGGGTACGGCATCGGTGGTTGCGGCCACGCTGGCGTAGCCGAGGATGTGCGATCGGGCGCGCAGCCGACGGGCATCGCCGCCTGCGGACTGGCGCAGCCCCTGCAGGATCACCCCCATGCGTTCGGGGGCCAGGTTCTCGAGGGCGTCGAGCAGGGCGTCCAGGCCGTAGTGGGTCGGGGTGAAGCCCTCGTCCTCGGGCGTGATGTCGACGGGCACGATCTGCACCGGGCCGGTCCCGGGCAGGTTGCGAAAGGCCTCGGCCTGGGTGCGTCGCGCGCGGGCCAGTTCCTCCAGCCCGGGGCTGCGGTCCAGTTCGGCGTAGGGCGGATGATTGCGCCCGTCGGGATAGCCGTCGTGCAGGCAGGTCTGGACCAGCAGGACCGGCCAGTTCGGATGCCGACGGCGGATGTCCCGCAGGGCATTCAGGACGGGCTCCTGCTGCAGATCCATCGCGCGCGCCACGGCGACCACCATGTGCGCGTGGCCCGCGAGCTCGGCGAGATCCTCGTCGGGGTCGTAGGCGACCTCGCCCAGACCTCGCGTGTCCAGGAAGCGCAGCACCGGGGCCTCGGCCGGGAAGTCGTAGGCGCGCGCCGTCCGGGTGCAGCTCTGGAAACCGGTCCCGATTGCCACGTCGGAGTCGCCGGTGATCGCGCGCACCAGCGTGCTCTTGCCCGACTGCACCTTGCCCAGCAGCCACAGCACGGGGGCCTGCTCGCGCGCCCGCTCGGCCACGACGTCGGCATCGGGGGCCTCCGCCTCGGGCCGCAGGACGGCCTGCATGATCTTGCGCCAGCCGAGGCCCTTCGGCAGGCGCAGGGATTGCCAGGGCAGCTTCATGCTGTGATTCCGTTTCGCGGCATGGAAACCTTTGATCAGCGGAGAGGGCGCAACCGTGCAGGGCTTGCGAACAGAGGGCCTGCTCACTGCTCAGTTTGCCATGCCTCGGTAATGGCGGGCGCGGTACACTGAAATGATGAGCGATATCTCCGAAGGCGACTTGTTCGGCCCGGATGCGGGCGGATTGCCCCCCGAGCCCGAACCGGTCGCACAGGGCCCGGACCCGAACGCACCGCTGGCCGAGCGCATGCGGCCGGCGCGGCTGGACGAGATGGTGGGCCAGGATCACCTGGTCGGGCCGGATGCCGCCCTGCGCCAGGCGATCGAGCAGGGGCAGACCCCGTCGATGATCCTGTGGGGCCCGCCGGGTTGCGGCAAGACCACGCTGGCCCGCCTGGTAGCGGCGGCCGGGGCGCAGCGTCTGGTGACGCTGTCCGCGGTGCTGGCCGGGGTCAAGGACGTGCGCGCGGTGGTGGACGCGGCCAAGGCCCGGCGGCGCAACGGGGTCAGCACGCTGCTGTTCATCGACGAGATCCATCGCTTCAACAAGGGCCAGCAGGATGCCCTGCTGCCGCACATCGAGGACGGGACACTGACCTTCGTCGGGGCCACGACCGAGAACCCCTCGTTCGCGCTCAACAGCGCACTGCTGTCGCGGGCGCGCGTCTATCGCATGGAGTCCGTCGGCGCCGAGGCGATCGAGGCGCTGATCGAACGAGCGCTTGACGACACCGAGCGCGGACTCGGGGGGCGGGGCCTGCGGCTGGAGGCCACCGAACGCCAGCGGCTGGCCCGCGCGGCGGACGGCGACGCCCGGCGGGCGCTGAACTGGCTGGAGACCGCCTCGGATCTGGCGCGCGACGGCGAGATCACCGCCGATGCCCTGCGCGCGGTGATGGGGGCGCAGAGCCTGGCCTTCGACCGCCAGGGCGATGCCTTCTATGACCAGATCTCTGCCCTGCACAAGTCGGTGCGCGGATCCGATCCCGGCGCGGCCGTCTACTGGCTGACGCGCATGCTGGATGCCGGCTGCGACCCGGATTATCTCGGCCGGCGCCTGCTGCGCATGGCCTACGAAGACATCGGGCTGGCGGCCGTAGGGCTGGGTGCACGGGTGCTGGCGGCCTGGCAGACGATGGAGCGGCTTGGACGGCCGGAAGGCGACCTCGCGCTGATCCAGGCGGCGATCGAGCTGGCCGCCGCCCCCAAGAGCAACAGCGCCTACACCGCGTTAAACGAGGTCCGCGCCAGCATCCTTGAGACGGGCAGCCCCGGCGTGCCCCTGCATCTTCGCAATGCCCCCACGGAGTTGATGCGCGAGGAGGGGTTCGGTGCGGGATATCGCTATGATCATGACGAACCGGACGGTTTCGCGCGCGGGCAGGTCTATCTGCCCGAAGGGCTGGAGGACCAGCGCTTCTATCGGGCGAAACGCGAGGGCACGGAGCGCGCGCTGGCCGAGCGGCTGGAGCGGCTGCGCGGTGACGACAAAGAATAGGGACCCATGCAGATACATCATCCCGGACGCTGGTGGCTGTTGGCCGCGATCCTGCTGGCAGGATCGCTGGTCTGGGTGGCACTGACCACCGAGTGGCCCGATCTGCTGCCGCTGCAGGACGTCGAGGCGTGGCTCGCCAGCTGGGGGGCGGGCGCCTACATGGTGTTTGTGCTGGCGTTCGTCGTCCTCGCGTTGTTTCCGTTACCCAGTACCTTCTGGATCCTGCTGGGAGGGGCGCTGTTCGGGCCGTTCACCGGTGGGGCCCTGAGCCTGCTGGCAGCAACCATCGCCGCGATCATCGCGTTCATGCTGGCGCGCACCCTGCTGCAACCCTGGCTGGAACCGCGCCTGGGTCCGCGCAGTGCACGGCTGCGCGAGGATGTGGAGGCCGAGGGCTGGCGCGTGGTCGCACTGACGCGTCTGGTGCCGGTATTCCCGTTCGCCCCGACCAACTACGCCCTGGGCCTGGTGCGCATGCCGCTGACCGTGTTCACGGTCACGACCCTGGTCGCACTGATCCCCAGCCTGTTCGCCTATTCCTGGCTGGGGCACGCCACGCGAGAGATGGTGGCGGGCGATGCGGACAACCGGGTCCAGCTGGGGCTGGCGATTCTTGCCGTGCTGGCCCTGCTGCTGTTGCTGCCTCGGCTGCTGCGCCGGATCTGGCAGGGGCAGAAATCCGTCGAGTCGCCGGCCTGAGTCCCACGGCAACCATGTCGCGGGAGTCCCCCTTCCTGTCCGTGATCATACCGGTGCTGAACGAGGCCGAATCCCTCCCGTCCTTGGTGGACCCGCTGGGCGAGATCCTCGACTGTGAGGTGATCGTGGTCGACGGGGGGAGTTCGGACGGGAGTGTCCAGCAGGCCGAGCAACGCGGCGTGAGTGTGCTGTCCAGTGCACCGGGGCGCGCACGGCAGATGAATGTCGGTGCCGAGCGCGCCCGCGGCGAGATACTCTGGTTCCTGCATGCCGACACCACGTTTCCGGACGGAGCCGGGGTGGCGGTGCATGCCCTGCGCGCCGCGGTGGCCCGGGTCGATCGCGCCTGGGGACGTTTCGATGTCCGCCTGTCGGGCGGTCGCGGGATATTCGTGCTGATCGCCGCGATGATGAATCTGCGCTCGCGTCTGAGCGGGATCGCGACCGGGGATCAGGGCATATTCATTACACGCTCGGCGTTCGATGCCGTAGGCGGCTGGCCGGATCAGCCGCTGATGGAGGACATCGAGCTCTCGCGGCGGCTGAAGCGCTCGGTGGGGCGCCCAAGGTGCCTGCGCACCCGGCTGGTCACGTCGTCCCGGCGCTGGGAACAGAAGGGCGCATGGCGCACGATCTGGCTGATGTGGCGGTTGCGCCTGGCCTACTGGCTGGGTGCAAACCCGGACGGGCTGGCGCGACTGTATCGCGGCGATGCCTGAGCGTCGGCCGTCGGATGCGCTGCGCGTGCTGGTCTTTGCCCGCGCGCCCGAACCGGGCCGGACCAAGACCCGGCTGATTCCCGCACTGGGTGCCAAGGGTGCCGCACGGCTGCACGAGCGGCTGCTGGAGCACGCGCTGGGCGTGGCCCGTCAGGTGGCACCGGACCATGTGGAGCTGTGGTGCACCCCGGATACCGATCATCCGTTCCTCGAGCGTTGTGCCGAACGCTTTGGCTGTTCCCTGCACAGCCAGGTGGGTGATGACCTCGGGGCCCGCATGCGCCATGCACTGGAGGCGGGGCCGTTTCCGGCACTGGTGATGGGGTCCGATGCCCCGACGCTGGGTGTCGCGGACCTGGTCGCCGCACGTGACGCGCTGGCCGGAGGGCAGGATGTGGCACTGGTGCCGGCGCTGGATGGTGGTTACGTGCTGCTGGCCGCCGCGCGGCCCGTCCCCGGGCTGTTCGAGGCCGTCGAGTGGGGCAGCGATCGGGTGCTGGAACAGACCCGTGAGCGGGCCCGGGCGCAGGGTCTTGTATGGACGGAGCTCGAGGCGCGTGTCGATATCGACTGTCCGGACGATCTGGGGCACTGCCCGCCAGCGCTCCTGCGCGGTATCGCGACGTCCTGAGAGTGGTTCACCCGGACCTGGGTGCCGGGCAGTCGCAAGGCGGGTCAGGCTTCGGGTAGGATGCGCGCCATGAAAGCCTTTGTTGCCTGGGTCGACCGTGCCCCATTGTGGTTGTTCGTTCTGTTCGTGGCCACCCTGGGGCTGTCACCGTATGTCCCCGAACCGCACATCGTCGAGAAGATTCGCTGGCTCTTCCAGGGCGAGCTGACCCGCCCGATCGATATCCTCGATCTGATCATGCACGCCATCCCCTGGCTGCTGATGGCCTTCAAACTCTATCGCATGAGCATTGTGTCGAAAGGCGCGCCTTGAATCGGCGTCTCCTTGAGGCTTGTGGGAACTCGACGGTCCCGGCCTGGGTCGCTACGGTGCCTGCCACTTTGACGTGACCAAGGAGAGTCCCATGCGCTTTATTGTTTCTGTCACCGCCGGTACCGACGACCCGACCCGCGCCACCCTCGGCATGATCGCCGCCAACGTGGCCAAGCAGCAGGGCCATGACGTGACCGTCTGGCTGCAGGGCGAGGCCGTGAACATCGCCAACCGCAATGTCTACGACAAGATCGTCGGCCACAACATGCCGGCGATGAAGGACATCGTGGATTCGCTGGTCGAGGAAGGCGTCCCGTTCTGGGCCTGCGAGGCCTGCGCCAAGGGCCGCGACGTCGGCGAGCACAACTTCCTGCCGAACGCCGAGATGGCCGGCATGGGTCAGTACGTCCAGGCCGTTGCCGATTTCGACCGCTCCATGAGCTTCTGATCGAGCGGGCCGGTCCGCGGGCGGGGTGTGATCCCCCGCCCGTTTTTACCCGCACTTCCTGTGCCAGTCCCTCGAACTGGCACATCGCATGCTTGTTTGTTCCGGGAATGATCCACGGACGACGAGCATGACCCAGAACACATCCCCGAGTTTTTCCTTCGAAGAGGCCATTGGCGATTTCCTGGTCGCCTCGCGCAAGTGCGAGGTGGTGAGCCTGGAGCGTCTGCTGGAGGCGGTGCAGCTGGTCGGGCGCATCCGCGCGCTGGTGCATCAGCTCCAGCGCGAACGCGGTGCCTCCAGCCTCTGGATCGGCTCCGGTGGCCAGCGCTATGCGGACGAGCTGGCACAGTACCGGGCCCAATCCGACACTACCGCCCAAGTGTTTCGCGAACACCTCGATGGCTGGCTGGAGCCCGGGGCCTGTGCCTACGCGCGCAACCGTCTGCTGGGGCGCATGGCGCTGGCGCTGCATGGCCTGTCGGGTCTGCCCAGCCTGCGGGCGGAGGTCAGCGAACGCACGCTCTCGCCGATGGAGGCGATGCGCGGCTTCAGCGAGCTGATCCGGTCGCTGCTGGCGGTGGTGTTCGAGGCCGCCGATTCGGCCACGGACCCGGAGGTCTCGCGGGCCCTGGTGGCCCTGCTGAACTTCATGCAGGGCAAGGAGCTGGCGGGCCAGGAACGCGCGATCGGGGCCGCCGGCTTTGGCCGGGGCGCGTTTGATGGCGAACTGCGCCAGTCCCTGCTGCACCGGATCGATACGCAGGAACGCTCGTTTCGGATCTTCTCGGAATTTGCGCCGGAGTCGGCTTGTGCGGCCTGGCAGGGACTGCAGGGGGCGGGCTTCGCGGCGGAGGTCGAGCGGCTGCGTCGTCAGGCCTGCACCCAAGGCGATTCCCGGGGCGATTCCCGGGACGATCCCCTGCCGGACCCGGCCCGCGCCGAGACCTGGTTTGCCTGCACAACCGCGCGCATCGACGCGATGAAGGAGATAGAGGACCTGCTGGAGATGCACCTGAACGAGCGTTGCTCGGCACGCATCACGGCGGATCGCGCGGACCTGGGCGCGGTGCGTGACCGCATCGCCCAGCTGGCGGAATCCGAGCTGCATGACAGCGTTCCGTATGCCGTGTTCTTCGGCGCGCCGGAGGGCTTGGATCACGAGGAGGATGGCGAGACCGTGCTCAACGTCCCGATCGTCGGGCATTCGGTGATGGACCTGGTGCAGCGCCAGGCGGCCCGGCTGCAGTCGGTGGAGGACGAGCTGCATGCGGCACGTCAGGCCCTGGCCGAGCGCAAGACCATCGAGCGCGCCAAGGCCCTGCTGATCCAGCACCGCGGCCTCAGCGAGGACCAGGCGTACAAGCTCCTGCGCCAGACGGCGATGAACCAGAACCGGCGCCTGGCCGAGGTCGCCGAGGCGACCGTCGCGATGTCCGACCTGCTGGGCAAGGGCGGCCTGTAGCCAGCCTTGGGAAAGGGATGCCGGTGGGGGTGCCCCTGGGGGAGCGGGCTTGCCCGCGAAGCCCCTGCCAGTGGCGGACACTGGCAGGGGCTTCGCCGCCAAGGCGGCTCCTACAGGTAGTGCACCAGCCCGGTTCATCTGCACCGCCAGCGCGCCCCAGGTTGGTGCCTCCGGGATCGGCTTCGGGACTTCGGGCTTCCCGCAAACGTTCGACCCGATGTTCGAAACCATCCGATTTTCCCGTGCCATGGCGCGATTGTGCCTCGCGGGGTCGATTCGTAACGGCGAATTGGCACACCTCCTGCAAGAGTATCGGTAAGACGAGCCAACGGCGGTTCGTCGCCTGACAACAGGGAGACCCGGTGACCGGGCCTCCGATGGGACTGGACAAAGGCGTCCATCACCCGGCTGCAAACGCGGCCGGGCTGATGCGACGCCTTTTTTCGTTTCTGGGCGGAAATCTGACGAGGGGAGTGAACCCGAAATGACCGATTACACGAATGACACGAAAAAGACCTCCGGCCTGTCGCGCCGGCGTTTCCTGGGCGGCATGGCCGCCGGGATTGGAGCGACCGCGCTGGGCGTTTCCGGGGCCGCGCCCTGGGGCTATGCGAAGGCCGGAAACGGCAAGCCGGAGACCACCGAGGCGAAGCTGGGCTTTATTGCCTTGACCGATGCCGCACCGCTTTTCGTCGCGCTGGAGAAGGGCTTCTTCGCCGATCACGGCATGCCGGATGTGCAGGTGCTGAAGCAGTCCTCCTGGGGCACGGTGCGCGACAACCTGGAACTGGGCTCGCGCCGCGGCGGCATCGATGGCTCCCACATCCTGACGCCGATGCCCTACCTGATCCATCGCCGCGGTACGCCGATGAGCATCCTCGCGCGGCTGAACCTGGCCGGGCAGTGCATCTCGGTGGGCGATGAGTACGCCGATCTGAAGGTCGGCCTGGATACCGGGGAGTTCAAGGAGGCGCTGGCGGAGAAGCGCGCCGGCGGCGACGAGGTCCGCGCGGCGATGACCTTCCCCGGCGGCACCCATGACCTGTGGATTCGCTATTGGATGGCGGCCGGCGGGATCGACCCGAACCGCGACATCTCCACCATCGTCGTGCCGCCGGCGCAGATGGTCGCCAACATGCGGGTCGGCTCCATGGACACCTTCTGTGTCTGCGAGCCCTGGAACATGCAGCTGATCAACCAGGGCATTGGCTACACCGCGAACACCACCGGCGAGCTCTGGCACAACCACCCGGAGAAGGCGCTGGGCATGCGCGCGGACTGGGTGGAGGCCAACCCGAACGCGGCCCGCGCCCTGACCATGGCGGTGATGGAGGCGCAGATGTACTGCGAGGACCCGGCGAACATCGAGGAGGTCGCCGAGATCTGCTCGCGCCGGCGCTACATCCATGCCCCGTACGGCGACATCATCGACCGCATGCAGGGGCACTTCGACTACGGCACCGGCCGCGTGGTCGAGGACCACCCCGACCGCATGCGCTTCTGGAGCGACCAGGCCTCCTATCCCTTCAAGAGCCACGATCTGTGGTTCCTCACCGAAAACATCCGCTGGGGCTATATGCCGCCGGATCTCGACATGCAGGCGTTGGTGGACGAGGTCAACCGCGAGGACATCTGGCGCGAGGCGGCCGACACGCTCGGCATCGACTCGGCCGACATCCCCGAGTCCACCTCGCGCGGCAAGGAAGAGTTCTTCGACGGCAAGGTCTTCGACCCGGAAGACCCGCAGGCCTATCTCGACAGCCTGGAGATCAAGGCGCTCGCGTCCTGACGCGACGGCCCGACGTCCCTGCACAGACGATTCAAGAGGATTCGAAGATGAGTGCCATTCTCGATCGCAATATGACCTTCGGCGCCGGGCGCGAACGCCCGGCGGCGAGGGAAACCTCCACGGCCCCGGTGGCCCGACAGACAGCGCCTCCGGCCCGGTCCGGCGGGGCACCCGCCGATCCCGGCGTCTGGTCGCGGCGCCTGCGCAACGCCGCCACGGTGGTCCTGCCGCCGATGATCGTGACCGCCGTTTTTTTGCTCATCTGGGAGATGATGTCGTCTTCCCAGGGAGCCGTGTTGCCCGCCCCAAGTCAGGTGATTACCGACACCTGGGAGCTGATCGTCAATCCGTTCTATGACTACGGCGGCAACGATGTGGGCATGGCCTGGCAACTGCTCGCGAGTCTCGAGCGGGTGGCCTACGGCTACGCCCTGGCGGTAGTCGCCGGGATCGGTCTCGGGGTGCTGGTTGGCCAGTCCACCTGGGCGATGCGCGGGCTGGACCCGCTGTTCCAGGTGCTGCGCACCGTGCCGCCGCTGGCCTGGCTGCCGATCTCCCTGGCCGCGTTCCAGGCCAGCAACCCGTCGGCCATCTTCGTGATCTTCATCACCGCGATCTGGCCGATCATCATCAACACCTCGGTCGGCATCCGGAACATCTCGCAGGACTACGTCAACGTGGCCCGCGTGTTGCGCCTGAACGGCTTCGAGTACTTCACCAAGATCATGCTCCCGGCCGCCGCGCCGTATGTCTTCTCCGGTCTGCGCATCGGCATCGGCCTCGCCTGGCTGGCGATCGTCGCCGCCGAGATGCTGATCGGCGGGGTCGGCATCGGCTTCTTCATCTGGGATGCCTGGAACGCCTCCATGCTCAGCGACATCGTGCTGGCCCTGGTCTACGTCGGCCTGGTCGGGTTCTTCCTCGACCGCCTGGTCGCGATCGTCGGCAACTGGGTCACCCGCGGCACGCAGGCCGGCTGAGCCGGCCCCCTCACAGGAGAAACATCATGACCAGTTATCTCTCCATCGAACACGTCCACAAGACCTTTGGCGAAGGCCCTTCGGCCAGCGAGGTGCTGCGCGACGTCGACCTGCACGTGGACCGCGGCGAGTTCATCTCCATCATCGGCCACTCCGGCTGCGGCAAGTCGACGGTGCTCAACATCGTCGCCGGGCTGCTGGAGACCAGCACCGGCGCGGTGATCCTGGATGGCAAGGAGGTCAGCAAGCCGGGTCCGGATCGCAGTGTCGTGTTCCAAAACCACTCCCTGCTGCCCTGGCTGACCGTGCGCGACAACGTGGCGCTGGCGGTGGACAAGACCTTCAAGGGCACCAAGTCCGCCGCCGAGCGCCGCGAGTGGATCCTGCAGACGCTGGACATGGTCGGCATGAGCCACGCGCTGGACAAGCGCCCGGACGAGATCTCCGGCGGCATGAAGCAGCGCGTGGGCATCGCCCGGGCGCTGGCGATGGAGCCGAAGGTCCTGCTGATGGACGAACCCTTCGGCGCGCTGGACGCGCTGACCCGGGCCCATCTCCAGGACGAGGTGATGCGCATCCAGTCGGAGCTGGGCAATACCGTGCTGATGGTCACCCACGACGTGGACGAGGCGGTGCTGCTGTCCGATCGCATCGTGATGATGACCAACGGCCCGGCCGCGACCATCGGCGAGATCCTGGAGATCGACCTGCCGAAGCCGCGCGAGCGCCTGGCGATGGCCGACAACCCCCAGTACAACCACTACCGGGCCGAGGTGCTGCGCTTCCTCCACGAGCGCCACAAGAATCCCGAATCGGAGGCCGCCTGATGGATACCGCGAACAACAGGCCGCGGCTGGTCCTGATCGGCAACGGCATGGCCGGGATGCGCACGGTCGAGGAGCTTTTGAAGCTCAAGCCGGACATGTACGACATCACCGTGTTCGGTGCCGAGCCCTGGGGCAACTACAACCGCATCATGCTCTCGCCGGTGCTGGCCTCGGAGAAGACCGTCGACGAGATCATGCTGAACGACGATGCCTGGTATGCCGAGCGCGGCATCACCCTGCACAAGGGCAGGCGCATCGAGCGGATCGACCGCGTGAACCGGCGGGTGATCGCCGAGGACGGCACCGAGGCGCCCTATGACCGCCTGCTGCTGGCGACCGGCTCCGACCCGGTGATGATCCCGGTGCCGGGGCACGAACTGGAGGGCGTAGCCGCCTTCCGCGACATCCACGATGTGGACGCGATGCTCGCGGCCAGCCGCGCATACCGGCATGCGGTCGTGATCGGCGGCGGGCTGCTGGGACTGGAGGCCGCCAACGGCCTGATGCGCCAGGGCATGGAGGTCACCGTGGTGCACCTGATGGATCACCTGATGGAGCGCCAGCTGGATGCCGAGGCCGCCGGGATGCTGCGCGGCTCGCTGGAGGAGCGCGGCATGCGTTTTCGCATGGCGCACCAGACCGAGGCGATCCTGGGCGAGGACCGCGTCACCGGCGTGCGCTTCACCGACGGCAGCGAGATCGCAGCCGATCTGGTGGTGATGGCGGTCGGCATCCGCCCGAACACCGCGCTGGCCGAGTCCGCCGGGCTGCACTGCGAGCGCGGCGTGGTGGTGAACGACACCATGCAGACCTATGACCCGTCGATCTACGCGGTCGGCGAGTGCGTGCAGCACCGCGGCGCCACCTACGGCCTGGTCGCACCCCTGTGGGAGCAGGCGAAGGTCTGCGCCAACCACCTGGCCGAGTACGGCATCGGGCGCTACGAGGGCTCGATGACCTCCACCAAGCTGAAGGTGACCGGGATCGACCTGTTCTCCGCCGGCGACTTCACCGGCGACGAGACCACCGAGGACCTGGTGTTCAAGGATGCCGCGCGCGGCGTCTACAAGCGCCTGGTGCTGAAGGACAACCGCATCCAGGGGGCGGTGCTGTACGGCGATACCCTGGACGGCTCCTGGTACTTCCAGCTGATGCGGGACGCCACGCCGGTGGCCGACGTCCGCGAGAACCTGCTGTTCGGCCAGGCGCATGTCGGCGACTCCGGCCACGGCGACGAGGCCTCGCGGGTTGCGGCCATGCCCGACGAGGCCGAGATCTGCGGCTGCAACGGCGTGTGCAAGGGCGAGATCGTCCAGGCGATCAGCGCGCACAAGCTGTTCACGCTGGAGGACGTGCGCGCCCACACCAAGGCGTCGAACTCCTGTGGCTCCTGCACCGGGCTGGTGGAGTCCGTGCTCGCGACCACGCTGGGCGGCGACTACTCCGACGCCCCGGCGAAAAAGCCGGTCTGCGCCTGCACCGACCACAGCCACGACGAGGTGCGCGCGGCCATTGCCCGCGACGGGCTGAAGACCATGGACGCGGTGTTCGAGGCCCTCGACTGGAAGACCCCGAACGGCTGCCATGTCTGCCGTCCGGCCCTCAACTACTACCTGCTGGCGGCCTGGCCGAAGGACTACCAGGACGATGCCCAGTCGCGCTTCATCAACGAGCGCGCCCACGGCAACATCCAGAAGGACGGGACCTATTCGGTGGTACCGCGCATCTGGGGCGGCGTGACCACCCCGGCCGAGCTGCGCGCGATCGCCGAGGTGGCCGAGCGCTACCGCGTGCCCACGGTCAAGTTCACCGGCGGCCAGCGCATCGACCTGCTGGGGGTGCAGAAGGCCGACCTGCCGGCGATGTGGCGCGATCTTGGTGCCGCCGGGTTTGTCTCCGGCCATGCCTACGGCAAGGCCCTGCGCACGGTGAAGACCTGTGTCGGCTCCGAGTGGTGCCGCTTCGGCACCCAGGACTCGACCGGGCTTGGCATCCAGCTGGAGCGGATGACCTGGGGCTCCTGGACCCCGCACAAGTTCAAGATGGCGGTCTCCGGCTGCCCGCGTAACTGCGCCGAGGCGACGATCAAGGACCTGGGCGTGGTCTGCGTGGACTCGGGCTACGAGCTGCACGTGGGCGGCAACGGCGGGGTGAAGGTCCGTGCCACCGACTTCCTCTGCAAGGTGGAGACCGAGGCCGAGGTGCTCGAGTACGCCGGGGCCTTCATGCAGTTCTATCGCGAAGACGCGCGCTACCTGGAGCGCACCGCCCCGTGGATCGAGCGCGTCGGGCTGACCCGGGTGAAGGAACGCCTGGTGGACGACGCCGGGAACCGCGCCGCGCTGTACGCCCGCTTCCTGGAGTCGCAGGAGGTGGCGCAGGTGGACCCCTGGGCCGAGCGGGCCGCCGGGCATGCGGCGCACGAGTTCATCCCGATCACGCCGGTGGACGCAGCCCCGCGCCAGGGGGTGTCGGCATGAGCTGGCTTGCGATCTGTCCGCTCGAGGACATCCCGTCGCTGGGTGCGCGCGTGGTGGCGGGCCCGAACGGCGACATCGCTGTGTTCCGCACCGCGGATGACCGCGTCTTTGCCCTGCGCGACCAGTGCCCGCACAAGGGCGGACCGCTGTCGCAGGGCATCGTCCACGGCGAGCGCGTGACCTGCCCGCTGCACAACTGGGTGATCGACCTGCAGTCCGGCGAGGCCACCGGGGCGGACAGTGGCTGCACCCATGCCTTCCCGATCCGGGTGACCGACGGTCAGGTATGGCTGGACCTCTCCGGCGCCACGGCCAACGCCGCGGACGATCCCGCGGCGGTGCCGTCCGCCTGTCGCGAGGCGGGCTGAGATGGCCACGGCCGAGCCGGTGACCCGCACCACCTGCCCCTATTGCGGGGTGGGCTGCGGCGTGGAGGTGACCGCGACGCCGGGCGGCGAGTTTCCGGTCGCGGTGCGCGGCGACCCCGCCCATCCCGCCAATGCCGGGCGCCTGTGCTCCAAGGGCGCGGCGCTGGCCGAGACCCTCGACGACGAGGGCCGGCTGCTGCACCCAAAGGTCGGCGGGCGGCGTGTCGACTGGGAGACCGCGCTGGATCATGTCGCGGACGGCTTTCGCGAGACCATCGCGGCGCACGGGCCGGATGCGGTCGCCCTGTACGTCTCCGGGCAGATCCTGACCGAGGACTACTATGTGGCCAACAAGCTGATGAAGGGCTTCGTCGGCTCGGCCAATATCGACACCAACTCCCGGCTCTGCATGTCCACGGCCGTGGCCGCCCATACCCGCGCCTTCGGCGAGGATGGCGTGCCGGGAAGCTATACCGACCTCGAGCAGGCCGATCTGGTCGTGGTCACGGGCTCCAACATGGCCTGGGCCCACCCGGTTCTGTTCCAGCGCCTGCAGGCCGCCCGCGCGGCGCGCCCGGAGATGAAGCTGGTGGTGATCGACCCGCGGCGCACGGCCACCGCCCAGGCGGCCGACCTGCACCTGCCGCTGGCGCCGGGCACGGATGCCTGGCTGTTCAACGGCCTGCTGGACCACCTGCGCCGGGAGGATGCGCTGGACCCCGGCTTCCTGGAGCGCCACGTCGACGGATTTGCCGATGCCCTGGCGGCCGCGCGGGCCTCCAGCCCGTCGATCGCCGCGACCGCCGAGGCCTGCGAGCTGGAGCCGGAGGCGGTGGCGACGTTCTTCCGGTGGTTTGCCCGTACCGAACGCACCGTGACGGCCTTCTGCCAGGGCATCAACCAGTCCGACAGCGGCGTGGACAAGGCCGGGACGATCCTCAACGTGCACCTGGCCACCGGTCGCATCGGGCGCCCGGGCATGGGCCCGTTCTCGCTGACCGGCCAGCCGAACGCGATGGGCGGGCGCGAGGTCGGCGGGTTGGCCAGCCAGCTGGCCGCCCATATGGGCTTCGACGACGCGGCCCTGGATCGGGTCGGCCGTTTCTGGGGCACACCGAACCTCGCCCGCCAGCCGGGGCTGAAGGCGCTGGACCTGTTTCGCGCGGTCGAGTCGGGGCAGGTGAAGGCGATCTGGATCATCGGCACCAATCCGCTGTTCAGCCTGCCCGAGGCCGCGCGCTTCGAGCAGGCCCTGGCCGAATGCCCGCTGGTCGTGGTCTCCGACTGCGTGCGCGAGACCGAGACCATGCGGGTGGCCGATGTGCTGCTGCCAGCGACCACCTGGGGCGAGAAGGACGGCACGGTGACCAACTCCGAGCGCCGCATCTCGCGCCAGCGCCCGTTCCGCGCGCCCCCGGGCGAGGCCCGGCACGACTGGTGGGCGTTGGCCCGGGTCGCGCAGCGGCTGGGGTTCGCCGCAGCCTTTCCCTATGCCCGCCCCGCCGAGATCTTCCGCGAACATGCGGCGCTGTCCGCTTTCGAGAACGACGGCACGCGCGACTTCGACATCGGCGCGCTGGCCGGGCTGTCCGACGCCGAGTACGACGCCCTGGAGCCGGTGCAGTGGCCGCTGCCGGCGGGGAGCCGGACGGGCGCCGAGCACCTCTATGCCGATGGCCGTTTCTTTACCGCCAATGGCCGGGCGCGGCTCGCGGCCGTGACCCCGCAGGCCCCGACCGACCCGGTCGATGCCGACTATCCGCTGCGCCTGAACACCGGCCGCATCCGCGACCAGTGGCACAGCATGACCCGCACCGCACGCACCCCGCGCCTGAGCGCGCATCAGCCGGAGCCGTTCGTCGAGATCCATCCGGTGGATGCCGGGCTGTTCCGGGTGCAGGCCGGCGACCTCGCCGAGGTGACCAGTCGCCACGGTCGCTTGCTGGCACGGGTGCAGGTGAGCCGCGAGCAGCGCCCGGGCAGCGTGTTCGTGCCCATGCACTGGAGCCGGCCGATCGCGCGGCTTGCCCGGGTCGATGCGCTGGTGCCCGCGCATGTCGACCCGGTCTCCGGGCAGCCGGCGTTCAAGCACACGGCCGTGGCCGTGCGCCCGGCGGCGCTGGACTGGCACGGCTTCGTGCTGAGCCGCGAGCCGATCGCCGCGCCGGAGGCGGACTACGCGGTCACCGCCCGCGGTCCCCGGCACCTGCGCACCGAACTGGCCGGGCGGGGCGCACCGCCCACGATGGATGCGTGGCGCGAACGCCTGGACGGGCCGGGTGAATGGCTCGAGTTCGCCGACCCCGCCGGGGGGCGCTACCGCGCCGCTCGGATCCACGAGGGCCGGCTCGCCTGCATGCTGTTCGCGGGCCCCGACCGGGGCCTGCCCGAGCGCGAGTGGCTGGCCGGCCTGTTCGCGGCCGAGACGATCAGCGATACCGAGCGCATGGCGTTGCTGACCGGGCGACCGCCGAACGGCCAGGCCGCGCGCGGGCGCATGGTCTGCGCCTGCTTCGGCGTGGACGAGACGCGCATCCGCACCGCGATCCGCGAGCAGGGGCTGGCCAGCTGCGAGGCCGTGGGTGCGGCCCTCGAGGCCGGGACCAACTGTGGCTCCTGCCGACCCGAGATCCAGACCTTGTTGAACGAGGAAGCCGAGGCGCCCACGGACCCCGTGGCGCGGGAGGGATAAGCATGGAACACCTGCCGATTTATATGCAGTTGCACGGCCGCGAGGCCCTGGTCGTCGGGGCCGGGCCGGTGGCCACGCGCAAGGCGGCGCTGCTGCTGGAGGCCGGGGCGCGGGTGCGCCTGCGGGCCCCGACGTACAGCGAGGCCGCCGAGCGCCTGCTGCGCGAGCAACCGGGGTCGATCAGCCGCGATCCGGGTATCTATGACACCGAATGCCTGGATCGTGTGGCGGTCGTGATCGCTGCCACCGACGATGCGGCGGTGAACCGCCAGGTTTCGGAGGATTGCGTTGCGCGCTCGATCCCGGTGAACGTGGCCGACCAGCCCGAGCTCTGCAGCTTTATCCTGCCGGCGATCGTGGAGCGCGGGCCGCTGACCATCGCGATCGGCTCCGGTGGCCGGGCCCCGGTGCTGGTGCGCCTGCTGCGCGCGAAGATCGAGAGCCTGATCCCGGCCGGCTATGGCCGGCTGGCCGATCTCGCCGGGCGGCTGCGCGACCGGGTGCGTGCCCGTTTCGAGCACGTGAATGCCCGCCGCGCCTTCTGGGAGCGGGCCTTTGCCGGGCCGGCCACCGAGCTCGCCCTGGCCGGGCGCATGGACGCGGCCGAGGCGCGCCTGGAACAGGAACTGGCGGATGCCGCAACCAGCACGCCGGGCGAGGTCTACCTGATCGGCGCCGGGCCGGGCGATCCCGACCTGCTGACCTTTCGCGCGCTGCGCCTGCTGCAGCAGGCGGATGTGGTCGTCTACGACCGGCTGGTGTCCTCCGAGGTGGTGAACCTGGCGCGGCGCGAGGCCGAACGCTTCTATGTCGGCAAGGAACGCGACCACCACTGCGTGCCGCAGGAGGAGATCAGCGCACTGCTCTCCCGGCTGGCGCGCGAGGGCAAGCGCGTGGCGCGGCTGAAGGGCGGCGACCCGTTCGTGTTCGGCCGTGGCGGCGAGGAGCTGGACGTGCTGGCGCGCGACCGCGTGGCCTACCAGGTCGTCCCCGGCATTACCGCGGCCAGCGGCTGCGCGGCCTATGCGGGCATACCGCTGACCCACCGCGACCATGCCCAGTCGGTGCGGTTCATCACCGGCCATACCCGCGAAGGGCGGCTGGATGTGGACTGGTCGCAGCTGACCAGTACCCGCGAGACCCTGGTGTTCTACATGGGCCGCAAGGGGGTGGGCGAGATCTGCCGGGGGCTGAAGGGTGCCGGCCGCGCCGGGCAGACTCCGGCGGCGATCATCGAGAACGGCACCACCGCCCGCCAGCGCGTGGTCAACGGCACGCTGGATACGCTGGCCGCACGTGCCGAGCGTGAGCAGGTGGGTTCGCCCAGTTTGATCGTGATCGGCGAGGTGGCGGCCTGCCACGCACGTCTGGCCTGGTTCCAGCCGGATTCCGGGACCACGACAGTGTTTCCGCAGCCGATGCCGATGTCGGGGGCAGGGGCGCGGGCCGCGGCAGCGAGCGCGGCGTGACGGCCGCATCCGTCCTGCCGGAGGTGGCGGCCAGTGGCCTCGCGGGTCGCCGCGTGGCTCTGCCGGAGAGCCGGGCGCTGGAGGTCTTCGCCGGCCTGCTGGAGCGGCGCGGGGCCGAGGTCTGGCGCTGCCCCCTGATCGCGATCCACGACAGCCCCGACCGTACGGCGATCGAGACCTGGCTGGACAAGGCCATCGAGGCGCCGTTCGACCGCCTGATCTTCCTGACCGGCGAGGGCTTCACCCGCCTGACCGGCTTTGCCCGGCGTGCCGGACGCGAGGACGCCTGGCTGGCGGCCGTGGCGCGGACGCCGACCCTGGTGCGCGGCCCCAAGCCCGGGCGGGCGATGAGGCCCTTCGGCGTGCGGCCGGATGCGGTCGCGGCGGCACCGACGACCGAGGGCATCATCGAGACCCTTTCCGGACAGGATCTGGCCGGGCAGCGTATCGGGGTGCAGCTCTACGGCGCGGAACCCAACCGCCGCCTGCTCGGGTTCCTGGAGCAGGCGGGTGCCGAGGTCTTTCCGGTCTGGCCCTACCGCTATGCGGATGCCGCCGAGACCGGGCGCGTGACCGGGCTGATCGAGGCCCTGATCGCGGGGGAGGTGGATGCGATCGCCTTCACCAGCCAGGCCCAGGTCCGGCGCCTGCTGCGTGTCGCCCGTGACTCGGGGCATCAGGATGCGCTGCTGGCAGCGCTCGGCCGCACCGTCATCGCCGCGATCGGCCCGGTGGTGGCCGACGAGCTGCGCACCCAGGGGGTGCACCCGACGGTGGTCCCCGATGGGCAGTACTTCATGAAACCCCTGGTATCGGTGCTGGCTCGCCACTTGGGGACGGCCCGCAACTGACTGGGGACCGACACGGATCTCAGCGCCCGTCGTGGCCGGCGTACATCGCCTCGATGGCCTCGCTGTAGTGCTCGACGATCACCGGGCGCTTGAGCTTCATGGTCGGGGTCAGCATGCCGTTTTCCACGGACCAGGCCTCGTGCGTTACATGCACATGGCGGATCTTGGCGTAGCCGGGGAAGTCGCGTAGCTGGTACTGGATGCGCTGCAGCAGGGCGCGTTCGGCCTTGCGCGGCAGCCGGCCCTCGGCCTCGGCGTCGAGGTCGTGGTCTCGGGCGAACGAGGCCCAGGCCTCCGGCTCCGGCACGACCAGCGCGGTCAGGAAGGAGCGATTGTCGCCGACGATCATCACCTGGTCGAACAGCGCATCCAGCGCGATCGCCATCTCCATGTCGGCCGGCGGGACCTTCTCGCCGTTGGTCAGCACGAGGATGTCCTTGATGCGACCGGTGATGAAGACATGCCCGCTGTCATCGATACGGGCCTGGTCGCCACTGTGCAGCCAGCCGTCCTCGTCGATGGTCTCGCGGGTGGCCTCCTCGTTCTTCCAGTAGCCGAGCATCACGCAGGGGCTGCGGGTGAGCAGTTCGTCCATCTCGCCGATCCTGACCTCCACCCCGGGCAGCGGCTTGCCGATCGAGGCGGGCAGGTTGTTGTCCGGGGTGTTCACCGTGACCACCGGACTGGCCTCGGTCATCCCGTAGCCGTGCAGGACCGGCAGGCCCAGGCCGATAAAGAACTGGGCGATCGGTGGCGGGAGGGGGGCGCCGCCGCAGACCGCGAAGCGCAGCTCGCCACCCAGGCGGTCCAGCACCTTGCGCGCGACGATGCGCTCCAGCAGGGGCCAGAGCAGGAAGCCGGGAGACCAGCCGCCCCGGCCCTGCTGGTGCTCGAAGCGCTTCCAGCCGATGTTGACGGTTGCCTTGAACAGGGCGCGGCCGAGGCCCGATTTCTGCTTCAGGCCGGCCTGGATGCGGCCGTGCACGCGTTCGTAGATGCGCGGTACCGAGATCAGTACCGTCGGGCGTACGGTGACCAGGTCCTCCCCCAGCCCCTGGATTGAGCGGGCGAAGGCGACCTCGGCACCGATCAGCATGGGCATGTAGAGCCCGGCGGTGCGCTCCAGCATGTGCGACAGCGGCAGGAACGACAGGAACCGGTCGGCGGGGGACAACGGCCCGGTCTGCGAGGAGGCCCAGGCGTTTTCCAGGATGTTGCGGTGCGAGAGGATCACGCCCTTGGGGCGCCCGGTGGTGCCGGAGGTATAGACGATCGTGGCCATGGCCTCCGGGTCGAGGTCCGGGTGGTGGCACTCGGTGCCTTCGTGCTGCGCGAGCCAGTCTTCCAGTTCGATCACACGGTCGTCGTCCGGCTCTGTGTCCTGGCCGCCAATGTTCACGATGCGCCGCAGCGACGGCATGTTCCCGAAGTGCTCGGACAACCGGCGGCTGTGGGCGCTCTCGCCCAGCAGCAGGATGCGTGCCTGGGTCTGTCCGATGATGTAGGCGATGTTGTCCGGGCGATCGTCGGTGTACAGCGGGACCGGGACCAGGCCCAGGCCCATCGCCGCCTGGTCGAACGCGACCCACTCGCGTGAGTTGCCGAGCATCAGCGCCACGCGTTCGCCGGGCTTAAGGCCTTCCGCGGCCAGTGCGGCCTGCCAGCGATCCACCATTGCGCCCATCTCGCGCCAGGAGGTCTGCTGCCATTCTCCGCTTTGGCTGTCGTACTGGCGGTAGGCAGGGGCATCCGGCGTCTGCTCGACGCGGACACGGAACAGCGAGGGGAGGGTTGGGGCCTGGTCGGGACGGATCGCGGAGTCGGGCATCGGCGCGTCTCGCAGCTTGGAGTATGTCCGGGACGTTAGAGGACCCGGTCCTGCGCGGCAACCTGGGGCTTTAGGGAAGCACTTGTGTTTCCCTAAAGCCCCAGCGGGTGGGCGGCGGGCCGGTAGGCCACGGCCCCGATCACCAGGCTGATGCCAATGAGCGCGATGATGCCGCCACCGGCGAGCCCGAAGGCCGGGCCCACGTAGGTCAGACGGCCGACGCGGGTCGGCCCCAGCCAGCGCCGGGTCCAGTCGCGTGCGGAGACGGCCAGCGTGGCCAGAACGGACACCGTCGCCGCGGTCCCCAGGGACATCGCCAGTACGGCCAGCACGCCAGCCCAGGCCAGGCCCAGGGCCGCCGATACCGCCATGATCAGCACCGCACCGGAACAGGGGCGGATGCCCACGGCCGCGACCGTGCCCCACCAGGTCCCGCTGTGGTTCGGGTCGACATGATGCGGCGTGCCACAGCCGCAGTGGTCGTCATGGGTATGATGGTGGTCGCCGTGATGATGGTCTGCGTGCTCGTGCCGGGCCTCCGCGCGCGCTCGGGCATGGGCCTTGTGCAGGCGCCAGGCATGGCGCAGGGCGCGCAGCATCAGCCAGATGCCCAGCAGGGCGACCAGCGCGAAGCTGGCGATCTCCAGCGTGCGCACCTGGCCCAGCGTATCGCGCGCCAGCCAGCCGAGCAGGCCGATCAGCACCCCGACCAGCACGATGGCCGTGACCCCCTGGGCCAGTGCCGAGACGGTGGAGAGCAGGATGCCGCGCTTCAGGTTCTGGGGCTGGGTCAGCAGATAGGCGCTGATCACGGCCTTGCCATGGCCCGGGCCGGCCGCGTGGAACACGCCGTACAGCAGGCTGATCAGGATCAGGGCACCGGCTGTCTGGGCGGTGGGGGCGTCGCGCAGGGCGTGCAGTCCCTGGGTGAGGTCGCGATGCAGCTGGCGCTGGGTCTGCAGCATCCAGGCGGTGACGCGCTCGAGCGCGCCGGGGGGGTCTGCCAGTGGTTCGGGCACGGGTCCGGTGGCGGCATCCGGCGGGGACGGGCGTTCCTCGGTCTCGCCCGCGGGTGCGCCGCCGCCCAGCGGATGGGCCGATTCGCCGGCCTGGGCGCTGAAAGCGCCCAGCAACAGGAAGAACCCCAGGGTCAGGAGGACCAGGGGGGCCGTGAGGCCGTTCAGTCGATGGGCGGGGGTGACGATCATATCGTTACACTATAACGCTGTCCTGCGGGTGCAGCGACCGGTTTTTCGTTCGAATCCTGTGCGAGCGTGCACATCGATCAGTGCTTCACCTAGTCCGAGGTGTTCCGGCATTGCAGGGTGGCGGTCTCGGCAAAGTGGCGTCCGAGATTGTCGACCGGGCTGCGGTCCTGGCGTTCCAGGGTAGCGGCATAGCGCATCAGTTGCGGGTCCGGGCGTGGCTCTTCGATCCGGACCTCGCAGCCCTGGCGATTCTCGATATGCACTACGTCGTCCGCGTCATGCAGGACCTCGATCCAGTAGGTCGGGTCGAACACGCGATAGGTGAAGCCGTTGGCATCGTCGAGGGCGTGCTTGGCCAGCGGCAGGTCGAAGCGCAGATAAAGCCGCCGGTCCTCCAGCGAGAGCCGGGCGTTTTCCGCCCGGGGTACCGCGATCTCCGCGTCGTCGTGGCGCAGCTCGGTGAAGTAGTTGTAGGCGGCCAGGTTTTCCAGCATGCGCTCGGCGACCCGATCCAGCGCCTCGTCGATACCGAGATCGCCTTCCAGGTCCCGGGTCATCTCCTCCAGCAGCATGTGGCTGTAGGTCGGATCGATCAGCCAGGCCTGCTGCATGCGCTCCAGCTGGCCGTTGTCGTCGAACACCAGCCCCACGCGCAGGTCGATCCAGGCGTGGGGGTGTGCCAGCGCGAGGCCCGGGATCAGCAGGGCCAGGCTCAGCAGGAGTCGCCGGATGAGGCGGCGGGCCATGTTCAGGCGACGCTCCCACTGCGCTGCCAGCGTGTCCCCTCCGGCGTGTCCTCGAGTTCGATCCCGCGGGCGGTGAGCTCGTCGCGGATGGCGTCGGCGGTGGCGAAGTCACGGTTCTTGCGCGCGGCCTGCCGCGCAGCGATGCGTTCCTCTACCCAGGCGGCGAGTTCGTGGTCCTCGCTATCCCCCTGGAACCAGGCTGTCGGGTCCTGCTGCAACAGCCCCAGCAGGCCGGCGCCCGCCAGCAGCTCGCCTTTCAGACGGGCGCGTTCGGCCGGGTCGCCGGCCGCGGCCAGGGCATCGGCCAGGCGGTGCAGGGCCGTGATGCCGCCGGGGGTGTTCAGGTCGTCCAGCAGGGCGGTGAACACCGGGGTCTCGGCGGCGTGCACGGGTGCCGGTTCGATGTCGGCGTGGTCGCGCAGCACGCGGTAGAGCCCGTTCAGGGCATTGCGCGACTGGTTCAGCGTGTCCTCGGAGAAGTTCAGCGGCGCGCGGTAGTGGCGGGACAGCAGCGCCATGCGCAGGACCTCGCCCGGATAGGCCTGCAGGAGGTCATGCAGCAGCTGGAAGTTGCCCAGTGACTTGGACATCTTCTCGCCATCGATGGTCACGTGCCCGTTGTGCACCCAGTAGCGGGCGTAGTGCGTGCCGTGGTCGGCACAGCCCTCCGCCGCGCAGCCCTGGGCGATCTCGTTTTCGTGGTGGGGGAACACGAGATCGTGCCCCCCGCCGTGGATATCGATCATTGCGCCCAGGTGGCTGCGGATCATCGCGGTGCATTCGAGGTGCCAGCCGGGGCGGCCATAGCCCCAGGGGCTGTCCCAGCCCGGTTCGCCTTCGGCGGCCGGCTTCCACAGCACGAAGTCGCCGGGGTGGCGCTTGTAGCTGGCGACCTCGACCCGGGCGCCGGCCTGCATGTCTTCCAGCGTGCGCCCGGACAGCGCGCCATAGTCCGGGTAGGAGGTGACGTCGAACAGCACGTGCCCCTCGGCCGGGTAGGCATGGCCGCGCTCGATCAGGCGCTCGATCAGCTCGACCATCGGCTGGATGTGATCGGTGGCGCGCGGCTCGATAGTCGGCTCAAGCGTACCCAGTTCGGCGATGTCTTCGTGGAAGGCGCGGGTGAAGCGCTCGGTCAGCGCGGCGATCGGTTCGCCGTTCTCCGCCGCGGCCTTGTTGATCTTGTCGTCGACGTCGGTGATGTTGCGCGCGTAGATCACATGTTCGGGGCCGTACAGCTCGCGCAGTACCCGAAACAGCACGTCGAACACCACCACCGGGCGGCCATTGCCCACATGCACCCGGTTGTACACGGTGGGGCCGCAGACGTAGAGCGTGACGCGCCCGGGGTCCTGCGGACGAAAGGGCTCGTCGCGCCCGCCGAGCGTGTTGTGCAGGATCAGCTCGCGGCCGGGGGTGGTGCTCATTGCGGGTCGTCCTTTTGGCCGTACAGGGTCTCGGGGGCGATCTCCGGGTCGCTGGTGATCACGGCTTCGTCGCTGTCGACCCGCACGTAGAAGCAGCTGCGCCGGCCGGTGTGGCAGGCGGGGCCGGTCTGGTCGACCTTCAGCAGGATGGTGTCGCCGTCGCAGTCCAGGTGCAGGGATTGCAGCTGCTGAACCTGGCCCGACTGTTCGCCCTTGCGCCACAGCGCCTGGCGCGAGCGCGAGTAGTAGCACACGCGCCCGGTGCGTAGGGTCTCGTCCAGCGCCTCGCGGTTCATCCAGGCCATCATCAGGACCTCGCCGCTGTCGAACTGCTGGGCGATCGCGGGGATCAGGCCGTCCGGGTTCAGCTTGAGTTTTTCCAGCACCTCGGCGGCTGGCTGGCGGGTGTTGCGCGAGGCTTTTTCGAGTGTCTTGAACATGTACGCCGGCATAGCGGAAACCAGCGCCAAGGGTACCATCCCGCGCCCGCCATGAGCAGACAAACATGGCAGGCAAGTACCTGTTCGGGGCCTGTCCAGAGGCAGGTTTGCGTTTCCCGTATCCGGGTAATGCGCGAGCTGACAGGACAGCGTTCAGGTGCGTAGTCGCGCTCGCGGGTTGCGTGCGTACAATGGCGGGCTGATTCCCCGTTCGCCGGAGCTGTCGTTATGTCGTCCCAGCCGCATCCCACCGCCATGCGTTCTCTGACCTTCCACGGCCTGACCCCGGGGCCGCGGCTGATCGTGCTGGGCGCGGTGCATGGCAACGAGACCTGCGGCACGCAGGCGGCCGAACGGCTGCATGACGAACTGGAGGGCGGCGAGCGCCGCCTGCAGTGCGGGACGCTGACGCTGGTCCCGCGCACGAATCCGCTGGCCTTCCAGCTCGGGCAGCGCATGGGCGAGCGCAACCTGAACCGCAACTTTCGCGTGACCGAGGACCCGCAGGACTTCGAGGACCGCATTGCCAACGTACTGTGCCCGCTGCTGGCGGCGCACGACGTCCTGCTGGATCTGCACTCGTTTCATACCGGCGGCCAGCCGTTCATCATGCTCGGCCCGCGAAACAACGAGGGCGCACTGGAGGGCTTCGCCCGTGCCCGCGAGGAAGAGGCCCTGGCCGCCTGCCTGGGCCCGCGGCGCATGGTCGAGGGCTGGCTGGACACCTACGCGCGCGGGGTCGCCCGGCGCATGAAGAACCCGAACGCCAGTCACCGCGCGCAGATGCTGTCCACCGACCCCAGCTACGGCATCGGCACCACCGAGTACATGCGTTCGCAGGGCGGCTACGGCGTGACGCTGGAATGCGGCCAGCACGACGACCCCCAGGCCCCGGTGGTGGCCTACAACGCGATCCTCAATACCCTGGCCCACCTCGGCATGATCGAGGCCCCGGCCACGCCCGGGCAGGACGACCCGGAGGTCCTGCGCCTGGTCGAGGTGATCGACCGCGACCACCCCGATGACCGGTTCGTGCGCGAGTGGAAGAGCTTCGACCCCCTGCACGAGGGTGATGTGATCGGTGTTCGCGCGGACGGGACCGAGGTGAAGGCCCCGGCCGACGGCTTCATCGTGTTTCCCAACCCCAACTCGCTGCCGGGCAACGAGTGGTTCTATCGCGCCGAGTTCAGTGACCGCCGCGTGATCTGACGCCCCGTGGAGTTCGCCTTCTCCGGCGTTGCCGCATGGCTGCTTGCGGCCGGGTTCTTCGCCGGTGCGCTGAATGCCCTGGCCGGGGGCGGCAGCTTTCTCACCCTCCCGGCCCTGATGGCCGTGGGTGTCCCGCCGGTGGCGGCCAATGCCACTGGGACCGCCGCATTGCTGCCCGGGTACGCGGCCAGCCTGCTCGTCGATCACCGGCGCCTGCGCACCCTCTGGCGGGCGCTGGGCATGCGCCTGCTGGTGCTGTTCCTGGTCGTGGGTGTGCTGGGCGGGGCGCTGGGTGCGGCCCTGCTCCTGCTGACGGGGGATGCGCGTTTTCGGGCCTTCATCCCCTGGCTGCTGTTGCTGGCGACCCTGCTGTTCGCGCTGGGTCCGTGGCTGCAGCGTCGCGCGGCCCATGCGGCCCATGCGGCCCACCCGGCACTGGCCCGGGTGGCGGGCGCGGGGCTTGGCTGCGTCTACGGTGGCTATTTCAACGGCGGGGTCGGCATCCTGCTGCTGGCGATCCTGCGGGGCCAGGGGATGGCCGACCTGGCACAGGCCAATGCCCTCAAGAACCTGCTCTCCACGGTGCTGACGCTGATTGCCGTCGTGGTCTTTGTCGTGGGTGGGCAGGTGGTTGCGACCGGGCTGCTGGCCGTCGGGGCCGGGGCCATTCTCGGCGCCCGGGTCGGGATTGGGCTGCTGGGGGTGCTGCCCGAACCGCGGTACCGGCATCTGGTCACGCTGGTGGGGGCCGGCACCACGGTGCTGTTCTTCGTCGATCCGGGCTGGCTGGGGTAGTGGTTCGGCGTGGGTTTGATGCAATTCGCGGGGCTCATTGCATCCTACGGTTATCCTGGAGGCGCGCGAAGGATGCGATGAGCGTAGCGAATCGCATCGTTTGCCCAGGCCATCCCCGAGGCTTATTGCGTGGTGTGCCGAGGGTCGGTGCGAGCCTGTTGCAGGGCGTGGTCGAGCGTGTCCAGCGCCTGGGCGTCGGTCTCCGGCAGGATGGCCTCGATGCGGGGACGGGTCCCGGCGGGGGGCGCTTTCATGGTCTCAAGCCCTCCCTCGCCGTCCACGCGGTTGACGCGCTGCCAGCCCTGATCGGTCAGCACAAGACCCTTGAGGCGTTCTCCGGTGAAGCCGCTCACCAGTGCCTCCAGCGCCGCGTGGTCGAATGCCTGTCCTTCGGGTAGCAGCCAGCTGCGGCCCAGATAGCCATCGCCGCGGGTGTCAATGGTCACGGGCTCGTCCCCGTGCTCGTGTGGCGCATGATCGTGCCCATGGTCGTGATCGTGGGCATGATCGTGCTGGCCACCGGCGGACAGAAAGGCCCGGGCCTCCGGGAACAGGGCCCCGCCGCGTTCCAGCCGGGGGCGGTCCAGCCACGCCGATTCCACACGCCCCTGGGTCGTCTCGACCACCAGCGGGCGTGGCGGCGGTACGGCGGCGACAAACGCCTGCAGGGCCTCGCGGTCCGCCTCGCTGTAGAGGTCGGCCTTGTTGGCCAGCAGTACATCGGCCAGTGCGATCTGGTCGTTCCAGTTCGGGTGTTCGCGGTGGCGGGGCGAGGACAAGTGGCGGGCGTCCATGACCGTGATCGTCGCGCGCAGGTCCAGCACGCCGTCGTAGGGGGGCTGGGTGAGGGTGCGGATGATCTCGGCCGGGTGCCCGAGCCCGGTGGGCTCGATCAGGATGCGGTCCGGGTGCCGCGAGCGGATCAGGCGGTTCAGGCCGACGGTGAACATCTGCGCGGAGACGCAGCAAAGGCAGCCCCCGGGGATCTCCTCCAGCGCGACGCCGGTATCCGCGAGCAGGCCGCCGTCCACCCCGATCTCGCCGAACTCGTTGACCAGCACGGCCCAGTGCTCGCCCTCGGGGCGCAGTGCGAGCAGCTGGCGGATGGTGGTCGTCTTGCCCACCCCCAGAAAGCCGGTAACCAGGTGGGTGGGGATGTCGTGGTGGGTGGTCATGCGGTGTTGGCCAGGTTGGCGGGCGGACCCGGGCAGCGGGCCCGCCACGCGATTGGTTTCGGTTCAGTCGTCGGCGCGCAGTTCGCCCTGATAGAACGCCGCGGCGTCGTCGAACAGGGCCTCGTTGGTGTCCGCCCGCATGTACAGCATGTGCCCGCCCGGGTAGGCGCGCGGGATGATGCGCGAGTCGGCCTCGTCGCCGGCGGCGAACGCGATCTGGCCCAGCAGCCACTCGGTGGTGAAGTAGGGCGTGATCAGATCCGCCTCGCCATGCACGCTGAAGATCCGGAAGTCGCGGTTGAGCGACAGGGCAGTGGCCAGCTCGTCCATTGCAGTGAAGTGCCCCTCGCGGCCGCTGGCCTCCCAGTCCCAGGCGCGAAACACGTCGCGGCTGAGCAGGCGGTACTGGTGCCCGTGTTCCCAGTCCAGGGTGTTGCGCAGGTGATCCAGCATCGCGGTGGACAGCGGGGCGGTCAGGCCATCCAGGATGGCGTCCGCTTGCGGTTGCAGGTGCGTGGGCACCGGGTCGAGGTTGTCGATGCCGCCGTCGTACAGGCTGACCAGCCGGCCTTCGTCCATCAGCAGGCCGCGCTGGGTCATGTCCAGCGTGATGCGCCCGCGCGTGGCCTTCAGGCGGTCGCGCGACAGCCCCGTGAAGCGGGCGACCTGGTCGATCCAGTCGTCGTCGATCTGCCCGGGGTGGATCAGGCCCTGCAGGTAGTCGCCCAGGGCGAAGGCCTCGGCCTCTTCCAGGCTGGGCGGGTCGTCGCCCAGCCGACCCTGCGCCTTCGCGGCGGCGGTGATCGCCGGCAGGCTCAGCGCCCAGCCGATCGGGCGCGCGGTGCCGTGTTCCAGCATGCCGTAATCCAGTGCGGGCGAGATCAGCACCGTGCCGCTCAGGCTGATGCCGGAGCCCTTGGCGATGCGTGCCGGCAGCGCCGCGGCGCGGTAGCCCCCATAGCTTTCGCCCGCCAGGTACACCGCGTCGCCGCGCCGGCCGTGTTCGTCGAGCCAGCGCTCGAGTGTCTCCTCCATTGCGGCCAGGTCGCCGTCGCGGGAGAAGTACTGATCGGCTTCGCCACCCATCACGCGCGAGAAGCCGGTCCCGACCGGGTCGACGAAGACCAGATCGGTAAACGCCAGCCAGGTCTTGGGATTGTCGACCAGCCGGGGCGGGGTGGAGGTGGCCAGACCCTGGTCATCGGTCTCCAGCACCCGCGGGCCCAGGCCGCCCACGTTCAGGTAGGCCGAGGCCGCGCCGGGGCCGCCGTTGACCATGAAGGTGACCGGACGGTCCTCATCGCTGTCCACCGTGTAGCTGACGGTAAACACGCGGGCATCGGGTTCGTCCATCGACTTGCCCAGCGGGACATAGCCGACCGTGGCCTGGTAGTCGAGCGTGCTGCCGTCCTGCAGCTCCAGCGAGTGCTCGGTGGACACGGGTTCGGGCAGGGGGAGCGCCGGTTCGGACTCGTCCGCCAGCAGGGGGACGGACATCCCGGGGCCGATCAGCAAACCGAGCGCCAGCCCGTAGAGAGGGCTGGCGGCGGTGCGAGATGCGGATGAGGGTTTGAGCGGGCGTCGTTCCGGCGCCGTTATCAGCATTGAGCGGTCTCCTCGTGATCGGGGCAGTCATGGCGTACGACACGATCGTCGTCCAGCCATTCCATGATCCCGTCGGTCACGTTGTAGATCTTGTCGTAGTCGAGCCCCTCCGCCAGGGCCTGGGCGAGCGCGCTGGTGCGGTTGCCCACGCGGCAGATCAGGATGACCTCGTCGTCGGAGTCGACCAGCGCGGTGAACTGGCTGCCGAACTCGGGATTGAGGCTGCCGTCTTCCTCGAACGCGGTGATGCGATGGCTGCCCTCCACCACGCCGGTCTCGGCCCATTCGTCCGGGCGGCGGATGTCGACGATGGTCACCCCGTCGTCCAGCTTCTCGGCCAGGCCCTCGTTGTCCAGGCCGGTGAACGGGGCGCGCTCGACCTCGACGACCTCGATCTCGAAACGCAGGGTGGCATTCGGCGGGATGATATTGCCGGCGCCGCGTTCGCCGTAGGCCAGTTCCGGCGGAATGATGGCCTCACGCTTCCCGCCCTCGCGCATGCCCTTCACTGCCTGCTCGAAGCCGGGGATCGTCTGGCCGGAGCCGATCGTTACGGACAGGGGCTGGCCGTCCCGGCTGGAGTCGAACTCGGAGCCGTCTTCTTCGAGTCGCCCGACATAATGCACCTTGGCGGAGTCGTGCCGGACCAGTTCCGGTCCTTCTCCTTCTTCGATGTCGCGAATCTCGATGCTGTCGGCCAGGGCGAAGGCCGGGGTCAGGAACAGGGCGAACAGAAACCACGCTTTCATCATTTTATCCTTATAAATTGCAAGTGTTTGTTTTGCATGCTGGCTTTTACCAGACCAGAAAACTCCTTCCAAAATTCCTTGGAAAAACTTTGAAATTGATTTGAACCTGATCTAAATGATTCAGGGATCCCTGAGTCGACAAGGCCTTGTTGAGGGGATCTTGACCGCAAGGATCCGTGTGATGGAGGAGCATATGACCAGGAAACAAGAAAACCAATTCTGGGATCGCCTGCGAGGCGTAACGGAAGACGCCGGGGCGGACCCCCAGACCCTCGAGATCTTTGACGAAGCCGTCTCCCGGCGTCGTTTCATGGGTCGCATGGGCGTGGGTGGCGCTGCCCTGACGCTGTTCGGCTTTGGTGCCGGCACCGACGCCGCGATGCGCGGCCTGTTCGGGCGTGGCCTGATCCCGGCCGCCTGGGCCGACGAGGCGAACGGCCTCGAGGACGAGCAGGCGAAGTCCGCGATGTCGGACGCCAGTAAGGAGGACGGCCTGATCGTCCATAACGATCGCCCGCTGAACGTCGAGACCCCGCCGCATCTGCTGGAAGACGAGGTTACCCCGGCCAGCCGTCATTTCATCCGCAACAACGACCTGATCCCGCAGCAGGCACTGGATCGCGACCCGAATGGCTGGTCGCTGAAAATCGACGGCGAGGTGCACGACGAGCTCGAGATCGGCCTCGATGACCTGAAGAGCATGGACAGCAAGGACCTGGTCCTGCACATCGAGTGTGGCGGCAACGGCCGCGCCAACTTCGATCCGCAGCCTCGCGGCAACCCCTGGAACCGCGGTGCGGTGGGCAACGCCAAGTGGACCGGCGTGCCGCTGAAGGACATCCTTGAGCGGGCCGGTGTGAAGGACAGCGCCGTGTACACCGCGCACGAGGGCTACGAGCCGATCCTCGGCGACCGCGGCCCGTTCTCCCGCGGCGTGCCGATCGACAAGGCGATGGAAGAGCACACCATCGTCGCCTATGCGATGAACGGCGAGGACATCCCCGCGACCCACGGCTTCCCGGTGCGTCTGGTGGTGCCGGGCTGGTACGGCTCCTGTTCGCACAAGTGGCTGAACAAGATCACCCTGCGCGATCAGGAACACGACGGTCGTGGCATGACCGGTTATTCCTACCGCATGCCGAAGTACCCGGTGGCCCCGGGCGAGCGCCCGCCGGAAGAGGACATGAAGGTCGGTGGCCCGTGGCTGATCAAGTCCGTGATTACCGGTCCGAAGAAGGACACCGGTCTGGAGCGCGGCGAGACCGTCAAGGTTACCGGCCATGCCTGGGCGGGCGAGGACGAGGTCGCGGAAGTCTGGATCTCCACCGACTTTGGTCTCAACTGGGAAAAGGCCGATCTCAAGGGCGACCCGGTCAACAAGTACGCCTGGGTGCACTTCGAGAAGGAGCTGTCCTTCGAGAACCGCGGCTACTACGAGATCTGGGCCCGGGCCGTGGACGACAAGGGCAATACCCAGCCCATCGTCCAGCCGTGGAACCCGCGTGGCTACGACGGCAACATCGTCCACAAGATCCCGGTTACGGTCGCCGCGTGACAAACCTCCATGCCCGGGGCATCATTGCCCCGGGTTTCTTTTGAGTAGAACGGAGTACGCATGAAGCGTTTTGTAATGCTGTCGCTACTGGGGTTGGCGTTCGCGGCCCTGGCTTCGCCCGTTGTTTCCGAGGAGGCGATCTCCGAGGAAGAACAACAAGCCCAGGAAGAGAAGGCCGACGAGGTCTCGGCGACCAAGGAATTGTTCGAACAAACCTGTGCGGCCTGCCACGGTATCCGTCAGGCGACCAACCAGAACCTGTCGCGCGATGACTGGAACTGGGTCATGGACGACATGGAAGACTACGGCATGACCTGGCTCACCGACGAGCAGCGTGACGACATCGTGGACTTCCTGGTGGAGAACTACGGTTACGGTGATTAGGCCGTACAGGACCGCTTCGCGGTCAGAAGCAGTACTTCCAGGCGCCCCTCGGGGCGCCTTTTTTATGTCTTGGGCTGTTCGCCGCGCTGCAATCCGTGGCCCGATTTTTGGACTGACTGGTGGCTCCTTCCGGGCGCGATGTGCGTCCTGGTGCCTTGCGGCCTCAGATCGGCGTGTGCGAGATGGACCAGCAGCGATGGGGCGGAGGTGGGCGGCGGAAGTCCTCGTCCAGCGTCTCGCGAGTGATCTCGCGGACTTCCAGGCCCGCGAGGGACTCGGTGTCGAGTTCGAAGCGGCGGCGATTGGTCGAGAAGTACAGGATCCCGTCCTCGGTCAGCAGGCGCGCGGCATCGCGGATCAGTTCGACATGGTCGCGTTGCACTTCGAAGTCGGCCTCGGTGCGTTTCGAGTTCGAGAAGGTCGGGGGATCGAGGAAGATTCGCTCGAAGCGCAGCGCCGGGTCTTCAGCGGCCTCCCGCACCCAGGTGATGCAGTCGGCGCGCAGCAGGGCGTGGGTATCCGGCCGACGCCGACTGCGCCCGTCGCGCACCGTGGCCTCGAAGCCGTTGGCCGCGAGGTTGTCGGCGGCCCAGTCGAGGTAGGTATTGGACAGGTCCACCGAGACGGTCTGGCGGGCACCCCCCACGGCGGCATGGGCACTGACCGCGGCGGTGTAGCAGAACAGGTTCAGCAACCGCAGTCCCCTGCATTCTTCCTGCAGGCGGCGCCGCATCGGGCGGTGGTCCAGGAACAGGCCGCTGTCCAGGTAGGCATCCAGCTCCACCTTGAGCCGGCAGCCGTGTTCCTCGACCCAGAAGGGGGCGGCTTGTGCGGTCTCGGCGCGCTGGTACTGCGAGCGACCCTTCTGAGCGCGCCGCTGTTTGTAGTGCAGATGAGCGGGATCGACGCCGGTGACCTCCAAGGTCGCGGCCAGCGCCCCGCGCAAGCGTGCCTCGGCGCGCGCGGGTTCGACCGACGCCGGGGCGGCGAACTCCTGCAGGTGCAGGTGCACGGAGCCGTCGGTGGCCTGGTAGCGGTCGATCAGCAGGGGGTATTCGTCCAGGTCCGCGCTGTAGATGCGGTAGCAGGTCACGCCCTGGCGCCGCGCCCAGCGATCCAGGTGCTTCAGGTTCTTGCGCAGGCGGTTGGCGAACTCGGGTGCCGGGGGTGCCGCCTCGGCCTGTCCCTCGCGGGCATGGATGTCGAACTCCAGGAGCTGGCAGTCGATCGGGCCGTTGTGTACGCGGTACTTGCGCGTGGCGCGCAGCCCGAGGCGGCGGGAGTCGGTGGTGTCCGCGACCAGCAGGGCCACCTGCCAGCCGCCAAAGACCTGTTTCAGGTGTTCGCCCAGCAGGCTGTAGAGCTTGATCAGTTCGGGCTGGTCGCCGATGCGCTCGCCGTAGGGCGGGTTGCTGATCAGGAGCCCATTCGGTGCGGGGGGTGTCAGGGTCAGTACGTCGGCAACCTCGAAGCGGGTGCAGGCGGCGACCCCGGCCGTGCGGGCCGCCTGGCGTGCGGCCTGCACCGCGCGCGGGTCGCGATCCGACCCCAGCAGCGTCGGGCCTTGCCAGGGGCGAACCGCCGCCCGGGCTGTGTCCACACAGCGCTGCCACAGGGCGGCGTCGTGCCCGGCCCAGCCCTGCGGGCGGAAGTCCTGGCGCAGCAGCCCGGGGGCGGTGTGCGTCGCGATCAGGGCCGCCTCGATCACCAGGGTGCCGCTGCCGCAGAACGGGTCCAGCAGCTGCGCCTGTTCCGGGACGTCCTCGACGCGTGTCGGCCAGCCGGCGCGGGCGAGCAGGGCGGCGGCGAGGTTCTCGCGCAGCGGGGCGGCCCCGCCAGCGCCGCGATACCCGCGCCGGTGCAGGCCGCCGTTGCCGATATCCACGGACAGCCGGGCGTGATCGCCCTGCAGCTGCAGCAGGATGCGCACGTCCGGGTGTTTCGGGTCCACGTCCGGGCGGGCGCCGGTCGCCTCGCGGAAGGCGTCGGCCACCGCGTCCTTGATGCGTACCCCGGCGAAGTGGGTATGGCGGATGTGGCGGCTCTTGCCGCCAACCTCGACTGCAAAGGTGGCGCCGGGGTCCAGGAGCGCGGGCCAGTCGATCGCGCGGGCGGCGGTGTAGCAGCCGTCGCCGTCCGGCTGCTCGAAGCGCGCCAGTGGCAGCAGGATACGGCTGGCGATGCGGCTGCCCAGCAGTACCCGGTACAGCGTCTCGAGATCGGCCGAAAAGTGCACCGCGCCGCCTTCCTCGCGCACGTCGGTGGCGCCGAGGGTGCCCAGTTCCTCGGCCAGCAGGGGGCCGAGCCCGCGGGCGACTGTGGCGCGGTATTCCTGCGGTTTGTCGGGATCGATCTCGGGGGTGGCCATGCGCTGTCTTCCTCGGGCGGGCGCCTATCTTGCCACAGCCGCCGTTGCGGTCAGCGCAGCAGGCGGCGCCGGATCAGCGCGGTCGCCAGGATGATGGCCGCCGCGCCGTAGCCCACGATTACCGCCAGGTGCGGCCAGACGCTGGTCGGCCAACTGCCGGTCATCAGCGGGCGCACGATCTCGACCACGTGCGCCAGCGGCAGGGCCAGCGCCAGGGTCTGCACCCAGTCGGGCAGCTCCTGTAGCGGGAAGAACACCCCGGAGAGCAGGAGCATCGGAGTCACCGCGAGGGTGAAGTAGTACAGGAAGAAGTCGTAGCTGCGTGCCAGCGCGGTGATCACGAGCGCCAGCGCGCCGAAGGTGAATGAGGCGAGGAAGATCACCGGCAGGGCGAGCAGGGCGCGGGCGTCGCTCACCAGCCCCAGAACGGAGGCGACGACGAGGATGGTGGTGGCACTGATCAGGCCCTTGCTCGCGGCCCATATCGCCTCGGCGAACACGATGTCGTCCAGCGTCAGCGGTGTCGCCAGCATCCCGAGCCAGGTGTTCTGCTCGGCCATGCGCGTGTAGGCGGAATACATGCCCTCGAAGCTGGCGGTGAACATTGCCGAAGAGCAGATGATCCCGGAGGCGATGAATACCATGTAGCTCATGCCGTCGAGATCGCCCACCAGGCGGCCGAAGCCGTAGCCAAAGGCCAGCAGGTAGAGGATGGGCTCGCCGAAGTTGCCGAGCATCGACGGCACCAGCAGCTTGCGCCAGACCAGCAGGTTGCGCCGCCAGACCGCGACAAAGCGCAGGCTGGGGCGGGGCAGGATCGGGTGGTCACCGGACATGGGCATTAGTCCCTCAGCTCGTGGCCGGTCAGTTTCAGAAACACGTCTTCCAGATCCGCCTCGCGCAGGGTCGGTTCGCGGCCCAGCGCGCGCAGGCGTTCGCGCAGCCGGTCGGGGTCCGCGGTGTAGACCAGCCAGGTGTCCGCGACCTGATGGGCGCGATCTTTCGGGCCCAGTTCGCGCTCCAGTACCTCGCCCGCATCGGTGCCGCCCACCGTCAGCACCCAGGGCTCGATATGCTCGGCAATCAGGCGGCTCGGGGCGTCACAGGCGATGATGCGCCCGTGGTCGATGATCGCGATGCGGTCGCACAGCTCCTGGGCCTCTTCCATGTAGTGCGTGGTCAGCACGAGGGTGACGCCGGAGGCGCGCAGCTGACGCAGTTGCCGCCACAGGTGATGGCGTGCCTGCGGGTCCAGCCCGGTGGTGGGCTCGTCCAGCACCACAACCTCGGGTTCGTTGATCAGTGCACGGGCCAGGGTCAGGCGGCGTTTCATGCCGCCTGACAGGGCGTCGATGCGCGCGCCGCGCTTGTCGTTCAGGTTCACCTGCTCCAGCAGTCGATCGATGCGCGTCTGCACGGCCGGCCCGGACAGGCCGAAGTAGGCCGCATAGGTGCGCATGTTCTCGATCACGGTGAAGTCCGGGTCCAGCGTGTCGAACTGCGGCACGATGCCCAGGCGCTTGCGAACTTCGCGTTCGCCCTCCGGCATTGGCAGGCCCAGCACATCCACCTGACCTCCGTCGATCGGGGTCAGTCCCAGCAACATGCGCAGGGTCGTCGTCTTGCCCGCGCCGTTGGGTCCCAGCAGCCCGAAGAATTCGCCGCGCGGGATCTCCAGGTTCACGCCATCGACAACGGCTGTGCCGTCGTATCGTTTGCACAGGGACTGGATGCGGATTGCGGGCAAGCAGGCGGCTCGCGGAAGAAAGGAGTGCATACCTTACCGGTTTGCCCCGGATAGCCCAATATGATTCGCGCGTACTCCGGGGTTCTGACGCGGGCACAAAAAAGACCCGGCAGCTGCCGGGCCTTCAGACGACAGACGTGCGTGTGATGGCAGGTGTCGCTTTACGGGCGCAGGTAGACGAAGCCCTGTTGCTGCAGATGGGCGATCTCGGCCACGCCACTCGGGACGATATCGTCCTCGGAGGCATCGTAGAGCTCGTCGGCGATGCTGATGTTGCCGCGGGTGACGGTGACGTTGCAGATGTTGAAATCAACGCCCTGAAACTTCAGTTCGTCGATGCGGCCGGCCAGGTCATCGTTCTCCTTGGCATTGCGCAGAAGGCCCAGGCCGGGGCCATGCATGACCACGCGGATGTCCATCTTGTCGGCGCCCACGGCATTGATGTGGTTCTGGATATTGCCCATGGCGGCCATGTGGCGGTCCATGTCGTTGTAGTTCACGTGGTAGACCACCTTTTGGTCGCCGTATTCCGCCAGCGCGGTCGCCGGGGCGATCAGCAGGAAGGAGACCAGAGCCAGGGCGATAATATGCAGGTGCTTCATGACGCGTTTTCCTCGTTCAAGGTCCCGGTTGGGATTTTCCTTTTGTTTTGCAGCCGGTGCTTCCCTTTTGGGCTGCTTGGTCCGGCTTTGATATGACGCGTTAACGGGGTACTTATTCCGGCTGGCCCGGCTGATTTTTGTGAGTAGTTCTATATTCAAATAAAGACTGGAATTTTGATTGTGTATTTCCTTCGGGAAACCGGGTTCCGCTCAAGAAAAAGGCCCGGCCAAGGCCGAGCCCAAAGGGCCACCGGGACAACACTCGGTGGCCTGGAGGAAATGTGGTACTTACGGGCGCAGGTAAACGAAGCCCTGCGTCTGAAGGTGGCCGATCTCGCCGACCCCGCTAGGTACCAGGTCGTCTTCGGTGGCATCGAACAGCTCTTCCGAGATGTCCACGTTGCCCCGGGTGACGGTGACATTGCAGATATTGAAATCAACGTCTTGCATCTTCAGTTCTTCGATGCGGGCGGCCAGGTCTTCGTTCTCTTTGGCGTTACGCAGCAGGTGCAGGCCCGGGCCATGCATGACCACTCGGATCTCCATGTTTTCCGCGCCCACGGCATTGATGTGGTTCTGGATGTTGCCCATGGCGGCCATGTGGCGGTCCATGTCGTTGTAGTTCACGTGATAGACGACTTTTTGTTCGCCGTAGTCGGCCATGGCGGCGCCGGGAAGGGTGAACATGGCGGCGGCGGTCAGGGCCAGAGGCAGGATAAAAGATTTCTTCATTGGTGGGATCCTCGCGGTTTTTATGTTCTTTCAAATGTACGGTATGGCGTATGCCGCGCTTTCAGGAAGCACACTGGACTCTTTTGCTTCCGTGGCTTTTTTGAATCCAGTTGGGGGTAGGACGGGAACGCAGGGTAATTATTCCGATCCAAATAAAGATAAGAGAATTACGAAATACGGTAAAAGATAAAATTATTATCAATTGAATTGGTTGCTTTCGGTGGGGCCATATGCCGGGGATTTTCGTTTCTGGGAGGTCGCAGCGGTGTGGCGGAGGTAGGGCGCAAAGACGAGGCGGAGTGCGGTCGATGTGAGTCTGCTGGGCAAGGGCGAGAGCCCGCTATGACGCTGATAGCGCCAGGAGCGAGCCGATCCGGCGGGCATTAGCGATCGGTCGCGTCCCCACCCTCCATCGGTGTGGGTTGCTAGAGTGTGAGGTTTTCAAATCACCGGGACGGATGCTCGATGGCCGTCCCTCGCCAGGAGCCCTCGCCATGACCACTGCATCCAACCTTCCCGAAGCACTGCAGCCGATCGGCTGTGTGGGCCTGGGTATCATGGGGGCCCCGATGACCCGCAATCTGCTGCGTGCCGGGGCGGATATCCGGGTCTGGGCACGTCGGCCGGAGGCCGCCGAGGCCCTGGTGGCGGAGGGTGCCGGGGCCGCCTCCAGTCTGGCGGAACTGGTCTCCAGCGTTTGCGTGCTGGTACTCAACGTCTCCGACACGCCGGATGTAGAGCAGCTGATGCTGGGCCCGGACGGGGTGCTCGCACATGCCCGCCCGGGGCTGCTGGTGATCGATCACAGCACGATCGACCCGATCCGCACCCGCGCGATTGCGCAGACGGCAGCGGAGCGGGAGGTTACGTTCGTGGATGCACCGGTCTCGGGCGGCGAGCCGGGCGCACGCAACGGCACGCTCAGCCTGATGGTTGGCGGCCCGGAGGACGCGGTCAACCGGCTGCGGCCGATCTTCGATATTGTTGGCTCGACGCTGACCCATGTCGGTACCAGTGGCGCCGGGCAGATCGCGAAAGCCTGCAATCAGCTGGTGGTGGGCGAGACGCTGGTGGCCATCGGCGAGGCCTTTGCGCTGGCGGAACAGACCGGGGTGGATCCGGCACGGATGCGAGAGGCGCTGATGGGCGGTTTCGCGGGCTCGCGTATCCTCGAGGTGCACGGCCAGCGTCTTTTGGACGGCGACTTCGAGCCCGGTTTTCAGACCGGGCTCTACCACAAGGACCTGGGCATCGTGGCTGGCCTGGGCGAGCAGGTGGGCCTCAGTCTGGACGGGCTGGAGCCGGTGCGCCGCGCGGTGGACAAGGCGCTGGCGGCCGGTCAGGCCGACCACGATGTCGCGATCCTGGCGCGTTTCTGCCTCCACGCCCGTTCGCGGCGCTGAACGTTTCCGGGAAAGCCTGACACTCGGCGGATCCGCGGTAGGAGCCTCGCCAGCGGCAGCAAGCGCGATGGCGTTCGTAGTGCGACAAATGTGGCCCATCAGAGCGGGATACGCTAGGCTCGCGCCCGCAAGGCCGTACAGAGGGTACGGTCATGCCGTTTGATTGGACGCAAGGATTTCGTCGAGGCGCGCATGCAGGCTTTCTGGAGACCCCGTACCAATCTCGGCAAGGCGATCGGGCCGGGGATCCTGATGGCGGGCGCCGCGATCGGCGGTTCGCACCTCGTATCGTCTACCCAGGCCGGGGCGATCTACGGCTGGTCGCTGCTGCTGCTCCTGCTGCTGGCGAACCTGTTCAAGTACCCGTTCTTTCTGTACTCGGTGAAGTACCGCGCCTCCACCGGGGACACCATCCTCCATGGTTATCGCCGTATGGGAAAGGGCTATCTGGCGGCCTTCTTCGGGCTGAATCTGATCAATGCCTTTCTCAACGTGGCGGGGGTGGCGTTCATCACCGCCAGTTTGTTTCTGAATTTCCCGTTTATGGGCGACGGCGATCACGTGATCGCCATCACCATGGGCATCCTGATTCTGTGTGCGGCCCTCATTATCGCCGGGCACTATCAACTGCTGGACAAGATCGCCAAGGTGGTGGTGTTCCTGCTGGCAGTATCCACGTTGACCGCGGTGATTGTGGCTGTCTGGCAGAGTGTGGAGGTGCCGGAGGGTTTTGTCGGGCGCGACCCCTGGGACCTCGCCTCCATTGGGTTCATCATCATGTTCATGGGCTGGATGCCCGCACCGATCGACGTGGCCGCCTGGCCTTCCCTGTGGCGCACATCGCGCGAGATCCAGACCGGACATCGCGCGACGATGCAGGAGTCCACCACCGACTTTCACATCGGCTACATCGTGACCGTGGTGCTGGCGGTCTTCTTCCTGGCGCTGGGTGCCCTGGTGATGTATCGGTCCGGTGCCGGGATCGAGCTGGCCGAGCTGTCGTCCGGGCAGTTCGCCGCGCGTTTTATCGAGATGTATACCTCCACGATCGGTGACTGGGCCCACTGGATCATCGTGCTGGCTGCGTTCACCGCGATGTTCAGCACCACCATCACCTGCATGGACGGCTGGCCGCGGTCACTGGCGATGAGCACCATTTTGCTGTTCGACCGCCCGGAAAAGGGATTGCAGCGCGCCCTGACCGCCTGGATCGTGTTCACGGTGGTGGTCTGCATCATCATCATCAATTTCTTCCTCACCGATCTGCTCTCCATGCTCCAGTTCGCCATGGTGGCCTCGTTCCTGTCCTCGCCGGTGTTCGCCTGGCTGAATTACCGTGCAATCCAGCGTCCGGAAGTGGCGCCGGGGGATCGCCCGGGACCGTTCATGCATGTGCTTTCCTGGGCGGGCATGGCGTTCTTCGTCGTCTTTACCCTGATCTTCGCGGTCTGGTTTTTCGGCCTGCAGGAAGCGGCCGAACAGCAGCGTGAAGAAATCATGGAGGAGGAGCAGGCGCTGGTGATCCCCGCCACGTATGGCCCGGCGCGGGCCTGACGCAGGGGGCGGCGTGTGCTTGGGGGCGCAGGCAGGTGACTACAGCGCCAGCGGTGTGCGGCGGTAGAGCTCGGGGGCCGGCGGCTTGAGCTCGTCGGACTCCGGGAAGCGCTGCACCAGCTTGTCGTAATAGCTGCGGATGTTCTGCACGTAGTGGACCGGCTCCCAGCCGCGGGCGTAGCCGTAACGGGTCTGTTCGTACCATTCGGACTGGGCCAGGCGCGGCAGCCACTGCATCACGTCCAGCCAGCGATCGGGGTCATCGCCGTTTGCGGCGGCGAGGCGCCGGGCGTCGTGCAGATGTCCGAGCCCCACGTTGTAGGCGGCCAGCGTCATCCAGGTACGATCGGGCTCGGGGATGGAATCCGGCAGCCGTTCGCGCAGATCGATCAGGTAACGTGTGCCACCATCCACGCTGGCGGCCGGGTCGGTGCGATCCTCGATGCCCAGCCCGGCGGCCGTCACCTGGGTCAGCATCATCAATCCGCGCACGCCGGTGGGGGATACCGCGTCGGGATTCCAGTGGGATTCCTGGTACGCCACCGCGGCGATGAAGCGCCAGTCGAGATCGTAGGTCTCTCCGGCCTCCTCGAACAGCGGACGGAACTCTTCCAGACGGTGCTCGACGCGGCGCGCGAAGGTCAGGGCATCGACCAGATCGTGGGTCTCCAGGTGGCCGAGGTAGCGATCGAGCAGCAACTCCAGCTCGCGGTTGTCGCGCAATTGGTCGATGTACTCCTCCGCCGTGTCGATCAGGCTGCGGTCGAGACCCGTGGGGAACAGCCAGCGCACCTCGGCGCTGCGTTCCAGTTCGTGCGCCAGGCGCAGACTCGGGTGTATGCGCCGCAGGCGACGGTATTCCAGGGAGTTCATCACCGCATAGTCGATCTCGCCCCGTTCCAGCGCCTCGCGTAGGGCTTCGGCGTTGGCGTAGGGGACGAGTTCGCCATTCGACGGGTCTGCTTCCTCTTCGCCGTCCAGGGGTGTGGTGATGGGGGCAAACGGGGCCCCTTCGAGTGCTGGTTCGTCCTCGGTGACCGTATCCGGTGCCATCTCCGGTGGTGTCTCCGGCTCCAGGCGGACCTCGGCCAGCAAGGGCTGGCTCAGGCTCTCGGGTATGGGGGCCTGTGCGGTCATGCCGACGCGCGCCCCGGGTGGTATATCGGTCAGCGAAATCAGCGGTGTGGCCCGTTCGTTCTCGTTCCAGAAGACCACGACATGCTGCACACTCAGGATCTCCGGGCCGGCTTCGATCGACGGGTCGTTGGGCGGGACGAGCAGTCCGGCGGCGATGTCGATGCGGCGCTGGCGCAATAGCCGGTGGGCGGCGGCGGCGTCATCCACGCGGGTCACGCGCAGGCGGGTGCCCAGTTCCTCGGCCAGACCGTGCAGCAGTTCCAGTTCGAGCTGGTCGCGCCCCGCGGTAGCGGCGAGCTCGGAGCGGCCCAGCGGGCGCTCGACCAGGGCCACCCGCAACTCGTCACGAAAGGTCAGCTGTTCCAGCGCCGCTGGCGGGTTGTAGTACACCCGCAGCACAATGGCGGTCAGCAGCACGATGAACAGCCCCAGTTCGATCTGGCGCCAGGTGCTGCTCGGGGGGCGGAGTTTCAGATGCGTGCCCATGGCACTGGATCATACCCAATTGCCCCGGTGGTCACCGGGGACGGTAGGGAAACACGTTCGTGTTTCCCTAGCGCCAGTTCAGCACCAGACCCTGGTCGCGCAGGATCTTGAGCGCGGGGTCAACGCAGGTGTCGATGAAGGAGGCGCGGCGTGGGTTCTCGCGGGCGATGCGGCGATAGTCCGGGCCCTCGGGGAGGCCGGCCAGTTCGTAGATGTCGCGGGTAGGGTAGTAGAACGCATGCACGAACTGGCGGAACACGCGCCGCATCAGCGGGCGATAGGCCCATTTCTGCCAGCTCGGGAGTGTGTCGAGATAGGACTCCAGCGTGTCGCGGGCATGCGCCATGTGGCGCGCCTCGTCGATCATGTGCCGGGTCACGATGTCGTCCACCGTCGGGCTGATCGAGTCCTTGTGCTGGCGGATCAGCCGGTTCATGCGATCCGGGACCTCCTCGCCGATCATCACCGCGATCCAGAAGATCGAGGATTCGAACGGCGAGAAACGCCCGACAAAGGTGGCCAGCTTTGGCTTCGGGAAGCGACGCTCCGGTAGCGGCAGCCCGCTGCGGCGCATGAACTCGATGAACATCAGGCTGTGGCCGGCTTCCTCGCGCAGCTCGTGCAGGCGATAATTCAGCCGGTCCAGGCGGCCTGTAGAGTGCATGGAAATGCGCGAGATGCGCTCCATGAACAGACCTTCCAGCCACAGCGCGCCACTGATGAAATACAGAAACTCGTATTGCGACAGGCGCCGTTTGCAGGCATCGTCCAGCGCCGAATACTCGGGGGTGCCGAAGAGCGAGACGGCCTCCTCCGGGATCCAGAAATCGTCCAGCGACAGCGCGTCCCAGCGCACGTGAGTGAGCGGGTCCTCGTACGGCTGGCTGTTGCGGCTCAATAGATCGAGCAGCTCCTGCGAGGAATTCATCGAAGGCGTACCGAAGGCGCTGGGCGGTTAAACGCCCGAATCATACCGGCATTATCGGTCCGGACCAACGCCAACCCGTTGCAATCTGCGGTTGCTACCCCAATATGAGTCAAATGAATATGCCCACCACCCGTTATCGCGTCAGCTTCCTCAACCAGGGCAAGGTCTACGAGATCTATGCCCGCGAGGTCTACCAGGACGAGCTCTACGGCTTTGTCACCGTCGAGGGTCTGTTGTTTGGGGAGCGCTCGCAGGTCGTTGTCGACCCCTCCGAGGAACGCCTGCGTACCGAGTTCGAGGGGGTCGAGCGCTTCCATGTGCCGATGCACGCGCTGATCCGGATCGATGAGGTCGCGGCCGTCGGTACGCCCCGTATCCGGGACGCCAGCCAGGACAGTGGCAATGTGCACGCCTTCCCGTCGCTGCCGAGTCGTGGTCCCGGCAAGCCCACGGGGGGTTGAGGGCACCCGTGGCGGGTGCCTGCATTGCTAACCGACCGCCGCTGGTTTACCCTTTCGCGCTTCGCGTAGGTCAGTGCCTTCGCGGAACCAACGGAGAGGTGGCCGAGCGGTCGAAGGCGCACGCCTGGAAAGTGTGTATACGGTAACCCCGTATCGAGGGTTCGAATCCCTCCCTCTCCGCCAGATTCAAGCAAAGGGGCCCGAGTGGCCCCTTTCGCATGTCTGGCCCCGGAGCTATCGGGATTCGAACCCTCGATAC
>NZ_ARQK01000052.1 GCF_000385215.1 Thioalkalivibrio thiocyanoxidans ARh2
AGCGCCGCCGGCCTGGCGCGTCCGGAGCAAGGTTCCTGGGCGAATCCCGGGCGTGTTTCTTGGTTACTTCTTTGCACGAGCAAAGAAGTAACTCGGGGTGCGCTGCCGAGACAGCGCTCGGCAGTATGCGGACCGAAGGCACGTAAACACCGGATGACGAACCGGGCCCAGCCTTTGTGTGGGAACGAGCTTCGCCGTGAGAGCGGAGGTAGAGGACTAAGGCTTGGCGGGAGCGGTGGCGGGATCGGCCTCGTAGGAGGCCCCCACCGGCGGCGTCAGGAGCAGCGCATAGCGCCGCAGGACCCAGATGCCCCGTTCGAACAGGCTGGTGGCGCCGAACACCGCGTCGCGTACGCGGCCGTCGAGGTCGCTGGAGGCGAGCAGACGGCGACGGATCGAGTCCATCAGCTCCGAGCGGTCGTGGGTCAGGGACTGCAGCAGGGCGATATCCTCGGTATCGCCGGTGCGTGCCGCGTCGGTCAGCGTCAGCAGCATCATGTGGAGCGTCTCGACCAGGTTGTGGGTCAGGGCGCGGGCCTCGGCGGAGGCGTCCGCATGGAGGGAACGCTCGATCTCCGTGGCGAGGTCGTTCAGGGTGTCTTCCAGTTGCAGCAGCAGTTGATTGCGGTTCTTCAGCACGATCGCATGATCGAGCGTGGCCCCACTCAGGGCTCCGGAGAGGATTTCGTCTAGAAACTGTTCGAGCGCCTCGGTGACCTGCAGGTTGCCGCGATGCAGGGCCAGGCGCTCGGGGCGGGCGCCGTCGCTGTCGTCGCGCACGCTGTCGAGGTAGTCGGGTAGCCGCTTGAGCAGGCGCAGCTGCTCTTTCTCCACCAGTACCAGCGCGGACCCGGCGTCGTTTTGCGCCCCGGCGTAGATGTAATGCGGCTTGCCCAGGGCCTCTTCCTCGGTCGGGGGTGCCGTGCGTTCCAGGAAGCGCGCGACGGGACCGTGCACCGGGTGCATCGCCAGGTCGCAGACGACCTGGTAGAGGATGTAGGCGAGGGCAATCTGCAGGCTGATGCCGATCGCGAGTGCTTCCAGCCCCGAGGCGATCAACGGGATGCCGCCGTAGAACTCGATCCAGAACAGCGGCAGCAGCAGGATCAGGCCCAGCGCCTTGAGGATGAACTGGTAAAGCGCCAGCTGGCGCCCAAGCCCCTTGTGCGAGGCGGCCAGGATCAGCGTCGAGATGCCCGTGCCGAAGCTGGCCCCGTAGACGACCATCAGGCCGTATTCGAGGTCGATCACGCCGCTGGCGGCCAGTGCCATCGTCACGATCGTGATGCTGGAGGCCGAGTGCGCGATCACCGCAAATACGAGCCCGGTGGCGAACGCGATCAGCAGCGACTGCGCCGAAAGCGACATCAGGCCGGTCATCCAGGTCAGATCGGTGAGGGGCTTGGCCCCTTCCTTGATGAACATCAGCCCGAGGAACAGCAGGCCGATGCCGAGCAGGGCGCGGATCAGGTGACGGACGCGCGCGGACTGGTCGCGGTCGAAGTAGAACATCAGCCCGGTGACCCCAACCAGGATGAAGACCATCAGGGTCAGGTCGAGCGCGGCGATCAGGACCAGCAACGAGGTGCCGAGGTTGGCGTAGTTGATCACCGGCTGGGCACGCCGGGCGTCGAGCACGCCGGCGGTGACCAGCGAGATCAGAACGAAGATCACCGCGTGGATGCTCTGTGTGATCGCCCCGCCCACAAGACCCAGGAAGGCGGCGGCGCGATTGGAGCCCGTCGCGCGCCCCACCAGTGCACGCAGTCGCTGGTCCGCGAGCTGGCGCAGGTGCTCGCTGATCAGGCGGATACCGACGAAGAACAGTCCGAGTCCGGCAAACAGCGTCGCCGCGATCTCGAAGGTGATCATCCACTCGCCGTTCATCCGCGCATTCTAACGGGGCCTTGTGCGGTCTGCGTCCGTGTCCGTGAGGTGGGCGTGACAAGGAACGCCGGTATCGGCAGAGGGGAACACGGTCAGCCAGACTGAGCAGCCGCGATGGCGGCCCCGCATGCGGTCGCCGCGACTCAGCGGTTCAGACGCGGACGTGCCTCCGGGTCTGTCTGGCCGAGAGCAGAAAGGCGTACCGGTGGGCCCCGCGTTCTGGGTGGCGGCGGTTCCACGGGTGCCCCGGAATCAGGGTTCCGCGCGGGGTGCCGGGGCGTGGTCGCTCAGGTCAATGGCAGGTGGTTGACGATCACCGAGTTCTGCCAGAACAGGGTCAGCAGGGCGATCGGTGCGATATAGCGAAGGATCAGCCGCCAGATATGGAAGGCCATCGGCGGCCGTCCCAGTTCGTCACGGGTGATGGTCGCAGGCAGGATCCAGCCGGCAAACAGCGCGATCAGCAGGCCGCTGACGGGCAGCAGGATATTGATGGCCGTGTGTTCCAGCAGGTGGTATAGCGTTGGCAGCTCGCGCCCCAGCACGACCAGGTCGATCTGGGCCCAGCCGGCCCCGGTGAACGAGAAGATCGTGATCAGGCTGAAACCCCAGATGGCCAGCGCGCTACCCAGGGCGGCCTGCAGGTTGGAGATGCCGAAGTGGTCGTGCAATAGATGCACGAATACCTGGACATTCGCGATCATGGTGCTGAAGGCCGCGAGGCTTAGCGCCGCGAAGAACAGCGTGGTGAGCATGACCCCCGCCGGGACCGCGGACAGGGCCAGCGGCAGGGCCTCGAACATCAGGCCGGGGCCGGCGGCCGGATCCAGACCATAGCCAAAGACCACGGGGAAGATCGCGACCCCGGCGATCAGTGCGATCACGGTGTCGGCGATTGCAACCCCGATCGCGGTGCCGGCGATGGAGGTCCTCCTGGGCAGGTAGGCGCCGAACATCATCAGCACGCCGGCAGCCAGGGTCATGGTGAAGAACGCATGACCGACCGCGATTACCAGGCTGTGCCGGTCGAGAGCGGAGAAGTCCGGGCGGAACATGAAGTCTAGGGCGGTTTCGACGTCGCCGACCCAGAGACCGCCGATCATGGCGGCCAGCAGCAGGGCGAACAACAGCGGCATCACCAGTGCCACACCGCGCTCCAGCCCGTTGCGCAGCCCCAGGGCCACAATCGCGAAGGTCGCCGCAAGGCCCAGCGTAGTCCACAGCAGCATCCCCGAAAGCGACGTCTGAACCCCTTCGAAGATTGCGATGACCTCGGGCGCGTCCACGCCGGCGAAGGCCCCGCTGGCGGCGCGTGGCACATAGGAGAAGACCCAGCCGGTGACTACGGCGTAGAAGGTCATGATCACGAACAGGGCGATGATCCCGATCCAGCCAACCATCTGCCAGGCGTCGCGGACACGCGCCTCGCGGGCGACGGCGAGGGCCGCATACCCGGGGGAGCGGCGACCACGCCGCCCGATCATGACCTCCGCCATCATGATCGGGATGCCGATCAGCGCAATGGTCAGCAGGTACACGGCGAGAAAGGCGCCGCCCCCGTTCTGGCCGAGGATGTAGGGGAACTTCCAGATGTTGCCGAGCCCGACCGCCGAGGCGGTGGCGGCCAGCACGAACGCATAGCCATGCGTCCAGCGCTGCCGGGTGGCGACGATGTCCATCAGCGGTGGACCGCGGGTTGGGTCAGGTAATCACATCGGGTTTGTCGCGACCGGTCAGGCCCGGCAGGTCACCCAGTCGCACGGCTGCCTCGATCAGCGGGCGCAGCAGCTCCTGCGGCTCGCGGTCCAGGTGTTCAGGGTGGGTCTCGTACTGCTCGATGTAGATGCGCAGGGTCGCCCCTTCGGTGCCAGTCCCGGAGAGGCGGAACACGATGCGCGCGCCACCCTCGAACAGGACCCGCAGGCCCTGGTGCTCGGTCACGCTGCCGTCCACCGGGTCGCGGTAGGCAAAGTCGTCCGCCTCCGCGACACGCATGCCGGCGAGCGACTGCCCCGGGAGGCTCGAGAGCTGCTCGCCGATGCGCGCCATTACCTGTTCGGCGCGGGAGGTGTCCAGCCCTTCGTAGTCATGCCGGGTGTAGTAGTGGCGGCCGTAGTCGCGCCAGTGGTCGCGCACGATCTCTTCCACCGACTGGCGGCGGGCGGCCAGCAGGTTCAGCCAGAACAGCACGGCCCACAGGCCATCCTTTTCGCGCACATGATCGGAGCTGGTGCCAAAGCTCTCCTCGCCGCACAGGCGGATGCGGCCGTCGTCCAGCAGGTTGCCGAAGAATTTCCAGCCCGTGGGGGTCTCGAAGCAGGGGATGCCGAGCGCCTCGGCGACCACGTCCACTGCCTGGCTGGTCGGCATGCTGCGCGCCACACCCTTCAGCCCGTCGGAGAACGCGGGGATCAGATGGGCGTTGGCCGCCATGATGGCCAGGCTGTCGGAGGGCGTGACGAAGAAATGCGGGCCCAGGATCAGGTTGCGGTCGCCGTCGCCGTCGGAGGCCGCGCCAAAGTCCGGCGGGTTGCGCCCGTACAGGGCCTCTCGCAGCTCGCGGGTATGGGCCAGGTTCGGGTCCGGGTGGCGTCCGCCGAAGTCGGCCAGCGGTTCCGCGCGTAGCAGGGTATCGCCGGGGGCACCCAGGCGATTGATCAGGATCTCCTCGGCGTAGGGCCCCGTGACCGCATGCATCGCGTCGAAGCGCATACGGAAATAGTCCGACCGCAGCAATTCGCCAATGCGTTCGAGGTCGAACAGGGCCGCCATGTGGTCGGCATAGGCGCCCACGGGGTCGACAACCTCGATCGACATCTCGCCGAGATGGGTGCTGTGCAGGTGGTCGATGTCGACGTGCGGCGTGCCACTGGCGATCCGGTAGTGGGTCAGCACCTTGCTGCGTTCGAAGATGGCATCGGTGATGCTGGCCGGCGCGGGTCCGCCGTTGGCCGTGTTCAGCTTGACGCCAAAATCGCCCTCGGGCCCGCCTGCGTTATGGGAGGCCGAGAGGATGATGGCGCCGGCGGCACCGCGCGAGCGGATCAGGTGGCTGGCGGCCGGTGTCGACAGCAGGCCGGCATGCCCGACCGCGACCTTCTTGACGTCGTTGGCAGCGGCCATGCGCAGGATGGTCTGGATGGCCTCGCGGTTGTGGAAGCGTCCGTCGCCGCCGAGGATCAGCTCGCCTTCGCACAGGCCAGGGTGCGCCTCGAAGATGCTCTGGATGAAGTTTTCCAGGTAGTGGGGCTGCCGGAACTGTCGTACCCGCTTGCGCAGGCCCGAGGTGCCTGGCCTTTGGTCGGTGAATGGCCGGGTCGTGACGACACTGATATCCATGGAGTCGTGAGTCCTTGTTGGTTAACGCGCACCGGTGAATCCCGTCTTGTTCGACGGTACCAAAAAGGGTCGGGGGTGTCCCGTGCCTGGCGGTGGGTTTGCGTATGGTTTTCGGCAGACGCCATCCACCGGCCAACTTGGACCCGGCGTTGTTGGCAATGGTGCAGCGAAGGGTGGATCGTGGAAAACGGGACACTATTGCGGGCGGGTACATTGGCCAGTGTTTGCCCGGGGGCTGTTAGACTGCGCGGCATGTTGCTGGATACCCGCACCCCCGCCCATCTCGAACCACGCCCGGTCACCTTCGCGGCGTTGATGGAGATGTACGAGGAAAACTACCTGTCGGTACGCCGTCTGTGCCCGGAGCTGCATCGTCAGCCGGTGCGTGCGGTCTCGCGGGTCGAGGGAGCGCTGGATCTGCACCTGGAGGTGCTGGAGCGCACGCGGTACACGACCACGCTCCGACTCACCTATGCCTTTGCCGGGCGCGACGAACCGCGTCTGCAACCGGATGCCCGGGTGCGCCTGTTTCACGATGCGCGGCAGGCCGAGGTACTGGGGCGTCATTGCCGGCGCAGCGGCGAAGATCTGGTGATCGATACCATCGCGGGACACCCGGGGCTGGGCTGCCGCTGGCGGCACAACCGGTTTCTGTTCAAGTGGCTGCGCTATTGCCTGCGCCAGGGCCACCGCTTTCACCCGGACGCCACGCCCGCGCCGCTGGCGACGGACTAGCTTCCTGCCGGAGCAGGCTCGCCGCTCAGGTCAGAAGTTTTCGGTGGAGGTGAACAGGCCCACGCGCAGGTCGTGGGCCTCGTAGATCGGCCGGCCGTCGACCTCGACGATGCCGTCGCCAATGCCCAGCACCAGTTTGCGCGAGATCACCCGCTTCATGTCGATGCGATAGGTGACCTTCTTCGCGGTGGGCAGGACCTGACCGGTGAACTTCACCTCGCCCACGCCAAGGGCGCGGCCACGTCCGGGGTTGCCCAGCCAGGCGAGGTAAAAGCCGACCAGTTGCCACATCGCGTCCAGCCCCAGGCAGCCGGGCATCACGGGGTCGCCGGGGAAGTGGCAGGCAAAGAACCACAGGTCCGGGTCGATATCCAGCTCGGCGATCATCTGGCCCTTGCCATGCTCGCCGCCGTCGCTGTTGATCTCCAGGATGCGATCCATCATCAGCATGTTGGGGACCGGCAACTGGGCGTTGCCCGGGCCGAACATGTTGCCGTAGCCGCAGGCCAGGAGTTCGTCGCGATCGTACTGATTCTTCTGCATGGGGGCGCCGCTCGGGGAAAAGCCCGGTATTGGACCGAAACCCGCGCGCAAAAGCAATTCCGCCGGTTACCGGCCGGCGTGGCGCGCTCGCGTTCGCGGCCGTTCAGCCGCGGGCGTCAGGCATCGCAGGGGTAGCGCAACAGCTCGGCCAGCGTGTAGAAGCGCGAGCCGCGCAGGTAGCCCGCCTGGATGTCGGCCACCAGCGCGCCGGGGCGTCCTTCGGCGTCGCGCTCGGCGATCCACCCCGCGGGCAGGGTGTCGAGAATATGAGTGCAGGCCAGGCGGCCGTCTTCCAGATGGCTGGCATGCACCTCTCCGGTACCGCGATGGCGAAACGCGGGCAGCCAGCCGGCAGTGAAGCCGGCGTCCAGCCAGCCGGGCTGTCCGATGGGTTCGGGGCCTGCGACGGGGAGTAGATCGGTCTGCAGCATCGAAGTTCTCCGGGGATTTACACCTCCTATCGGCGTCGCGGCGACAAACTTGAGCACGTGGGGTGGGCCGCGCGTCGCGAGGCTGGATCGGCCATAATCGCGGCCGGAGAGAACCGGCGGCGGGCGGGAGCCGGTCGCAAACCGTGCGGGGATGGGCTCGGCGCGTCCGGGTACCAGGCAGAATCGACGAGGGGGTGGCGTGGCTATCACGATCCTGATTGTGACTCTGGCGATCATCATCGCCATCGTGCTGCTGGACTGGGCGCGAGAACCGGTGCGCGCGGTGCTGTTCGCGATCACGGGCGGGCTGGTGCGCGTGTGCTGTGCCTTGCGGCGACACCTCGTGCATCTGCGGGATGCCGTGACGGGCTGGCATCGCGGCTATCTGGCACGTCTGGAAGCGGACCGAATCCACGGGGCGGTGGAAGCTCTGGAGCGTCGCTATGGCCACCTGGTAGGACATGATCTGGCGCAGATGCCGGAGCTTCGCCAGGAGGCGGCCGACACCTTGCGCGCCCTGCGCGAGGCTTATGAAAACGATGAGACCCGTCTGCTCGAGGAGCCCGCCTGGGTGAGCCGTCTCGAGGCGCTGGCCAGTACCCCTGTTAGCGATACCCCGCAGAGCCAGCGACTGGCGCAGGATATCCAGGAGACGATCCTGCGTATTGCGCGCCTGGGCATGGAAGAGCATAGGCAACTTGCTCAGGGCATGCTGGCGGCCCGGCGGCGGCTGGAGTCGCCGGTGGACCAGCTGGTGGATCGGCTGGAAAGTCTGCAAAGGCGCCTCGGTGACCTGCAGCGCCAGGGCGATCGTCTGGACCGTGCCCTGGCGCGCTGTGAACAGACCGAGCCTTCGATCCGGCACCAGCTGCCGTCGTATGCCCAGGCCGTCAGTCAGGGATTGCTGGGGCTGGTGGGCCTCGCACTGACGGGGCTGGCGGTCATCGTGTACCACCAGCTCTTCGGGCCACCGTTCGCCGGGCAGTTCCCGGCCGCCGAGGATGCCGGGCCCGGCGCGCTGTCGGACCGGATCATTGCCCTGCTGCTGGGGATTGCGCTGGTGAGCGGGTGGCTGCTGGCCGAAAGCCGAGGGGCGATCCGGCTGTTGCCGCAGGCGGTAATGGAGCGCGACAACTGGGCCCGTATGGGGCTGGTTGTCATGGCATTACTGGTGCTGGGTGCTGTAGTCGCGTTGTCCGGACTGGCGGGCTTTCACCTCGAGTGGGTGCGTTATCGGAACGAGCTGCTGGAGACGCTGCTGGCCGGAGAAGTGGCGCCTCCGCCCACGCTGTACTGGACCGAGCAGCTGGTCGGCGCGGCAGTCGGGTTGGTGGTTCCGCTGGTGATGGCACTTGCGCCGCTGTGGCTGGTCTCCCTCTTGCAGGCGGTACGGGTGCTGGTCGGGGGACTGCTTGGCATCGTGCTGGCGCTACTGACGGGTGTGCTGCACCTGCTGGCCGTGATCGCGCTGCAGCTGCGGCGGCTCCTGCCGGCCCTGTTCGAGCTGGTGACCTTTCCGCCGCGCGCGGTACGCGAGCGGCTGATGGGACATGCAGCGTCTTCCCGGGGGGCGGACCCCGGAATGTGACGGGGATCACCCCATAGACGGAGCATTCCCGCGCGGCGCAAATGCCGCTGTAGAATGCGCTCCCTCAAGTAAATGGCCGGATCAGGCTACCAGGTGAGAGGCAGGACATGGGCATGCAGGTGCAGCGGGTGATTCGCGGGCTGACGGTAACCGGAATACTGGTCCTGGGTGGGTTGACCGCGACGGCGGTAATGGCCGAGACCACGCGTTTTGTCAGCGACGAGCTGGAGGTCGGGGTGCGCAACGGCACCGGGCCGAACAGCCGCATCATCAGTTCGGTGCGCTCCGGGCAGGAGGTCACGGTGCTCGAGGAGAGCGGTGATGGCCATACCCGTATTCGCCTGCCGAGCGGTACCGAGGCCTGGATTCTGACTCGCTACCTGCAGGATGAACCGCATTCCCGGGAACGCCTGGAAGAGGTCGAGAGCGAGCTGGCCGAGATCCGCTCGGGCGCGGACGACCAGGAGGGCCGGATTGCCGAACTGCTGGATATCCGCGGCGAACTCGAGTCCGAGCGTGACGATCTCGAGCTGCAGGTGGCGGATATGGAATCCGAGCTCGAGGAACTGCGTGACGTGGCGGCGCGCCCGCAGGAGATCCAGCGCGAGAACCAACGTCTGGAGAGCGAGCTGGTCGATGCGCGTGATTCCGCGGACGAGTACCGTCGGCAGGTGGAGGTCATGCAGGCCGACAGTCAGCGGCGCTGGTTCATGACCGGCGCGGCGGTGACCGTTGGCAGCCTGATTCTCGGCATCATCCTGACGCGCATCCCGCTTCGCCGCCGTCGCAGCGACTGGTACTGATCGTGTGCCCCCCCGGAGTTTCTCCGGGGGGGCACACGTGTCCCGCTTCGCGTTTCTTGCGTGGTGCTCGTCGAGCCATTAGGCTTTCGCAGCTGTTTTGAAGCCGTCGCCGGTGGTCCTGGGTGACGGACGCAACTCCAGGAGCGTGATTCCAGGCAGGTTTCGGTGTCACGCGGATAACGCCCGACGCAAAAGGACTCAGCTGGCCGGATGCTCTACGCAATTCTGTCAACATTCCTGGTGGCCGCGATTGCGCCCGCGGTCCATCGAGTGACCGGTCGTGCCAGTGGCTGGGTGCTGGGGATTCTCCCGGCGGCGCTGTTCCTCTATTTCCTGAGTTTCCTGCCCGCGGTCTCCAGTGGCGAGTCCATCGTGCTCAGCTGGCCGTGGCTGCCGGGGCTGGATATCCACCTGTCGTTCCTGGTGGACGGCCTGTCGCTGCTGTTCGCGCTGCTGATCTCGGGTATCGGGTTCTTCATCGTCACCTATGCCGGGCGCTATCTCGAGGGGCACCGCGACCTCGGGCGCTTCTACGTGATCATCCTCGCCTTCATGGGCTCCATGCTGGGGCTGGTGCTGGCGGATAACCTGATCGCGATGTTCGTGTTCTGGGAGTTGACCAGCATCACGTCCTATCTGCTGATCGGCTACAACCACGAGAATGCGGACGCCCGGAAGTACGCACTGCAGGGCCTGATTGTTACCGTGGGTGGTGGCCTGGCGCTGCTTGCCGGGATCGTCATGCTGGCGATGGCGGGGGGCTCGTACGAACTCTCCGAGATCCTGGCCAACGGCGATGTTGTCCGCGAACACTCGCTGTACTTGCCACTGCTGATCCTGATACTGATCGGGGCCTTTACCAAGTCGGCACAGGTCCCGTTCCATTTCTGGCTGCCGCGCGCAATGGCGGCGCCGACGCCGGTCTCCGCCTACCTGCACTCCGCCACCATGGTGAAGGCCGGGGTGTACCTGCTGGCGCGCCTGAACCCGTCGCTGGGCGGCACCGAGATCTGGTTCACCACGCTGGCGCTGTTCGGCGCGCTCACGATGTTTACGGGGGTGTTCCTGGCCTTCCGCAGTACCGGCGTGAAACAGGTCCTGGCGTATTCCACCGTGATGGCGCTGGGCACGCTGACCATGCTGATCGGTATCGGCACCGAGACCGCGCTGATGGCCGCGATGGCCTTCCTGCTGGCGCATTCGCTGTACAAGGGCGCGCTGTTCATGGTCGCCGGTATCCTTGACCACGAGGCGGGGGCCAAGGACTTTCTGCAGACGGGCGGGCTGCGCACGGCATTACCCGTTACAGCGGCCTTTGCGATCCTCGCGGCGCTCTCGCTGGGCGGGGTGATCCCGCTGTTCGGCTTTGTCGCCAAGGAGCTGATGCTGGAGTCGGTGCTCGAGGCCCCGGGTTTGGTGGGCATCCTGACACTGCTGGCGGTACTGACCGCGATCCTCGGGGTCGCGGTTGCCGCGATCGTTGGTATCCGGCCGTGGTTCGGCTCGCGGGTGGAGACGCCGAAGACCCCGCACCACGAGGCCCCGCCGGCGATGCTGGCCGGCCCGGTCGTGCTGGCGAGCCTGGGCCTGATCTTTGGCCTTGGGCCGGGGCTGGCGGACGAAGGACTCGTCAACGCCGCGGCGGCGAGCGTGCAGGGCGCGCCGGTGGATGCCTATCTGGCGCTGTGGCACGGCGTCAACTGGCCGCTGGCGATCTCCGCGTTCAGCCTGATCGCGGGTGGCCTCCTCTACTGGCGGTGGGAGCAGGCACGGCGCGCCCTGGCGTGGGTGGACCAAGCGGCCGAATACGGTCCGGAGAAGGGCTACTTCAAGATGATGGATGGCCTGGTCTGGATCTCCGAATGGCAGACCCGCGTGCTGCAAAACGGCTATCTGCGCTACTACGTGATCGTGATCGTCGCGATGACCGCGGGCCTGGTCGGGGTGACCGCCCAGCTATTCGACGTGAGCGTCAGCGCGGTGCACTTCGAACGCCTGCAGATCCACGAAATGGCCATCATCGCGATCCTTGTGGCGTCGATGCTGTTCGCGGTGCTGACACGTTCGCGCCTGGGCGCCGTGGCGGCGCTGGGCTCTCTGGGCTTTACGGTGGCCCTGGTCTATGTGCTGTACAGCGCGGCCGACGTGGGGATCACGCAGGTGCTGGTAGAGACCCTGACCGTGATCCTGCTGGTGCTGGTACTGTTCCGTCTGCCGGGGTTCTTGAGCCTGTCGTCCACCGCGCTGCGGCTGCGCGATGCCGGCATCGCGCTGGTGGCCGGCGGCATGATCACGCTGCTGATGCTGAGCACCCTGGATGCGCGCCTGTTCGACTCGATTTCGCAGTATTTCATCGAGGAGTCGGAACCCTCCGGCTATGGCCGTAACATCGTGAACGTGGTGCTGGTGGACTTCCGGGCACTGGATACGCTGGGCGAGATCTTCGTGCTGGCTCTGGCGGCGATCGGGGTGTACGCCATGATTCGCTTCCGTGCGGAGGATCGCCGATGAGCATGCACTCACTGATTCTGCGCACGGCCGGACACTTCCTGCTGCCGCTGCTGCTGCTGTTCTCCGTGTTCTTGCTGCTGCGCGGCCATGACGAGCCGGGTGGCGGGTTCATCGGTGGCCTCGTCGCGGCTGCGGCGATCGTGCTGTATCTGTTCTCGATGGATATTCGATCCGCGCGCAAGGTGCTGCGCGTGGATCCGCGCGACCTGCTGGGCGCGGGCATGGTGCTGGCGGTTGTGAGTGCGCTGCCCGCGGCCTTCCTCGGGCAGGCGTTTTTCACGGCTCAGTGGTGGGAATTCACGGTCCCGGTCTTCGGCGAGATCAAGCTCTCCACCGTGCTGATCTTCGATATCGGCGTCTATCTCGTCGTCATCGGGTCAGTGCTGACGATCATGCTCAATCTGGCGGAGGCGGAAGACTGATGGAAGTCGTCATGGCCTTCGTGGTCGGCGGCATGTATGCCGCGGCCATCTATATGATGCTCCGGCGTTCGATCGTCAAGCTGGTGATCGGGCTGGTTCTGCTGTCGAACGCGGCCAATCTGCTGATTTTTACCCTGGCCGGAATGAAGTCGGGGGCGCCGCCGCTGATCCCGCCGGGCATGTCGATGCCCGACGGGGCAGCCGCAGACCCGCTTGCGCAGGCTGTGGTGCTAACCGCGATCGTGATCGGTTTCGGCGTGCTGGCGTTTGCCGTGGTATTGATCCATCGCGCCTACGAAGTTGTGAAGGCGGATGACATGGACCAGATGAAGGACACGGATCGATGAACATGTCCGTCGCCCTCCCGGTCATCATCCCGCTGCTCGCCGGCGCCCTGTCGGTGATGTTCTGGCGCTCGCATTTCGCGCAGCGCGCGCTGGGCGTGCTCGGGACCGGCGCGATGCTGGCCACCAGCGTCTGGCTGTTGCTGGAGACCTGGGAGCACGGCCACATCGTGATGGAGATGGGCACCTGGCCGGCGCCGTTCGGGATCGTGCTGGTCTCCGACATGCTGGCCGCGATCATGGTGGTGCTGACCGGCATCATCGGCTTTGCGACGGCCGTCTATTCCCTGTCCGGCATTGGCAAGATGTCGGAGAAATTTGGCTACTACCCACTGTTGCACCTGCTGCTGGCGGGTGTGAATGGTGCGATGCTGACCGGCGACATCTTCAACCTCTATGTCTGGTTCGAGGTGATGCTGGTGGCGTCGTTCGCGCTGCTGATCCTGGGTGGCGAGCGCGCACAGATGGAAGGGGCGATCAAGTACGTCACCCTGAACCTGCTGTCGTCGATGATCTTCCTGACCGCGATCGGTCTGACCTATGGTCTGACCGGCACGCTGAACATGGCGGACATCGGCGACAAGCTGTCCACGGTGGAGGACACCGGGCTGATCACCGTGATCGCGATGCTGTATCTGGTCGCGTTCGGGGTGAAGGCAGCGGCCTTCCCGTTCTTCTTCTGGCTGCCGGCCTCCTATCACACGCCGAAGGTCGCGGTCTCCGCGCTGTTCGCGGGCCTGCTGACCAAGGTCGGGGTGTATGCGCTGTTCCGTGTGTTCACGCTGATCTTCAACCAGGATGTGGACTATACCCACGAGATCCTGCTGTGGGTCGCCGCGGCCACGATGCTGACCGGCGTGCTCGGGGCGGCCGCCCACTACGAGTTCCGGCGCATCCTGTCGTTCCACATCATCAGCCAGATCGGCTACATGATCATGGGGCTGGCGCTGTATACGCCGCTGGCGCTGGTGGGTGGCGTGTTCTACATCATGCACCACATCATCGTGAAGGCGAATCTGTTCCTGATCAGCGGGATTACCTTCGTGATGAAGGGCACCCACGAGCTGAAGTACATGGGCGGCATTTACCGCACGAATCCGATGCTGGGCGTACTGTTCCTGATTCCGGCGCTGTCGCTGGCGGGTCTGCCGCCGCTGTCCGGGTTCTTCGCCAAGTTCATCATCATCCGCGCGGGCATCGAGGCCGAGGCCTACTGGGTCGTCGCCGTGGCGCTGGTGGTCGGTCTGCTGACGCTCTATTCGATGATCAAGATCTGGGCGGAGGTCTTCTGGAAGGCACAGCCGGAAGGGGTCGAGGACGAGATCCGTGATGTAAGCTCGGGCCCGATGATCTGGATGTGGGTGCCGGTGATCATGCTCGCGCTGATGACCGTGGCCATTGGCCTGTATGGCGAGCCGATCTACCAGATGGCGGCGATGTCGGCCGAGCAGTTGCTGGATCCGTCGCAGTACATCGAGGCGGTCCTCGGGGAGGCGCGCCAATGATCGCCCTGACCTGGAACATCGCGCTGGCCCTGATCTGGGTATTCCTCACCGGCAACTTCACCGGGGGCAACCTGCTGATCGGCTTCTTCCTTGGCTATGTGCTGCTGGCCTTCGCGCTACGCGACAAGCCGGCGTTCGCAAGCTACGCGCGCCGGGTGCCCAGGTTCATTGCCTTCATCGGGTTCTTCCTGTGGGAGCTGTTCCTGTCGAACCTGAGAGTGGCCTACGATGTGATGACGCCCACCCACCACATGGTCCCCGGCGTGATTGCCTTTCCGCTGGATGCGCAGACCGATGGCGAGATCACGATCGTCGCGAACCTGATTTCACTGACGCCGGGCACCCTGAGCCTGGACGTATCGACCGACCGCAAGGTGCTCTACATCCACGTGATGTATCTGGAGGACCGCGACGCGGTGGTTCGCTCGATCAAGTATCTGGAACACCGGGCCCTGGAGGTCCTGCGCTAGGCGCGGGGGACACAGATGTTCGAAATCGCCATCATCGTGGCCAATGTCCTGCTCAGCATCTCCCTGGTGCTGGGGTTCTGGCGTCTCTATCTCGGGCCGACGCTGCCCGACCGGGTAGTGGCGCTGGAGCTGATCGCGTCCCTGACCATTGGCTTTATCGCGGTGTACGTAATCTCCAGTGGCCGGACCCCGTTCATCGACGTGGCGATGGTGCTGGCGCTGACTGCATTCCTCGCCGCAATCGGGTTCGCCCGCTATCTCGAGAAAGGGGGGCACCGCGAAGATGATTGAACTGATTACGGGTTTCTTTCTGGTGATCGGGGCCGCTTTCATGATGGTGGCAGCGCTGGGGCTTGTGCGCATGCCGGACCTGCCGATGCGTCTGCACGCCACGACCAAGGCCGGCGTGCTCGGGGCCGGCCTGATGATGGTAGGGGTTGCTGTCTACTTCGGTGACGGGGGCGTGACCGCCCGTGCGGTGGCCGTGATCGGCTTTCTGCTGCTCACCGCCCCGGTGGCTGCGCATGCGATCGGCCGTGCCGGCTACTTCGTCGGGGTTCCATTGTGGGAACACACACGCTCCGACGAACTGAAGGGCCGCTACGACGACAAGACGCATACGCTCGCCTCGCCACCGGAGATGAACGAATCCTCTGCGGACGACGAGCCACGCCGCTGAGCCAGCCTTGACCGGGATCCGGGACGACCGGCCATAAAAAAGCCGGGACGCAAAGTCCCGGCAATGGGCACAGTCGCGGGAGAGAAATGCGACTGGAGTTCACTCCCTGATGCAGGCGGTTCAGGCCGCCTGGTGGGTTTCCTTCGCCTCGCGGGCAGCCTTGGCCTCTTCCGGCGAATAGGCGGCGCCGGACCAGAGCATTTCGTAGGCGATCTCTTCGTTACCGTTTTCGCACAGCTCCAGGACCTCCTGGAACAGCGGCTGGAAGGTCTCGCTGCGGTGCGAGGCCTCGTGTTCCTCGAAGCTGCGCCAGAAGGTGATGATCAGCGCCTCCTTGTCCTTCATCGGGCTCTCCACGGCCTGGCCGATGGTCGAGCCCTCGTTGGAGACGGCGCCGGAGTTCAGGGCAACAAAGCCGCCGACGAAGCCGGTGTCCGAGTGATAGGTCTTCACGTTTTCGCACAGCATGGCAACCCGTTCCTGCAGGTCGTCGATGCTGTACTCCGGCTTCAGGATCACGCGGTTGATGGTGACGACGCCGTCGGCCGGGAAGTTGTGGATCAGCTGGCTCATGGTTGTCCTCCTTTCGGGAACGGGTGCCCCTGCGGCGGGGCACGGCTTGTCAGTTAGTTCGTTACCAACTGCTAATAAATAGTTCCCGAGTAATCTAGTCAAGAATGAATTCGGCGCAACAAACCCTCGTTCGCGCTCGGGCCTTGCGCCTTGCGGCGGGGCGGTCTACCTTGCCGACTTCCCCATCCGGAATGCGTCATGTCCGATCGCGAACTGAAGGATTTGCTCTACGACCAGGTCGCCCGGATCGGCAAGGCGGCGTCCAGCCCGAAGCGACTCGAGTTGATCGAGCTCCTGGTGCAGGGGGAGAAGAGCGTCGATCAGCTCGCGTCGGACGCCCAGATCAGCGTCAAACTGGCCAGTGCCCACCTGAAGGAGCTGCGTCAGGCCAACCTGGTGGAGTCCCGGCGCGACGGGCGGCGCATCTTCTACCGCCTGGCGGACCCGCGCGTCGCGGATTTCTGGGTTGTGCTGCGGGAGCTGGCCGAGAGCCGGTTACTGGAGCTGCAGGGCGCCGTGCGGGACATGACGGCCAGCGCCGGTGACATGGTCCCGCTGAGCGGTCAGGAGCTGCTGGAGCAGGCCCGCAAGGGCGAGGTGATCGTCCTCGACGTTCGCCCGGACATCGAGTACGCCACCGCGCATCTGCCGCACGCCCGCTCCATCCCTTTGCGCGAGCTGAAGCAACGCCTCGACGAACTGGCGCCGGATATCCCGGTGGTTGCCTACTGCCGGGGCCCGTATTGCCTGATGGCGCGCGACGCGGTCGCGATCCTGGACGCACACGGTTTCCGCGCGGTCCGTCTCGATGAAGGTGTGGCCGAATGGCGCCATCAGGGCCTTCCCCTTGAACAAGGGAAACCCTGATCCGAGTTTTCCCAGGACCCTCCGACGGCTGAAACCACCTCGGTTGGCGGACTTGCAGGTTCGCTCACTCCCGCGTCAGCGCCCCCAGCAAGGCGTGTGAGTGGCGTGCCGCTGGATGTTCGCCCGTGTCCTGCGGTGGACCCCCCTCTGTATTGGCCAGAACGTATTTGACATCCCTTCGGTGGCGGACTAGTTTACATTCTAACGAACGTTAGACTAAATATCGTGCCCGGCAGGTTCCGTTCGATTGCGGGGCGCCGTTCCCGGAATGAAACCAGCCGGTTTCCCCGTTCTCGCGCGATCCTTGCCGTCATCATGGATGATCCAGGAGGTATGTCATGTTTTTCCGTCAGTTGCCGACCCGTGAATCTTCACTGTCCTATCTGTTTGGGTGCGGGTCGCTCGGCAAGGCGATTGCCGTGGACGTCGTCGAGGGTGATCAGGAGTGGTTCCTGGAGCAGGCACGCCAGGTCGGCGTCGAGATCACGCACGTGATCGATACCCATGTCCACGCCGATCACTATTCCGGTGGGCGCGATCTGGCAGAGCGTGCCGGCGCGAAGTACTGCCTCCATGAATCGGATCGCGAGGTGGTCGAGTTTGATTTTCATCCCCTGCGCGACGGCGACCGGATCGAGGCTGGTAACGTCGAAGTAGAGGTCCTCCACACGCCGGGGCATACCGAAGACAGCGTGTGCCTGCTGGTGACCGACAAGCGGCGCGGTGAGCAGCCCTGGTTCGTGCTGACGGGTGACACGCTGTTTATCGGGAGCGTCGGGCGCCCCGACCTGGCCGGGCAGGAGCGCGAGATGGCCGGGCAGCTGTACGACAGCCTGCATCAGCGGCTGCTGGGGCTGCCGGATGAGCTCGAGATCTACCCGGGCCACTACGCGGGGAGCGCCTGCGGCGCCGGTCTGTCGGGCAAGCCGTCCTCCACGCTGGGTTTCGAGAAACGATTTAACCCGGGGCTTGCGTTCAGTGATCGCGATGCGTTCGTCGACTTCCTGACGAGCGATATCCCCCCGCGTCCGCCCGGCATGGATGCCTATGTGGCCGCGAACATCGCGGCCTGAGGGGTACAAGACAAGGAACGAATATGAGTGATCCATCCAGGGCCGCGCAGGCCTACGAGCACCTGACCCACGGGATTCGCGAGAACCTCGGGCAGTTCGGGCAGCAGCTGATCCAGGTCTTTTTTGTCGGCCTGACGATCGGGATGATGCGCACCGTCATCCCGGCGTTGGCCGAGGACGAGTTCGGCGTGGCCGAGGGCTCGTTCATGCTGCTGACCGCGTTCGTCGTCGCGTTCGGGGTGGTCAAGGGCGTGCTCAATTTCGTGGCCGGGCGCCTGTCCGAGCGCATGGGGCGCAAGACCGTCCTGATGCTTGGCTGGATGGCGGCCATCCCGATCCCGTTCATGATCCTCTACGCCCCGTCCTGGAGCTGGATCGTGGCCGCGACCATTCTGCTGGGTGTAAACCAGGGGCTCGCCTGGTCGATGACCCAGACCGCGAAGATGGATATCACCCGGAGCGACGAGCGCGGCTTCACCATGGGCATGAACGAGTTCTCCGGCTATGTCGGGGTGGCCGTGGCCGGGATCGTGACCGGCTATATGGCCGCTGCCCTCGGACCGCGCATGGGGGTGTTCGTGTTCGGTGTGGTCGTGATTCTGATCGCGATCCTGATGACCGCACTGTGGGTGCGCGAGACCCTGGACTGGGCCAGGGCCGAGGGGGCCCGGCATGCCGCCGGGCAGTCCACCGGGCCGCAACCGCGTTATCCCAAATCCATTGCCGATACGCCGACCACCTGGGAGGTGTTCACGCTGATGTCGTGGCGTGACCGGCGCATGGCCGCATTCAGTCAGGCGGGCCTGGTGGAGAAATTCGTCGATGCCCTGGTCTGGGTGTTCTATCCGGTATTCCTGTATCAGCAGGGGCTGAGCCTGGCCGCGATCGGCTGGGTCGTGGGGATCTACGGCTTTGTCTGGGGCGGGTCGCAGTTCGCCACCGGCAAACTCTCCGACCATGTGGGGCGGTTGCAGCCCATCGTCTGGGGTATGTGGATCTGCGGCGCTGGCGTGGCCCTGACGCTGCTCGGCGAGGGGGTCATCTGGTGGTCATTCGCGGCGGCCGTGACCGGTTTTGGCATGGCGCTTCTGTATCCCAACCTGAGCGCGGCAGTCGCCGATATCGCCCATCCGAACTGGCGTGGCTCCGCGATCGGGACCTACCGCTTCTGGCGCGATCTCGGCTACGGCGTTGGTGCGCTGGGTCTGGGGATCGTGGCCCACATCGGCGGTTCGGTCACCTGGGGCTTCTGGTTCGTGGCCATCGCCATGTTCCTGTCCGGTGCGCTGGTACTGCTGTGGGGGGAGGAGACCCATCCACGGCTGAATCCCGATAAGGATTAGGCCCCGCGCGCCTACCAGCGCGCCTTGTCCCACATCTCGGGATTCGCCCAGAAGCGGGCATTCAGCCAGTCCGGCGTCAGCTTGTAGTCGTACAGGCTGGTGCGGTAGACCGCATGATCCGGCGCGGCGGATTCGGCGTCCGGGTCGCGCCGAAAGCCCAGCGCGAGAAACTCGTTCAGTCCCCAGCGTTCGTCGTCCAGCCGATGCAGGATCAGTACCTCGTCCGCCCAGCGGTCCCGCAGGCCGCCGAGCAGGTGCTGGCCGGTCGGGACATCCAGCGTGCTGAGGGTGTCCAGCAGCAGGACGAGTGGCACACGGGGCTCCGGTGGGTTCTCGAGAAACACCGCGGCCGTGGTGCATTCCACGTCCAACGGGCTGTTCAGCCCGTCCGTGTCGGGCACGAGCAACAGGGCCCGACCGTCTCGCAGACGGGCAGGCAGGTGGCGGCGAAGGGCCTCAATGTCGATCAATCCACGTCTCCTCGGTACATCCCGTCCCCCGTGCCGAGGGTACAATCGTTATACTCTAAACCACCCTCACTGCTACTGCGGACCCGTCAGAAGGAAGCCCTCTCATGTCCAAGGAACTGCTGACCGAATTCCTCTCCAAGCACCCGATCTCCGCGTCCCTGACGCCTGCGGAGGTGGAAGTCCTGCTCGAATACCTGGAGGTGGTGGAGACCCACCACAAGCAGGTGATCGCGGATATCGGGGAGGTGGGCGAGTCGCTGTTTTTCGTGGTGAGCGGGACGGCCGCGTTGTATCACGACGACGGCAGCCAGGAGATCGAGGTGGGCCGCATGCAAACCGGCGAGCTGGCCGGGTCGATGTCGTTCTTTGACCGGGTGCCGCGCGGCGTGCGCATGCGTGCGCTGAGCGACAAGACGCGGCTGCTGCGCCTGTCGCGCTCGATGTACGACCGCCTGCGTGTGGAGAACCCGTATATCGCGGTGAACCTGCTGGAGTTCGCGATCATCAGCCTGGATCACCTGATCCGCCGTGTCTCGGAGGACGTGGCGACCTACGCCCACTACCTCTACTCCCCGGGCAAGAAGTAAGCCCCCCGGGACCGCCCATGCTCGCGTCCCTGCAAACCATTGCGGAACACCTGTTGTTGCCGCCGGGGCTGGGTATCGCCCTGACGGTGCTGGGCGTGCTGTTGTGGCGGGCCGACTGGCGTGGTGGCCGGCCGCTCCTGGCGCTGGGGCTGCTGGCGCTGGTGCTGCCCAGCCTGCAGGTCGTGGCACAGCCCCTGGCGGATACCCTCGAGCGCGAGGTGCGCGACAGCGTACTGGCGACCGGGCGGGCGGATGCGATCGTGATCCTGGGCGGTGGTCGTTGGGTGGGCCGCGCGGAGGACGCCGGACACGACGCCCTGAACCCCCGCACCCACGAGCGTGTGCGCGAGGGCGCGCGGCTGCACCGTGCCACCGACCTGCCCATCGTGGTCTCGGGTGGGACGCCGAGGGCGCTGCCCGGGCGCCGTTCGGAGGCCGAACTGATGGCCGCGACCCTGCAACAGGACCTCGGGGTCTCGGCACGCTGGCTCGAGAATACGTCGCGCAACACCTGCGAGAACGCCACGCATACACGCCAACGCCTGCAGGGGCAGGGAGTGGAGGCCGTACTGGTAGTGACCCAGGCGATGCATCTGCCGCGTGCGCTGGAGTGTTTCGAGCGCGCCGGGTTCGATGCCTATCCGGCGCCTGCCGGTTTGCGCGGCACCACCGATGACCCGCGCGGCCTGCGCGACTTCCTGCCCACCACAGAGGCCATCGAGACCTCGCGCTTTGCCCTGCGGGAGTGGCTGGCGCGGGGGGCGCTACCACTGCGCGAGCGCCTGCGCGGCAGTACCGGAGACTGATGCCCGTGCCCCGTCCGGTGCGCTGGATGCTTGCGGGGCTTTGCGTGGGGGGCATCGTGGCGGGAACGTCTTCCGGCGCTTGGGCCGAATCGGCTGTATCCCTTGGCGCTGAACTGAGCATCGATTCGGTGGTGCACGAGGCCCTGAGCGCCGAGGGACTGAGCTCCCGCGTCAGCTGGAGCGATGGGCGCCTGAGCCTTGAGCTGCGCGCCGAGCGCATCGAGCTGCCGGAGCCGGTGGGTACGCTGCGCGCCGCGCGGGTGGAATGTGCCGAGCTGCGCCTGACCCGGCGCGAGGTGGCGTGTGACGACGCGCGCCTGTGGGGGCGCTCGGGCGATCTTCGCCTGGATGGCCACCGCCTGGCGCTGGCCTGGGCCCGCGACAGTGGCCATCTGCGGCTGGCCGGGGACTGGCCCGGGTGGTTCGGTGGGCGCGGAAGCCTGCGCGCGGATTTCGCCCCGGAACGCGGTTGGGATGTCGACGCCCGGCTGCGGGGGCTGGACCTCCAGGCGCTGGTCGCCTTCGACCGCCAGCCCGTTGAACTGCCGGTGGCCATCGGAGACGGCCGCGCCGACCTCGACCTGCGGCTGCGTCCGGGTAGTCGGGTCACCGCGCGTCTGGGGCTGGAAGATGTCGCCTTCAGCGATCCGCTGGGGCTGCAGGCGGGCGAGGAACTGCGCGCCACGGCGCAGTTGTCCGGGGATGGCACGCGCTGGGATCTGGATCTCGCTCTGGAAGGGGGGGGGGTCTACATCGATCCCTGGTTTCTGGATCTGGACGAGGAGGGGCCGGTGAAGGTTTCCCTGAACGGGCTGGAGGGGGACCCCGGAACCCTGGCGTTCCGGATGGACGCCCTGGATCTGCTTTACGGCGATGCCCTTGAGACGCGGGGCGAGGCGGTGGCCTATGAGCCGGGGGCGGGGCTGGATGGCGTCTTTTACGGTCGGGTCCATGCGCTCGCGCCGGTCTACGATGCCCTGCTGGCCCCGTGGCTGGCCGGGACGGTGCTCGGGCATATGGCCACCGGGGGGCAGCTCGAAGGACGTGTGGAACTGGTGGGCTCACAGCCCCGGCGCGCCGACCTGGAATGGTCGGAACTGGATGCCAGCGATCGGCGGGGGCGCTTCGGCTTGGCCGGTGCGCGCGGGGCACTCGACTGGTCGGCCGACGAGGCGGGGAGTCCCGGCACCTTCGCGATGGATGTCGCCCACCTGTACGGGCTGCCGTTCGATGCCTTCGAGGCGCAGGTTCGCGCTCTGCCGGCCGGCCTGGAGCTGCTGGCCGAAACCGAGATCCCGATCTTCGATGGCGGGCTGCGGGTCGGGGCCTTCGAGTTGCGCCAGACGGATGCAGGGCCGGATGTGCGCTTCGAGGGCGGCATCCGAGCGATCAGCCTGGAGCCGTTGACCGAGGTGCTGGGCTGGCCACGGTTCTCCGGGCGGCTGGCCGGCATGATCCCCCGGGTGCGCTACGAGCGGGGTGACCTGAACGTGGATGGCCGGCTGCTGGTCCAGGTGTTTAATGGCGAGGTCATACTCCGCGATGTGTATATCCATGATCTGCTGGGCTATGCCCCGGAACTGGGCCTGTCGGCCGAGATCCAGCGGCTGGATCTGGATCCCCTGACGCAGGCCTTCGACTTCGGACGCGTGCAGGGGCGCATCTCCGGACACGTGCGCGATCTGGTGATGGTGGACTGGTCGCCGGTGCACATGGATCTGCAACTCATGACCCCGGAGCGCGATCCGGGACGTCGACGGATCAGTCAGCGGGCGGTGGAGGACATGACCGAGCTGGGCGGAGGCCTGCAGGCCGCGGCTTCGTCGGTCTTCCTGCGGGTGTTCGAGAACTTCAGTTATCGTCGTCTGGGCTTTCGGTGCGAGCTGCGCGGCGAGGTCTGCACGGTCTCTGGCGTCGCCGATCGTCCGGATGGCGGTTTCGTGCTGGTACAGGGTGGCGGCATCCCGCAGATTCGGGTGATCGGCTACAACCGCCGGGTCGACTGGCCCGAACTGATCAACCGGCTCGGGACGATCCAGGCGGGCGATGGGCCGGTGGTGCATTGATCAGTATTTACTCGAGGGGTTCGGTGTTTGGTTGCCGTTCAGGCTGATGGTGTAGATTGAGGATCATGCGGGATCGACCGCCTCGACAAGGGAAATACGGCATGAAGGCTTTGTGGAGTGTTCCGGGACTGGCGCTGCTGTTCGCCCTGTTGGCGGGCTGCGTGACCATCAATATCTACTTCCCCACAGCGGCAGCCGAGGAGGCCGCGCGTGCGATCGTGCGCGACGCGTTGCAGGTGGAGGAAGGCACTCCGGAATCGGAGGCACCATCGGAAGCCGAGCCCGGCGCGATGCTGATACCGCCCAATGCCCCGGCGAATGCGAGCCTGCCGGCGCTGGCCTGGGTGCTGGACCGTCTGGTGAGTCCGGCCGCCGCGCAGGGTCCCGACCTGCAGATCCAGACCCCGGCGATCAACCGCATTCGCGCCTCCATGCGCGAGCGGGCACCGGAGCTTTCGCCCCATTTCCGCAGCGGGGCAATCGGCTTCGGTCGCAACGCCGATGTGGCAATCCGTGACCTCTCCGAGGTCCCGCTGCGTGATCGCAGCACCGTGCAGCGGCTGGTGAGCGAGGAAAACTCCGACCGTGACTCGCTGTACCGCGAGATCGCGCGGGCGAATGACCGCCCGGACTGGGAAGACCGGATTCGCGAGACCTTCGCGCGCGTCTGGGTGGAAGAGGCGCCCTCGGGCTACTGGTACCAGGACCGCGACGGTCAGTGGCGGCAGAAATAGCCCGGATGAGTCTGGCGGCCATACGGAGTGACCGGTGCCGGCGCTGACGCTGGCCGAACGTATCGAGGCCCAGCGCCAGCGTCTGGTATCGCTGGTGCAGGATACCGACCTGACGCAGCTTCCGCGCTGGCAGGCCGTGGGGCTCGGGGTAGTGCGGGGGGCAGCGGCGATTGTGCACGAGGCCAAGGAGGGTCAGCTCACGCTGCGCGCGATGAGTCTGGTCTATACCACGCTGTTGTCCATTGTCCCGCTGATTGCGCTGTCGTTTTCGGTGCTCAAGGCCTTCGGCGCGCACAACGCAGTGGAGCCAGTCGTCCTTGGCTTTCTGGAGCCGCTGGGAGAGCAGGGGGTCGAGATTGCGAACAACGTCATCGAGTTCGTCGACAACATGCGGGTCGGCGTACTGGGCTTTATCGGCCTGCTGTTTCTCGTCTATACCGTTATTGCGCTGGTACAGAAGGTCGAACTGGCCTTCAATACCATCTGGCGCGTCGAGAATAGCCGCAACTTTGCCCAGCGCTTTTCGAACTATCTTTCGGTCATCCTGATCGGTCCGCTTTTGGTGGTGTCCGCGCTGGGCATTACCGCAACGGTGATGTCCACTACTGCCATGCAGACGGTGGCGGGCATCGAACCGTTCGGCACGCTGATCACCGGCGTCTCGCGGCTGGTGCCATATCTGTTGATCATGGCGGCGTTCACTTTCATCTATGTGTTCGTGCCAAACACGCGAGTCAGGCTGTTCCCGGCCCTGGTCGGGGCGGTTGTGGCCGGGTTGTTGTGGCAGAGCATTGGCTGGGGGTTCGCGACCATGGTGGCGGGCTCCACGCGTTTTGACGCGATCTACTCCAGTTTCGCGATCATGATGCTGTTGTTGATCTGGATCTACCTTGCCTGGCTGATCCTGCTGATCGGGGCCAATGTGGCCTTCTACGTGCAGCATCCCGAGTACATGACGGTGCGCGGGTTGCGGCTGCGCCTGTCCGGCGCGGCGCGCGAGCGCATGGGTCTGCACCTGATGCAGCAGGTGGGTCAGCGCTTCCTGGATGGTCGTGCGCCGCCGACGCTGGATCATGTGGCGCATGATTTGTCGGTGCCGGGCAATGCCCTGGGGGAGGTTGCGCAGGCGCTGGAGTCGGCGGGGCTGCTGGTGCGCGCCGGTGCGGACGGTTCACGATACGTGCCAGGGCGGGACCTGGAGCGGATCCGGGTGGATGAGATCCTGGACGCCCTGCGTCAGGACGCGGATGCCCGCGCCCTGCGCCGCCTGGAGGGCGATCCGGCGGTCGAGGCCACGCTGGAGGAACTGGAGTCCGCACGCCGTGACCGCCTGGACGGGCGCACCCTGCGCGACCTGCTGAACCGCGAGCGGGCCGCGCCGGCCCCCACCTGAGCCCCGATGTCCGGCGCCGGGCCTACTGGCGCTGGGCCTCGAGCTCAATGATCAGTTCGACCTCGTCCCCCACGAGGTCCCGTGTCAGACCGTAGGTCATGCCGAAATCCGAACGGTCGAAGCTGCCGCGCATGGAGGCGCCCAGCACGTAGGGGCGGCCGAACATCCCGCCGAGCGGAAACGGATAGCGGCCCACCTTGTTGATCGTGACGTCCAGCGTGACCGGCCGGGTCTCGCCCAGCAGTTCCAGGTCACCGGTCAGGCGCCCGGTGTCATCGCCGGTGGGCTCGTACTGGGTCGCGGTGAAGCGCATCTCCGGATATTCCTCGACATTCAGGAAGTCATCGCTGCGCAGATGGTCGTCGCGCTCCTCGTGGTTGCTGAACACGCTGTCTGTCTGCACGACGAAATACCCCTCGCGCAGTTCCCGGGTCTCCGGGTCGAAGGTGAATTCGCCCTCGGCCTCCAGGAACATGCCCAGGACCTTGGCGAAGCCGGCATGATCGACCAGGAAGCCGACTGCAAGGTGTTCCGGGTCGATCTCCCAGCGATCGGCCTGGGCCAGCGCGGAGACAGGGAGGGCCAGGGCCAGCAGGCCGGCCAGGAGCAGCGAGCGTGGGGCACGGGCGTTGATCATGTCGAACCTCCGGGGCATTGACGGTGTAACCAGCGGATGTCGGTGGCGAACGATCCGGTCAGGGCCACGAGCCCTGCAAGGGCGACGCCAATCGCCGCCACAGGGTGCAGGCCCGGGAGCAGGGCGACCAGGAGGACGCCGGATTGCAATACGCAGATCGCCTGGCGCCGACGGCTCGGAGGCAGGGGTTCTGCCAGCCAGGGCCAGATGCGCTGTGCAGCCAGGAACAGGTAGCGCATGGCGCCGATCAGCACGACCCAGGCCCCGACCGCCGTCATCCACCAGACCAGGATCGAGAGGGCGAGGATAATGGCCGCATCCAGCTCCATGTCGAAGCGCGCACCGAAGGCCGTGCGACTGTTCGTGCGGCGGGCAACGGCACCGTCCACGCCGTCCAGGATCAGGGCCGCTGCGGCGAGTCCCAGGACCCACAGCAGTACGATCGTGTCGGGGTCGGCAGCTGCCGCCAGAACGAGTGCCCCGAGCGGGGCCGCGATTGCGGCGCGGGCCAGGGTTACGCGGTTGGCCGGGCCGGGTCCGCGGTGCCGGTCGGCCAGCCCGCCGCTGGGGGTGTTCATGACCAGCATCAGACCCAGCAGGACCCAGATCCCGGCGTGCGCGATCAGCAGCGGGGCGACAGCACCGATCTGCCAGCCCAGCAGTGCGGAGAGCGCCAGTCCGCCCGCACCGGCCAGCGCCCAGTCCCGCGCCCAGGTGCGCAGGCCCGTGCGTGCGCGTTCGGGCCAGCGGTTGGAGGTCAGCGTGGAATCCATGGCTCGAGTGTAGTCGTCCTGAGGAAACATCTAGGGAAACACTGATTAATGTACACGCTCGCGTTGGCACCCCAGGTTTTCCGAGACAAGGCGCGGTGTGCAGCCGGTAGTGGTTCTACCGGCAAGGGCCGCAACGCAGGATCGGGGAACCTGGGGTGCCAACCCCGAAGGGGCTCGGCCGCCCGTTGTAATCAAAAACGGGCGCGCGCACGAGTTGCGGTTCCCTTGTGCAGAATGACTGCACGGCGGTCGCCGCGCCTTGTTCGCACGCAAAAGCGACTCGAGCGCGAGCGTGTACATTGATCAGTGTTTCCCTAGGATACGCCCGCGAGTTGCCGGGAATCACGACCATCGACCACACTGCCCCCATGCCGGACGATGATCGAACCGCTCCATGAGCGCGCCCCTTGCCAGCGCCTTCTGGGTCACTGGACCCGGCCGGGGCGAGTTGCGTGACGAGTTCCTGACCACCCCCGGAGTCGACGAGGTGCGGGTGAGCAGCCGCTATTCGGCGATCAGCCGCGGGACCGAGTCGCTGGTGTTTCATGGCCGCGTCCCCCCCAGCCAGTACGCGGCGATGCGCGCGCCCTTTCAGGCGGGCGACTTTCCGGCCCCGGTGAAGTACGGCTACATCAGTGTGGGCGACGTCACCGAAGGCCCCGGGGCGGGGCAGACAGTGTTCTGCCTGCATCCGCACCAGTCCGAATATGTCGTGCCGGCCCAGGCCGTGGTGCCGGTGCCGGAGGCTGTTCCCGCCGAACGTGCGGTTCTGGCGGCCAACATGGAGACCGCGATCAACGCGGTCTGGGACAGCGCCGTCGGTCCCGGAGACCGCGTCGCCGTGATCGGCGCAGGCGTGGTGGGCCTCCTCGCGGCATGGCTGCTGCGCCGCATACCGGGAACCGAGCTGTCCGTGATCGACCCCAACCCTGCGCGCGAAGACATCTGTGCCGCACTCGACCTGCCCCGCCTGACCCCGGAGCAGGCCGCGCAGGATGCCTCCCTGCAGGACCTCGACCTGGTGCTGCATGCCAGCGGCAATCCCGCCGGTTTGCGCCAGGCGCTGAGCCTGGCGGGCGTGGAGGCGCGGGTGGTGGAGATGAGCTGGTACGGTGACCGGATGGTGGATCTGCCGCTGGGGGAGGGTTTCCACGCACGCCGACTGACCCTGCGCAGCTCGCAGGTCGGGCGCATCCCGCCCGCGCGGGCGCCACGCTGGGATTACCGGCGGCGGCTGGCGCTTGCACTCGCGCTGCTCGACGATCCGGCCCTGGACGGCCTGATAACCGGCGAGGATGCGTTTGCCGATCTCCCGGCCGTGATGCAGCGGGTGACAGGGCCTGAGGCGGATCGTACGCTGTGCCACCGCATTCGCTACTGATCCTGCCCACGAAACCGCGCAAGGAGAACGCATGTACAGCCTGAATGTCCGTGACCACTTCATGATCGCCCACAGCTTCTCCGGCGAGACGTTCGGCCCGGCGCAGAATCTGCACGGCGCCACGTATGTGGTGGACGTGACCTTTCGCCGTGTGGCGCTGGATGCCGATGGTCTGGTGGTGGATATCGGCCGGGCGAGCGAGGTCGTGCGGGCGATCCTGGCCGAGCTCAATTACCAGAACCTTGACGAGCGCGAAGACTTTCGTGGCCAGAACACGACCACCGAGTTTCTCGCTTATGCGATCCACCAGCGCGTGGCGCAGGCCATCGCCCAGGGGGAGCTCGGCGAGTCGGCCCGGGGACTGGACGCCGTCGCGGTGACCCTGCACGAGTCCCATGTGGCCTGGGCGAGCTACGAGGGTGCTCCCTGACGCATGTCCAGGCTTGGATTCTTGGTCCCGGGGGCGCTGGATCAGCCCACTGGCGGGTACCGCTACGACGCGCGCATGATCGCCGGGCTGCGCGAGCAGGGCTGGCGGGTCGAGCTGCGCGAGCTGGAGGGCCAGTTCCCCGGGCCTGATGCGCGCGCGGAGCAGGCCCTGGAAGAGGCCCTGGCGGGCTTTCCCGATGGCATGCGAGTGCTGCTCGACGGACTGGCCGCGGGCGCGAGTCCCGCCGTCCTTCGGCGTCACGCGGCGCGCCTGCAGCTCGTCTACCTGATGCATCACCCCCTGGGCCTGGAGGCGGGGCTTGCGCCTGCGCGCTCACAAGCGCTGCTCGAGGCTGAGCGCGCGGCCGTGGCCCTTGCCTCGCGGGTGGTCGTGACCAGTGATTATACGCGGGCGCAGGCGGCCGACTGGGGTGTGCCGTCCGAGCGTCTTTGCAGCATTCTGCCCGGCGTGGAATCGGCGCCGCTGGCCCGTGGCCCGGAGGATGGGGTGCCCGTGCTGTTGTGCGTGGCCGCCTGGGTGCCGCGCAAGGGACAGCTCGAGCTGGTGCGCGCACTGTCCGGCCTGCGCGAACGGTCCTGGCGGGCCGAGCTCGCTGGTGCGATGGATCGTGATCCGGACTATACGGCCTCCGTGCGTGATGCCATTGCCGAGGGCGGGCTGGAGGCGCGGATCTCGGCACCCGGAGTGCTGACACACGAGGGTTTGGGCAAGCTCTATGACCAGGCCTCGATCTTCGTGCTGCCGAGTGTCTACGAGGGCTTCGGCATGGCCTTTGCCGAGGCGATGATGCGCGGTCTCCCGGTGATCGGGACCACCGGCGGGGCCATTCCCCATACCGTACCGGAGGCGGCGGGTTTGCTGGTGCCGCCCGATGACGTGGAGGCCTTGCGCCAGGCGCTGGAGAGTCTGCTGTGCGACCCCGAACAGTGTCGACGCATGGGCCGCGCGGGGCGTGCGCATGCCGAGTCGCTGCCGGACTGGACGGAGGGTGCCCGTCGTCTGGCCCAGTGGCTGGAGGCGGTCTGAGATGGCCGAGCGCTTTGCCGCGGGCTGGCTGGCTCTGCGCGAACCGGCGGATCATGCCGCCCGGTCGGAGGCATTGCTCGTGCCCCTGAACGACGCGCTTGCGGAGCGCGCGCGCCCCCTGAATGTCGTGGACCTGGGCAGCGGGGCCGGTTCCAACCTGCGCTACCTGGCGCCGCGTCTGGCCGGGCCGCAGCACTGGACGCTGGTGGATCACGATGCCGGCTTGCTGGCGACGGTCGCGGAGCCGGAGGGTGCCGTCGCCACCGCCCGACAGGTGCTTGATTTTTCCGAAGGCCCGCCGCCGATCCCGCATGATGCGGATCTGGTGACGGCCTCGGCATTGCTGGATCTGGTCTCCGCGGACTGGCTGCACCAGCTGGTCGCCGCCTGTACGCAGCAGCAATCGGTAGTCCTGTTTGCGCTGAACTACGACGGGCGCATCGAATGGAGCAAGCCAGACCCGCTGGATGCCTTGGTGCTCCGAGCGATCAATGGACATCAGCGCCGGGACAAGGGACTGGGGCCGGCCCTGGGTCCGGAGGCCGCTGAAGCCTGTGCGCGTGCCCTGGCGGTGCTTGCGTACCGGGTAGAGGTACGCAACAGCGACTGGTACCTGGGGGCGGAGGAGGTCGGGCTCGGCGAGGCGCTGATCCGCGGCTGGGTCGAGGCTGCCGCCGAGCAGGTTCCGCAACAGCGGGCCGCCTTTCATGGCTGGGGAGTCCGGCGCACGGCAGAACTGGCCGCGGGGGACGTTACCCTGGGGGTCGGACATCGCGATTTGCTTGGATGGCCGGACATCCGCACCTGAAGGCGCGGAGTCATCCGGGCAATTGTGTGGTCACAGTTCTACTATCGGAATCGACAGGGGCTGAGTTTGCACCGGATGGTGTGTGGGCGGTCCCGGCTACCAACGAACTGCAACAAGAAGTGAGGAGCAACATCATGAGCAAACGAACCGCTTCGACAAAAATCGGTGGCGCGCTGGCGATGGCCGCCGCCCTGTCGGTATTGACCCTGGGGGTTGCCCAGGCCGACGAGCAGGATGAGCAGGAAGGTGAACGTGCTCAGTACGGTCAGCCAGTGCCTGGGCCGTATGGATACGGCATGGGTCCGGGCATGGGTCCCGGCCACGGTATGGGCCCCGGACAAGGCATGGGTCCGGGAATGGGCATGGGTCCCGGCCACGGCATGGGCCCCGGTCAAGGCATGGGGCCGGGAATGGGCTATGGTCCTGGCCCGATGGCCCCCGGTTACGGCTATGGCCCGGGACCGGGTTATGGCTACGGCTATGGTCCGGGGTATTACCATCAGGGTCCGATGCATTACGGTGCCCCGTATGGCCACGGCCCGATGCACCAGAAACGCATGCGTGATTTCGATCCGGAGCGCATGCCGGGCATGCGCGGCCGCATGCAGGAAAGCGAGGCCGACCGCGAGGCGCGCAGCCGCGCGATCGAACGTGCGCGCGAGGCCTATCGCGAAGAGATGGAGCGTCACATGGAATCGCGCGACGATTGATCCCAGCGTGCCCCAGGATCGGGGCGACCCTCGGGGGCCGGGCGTTCGTTCGGCCCCCAAACTCACGCAGTCAGCTCCGACGGAGGTTTCGTCATGAGCCATTCACGCAGTCTTCTCAAGGCCGGGGTCTTTGGCGCCCTGATGGCCGTCCCTTTTGCCGTTTCCGCGCAACACGCACCTGGTGACAACTCGGGTCTTGCGCCTTATTCCGGCCCCTCCGGCCTGGGTGAGCGCCCCGCCTTCGAAAGCGAGCGGGGATATGACCTGGATCAGGACCATGCACAGGCCCCCGGCGGTGGCCCGGGTGGCGATCCGGGTGGCCCGGCTGGCGGCGCGCCTCCGGGTGGCGAGCCAGGGGGTCCCCCGGGCGGGGCGCCTCCGGGCGGCACCCCGGGTGGCGCACCACCGCCCGGACAGGGAGAGCCGCCGCAGCAACGTGACCCGCAACAGCGCGACGCCGAACCGGGCGAGCCGCCGGGCGCGCGTGATCCGCAAGGCCGCGACCCGCAGGGTGCACCGCCGGGGCAGGGGCCCCAGGGCCAGCCGCCGCAAGGTCAGCCGCCCGCCGGGCAACCCCCGCAAGGCCAGCCGCCGCAAGGTCAGCCTCCTGCCGGGCAACCCCCGCAAGGCCAGCCGCCGCAAGGTCAGCCTCCAGGTGGGGAGCCGCCGCAGGGCCAGCCGCCGGGCGGGCAGGATATGCCGCCGAGCGACGCAGAGCCCCCGGGCGAGCAAAGCGGCGATGGTCCGGGTGATCCCCCGCCCACCGAGGGTGGCATGGGTGACGAGCCATCGTTTGACGACGACACTGACCTGACGCCGGAGATGGATGACTGATTGCTCCGTGCAGGAAACGCGCGGTGCGCCGACAGCGACAGAGGATGTAGGATTAACCTGGAAGGTAAACCGACGGGTGACGCATGGATAAAGCAGACAAGCCGCGCAGTTTTATTAATCGCTACTTCATCGTGATCGTGATTGTGCTCTGGTTCATCGCGTGGTCGGCACGCGATTTCCTCGCCCCGAGTGCCGAGGCGGTCCCCGAGGACGAGGCGGCCGAGCAGGCCGACGCGGTGCCGGCGGACGACACCGACGCGACCGACGAGAAGGACGCGAAGGACGCGAAGGACGAGGTCGCAGAGGACGATGCCCATCCGGGGCCGGCCCGGGACCTCAAGGAGGAGGGGGATCCCGATCCCATGACCGGTGCTGCGCATGATCAGCCGTATGTCGAGGAAGACGCGGAAACCGAGCCGGCAGTCGACCTGACCGCCGAGCGGGAGCCAGCGTTCGAAGGCGATGCGGCCGTGGACGCGGATGCCGAGCGTGCCGCCCGGTTTGCCCACAAGGCCTTGCAGGCCGGGCGTGAGGCCTTCTGGCGTTCGGGGCCGCGCGCGGCGGTGGGCGTGCTGCGCGAGGGTCTGGAAGCGCTGCCGAAAGACTCCGTCCAGCGGGCAGACCTGTATGGGGAACTGGGCAACGCGCTCTTTTCCATGCGGGATATCGAGGGTGCGATGGATGCCTGGGAAGGCGCCCTAAAGGTGCTGCCCGAACGCGAACGGCATCGCATGATGGAACGCCTCGCCCCGGTTTACGAGCGGCATCACGAGGACGGTGCGGCGCACCTGGGTGAGTATCGATAGAGGAACGTGAATCAGTAAGCGTTTCTCAGGCGTTTTCGAGCCGCTGTCAGGGGGGCGCTGGCCAACTGCCAGCGTCCCCGGGCGGCCGTAACCCGAACTGCGTGCCACACAGGCGTGGGCGCAGTGGGTATCATGAACAGAACCAACCCACATCGCGGGGGTGTCCGGGCACACAACCGGCTGTGTCCTTCGGCAACCACCGCAGCAACGGAGTCCGCATGTTCAATCGTCCTGGTCGCCGCGTCCGCAAGCAGCTCAAGCTGCTGAGCGATCGCCTCGCCGAAGAAAATCCGGTTCTCAAGGGGGTCGTCGACCCCTTTCGCGAGCTGGACCGGGTCGGCTATGCCTCCGGGCTGCTGAATCCGCAGGACGATTCCTACGCGTTTACCATCTCCTGGTGGCCGATGATCGCGGTGCTCGGGACGTTTTCCTCGGGCAAGTCGACGTTTATCAACGAGTACGTCGGGACCACCGTGCAGCGCAGTGGTTCGCAGGCGGTGGACGACAAGTTCACGGTCATCAGTTACGGCGGCAGCGAGAGGGTACAGGAGTTGCCAGGGTTGGCGCTGGACGGCGATCCGCGCTTCCCGTTCTATCGCGTGTCCGACGAGATCGAGCGCATCACCGATGGCGGTGGTCGCACGGTGGACCACTTCCTGGCAATGAAGACGGCCAACTCCGAGCGCCTGCGCGGCCGTATCCTGATCGACTCGCCCGGATTCGATGCCGACGAGCAGCGCGCGACGATCCTGCAGTTGACGGACCACATCATCGATCTGTCCGATCTGGTGGTGGTCTTCTTCGATGCCCGGCACCCGGAGCCGGGCGCGATGCGCGACACGCTGGAGCATCTGGTCAATCGCGTCGCCGAGCGCAACGACTTCAACAAACTGGTGTTCGTGCTCAACCAGATCGACACCACCTGGCGCGAAGACAACCTGGAAGAGGTCGTCTCCGCCTGGCAGCGCGCGGTCGTGCGCCAGGGCAACGCGACCGGGCGTTTCTACTGCATGTTCAACGAGAGCGCCGGGGTCGAGATCGGCGACGAGCAGGTGCGCGAACGCTACGAGGAAAAGTCGCAGCGTGATCGCGCGGAGATCCACGAGAAGATCCAGGAAATCAGCTCGTCACGCTCGTATCGTATCCTCGGCTCGCTGCAGGCGATCGCCGAATCCATCGAAATGGATGCGTTGCCTGCACTGCGAAGGGCACTGGAGCGGTGGCGGCGGCGGGTGTTTCAGATCGATGCCGCCATGTTCGCGGTGATTGCCGTGATCCTGGGTGTGATCGGGTACAACACGGCGGGCGGATTCGGGCCCTGGATGGACGGTTCGGCCTGGGCGTCGATGGGCGAGCACCCGATCTGGACGTCGACCGGCATTGTTGTATTGGTCCTTGTGCTGGCCGGGCTCCACTTTTTTAACCGCCGCTGGGTCGCCCGGCGCATCGCGCGCACGCTGCCGACCGAGTCGGCCGCCGGTAACTGGCGGGCGGCTTTCGAAAAGAACACGCGTCCGTGGCGCTGGATGCTGCGTCGCGCACCGCTGGGTCTGGGACGGCGCAAGATCGGCCGCCTGCATGCGTTGCGCGATCGCGCCGAGGCCTATATCCAGCGCCTGAACAACCAGTTCGTCGATGCCCGGCCCGTATCGCGCACGGGGGGGCGGGCCTCGGCTGCCGATGTGCATCGCTCGGCAGAACAGACACAATCGGATACTGTATCGGAGTCGACCGGTGATGCTGGACAGCAAGTGCCGGCCGCCGACACGCCGGGGGATGCGAACGCGGAGCGCCCCGAAGTGCGTTAGGGAAACGCCGAAGGCGTTGCCCTGAGCAATCCGCGATGCATGGTTTTCTCGTCAGGGGGCGAGGGAACGATGCGGGAGTTTCATTATGACGGTTGTCGCCTGGATACTGTTTGCGCTGGCCATGATCCTGGTCCCGATCTCGGTCTGGGCCAGCCTGGCAGCGCTCGGAATATGCGCGGGTTGCGCACTGATCCGCGACTGGCGCAGGGCGCGCCTGGCTTCCAAATAACAGGTCCGGATTACCGCTGCTGTACGAGATCCAAGTATCGAGGTCGCACGGGGTGACCTCGATCCACAGGGGGTGGGTTGCGCGCAGGGGGCTGTGGCGAATCCATCCTCCACCACCAAGGAGGAGTGAATGAGCGACACCAAGAAGTTGGCCATCATTGCGACCAAGGGCAGTCTGGACTGGGGTTATCCTCCGTTCATCCTGGCCTCGACTGCGGCCGCGCTCGGCTACGAAGTGGAAGTGTTCTTCACCTTTTACGGGCTGCAGCTGCTGCGCAAGAAGATGGATTTGCAGGTCACGTCGCTGGGCAACCCGGGCATGCCCATGCCCATGCCCATGCCGGTCATGCTCCAGGGTCTGCCGGGCATGCAGCGCATGATGACGACGATGATGAAAAAGAAGATGAAGGCGAAAGGCGTCTCCGATCTCGAGGATTTGCGGGAACTGTGTCAGGAGGCCGAGGTACGCATGATCGCCTGCCAGATGACCGTGGATCTGTTCGATATGGACACCAGCGAGTTCATTGACGGCATCGAGTATGCCGGCGCCGCCGCGTTCTTCGAGTTCGCCGGCGAGTCGGACATCTGTCTGTTTATCTAGGCGGATGTGAAGCCCCGGGCGGCCCGTCCGCCTGCCCCGGCCCCGCGGCATCTGCCCGGGGCCGTTTTCGTTCTGGCAGGCCGAAATGCTCCCGGCCTGGAACTTCTGGCGCGTTCGGCGGGACCACGTGGGTAAGGTTCCGAAGGATAGCCGTCGCATGGCGAGAGTCCCGAATCAGCGTTCGCGCCGGTCGTTTCTGCAGTGGATGGCCGGTTCGGCCATTGCCGCCGGTACCGGCTGGCCGCTTGCAGGCGCGGCCGGCGAGGGACGCGAACCGAACAGGAAGGCGATTCCGTCCTCGGGTGAGGAGATCCCCGTGATCGGCATGGGCACCTGGATCACCTTCAACGTCGCGGATGACCCGGATGCCCTCGCGCTGCGCACCGAGATTGTCGATACCTTCTTCCGGCGCGGCGGCGGGATGATCGACTCCTCGCCGATGTATGGACGCGCGGAGGCGGTGGTGGGGCATTGCCTGCAGGAGCTGGGCCATCCCGAAGGCCTGATCTCGGCGACCAAGATCTGGACGGGCAGCACCGGCACCGGGCGCAATCAGCATGCGAAGTCGCTCGACCTGTGGGGCTTGGACACCCTCGACCTGCAGCAGGTGCACAACCTGCAGAACTGGGAGGCGCATCTGGAGACGATGCGCGAGAAGCGCGAGGCGGGCGAGATCCGCTATATCGGGGTGACGACCTCCCACGGGCGCCGTCACGACCAATTGGCGCGCATCCTGGAACGCGAGGACCTGGACTTTGTGCAGCTGACGTACAACATCGTCGATCGCGAGGCGGAGGAGCGCCTCCTGCCGCTGGCCCGCGAGCGCGAGCTGGCGGTGATCGCCAATCGCCCGTTCCGGCGCAAGGAGCTGATCAACCGCTTCGAGAACGAGCCACTGCCGGACTGGGCAGAGGAGATCGATTGCGAGAACTGGCCGCAGTTCCTGCTCAAGTTCATCGTCTCGCACCCGGACATCACCTGTGCGATCCCGGCAACCTCGGTCGTGGAGCACATGCGGGAAAACATGGGCGCCCTCTACGGTCCGATGCCGGATGACGACATGCGCCAGCGCATGATCGACTACGTCGAGGTCCTGTAACCCTGCCGGGGAGTCCAGATGCTGCCATTCGCCGCCGAAACCCTGCTGTCGATCTTCGGGCAATACAATCGTGGTATCTGGCCGTTGCACGGGGTCGCGGCCCTGATGGTGCTCGTCGCGCTGGCGCTGGCCCTCGTGGGCGGGCGCGGGGCCGGGCGTGTCGTCGGTCTGCTGCTCGGGGTGCTGTGGGTCTGGATCGGGGTCGCGTTCATTGGCGGCGCGCTGGCGGAATTCCATTTCTGGGCGAGCCGTCTGGCGGGCGTGTTCGTCGCACAGGGGCTGATGCTGGTGTTCGCCCTCACGCTACTGGCACGCCATGGCTTTGGCTGGCCTGGAGGGCTGGCCGGGACTGTGGCGGTCCTGGTGATGGCCTATGCCATGGTGGGCCATGTGCTGCTGGAGGTTCTGCTCCTGGGGACGCCGTGGGCACAGGCGCAGTACGTGGGTGTGGTGCCCGGACCCACCATGCTGTTCACTCTGGGCATTCTCCTGCTGGCCCAGCCACGCCCGGCGCTGATTCTGGCGATCATCCCCTTCCTCTGGGCCCTGGTGACGGCCTATATCGCCTGGGAACTGGGTCTCTGGCTGGAATATGTACCGGCTGCGCTGGGTGTGATCGCTTTCGTGTTGTTGCTCGTGCGCTGGCTTTACCCGGGCGAGAGAAGGCTTTTTCGCTCCGATGCTTAGGGAGACGCTGATGTAATCGCGCTTTGGCACCCGGTCGCGGTCCCGTTAGGCTTGCCATTTTTCCCGATAGAGGAGACTGCCATGTCCATCGAAGTGATCCATCGGCCGGAGCAGGACCATCTGGAACGGCTGGGCGTATTCGACTGGCCGGTCTGGGAAAAGGAGGTCTCGGCCTTCCCCTGGCACTACGACGAGCGCGAGGTCTGCTACATCCTGGAAGGACAGGTGACGGTCACCCCGGACGGCGGCGGCGAGCCGGTGACGGTTGGCGAGGGCGATCTGGTGACCTTCCCCGAGGGTATGGACTGCACCTGGGAGATCCACCGCGACATCCGCAAGCACTACCGCTTCGGCTGAGCGCGCTTAGCGGGCGAGCCACTGGGTGTCGAGGGGGGTGTTGAAGGCCTCTTCGACGCGGCGCAGGTAGTAGAGCATGTCGACCGGCAGGTTGATGCCGTCGTGCATCTGCAGGGGGTAGAGGTCGGCGGCGATCACGCAGTCGGCGATGGACGGGTGGCCGAGGTAGAAGCGGCTGGCCGCCAGGTGGCGAGCCAGATCCGGCAGACGGCTCAGCTTCGCCAGCTGGTTGTAGCCGTCGTAGCGATCGTTGGCGAGCTCTTCCAGCGACAGGCCGAAGCGGTGCTGCACCTGGGCCTTGTAGTCGGCCAGGGCCTCGGCGCTCTCGCCAATGCCGTGGAAGCCCGGTGCCAGCGGGGCGTACAACCGATCGAGCACCACATCGACCTTGCTGCGCCAGTCGACCAGGGCCTGCCAGGCATCCTCGGGGATTACGCCTTCCGCCAGGGGCTCCCCGGTCGGGAACAGGTGGTCGATGTCGCGCAGCGCCGTGAGCGTGTCGGTTACCAGGGTACCGTCATCCATCTGCAGGACCGGCGACTGGCGGGCCACGCCCAGCTCGAAGAAGGTCTCGTCGTCGAACCAGTCCAGCGCGACGGTTTCGAGCTCCACACCCTTGTAGCCACAGGCCAGGCGCAGGCGGTCGGCCTTCGCGTCGTGCGGGAAGTGGTAGAGCGTAGCCACGCGGTTATTTTCCGCGCTGGGCGTGGCTCAGGATGAAGTCCCACTGCTCCTGGGTGATCGGCATGACCGACAGGCGGTTGCCGCGGCGCACCAGCGGGCAGTCCTCGAGCTGCGGCTGCTGCTTCAGCCAGTCGAGGGTGATGATGTCGCCGAATTTTTCCTCGAAGGCGACATCCACCCGCAGCCAGCGCGGGTTGTCCGGGTCGCTCTTCGGGTCGTAGTGCGGGTCCTCGGGGTCGAAGGCGCAGGAGTCCGGATAGGCCTCCTTCTCGATGCGCATAATGCCGACAATGCCCGGCGGCTTGGCGTTGGAGTGGTAGAAGAAGGCGAGATCGCCCTTCTTCATCTCGTCGCGCATCATGTTGCGCACCTGGTAGTTGCGGATGCCGTCCCAGGGCTCCACGCCCACGCGTTCCAGGTCGTCAATGCTGAACTCGTCGGGCTCGGATTTCATCAGCCAGTAGGCCATGCGGTTTCCTCGTGCCGGCTCGGGCGTGTGGGTCAGGTGTGCGTATTGTGCCGCGCGCGGCGGGGCAGCGCATGCCAGCCGTCCTCCGTGACCACGCCGTCCAGTGGGACGTCCCATGGCTGGCTGGGGAGGGCCTCGACCCCCTGCAGGGCATGGGCCACGCCAATCAGCTTGGGGCGGCGGATACCGAAGCGGCGGCGGGCGAAGTAGCGGTCGTAGTAGCCCGCACCCATGCCCATGCGGTTGCCGGCGTGGTCGAACGCGACCAGCGGCAGCAGGACCACCTGCATCTCGCGGCGCCAGATGCGCGGGGCATCGGGACAGGGCTCGGCAATGCCGAAGCCGTTGTGGCATAGCGGGGCGTCCGGCCCCCAGGCGTGAAAGTGCATGCGCCCAGGGCGCTTGGCATCCATCACCGGCAGGGCAATGCGAGTGCCGCGTCGGGCCAGGGCCACGGTCAGGGGGGTCAGATCCACCTCGCCACGCAGGCCCCGGTAGGCGCCGATGCAATGGGGCTGCCAGCGCTGGAACCAGCGCAGCAGGTGATCGCAGATCAGGGCGGAATGAATCTCGAGCCGCTCGTCGGACAGCGCGGCGCGTTCGCGGCGCAGGCGCAGCCGTAGCTGGCGCAGTTCGTCAGGCGTGAAGGAGGTCTCGTCCCTGGACATACGATCCGCAAGTAATGAAGTGGACGCGCCCCGCGGGCGCCGAAGTGACCATCGACCTTGAACCAGAGGTTCAGGTGGGAGAAGCCTCCGAATCTTAAGGCTTTCCGCTCGATGACGGACATGCGCAACGAAACGGAAGTGCTCGGTCCCGTGGTGAAGAATTAAGGCTCAAGGGTACCACCAGGCCACTTTCGCACGCCGCAGCGACGCGTCCGGCACCATTATGAACCAATCCCCCGGGGGTGTGCGCAACCATGATCACAGAAGGGTTGCACGATCCACCCAGGGCGGAATCCGGCCGCGCGGGAGACTCGCCGGTTTGGATGGGTTTTAGCAATCACGCCCGGGTGACGTAGGATTCGCGTTTTCCGGATGGATGCGAGTGGGCGGTGCGCAACGAGTACCGGCCCTCTCCGGATTGTGCAGAGGAGCAATATGGAATCGCCGCAGAAACTGATCCCCGGATACGCCAACGCCAAGGCGACGCGTCGGTATGCGGAACACTACATCGCCGAGGGCAAGGCCGCCGAGGGCCACTACAGCGAGTTCTCGCGCGCCAAGATGCGCCTGTCCAGCCTGGGCATTGGCACCTTTGGTGGCGCCGCCACGGCCGAGGTGGACGCCGCGATCTCCGCCATCGTGGCCCGTGGCCTGACCGAGGGCATCAATGTCGTCGACACCGGTGCCCACTACCGCTACGGGCGCTCGCTGGCGGCCGTCGGCGCGGGCGTGCGCACGGCCCTGGAGGCCGGGGTCCCGCGCGAGGCGATGTTCCTGATCTCCAAGGGTGGTTTTCTGACCCTGCGCGGCGGGCCGCCTGATGACATGGACGCCTGGTTCCAGCGCGAGATCGAGTCCCAGGGCATGGGCAACCGCGATGATCTGGCCAAGGGCGCGCACCTGCTGACGCCGGAGTACATCCACTATCAGATGGAACTGTCGCGCTCGCTGATGGGGGTGGAGACGCTGGATGCCTTCATCATCGACCAGCCCGAGGTCCATATCCACGAGATCGGCAAGGAGGCGACCAACCGCAAGCTGGAGCCGGTGTTCGAGGTGCTGGAGCGCGCGGCGCGGGAAAAGAAGATCCGCGCCTACGGGATCTCCACGTTCGAGGGCTTCCGCGAGGAGACCGACGCCGCTGTGTTTCAGTCGCTGACCTCCATGCAGGGCCTGGCCGAACGTGCCGCGCAGACCGTGACCGGCGACGACCACGCCCGGCACCACTTCAAGATCGGGATGCTCCCGTTCAACCAGGTGATGCTGGAAGGCTTCACCCGCTTCAATACCGCGACCGGGCAGGGCAATGTGGCGAGCCCGCTGCAGGCCGCGCACCAGCTGGAGGTGTACATGTTCGCCTCCCATTCCATGCTGAAGGGACACCTCGCCCAGCAGTCGGTGGAGGTGGTCGGGCAGCAGCTGGCGGACCTGCCCAATCCGGCGCAGCGCGCGATGCAGTTCAACCGCTCCACGCCGGGGCTGGGTACGTCCCTGGTCGGCATGAGCACGCCGGAGCACCTGGACGACATGCTGGCGGTGATGCGCGAACCGCTGCTGGAGAAGAAGGCCTACCTCGGGATGTTCAAGAAGGCCGAGGAGTAAGCCGGAGCCTGGTCTCCCCCTTGTGGGAGCCGGCTTGCCGGCGAAGCCCCTGCCTGCATCCGGCCTTGGCAGGGGCTTCGCGTGCAAGCACGCTCCCACAGGGTCTGCGATAGAGAATTCATGCACAAGGGTATGTCATGCAGGTTGATCTGAAGGCCCTCGAATTCCCCGCGATCCAGCGTCTGCTGGAGCGCCTGACCGCGACGCCATACGGCGCGGATGCCGCACGCGGGCTGGAGCCGGCACCGAATCTGGATGCGGCGCGCGCACTGCAGACTGCGGTGACCGTCGCGCGCCAGCGTTTGGATGCGGGCACCCTGCCGCGTCTGGGGCAGCTGCCGGACGTGCGCGCGGCGCTGCGCCAGGCATCCAACCCCGGGGCCGCGCTGCCGGTGCAGGCCCTGCACAACCTCCAGACGATCATGCGGCATGCGCGCGAGCTGGCGGATCAACTGGCGGACACCCCCGAGATCTATCCGGCAGACCTGAACAAGCTGTATCCGCCCGAGGGGCTGGAAGAGCGCCTGTCGGCGTGCCTGAACCCCGGCGGGTCGCTGCGCGAAGACGCGAGCCCCTCGCTGGTCGAGGCCTTCGAACAGCGCGGACGCCTGCGCGACGAGGTCGAGGCGGTGGTGAAAAAGCGCCTGGCGGCCTCCGATGTCGTGCACAAGGGCGAGGACGCACTGAAGGTCCAGTGGCACCAGGAGCGCGCGGTGATGGTGCTGCGCGGCGAGGCGGCCAACGCGGTCAAGGGCGTGCGTCGTGGCACCGCGATGGGTGGGCGCGACCAGATTGTCGAGCCGATCGAGGCGGTGCCGCTGAACAACCAGCTGGATACAGTCAACGGCCAGATCAATACCGAGCAGCAGCGCCTGCTGCGCGAGCTGACCGACGTGGTGCGCCAGTACGGCGAGCCGCTGGAGCTGATGCTGACGGCCCTGACCTGGATCGATCTGGCATCCGCCGCCGCGCAGCTATCCGCACAGATGAATGCCCATGCCCCGCGGCTGGAGGCGGAGGCCGGGGTGGAGCTGATCGAGGCCTACCACCCGCTGCTGCTGTTGCAGTTCGCCGAGGGCAACGGGCCGCAGCCGGTGCCGCTGTCGATCCGACTGGATGGCGAGCAGCCCCTGTTGCTGATCACCGGGCCGAATACCGGCGGCAAGACCGTCGCGCTGAAGACGCTCGGGCTGCTGGTCACCATGGCCTGGTGCGGGCTGCATATCCCGGCCGAGCAGGACTGCCGCATCGGGCGCTTCGACCAGGTGATGGTCGATGTCGGCGACAACCAGAGCCTGTTCCACCACCTGTCGACGTTTGCCGGGCATGTGGAGGTCCTGAAGCGCATTTTGGACCACGCCGGCCCCGAGAGCCTGATCCTGCTGGACGAGCTGGGCACGGGCACCGACCCGGACGAGGGCGCGGCACTGGCGATGGCGATGCTGGACGAGCTGCGTGCGCGTGGCACGCGCGGGATCGTGAATACCCACCTGGCGCCCCTGAAGGACTACGCCGCCCAGCATGCGGGCATCGTGAACGCCTCGATGCAGTTCGATGCCGAGACGCTGTCCCCGACCTACCGGCTGCTGATCGGCGAGCCGGGTGTGTCGTTCGGCCTTACGATTGCCGAGAAGAACGGGCTGCCGGCCCAACTGGTCGCCCGCGCCCGCGAGCATTTCGCCGAACTCGCCACCGCCCAGGCCGGGGGCGATCCCGGCAGGGGCTGAGCCCCGAACGAGGCGCTACCACATGAGGTCGTCGGGGACGACGTAGTCCTTGTACGGGTCGTCGGGATCGGGCTCGGAATCGCCGCTTTCTTCGGCCGGGATGACCAGCGGCCACTCGGCATCCCGCTCGCGGATCTTGTCCGCGATCTCGCGCGGGATTACGCGGAAACCCTTGCTCGGGTGCAGCTCCAGGCCTGCCAAGGCCGCGCGCCCGTCGACCAGGCGCTTGCGGGTGTCCTCGGTTACCGGCAGGTGGCGGATCTGCCCGTCGAACTGGAAGTGGTAGTCGATCGCGGCGTCGCCGGTGGGGATCGGGGCCAGGTGCTGGTTGACCAGTTCGCGAATCTGGGCCCGGCGCGCACGGCGTTCGGCCTTTTCCTGTCGTTCCTGGTTCTTCTCGCGCGAGCGCTGGGCCTGCTCGGCCTGGCGGGCCGCCGCGGCGCTGGCCTCGGCGTCGGCGGGCTTGCCCTTTTTCTTTTTTGGTTGTGTCTTCTGGGCCTTGTGCTTCTGGCTCTTGGCCTTGCGCACCTGTTTTTCATCCACCAGCCCGGTCTTCAGGAGCTGGTTGCGCAGATCGTCCGACATGCCGCTTGCCTGTAGAAAATGTGCCGGGAGGATAGCCTATGTGCAGCCGGCCTGTGTGAGTTCGGGTATTCCGTCCCGGATCTCGGTCACGGGCAGGGCCGGGAACAGAAGCTGCAGACGCCGTGTGAGGTCGGGGGTCGCGGCGGGATCACCGAGATCCAGGGCGGACTTAAACAGGCGCATCGCAGCCGTTCGTTCGCATGTGACCTCCAGCGCCTTCGTGGCGGTGTACAGCGCCGCCCGGTTCGGCTGGTGGGGGCCTTCGGGTTTGAGGCGGCGGCGCAGGGCGCGCACGCGGGCGGTGGTTCGATCGCGCCAACTCGCGGCGGCCTGCATCAGCGCCTCCCAGTTGTGCTTGCGTATGCCCCCCGGGTACCACAGGGCGAACAGGGCGAGGATGACATCGACGTCATGGTTCTCCTGCCAGTGCAGCAGGCGTTCCCGGGCTGGTGCGGAGGCCCAGATTCGCAGCGCGAAATCCCAGAAGCTGTCGAAGCCCAAGCCGTGCGGCCTGGCAGCCTCAGGCACCGCTGGCGGCGGACGTGAGGGTTACGCCGGCGGCATTGTGCAGGCTCTTCGGCTCGAGGATTTCGAGATCCCGGGTGTGGAGGCTGATCACCCCCTGTTTGCGCAGCTGCGTGAACAGGCGGCTGATGGTCTCCTGGGTCAGGCCCAGATGGTTGGCGATGTCGGCGCGCGACATCGGCAGATAGAAGCGTTCGGGGGACAGGCCGCGCGCACGGTGCCGTTCGGACAGGGTCACCAGGAACGTGGCCAGGCGCTGCTCCGCCGTGCGCTGCCCGAGCAGGGCATGCACGCTCTCGTCCTGGGCCAGCCCCTTGCTCATCACATTCATCATGTGCTGGCGGAAGGTGGGCAGCTTGTCGGCAAGGTCGTCCACATGGGTGAACGGGACTGCGCAGACACTGGTGGATTCCAGCGCCACGGCACTGACCGGATGTTTCCCGGAATGGATCGCGTCGAGCCCGAGCAGGTCGCCGGCGAGGGCGAACCCGGTGATCTGTTCGGTGCCGTCGTCGCTGATCAGGACCGCTTTCAGTGCGCCCGTTCGCACGGCGAACAGGGTGTCGAAGCGCTCGCCCATATTGAACAGCGAAGTCCCCTTCTCGATCGGGCGGCGCTGCTGAACGATCTCGTCGAGTTGCCAGAGTTCGTTCTGCGGCAGCCCCATCGGCAGGCAGAGCTGACGCAGGGAGCAGTGCTCGCAGGCTTGGGTTGGGCGCAATGTCATGTGCGCAGGTTAGCGGTTTTGACCGCGGCTAGGGAAGCGCCTGTGGCTCACGGGAAGAGGCTTGCTCGCATGAGGAATTCCGTTATTGTGAGTGTGGAACCTTTTGAGGTGGCGACGATCCGCTATTTCAGATGCTTGTGTCGCGGCCAGCGCGATATACAGGCTCTGTTCCATGTGGCAGACGATTCGCAGGGGAAGGGATGCAATGATCGAACGGATGCTGAACGAATACATGCGCCACGGCACGCTGATCCTGCGCGAGCCTGACGGGAGCGAGCGCCGATTCGGGCAGGGGGCGCCCGAGATTACGATGCAGATCCACGATGCGGCGGCTCTCAAGCGTATTGCGCGCGATCCCGGATTCCAGCTGGGCGAGACCTATATGGACGGGCTCTGGTCGCCGGGGCCCGAGGGTATCCGGGTGTTTCTGGATGTGGCCATGCGCAACTTTGCACCCATGTTCCAGCGTCGCGTCCACCCGCTGGTGTGCATGTTCCGCGGGATCCTGGAGCAGGGGAACCGCATCGCGCGCAGCTACCAGAACATCTCGCACCATTACGACGTGGACGAGTGGCTGTTCCGCCGTTTTCTCGACGACGGGATGTTCTACAGCTGTGCCTATTTCGAGCGCCCGGACATGACCCTGGAAGAGGCCCAGCAGGCGAAGTGCGCGATGCTGCGCAAGAAGCTGGTGCTGGAGCCCGGTCAGCGGGTACTGGATATCGGCTGTGGTTGGGGTGGGCTGGCCTTCCACCTGGCCGAGAATGCCGATGTCCAGGTGGATGGCATTACCCTGTCCAGGGAGCAGCTGCGCGTGGCCCAGGCGGAGGCGAAGCGCCGGGGGCTGGACGATCGCGTGCGTTTTTTCTATCAGGACTATCGCGAACACGACGACCAGTACGACCGGATCGTTAGCGTCGGTATGTTCGAGCATGTCGGCGTGCCCAACTACGGCACGTTCTTCCAGCGGGTGAACGACCTGCTCAAGGACGACGGCGTGGCCGTCCTGCACACGATTGGCCGACAGGGACCGCCAGGGACAACCAACCCCTGGCTAGGCAAGTACATCTTCCCTGGTGGTTACACCCCGGCCCTGTCCGAGGTGATGGAGGCGCTGGAACCGACCCCGCTGCATACCACCGATATCGAGTTCTGGCGGCTGCACTATGCCGAGACTCTCGCGGAGTGGTATCGGCGTTTCCAGAACATCCGCGCCGAGGCGGTGGAGCACTTCGACGAACGCTTCTGTCGCATGTGGGAGTTCTATCTGGCCAGTTGCGAAGGGACGTTTCGCTGGTGGCGCCAGGTGGTGTTCCACATCCAGATGGCCAAGCAGCAGGATGCCGTGCCGCTGACCCGTGACTACCTGTATGGCGACGAGGCACCCGAGGTGGTCTCCATCCCGCCCGGCGAGGCGGCCGCCCAGGCTCGCAGTGCCGCGTAGGGAAACGCCGATCAATTTTCTGTTTTTCGGAACGTTTTCCCCTCGTCGGGCACCCGCAACCCCGCTTTTTCCCTACACTTCACCGAAACGCTGAAGGGGCAGGGACGACGGGTGTTCGGCAGGTTTCGCAAGCGGCAACAGCGCCAGGAGGCTCCGGAGGCGGCCAGCCCGAGTCAGGACCATGTGCTGATCGAGGCGGCCGGACGCAGCCGGATCACCGAGGTCGCGGCCAGTGCGCGCAAAGTGCCCTGGTCGCTGAACATGCTGCAGCTGTTGTGGGCCGCCGGTCCGGTGACCTTCCTTGCAATGCAGGGGGGCTACTTCCTCGGCTTCGGCCACGCGGCCCCGGCCCAGAACTTCATCTTCTTTGCCGTCTACACGCTGCTGTTCGGGGTGATCGGTCTGCTGGCGCGTTTTATTGCCGACGCCACCCGGGGCAGACGGCAGGAGCGCTCGCGCGATCAGCTGCGCAATACCATCGACCTGTTGCCCGATCTGCTCTTTGTGACGCGCGATCTGGCGATGGCCGAGATGGCGCCGGACATGCGGCGGCGCAAGGCCGCCGAGGTCCTGCTGCACGAGGTGGACATCTCGCCGGAAGGAGTCGCGGTCGCGGTGCGCGAGATGACCGGCGATACCAGCCTTGCGTCGGCCGCGGAGCAGATCGAGATCTATCGTCGGCTGGGGCTTCGTTCGCGCGTCGCGGATTTGGTGGACGTGACCGCCGATGCACGGATGGCGGCGCTGGAAAAGCTGCACCACGATGCCCCCGAGCTGGCAGACTCGTTGCGCGACCGTCTGCAGGGCGTCGCACCAACCCGCGAGGACGGTGTGCGGCGGATCGATCAGTTCCTGGATCGCCTGTTCTCGGCGGCGGACTCGGACGACCTGACCCGCTGTACCCTGGATGATGCCCAGGCGATGTTCGTGCTGGCCTTCGAGCTGGTCAACGGGCGCCAGATCCGGCGGCTGAGTTTCGAGTGGTCGGGCGGCTGGCGGCTGGGGCATGCGCTCGACCGGCTCGAGTACCAGGGCAACCGGTTCCGTGTCGCGCAGGCGGGGGTGGTCAGCCGCCTGCGCTCCCTGGCGATGCTGCTGGCACAAAGCCCGGCCAGTGGGCTGGATCCGCAGGTCCTGCGCGCGTCGACCCTGGGCATCGGGCGGGAGGTGCTGGATGCCCTCTGGCAGCTGGAGCAGGCCCGTCCGCTCGTGCACTCGCCGGAAGGCCGCCTGCTGGGGCGGGCACTGCGTCAGGTCGAGGATCTACGTGCGGCGCGTGACCAGCTCATGCAGGCCCAGAGCCGCTATGCCGCGGCGGTCGAGCGCTGGGAAGCGCTGCGACGCAGGGAGGTCGAGAAAAAGGGCCAGCAAAAGTGGTTCAAGCGCAGTACCCGCGGCATTCGGGTGGGCGAGGAGGTGATCGAACTGACGGACGACCAGAAGCTGCGCCTGGCCGACCAGTTCTGCGAATACCTGTCCGAGCTCGGCATACGGCGCGAGGGTGATCTGTTCTACCTTGGAGGGCAGGTGCTGGATGCGGATACGGCCAAGCGCATCGGCATCCAGCTCGCATTGATCCTCGAGCCTCTGGCCGACCTGACCAACCCGAGCATTCAGCGAGCGATCTATGCGAACCCGGCCGCCTATCTGGGGGGGCTTTACGTCGGCATGAGTGCGGATGCAAAGGCCGGTCTGGGCTCGGCCATGGTGCGCCTCGTGCGCCAGGATCTCGGCCGCATGGCGGAGTGGCTGGCCCTGCGTCTGACGCGCATCTACTACCTGCCCCTGTCCGACTCCATGCGTGATTTCCTGGAGCAGCAGTACGGTGCTAGCCGGGAACGACTCGAGATGCTCGCTGCGCACCCGGTAGAGGAGGGTGCGCAGACCCCGCCAGTAGCCTTGCGTGCCGAACGTTCGCCGGAATTCGACGCCATGCTGCAGGACAAGGCCTGGGGTCGTTTGCTCAAGCGTGGTGCCCGTTACCTGCAGGCCGAGTCGCAACGCTCCTGACGCCGCCGTGCCGCCGGGCGGGGCTGGCAATTTCTTGACCAATTGTATAGGCTTTACCGCGTTTTCTGGTGCCCGCCGGCGACTTGCGCCGCGGGTTAAACGGGAAGATCGGTGAGTCCGTCCACGGCTGTGGGCAGACCTGGACGAATCCGACGCTGCCCCCGCAACGGTGATCGAGCGAGAGGCCCTGATGGCCTCTGATGGTCGCGGCACACGCCACTGAACGAGGTCGTTCGGGAAGGCGCTGCACCGGAACGCTCGTCAGCCCGGAGACCGGCCAGGGAATGATCGCGCGGCATGCGGCGGGCATGCGAGGCGGATGATCAGCCCGGCCGCTAGCCGGTTGTGGCCGGTCCCCCTCGTGTCTGTATCCCCCTGTCCGCTCGGTCCCGACGAATCAACGGCGTGCGGGCGACTCGCCGGGAGACACGAACGACATGAAGCGCACAGCACTTTCCACGGCCATCCTGCTGGCCACCACCCCGGTTCTGGCCGAGACGCCGAACGCCGATTCCGAAGCGCACACCCTGGAGACCGTCCAAGTCACCGCCGCGCGCATCGCACAGACCGTTGATGAGACCCTTTCCTCTGTCACCGTCATCGAACGCGAGGAGATCGAGCGTCTGCAGCCCCAGCAGTTCACCGATTTGCTGGAGGGTCGAGCCGGGATCGAAACCTCCCAGAACAGCGCCTTCGGCAAGTCCACTTCCGTTTATGCGCGTGGCACGAGTTCCGACCATACCTTGCTGTTGATAGACGGCGTGCGCATGGGTTCTGCGACGTCGGGTGGTGCAAGCTGGCAGTTCCTGCCTCCGGAAGAGATCGAGCGCGTCGAGATCGTACGCGGCCCACGCACCAGCATCTATGGCTCCGACGCAATCGGCGGCGTAGTGCAGACTTTCACCCGTGAGGGCCGCAAGGGCCCTCCGAAAGTCAACGCGTTTGTCGGCGGCGGCAGTTTCAACACTTGGGAGGCCGGCGTTGGTGTTGCCGGTGGCACCGATAACACAACCTACAGTCTCTCGGTCAGTCACTTCGGTACTGACGGCATCAATGTGCAGGATGACGTCGGCGATGACGACCGCGACGGCTACGACAACACCTCGCTGGCCAGCAAAGTGGCTCACCGCTTGGACAACGGGATCGAGGTCTTCGGCAACGTGCTGTATTCGGAGGGACGTTCTGAATACGATGCGGATGAGTCCGACCCCGTCACTTTTGCAAACCTGGGTCCGTATGATCGGGCGTACACGGATTTCGTTCATGCCGCGTTACGAGCCGGTGTCCGCATCCCGGTAAGCAATCACTGGGACACGGAAATCACGATGGGGCAGTCACGGGATGAGAGTGACGAAATCACCGAAGGTGGCGTTCTGGGGGGAAGTGCCGACCGCTTCGATACGAGGCGGGATCAATTGGCTTGGCGCAATGATATCCGCCTGGGTGAGCGCACCGACCTGATCGCCGGGGTGGATTCCTACGAAGACCAGGTCGACGGCTCTGCGGATTACGATGAAGACTCGCGCTACAACGTCGGCGTGTATTCGGTCGTGCGCACTGAGCTCGGCAACCACGACCTGGAAGGATCACTCCGATACGACGATAACGAGCAGTTCGGCGACAAGACCACCGGGCAGGTCGCCTGGGGCATGCAGGCCAACAACGCCCTGCGGCTGCGGGCCAGCTATGGGACCGCCTTCAAGGCTCCGACATTCAACGATCTCTATTTCCCGGGGTTCGGGAATCCCGATCTTGAACCAGAGACGTCGCGCACTTTCGAACTCGGTGCCCGTTACAGCAGTGGCCCGTATTATGCGGATGCGGCGGTGTTTCGCACCGAGCTGGATCAGATGATCAGCTATGATCCGATTGCCTTCCAGGCTGAGAATATCGACGAGGCGCGGATCCATGGGGTTGAGCTTGAAGGAGGCTATGCAACCGCCCGGTGGGTTACCCGTGCCTCGTTGACGATGCTGGATGCTGAGGATCGCGAAACAGGCAACGAGCTCCAGCGGCGTTCACCCGTGACGGCCCGTGTGGATCTCGATCGGCAGTTCCAGCATCTCTCGCTGGGAGGTTCGGTGATTGCGAAGAGCCGCTCGTATAACGACGCCAATAATGACGAACGCCTTTCCGGGTACGGGCTGCTGAACCTGCGAGCGAGCTATCAGATTGCGCCGGAATGGCAGATTCAGGCGACGGTCAATAACGTGTTCGACAAGGACTACGAGACCGCCGGAGGGTACAACCAGCCGGGTCGGGCCGCTTTCGTCAAGCTGCGCTACCAGCAGAGGTGATCCATGGGTAATCGACTGTCGAAGATTGCGACCCGCACGGGTGACGAAGGCCGGACCGGCCTGGGCGATGGCTCGCGGGTGGACAAGGACAGCCACCGCGTCGAGGCGTTTGGCGACGTGGACGAGCTCAACAGTGTCGTGGGCCGGGTCCTGGTCCACGATCTGCCGGAAGAGGTTCGGCGCGTGCTGGCCCTGGTTCAGCACGAGCTGTTCGACCTGGGGGCGGAGCTGGCGGTGCCGGGGCATCAGGCACTGCCGGATGCCTCTGTGGAGCGGCTCGATGTGGAGCTGGAAAGCTTCAACGCCGATCTGCCGCCGCTCGAAGAGTTCATCCTGCCGGGCGGTGGCCCGGCCACGGCCGACTGCCACATCGCCCGTACGGTCTGCCGGCGCGCGGAACGCCGGCTGGTGGCGGTGAATCACCACGAGGCGTTGCGGCCAAGTTCGCTGGCCTACGTCAACCGCCTGTCGGATCTTCTGTTCGTGCTCTGTCGTGTGTGCTTGCACGTCACGAGAACGGCGCGGAAATCCTCTGGCAGCCGGCCAACAAGCGCGGCTGAGACCGCCTGCGTTTGCCGGTTTTCGGGTGCCGTTTCCACGGCACCTTCCTGCGCATAACTGCCTGGCGACGCCACCACGGTATCGGTGGCGTTGCCCCATCGGATTTTCTTCGGGGTTGATCGCATGTCCTTCTGGAAACGCAGCGTGGTTTTGCTGATGGTTGTGCTGTGGAGCGCGCCCGCCTGGGCGGATCCCAGGATTGTCGGCATCGTCTCCGAGCGCTCGGCCCCAGAGGTGGCCGCCGGTGCGCATCGATTCCTGGAGGCCGTGCCGGATGCCGAGGTGGTGCTGCGCACGCCTGAGCAGCTGGCGGACAAGTCGGACTCGTCAGTCCAGGCGCTGTGGCGCGATGCCGACGCGGTGCTCGTGGCCGCGGTGTTCGGGGACCAGGCCGGTCGTCTCGAACGTCTGCTGCGCGAAGAGCCACCGGCCGAGTCAGCGCCGATCCTTGCAATCAACAGCGAACGGCGCCTGACCGCGCTGTCCCGCATCGATGGCCAGGCGGTGCTGGAGGAGCTGGACGAGGAGGCCCGGACCGAACTGACCGAGAACCCTGAAGCGGGCGAGGATCCGCGCGAGCACCTGGCCCGGCAGCAGGAGCGCTTCTCAAACCAGGCCGACTGGCTGATCGGACGTGCGTTCTATCAGGGCCGCACACCGGAGAACATGGAGGGCCTCATGCGCTGGCTGGTCGCTCGGGGCGGGCACTCGATCGAGGTGCCGGAACCGGATCCGCGCGAGACCATCCGCTATTACCGGGATGGCCAGTCGGTGGCCGACCCGGGGGATCTTGGCCTGGATGCCAGGCCGGCCGTGGCTGTGCTGGACCTGGATACCGGTGACCGTCCCGGTGACCGCGAGCTTCTGGATGCGACCTGCGAGGCGCTGGCGGCCCGGGATATCCAGTGCTTCGCGGTACTCGCGCGCTGGGGTGGGGCCAGCCGCGAGGCGGTCGAGAACCTCGCTGCATCGGCGGCACCCGCCGAGCTGCGCGGGATCGTCAGCCTGCAGGACTTCGTGGTGGGCGGAGGTGGCAACCGCGAGGCGGTGGCCGAGGCCTTTGGCGAGCTGGATGTCCCGGTGGTCAAGGGGATTCGCCTGGCGGACGTGAGCGAGACCGAGTGGCGGCTCTCGCACGAGGGCATCCCCTGGGACAAGGTCCACTATCACGTGGCCATGCCGGAATTGCAGGGCGCCAGCCAGCCGATGGTGCTGGCGACCGCGGGCGAGCCCACGCAGGACGAACGCACTGGCGTGCAACTGGCGCTGCCCGAACCGGTGGGCGAGCGGGTGGAGGCCCTGGCCGACCGGATGCAGCGCTGGAACCGGCTGCGCCAGCTGGACAACGCAGACAAGCGGGTCGCGGTCGTGTACTACAACCATCCGCCCGGTCGCCAGAACATTGGCGCCGACAAGCTGGATGTCCCGGAATCACTGCTGGAGATCCTGCAACGGCTGGACGCCGCCGGCTACGACCTCGGGGACGAGGTGCCGGAGGATGCCGAGGCCCTGCTGGACATGATCCAGGACCGGGCGGTGAATCTGCCGGAACAGGCGGACGCGCTGGACGCGATTGCCGGCCGGGTCGCCTCGCTGGATCGAGATCAGTACCAGGCGTATTTCGACGGCTTGCCTGCCGCGGTGCAGGCGGAGCTGGTCGACGGACCGATCGGCTACCTGCAGGCGCGCCTGGAGGCGGCCAGGGACGCGGACAAGCACGAACTGGCGGAGGCCGCGCTGGAAAGCGGTGTTGGCGATCTGCGGCATATGCTCGAGAGCTACCCGCACGACGCCCAGGAACGGGCGCTGGATCTGCTCGCCCAGTACGAGGCTGCCTGGGAGGCCACGCTGGCCGGTGAAGATGAACACGAAACCACCGAACAGCTGCGCAAGGCCCTGGTGCGTACAGGCATCCCGGGTCTGACCGGATGGGGCGAGCCACCGGGCGAGGCCATGACGCGCGACGGCGAGATGCTCTTCCCGGGTATCGAGTTCGGCAACGTGTTCATCGGTCCGCAGCCGCCGCGCGGGTGGGAGGTCAGCGAGCGCTTGCTGCATGCGAATACGACCTTCCCGCCGACGCACCAGTACGCCGGTTTCTATCACTGGATTCGCGAGCACTTCGAGGCGGATGCGCTGGTCTACGTCGGGCGTCATTCCACCCGCGAGTTCCTGCCGCGCCGCCGTGCGGGGCTGGCCCCGGACGACTACCCCGAGATCCTCGGCGGCGACCTGCCGATCATCTATCCCTACATCGTCGATGGCGTCGGCGAGGGCATCCAGGCCAAGCGCCGCTCGATGGGCGTGATGATCAGCCACCTGACCCCGCCGCTGGCGGCCACCGAGCTCTACGACAGCCTGCTGGAACTGCGCCAGCTGGTGGAGACCTACGAGGCCGCGGCCCAGCCAGATGCGGCCACCCGTTCGCGCGCCGCCCAGACCCTGCGCGAGCGTATCGACGAGCTGGGCCTGACCGAGACCATCGAACGCGAACTGGCGCGCGGCCATCACCATCACGGCCACGACGACGGAGATGGGCACCACGATGACCACTCCGACGGGCATGAGCAGGACGGTGGCCATGGACATGACGACCATGGCAGGGACGATGATCATGGCGATGACCACGGTCACGCCCATGATCACGGTGACACGCCCCTGGCGGAGATGGACGAAGAGCTGCTCGTGCACGAGATCGGCCACTACCTGACCGACATGCAGGAGGACCAGATGCCGCTGGGTCTGCATGTGTTCGGTCGCGACTGGTCGGACGAAGCCGTGGACACGATGCTCGAGTCGATGGCCGGGGATGGTGAGGCCGGTGACGACTGGGACGCCAGGCTGCGGGGTTCGCCCGCCAGTGAACGCGCCCATCTGCTGGCCGCCCTGGAGGGTCGGTTCGTGCCACCGGGTCAGGGCAACGATCCGATCCGCACGCCGGATGTACTGCCCACCGGGACAAACTTCCATGCCCTGTCGGCGGACCTGGTGCCAACCCGTATCGCCTGGGGGATCGGTCAGGAACTCGCCGCGGATGCCCGCGAGCACGGTGATCCGGAAGCGGATGGCAGCGAGGCCATCATCCTCTGGGCCTCCGACACCGTGCGTGACGAGGGGGTGATGATCGCCTTCGGCATGGACATGCTTGGAATCCGGCCCGCCTGGAACAGTCGCGGGATCGTCGAGGGCCTGGAGCGCATGGATCTCGACGAGGCCGGGCGCGACCGTCGCCGGGATGCCCTGTTTACCACCTCCGGGCTGTTCCGCGATCTCTACGAGGACCAGCTCGTGTGGCTGGACCGGGCCGCACGGCTGGCGCTGGATGGCGCCTCGGAGACGATCCTCGAGGAGCACCCGGAACTGGAAGAGGCACTGGAAGCAGCCCTGGCTCCGCTGGCGGAGGATCTGCGTGACCCTGGCGACGAGTCGCTGGCGCGTAACGATGTCGCCGCGCAGTGGGTGGAGGACACCGAGGCCCTGCGCGCGGCGGGGCTGGACGGTGCTTCCGCCGGGGAGCAGGCCGCGTTGCGCGTGTTCGGCACCGCACCGGGGGCGTACGGCGCCGGGGTGAACCGCCTGGCGGACCGCTCCGGCGCCTGGGAGGATCGCGCCGAACTGGGGGCGGCCTACCTGCGCCGCATGGGGCATGCCTATGGCACCACGGCATCCGGAGATGCGGCGCACGAGGCGTTCGAGTCGCGCGTGGCGGGGGTGGGGCACACCTATCTGGGTCGCGCCTCGCACCTGTACGGGCTGCTGGACAACGACGACGGCTTCGATTTCCAGGGTGGGCTGTCCACTGCCGTGGAAAGCCTGCGTGGCGAGGTGCCGGACAACCGAGTGCTACAGCATGCCGACCCGGACAATCCGCAGGTGGAGACACTGGGGCGCGCGCTGATGCGCGAGCTGCAGGGGCAGAACCTGAACCCGCAGTGGATCGAGCCGCTGATGGATCACGGCTATGCCGGGGCCCGCACCATGGCCCGCGACTTCGTCGACAACCTGTGGGGCTGGCAGGCCACCAACCCCGAGATCGTGCGCTCCTGGGTCTGGGACGAGGTGCACGACATCTATCTACAGGACCGGCACGGACTGGGCGTGGACGAATTTCTCGCCGACGGCCACAACGTGCATTTGAAGACCCACCTGCAGGCCGTGCATCTGGTGGCTGCCAGTCGCGGGTTCTGGGAGGCCGAACCGGAGGTACTGGAGGCCCTGTCCGAACGCTTTGCCGAACTGGTTGCGGAACACGGCCTGCCGGGCAGCGGGCACACGCGCCCCGACCACCCGATGCTGGACGAGGTGGCCGAGCGCCTGGAGGACCCCGAGCTGCGCGAGGCCTTCGAGGCCGTGCGCGCGTCCGCGCAGATCGATCGCGCACAGGCGGAGGCCGATCCCAGCCGTGTCACGGAGATCCAGCCGCTGGAGGACCCGGACGCCCGGGAGATGCAGGAGCTGCCGGAAGCGGCCGAGGCCGAGAGTGGCCAGGAGACCGGCGACGAGGCGGTCGGCATGCCCTGGATTCCCTGGATGGTCGCCGCCGCGCTGTTTCTGCTGCTGATCGGCGGTATCGCCGCAGGCCGCCGCCGATAACCGCCGCTTGGGTATCTCCTGTAGGAGGCGAGCCCCCTGGCCGATGCGCCGCCGGATAGACCCCATCGGCCAGGGGGCTGGCCTCCTACGCACGAACGTGGGAAGCGCCGAACAAAGGTTAGTGAGGTAAACACGAATGCCGTTCTCGATCACGATGGAACTGATGGATACCGTAGTGCGCTGGCTGCTGGAGCCGGTGATTGTCGGCCTGCTGGTGCTGGTGGCGGTCGCCGTCTGGGAGCTTGGGCTCGCACTGGGCGAGCGCTCCGGCGGGGTGCGCCGGCTGGAGGCCACCGGCGATGCCGAGCGCCTGGCCTACCGCGCACGACGCCGCATCGACCGTGCGGATCTGCTGGCACGCATCGGCCCGATGCTCGGGCTGATGGGCACGCTGATCCCGCTGGGGCCGGGGCTGGCGGCGATGGGACGCGGGGAACTGGAAATCCTCGCCCAGGCCGTTACGGTGGCGTTCAACACCACGGTACTGGGGCTGCTGGTCGGCATCCTCGGCTTTCTGCTCGGACGCCTCCGGCGGCGCTGGTATGACGCCGCGATGGAGCGCCTGGAGGCGGCGGCATGAGGGTCCCGCACTACCGCGCCAGCCGCTTCGATGCCCCTGACGAAGAGCCGATGGGGCCATTGGCCAACCTGGCCGACATCATGCTGGTGTTCGCCGTCGGCCTGATGGTGGTGATGGCCGCCTCGGGGAGTGGCCTTGAACCGGCCAGTGGCGGCGCCGAGATCGAGCCCGGACGCGAGATCCCGGACCCGCCCGAGGGTGCCGGGGAGGCCGGCTCCGGCTTCGAGTCGATGGGCCAGGTCTACCGTGACCCGGAAACCGGACGCATGATCCTGATCGGCGAATAGCTATATCTCGGGGCCGTCCGTACGTGCCTATACAAACAAATCAAGGAGTCACCAGAACATGAGCGACGACACCGAAGCCGCACGCGCCGAACGCCACGCCCAGCGCATGGCGCGCAAGAAGGAGATTGTGGACCGCAAGATCGCCGAGGCGCAGGAAGAAAAGGGCGTGTTCCTGGTCCTGACCGGCACCGGCAAGGGCAAGAGTTCCTCGGGCTTCGGCATGGTCGCCCGGGCCCTGGGGCACGGGATGCAGGTCGGCATCGTGCAGTTCATCAAGGGCCAGTTCGCCACCGGCGAGGAGGCCTTCTTCCGCGGTCAGGACAATGTGCAGTACCACGTGATGGGCGAGGGCTACACCTGGGAGACCCAGGACCGCGAGAAGGATGCCGAAGCCGCCCGCCATGCCTGGGCGCATGCCCGCGACATGCTGCGCGACCCGAACGTCGATCTGGTGCTGCTCGACGAGTTGCACATCGCGCTGAAATATCAGTACCTGGATGTGGACGAGGTGCTGCAGGACATCACCGCGCGACCGGAGATGCAGCACGTGATCACCACCGGCCGCGCCGCGCCGAAGGCGCTGGTCGAGGCGGCCGACACGGTCAGCGAGATCGGCGTGGTCAAGCATGCCTTCCAGGCCGGCATCAAGGCGCAGAAGGGGATCGAGCTGTGAGTGTCAGCTGCCCCGCCGCGTTCGTGGCGGCCCCGGCCTCGGGCCAGGGCAAGACCACGATCACCGCCGCCATCGCCCGTTACCACCGCAACCAGGGTTTGCGAGTGCGCGTGTTCAAGACCGGCCCCGACTTCCTCGACCCGATGATCCTGGAACAGGCCTCCGGGCATCCGGTCGACGCCTTGCATCTGTGGATGGTCGGGGAAGAAGCCTGTCGAGCGATGCTGTACGAGGCGGCCCAGGAGTCCGATCTGATCCTGGTGGAGGGCTCGATGGGGCTGTTTGACGGGGATCCGTCCGGTGCGGATCTGGCCCAGGCCTTCGGCTTGCCGATCCTGGCCATGGTGGATGCCAGCGGCATGGGCCAGACCTTCGGGGCGCTGGTGCATGGCTTGTCGACCTACCGTCCGGGCCTGTCGTTTGCCGGCGTGATTGCCAACCGGGTGGGCAGTCCCGGCCATGCGCGGATGCTGGAGGATTGCACCCCGGAGGCAATCCGCTTCTTTGGTGCCGTGCAGCGTAACGAGACGCTGAGTGTCCCGGACCGTCATCTGGGGCTGGTGCAGGCCGGCGAGATCGCCGATCTGGATGCGCGGCTGGAGGCGGCAGCGGCCGCGATTGAAGAGGCTGGGGTGACAGGGCTCCCGGAGCCGATGCGCTTTGATCCGGAAACAATTGCGCCGATCGAGGCGGCGCTGTCCGGCGTGCGCATTGCGATCGCGCGGGATGCGGCTTTTGCTTTCATGTATCCGGCCAACCTGCGTCTGCTGGAGAAGATGGGCGCCGAACTGCGGTTCTTTTCCCCGCTTGCCGGGGACGGGTTGCCAGAGGCCGATGCCGTCTGGCTGCCGGGTGGCTACCCCGAGCTGTATCTGGATCAGCTGTCCGACAATGCTGCCCTGAAGTCGGACCTTGAGGTCCATCATGCGGCGGGCCGCCCCATCCTGGCGGAGTGCGGGGGCTTTCTCTACCTGCTGGACGAACTGGCCGATCGCGAGGGCCATGCCGCGGCTATGGCCGGGCTGGTGCCGGGCAAGGCCCAGCTGGCAGACCGCCTGCAGGGTCTGGGGCTCCAGGCGGCCCCGCTGCCGGAGGGCGAGCTGCGCGGGCACACCTTCCATCACACCCATTCCGAGGTCGGGCTCGAGCCCTATGGTCATTGCTGGCGTGCGCGCGGGACGGGGTCGCAGGGCGAGGCGATCTATCGTGACGGGCGCCTGACCGCGACCTATCTGCATGCCTGGTTCCCCTCCAACCCGCAGGCCACGGCGCGACTGTTCCAGGCATGAGGGGCACAAGGCAGCACAAGGTGGCCAGGATCGGATCCGGTGCACGCCCTGGGGTGACCCTCCCGTTTCGCGGCGAGCGGCGGGCCGGGTGCGTGGATCTGGTGGGCGCGGGGCCGGGCGATCCAGGCCTGCTGACACTGGACGCGCTCAGCGCGATGCAGCACGCGGATATCCTGCTGCACGACCGCCTGATCCCGCAGGCGATCCTGGATCTGGCAAACCCCAAGGCGCAGCGTCTGTACGTGGGCAAGGCGCGCTCGCGGCACAGTTGTGATCAGGGCGATCTGAACGATCGCATGGTCGCGCTGGCCCGGGAGGGGCACTACGTGGTGCGCCTGAAGGGGGGTGACCCGTTTGTCTACGGGCGGGGCGGCGAGGAGGCCGCCGCGATTGCCGCCGCCGGGGTGCCAGTGCGCATCGTGCCGGGGATTACCGCAGCCGGTGGCTGTGCAGCCTATGCAGGGATCCCGCTGACCCATCGCGATCACGCCTATCGCTGCCAGTTCGTTACCGCCCACCGGCGTGCCGGCGAGACCAATCTGGACTGGGCCTCGCTGGTGCATCCGCAGCAGACCCTGGTTGTCTACATGGGGCTGCATACCCTGGCCGAGGTCTGTGGCGAGATGATGGCGGCGGGTGCGGACGGCGCGATGCCGGCCGCGCTGGTCGAACAGGGGACGCGGCCGGGCCAGCGTGTCATCGAAGGCGTTCTGGCCGACCTCCCCGCGCGGGTGGCGGATCTGGATATCCATTCGCCGGCGCTGCTGATCGTGGGCGAGGTCGTGCGCCTGCGCGAGACGATCGCCACGCAGGGTGCCGAGTCCGTCCCGGGAACGCATGAAACCGGCTGAGCAGAACAGCTCGGCGGGCGCCATGCGCCCGGAGACGCCCGAGACCAGCGGGCGCCTGCGCACGGGGCTGACCACCGGTGTGTGCGCGACCGCCGCCGCCGTTGCCGCCGCACGCTGGCTGCTGGAGGGGCGGCGGCTCGAGACGGTGGAGGTCATCCTGCCGAAGGGGCAGGTCGTGAGCCTGACACTGAACGACCTCGAACCCACTCCGGGCGGCGCGGTTGCCGGGGTCATCAAGGATGCCGGCGACGACCCGGATGCCACCCACGGGGCCCGGGTCTGGGTGGAGGTGAACCTGTGCGGTGCGCCCGGCGTGGAGTTCGTCGCGGGTGCCGGGGTCGGGACGGTCACACGCCCGGGCCTGGTGCTGGAGCCGGGCGAGCCCGCCATCAATCCGGTCCCACGACGCATGATCCAGGGGCATCTGGAGACACTGGCTGCAGCCGCCGGGTACAGCGGGGGCTTCAGGGTTACAGTCGGCGTGGACGGTGGCGAACGCATTGCCGGGCGGACCATGAACGCTCGACTGGGGATCCTCGGGGGGCTCTCGATCCTGGGCACCACCGGCATCGTCCGGCCATTCTCCTGCGCCGCCTATATCGCATCCATCCATCAGGCCATAGACGTGGCCCGCGCCAACGGCTGCCCGCGCGTGGCCTGCTGCACCGGGGGTACCAGCGAGGCCGCGATGCGCGAACAGTACGGTCTGGACGACATGGCGCTGATCGAGATGGGGGATCTGTTCGGGGCGGCACTGAAGTATCTGAGGCGTCACCCCCTGCCCGCGGTGGTGCTGGCCGCGGGGTTCGGCAAGCTCAGCAAATTCGCGGCCGGGCACCTGGATGCCCACAGCCGCAAGTCACGCATCGATCTCGACGCGCTGGCGGAGGAGGCGGCGGATCTGGGAGGCAGCCAGGCACTGGTCGCGCGCATCCGCGCGGCCAATACCAGCGCCCAGGCGCTTGCGGATTGCCTGGAGCAGGGTGTGGCGCTGGCCGACCGTATCAGTGCGCGCGCCTGGCAGCGGGCGCGCGGGATGCTGCCGGAGACCACGGCGCTGGAGGTCTGCGCGGTGGATCGGGCCGGACGCATCGTCGGGTGGGCCAGGGATGCCGGGGGTCTGGCGCCATGATGGCCCCGGCGATCGCCCTGCAGTCGGTGGCCAAGCGTTATGCCGGTGGCCGGGTTGGGCTGGCGGATGTTGACCTGGAGGTGCCGGCGGGCCGCTTTTTCGGCCTGCTGGGGCCGAATGGGGCCGGCAAGACGACCCTGGTGGGACTGCTGACCACGCTGGTGCGGGCGGATCGCGGGTCGATCCGGGTCTGCGGCTTCGACGTGGCGACACAGGCGGTTGCGGCGAAGGCCTGCATGGGCGTGGTGCCGCAGGAGATCAACTTCAACAGCTTCGAGCCGGTGGGCGAGATTGTTGAAGCCCAGGCGGCCTATTACGGATTGTCCCCGCGGCGGGCGCGCGAGCGTACTGGCCAGGTACTGGAACAGGTGGGCCTGGCGGACCGGCGGGGGCAGTCCGCCTGGGGGCTGTCGGGCGGAATGAAGCGCCGGCTGATGATTGCCCGGGCGCTGGTGCACCGCCCGCACGTGCTGCTGCTGGACGAGCCGACCGCGGGGGTGGACCTCGAGGGACGCCATACAACCTGGGAACTGCTGCGTGCGCTGAATGCGGATGGTGTGACCATCCTCCTGACGACACACTACCTCGAGGAGGCGGAAGCGCTGTGCGATTCGCTGGCGATTCTGGATCAGGGCGAGATCGTTGCGCGCGGCGAGACCGGCGAACTGCTGCACGGGCTGAACGTGCAGACCCTGGTGCTCGAGTTGAGCGCCCCCCTTGATGCGTGCCCCGAGCTGGAAGGGCTGGCGATCCGGCGGGTGGATCGCTGGACCCTGGAGATTGACCTCCCGCAGGGCATGGAGGTGAACGCGCTTTTTGAGCGTCTCGGCGCGTGCGGTGTCCAGGTGGCGGGCTTGCGCAACAAGCGCAACCGGCTCGAGTCGCTGTTCCTGCAGCGCATCGCGGAACGTGCCAGTGCATCGCGGGGGGCCGGGACATGAGACTCGCGGCTTACGGATTTGCCTACCGCGGGATGGTGATCAAGCAGGTGCGCCGCTTCCTGCGTGCCTGGGTGCAGAACCTGCTGCCATCGGTGGTGACGACCGTTCTGTTTCTGGTGATCTTTGGTCACCTGGTCGGGCGCGAGCTGGGCACCATGCGTGGCGTCGACTACGCCGATTTCATCCTGCCGGGCCTGATCATCCTGGCCGTGGCCACCAACGCCTACAGCAATGTGACGCTGGCGTTCTATGGCGCGCGCCTGCAGCGGCACATCGAGGAATTGCTGGTTGCGCCACTCCCCGCCTGGCTGATCGTGGCGGGCTTTGCAACCGGCGGGGTGATCCGCGGTCTGCTGGCCGGGGCGCTAGTGGCGCTGGTTGCAATCCCGTTTACCAACCTGCAACTGCACCACCTGGCGGCGACGCTGGGGATCGCGCTGGTCAGTGCCACGCTGTTCGCCCTGGCCGGCCTGCTGAATGGCCTGTACGCGCGCAGTTTCGACCACACCTCCGTGGTGGCGACGTTCGTGCTGACCCCCCTGATCTATCTGGGAGGGCTGTTCTATCCGGTGGAACGGATGCCCGAGCCCTGGCAGTCGCTGGCGGCGCTGAACCCGCTGTACTACATGGTCGAGGGCTTTCGCTACGGTCTGCTGGGGACCGGGTCCTTCGCCTGGGCCACAACCTTCTGGGTGCTCGTGGGGACCACCCTGGTTGTCGGCGGGGTGGCCTGGGCCCTGGTCGCTCGCGGCGTGCGGATCCGGTCATGAGCAGGGGTGCGAAGCCGTTGGGTGCCGAGCATCCGCGTGTGCGCCGGGCGTGTCCCGGAGTCGCTGCGCCCATGACGACCGGAGACGGGCTTCTGATGCGGGTACGTCACCCGATCGGAGGGCTCGACGCGGCGCAGGCGTGCACCCTCGCCGAGGTAGCGCTGCGTTTCGGTTCCGGTGACCTGGAGCTGACCAGTCGCGGCAATCTGCAATTGCGCGGTCTGGACACGCCGGGCCTGGAGACGGCACGGGCCGAACTGGAGGCGGCGGGTCTGGCGGATCGCGATCCCGAGGCGGAGGCGGTGCGCAATGTGCTGGTGGCACCGGCGACGGATATCGACCCGGAGGCCGCCATGGATGTACAGCCCATCGCGCGGCAACTTGTGCGGGCACTGGGGGCAACCCCGCGCCTGCGCGCGCTGCCGCCGAAGGTCGGGGTGCTGGTGGAGTCGGGTGGCGATTTGCCGCTGGGCCGGGTGCCGGCGGACCTTCGGCTGGAGGCCTGTACGGGACCGGGTGGCGTGTGGATTCGCGTGGCCGTCGGGGCGTCGGCTCAGGCCGCGACGGTGCTTGGGTGGGCACGCCCGGAGAAGGCTGTGGACGCCGCCTTGCAAGTCCTCGAGCAATTCCTGGCGCTGCGCCAGGGGGATCCGGATCCGCCGGGGCGTTTGCCCGGCGCCCTGGCTCGGTTCGGCGCGAAGGCCCTGACGCCTCCCGGACTGGAGCGAGTGCTTCCGGGTGGGGATCCGATTGCGGCACGGAGCAGCGAAAACGCCGACTCCGGGATTGGTGCGGGCCTGAATGGCGACGCCTTCGGGGTCGCGTTTCCGTTCGGAGCCCTGCGCGCCGAGGCCCTGCGGGGGCTGGCCGAGCAGATCCGCGGCGGGGAAGGGTGCCTGCGGCTCACCCCCTGGCGCAGCGTGCTGCTGGTCGGGGCGCGGCCGATCGCCCTGGACCGGCTGGCTGCATGGGGCGGTGTAACGGATCCAAAGGATCCTCGCCTCGCGGTGAGCGCCTGTGTCGGGCAGGCGGGATGCTCGGCGGGTACAACATTCACGCGGGCGGACGCCGCGATGCTCGCGACAGCCGCCCGCGGACTGCTGGCAGATGACGAATATCTGCATGTCAGTGGCTGCGAGAAGCACTGTGGGAGGCCCGCGAATGCCCGAATGGTCCTTGCGGCGCGGGCGGGGCATTACGACTTGTCGCTGCAATGTGCGCCGGCGCACTGGGAGACCCTTCTTGTGGGCCTTTCGCCGGATCAGCTGCGAGCGGCCCTGTCGGCGCTTGAACAGATTGCGCACGCAGAGCGCGGCGGGGTGCTCGCGGCCCTGCACAGGCTGGGACCGGCCGAGCTGGGTCGGCGCCTCAACGCGATGGTGAATAACGGAGACGAAACATGACGCAGAGCGATACCGCCGGGGCTGTACCCGATTACGAACGCGACGGCGCAGCCATCTACCGGGAATCCTTCGCGATTATTCGATCCGAGGCGGCGCTGGATCGTTTTCCGGGGGATCTGGTGCCTGCGGTGGTGCGCATGATCCACGCCTGCGGCATGACCGACCTGCCACGGGACGTCGGGTTTTCGGCCGGCGTGGCCGGGGCGGCTCGCGCGGCGCTGGCCGCCGGCGCGCCGATCCTGTGCGACAGCAACATGGTGGCGCATGGGGTCACGCGGGCCCGGCTGCCGGCGGATAACCCGGTGATCTGCAGCCTCCGCGAGGACGGGGTGGCGGCTGCTGCCGAGCGTATGGGCACAACGCGTTCGGCGGCGGCGCTGGAATGGTGGCGACCGCATATGGAGGGTGCGGTCGTGGCGATCGGGAATGCACCCACGGCCCTTTTTCACCTGCTGGAGATGCTGCACCAGGGCGCGCCACGTCCGGCCGCGGTACTTGGTATCCCGGTGGGCTTTGTCGGTGCGGTGGAGAGCAAGGAGGCGCTGGCCGCCAGCCCGCTGGACCTCGAGTACCTGACCATCTTCGGACGCCGCGGTGGCAGCGCCATGGCCGCGGCGGCCATCAACGCCTTTGCGAGTGACCGGATATGACGACTTCTTCCCCTGTGAATGCATCCCCGGAGGCGGGCTGCCTGTATGGAGTCGGCACCGGGCCCGGCGATCCCGAGCTGCTGACGTTGAAGGCCGCGCGGCTGATCGCACAGAGTCCGGTAGTGGCCTACTTCTGCCGCCGTGGCGGGCGCGGTCAGGCGCGTGCGATCGTGGACGCCCACCTGGGTACCGGCCAGTGCGAGATGCCGTTGGAGTACCCGGTGACCAACGAGATTCCGCACGGCTCCGAGGAATACCGCTGCCGCATCGAACAGTTCTTCGACGCCTGTGCCGAGCAGCTGGCGGCCGAACTGGAAGCCGGGCGCTCGGTCGTGGTGCTGAACGAGGGCGACCCGTTCTTCTACGGCTCCTTCATGCACGTATACCTGCGGCTCAAGGAGCGCTTTCGCACGAGTATTGTGCCCGGAGTGACTTCGATGATGGCCTCTGCCGCCCAACTGCCAACTCCGTTGACCATGCGCGATGACCTGCTGACGGTGATCCCGGGCACGATGCCGATCGACGATCTGCGCCAGGCCCTGCAGGGGACGGATGCAGCGGTCATCATGAAAGTGGGCACCCATCGCGATGCGGTGGTCGGTGTCCTGCAGGAGCTGGGGCTGAGTGAGCGCGCCTGGTACGTGGAACGCGCGAGCACCGCCGAGGAGCGGGTCCTGCCGCTGTCCGAGATCCCGGAACGGGTGCCCTATTTCTCGATGATCGTGATCCCCGGGCGCGGGGTTCGGCGATGAGCGGGGATGGCGGTCCGGTGGTCGGTCGGTTGAGTGTGGTCGGGGTGGGTCCGGCGGGGCCGGAATGGATCACACCGGAGGTCGCTGCTCGTCTCGAAGCGGCCACCGATCTGGTGGGGTACGGGCCGTACCTGGAACGGATTGCGGGCCCTCATCACCGTGTTCACGCCTCGGATAACCGCGAGGAACTGGCGCGTGCGATGCACGCCCTGGACATGGCCGCCGAGGGGCGGGACGTGGTCGTGGTCTCGGGGGGCGACCCGGGTGTATTCGCCATGGCGGCGGCGATCTTCGAGGCGCTGGAAGGGGCGCAGGCACAACGCTGGGCGGGAGTCGAGGTGGACGTGACTCCCGGGGTCTCGGCGATGCAGGCCGCCGCCGCGCGGCTGGGTGCGCCGCTGGGCAACGATTTCTGCGTGATTTCGCTGTCGGACAACCTCAAGCCGTGGTCGCTGATCCAGCGCCGGGTGCGGCTGGCGGCCGAGGCCGACTTCGCCATGGCGTTCTATAACCCGATCTCGCGCGCGCGGCCATGGCAGCTGGGGGAGGCCCTGGGCATCGTGCGCGAGGCCCAGGGTCCGGACACCCTGGTCATGCTGGCCACCGCGGTGGGACGCGGCGAACGCGAAGACGTGCAGATCTCCACTCTCGGCGAGGTGGACCCGACGATGGCGAACATGAGCACGCTGGTGATCGTTGGCGCCGCCTCCACCCGGGTGCTGGAGCGCCCCTCCGGCCGGCGCCACGTGTACACCCCGCGTTATGTCGAGTCCGCGGAATGAGGCGGGAGCCGCGTTAGCCGTGCGCGTCCGGAAGACCCTCCAGCCAGTCGAGTACCTCCTGCGGGGCGTGGAATCGCGGCACCCCGGGGGCGTCCGGCGGGCGCTCCACCATCACAACCGGCATACCCCGTTCGCGGGCCGCCTGCAGCTTGGCGGCTGTGGCATCGCCGCCGCTGTCCTTGGTCACCAGCACGTCAATCGTGTTTTCCCGCAAAAGGCGCGCCTCGTCTTCGGCCGTGAACGGGCCCCGGGCGTGGATCCAGGCAACCCGCGGCAGCGCCGGCGGCGGTTCGGGCGGGTCGATGGTGCGGATGACGTAGTCCAGTTCGGGCGCGGCCTCGAAGGCCTCCAGGTGCTGGCGGCCGGTGGTCAGCAGCACGCGCCGGCCGAGTTCCGGAAGGGCGCGGGCGGCGGCCGCGAGATCGGGAACGCGGATCCAGCGGTCCTCCGGTCCGGCCTCCCACGACGGTCGGGTCAGGCGGGCCAGCGGGATGCCGGTGTTGCGTGCGGCCGTGACGGCGTTGGCCGAGATCTGCCGTGCGAAGGGGTGGGTCGCGTCCACCAGGGCGTCGACCGCGTGTTCGTGCAGCCAGGCGGCAAGGCCGTCGGCGCCGCCGAACCCGCCCGTGCGCCGCGGCAGTCGCGAGGGTGCCGGCCTGCGCGTGCGTCCGGCCAGCGACACGGTGGCGTGCAGCCACGGGTGGCCGTCCAGCAGCGGTTCCAGTTCCGCGGCCTCGGTGGTGCCGCCCAGCAGCAGGATCTGCCGCGGGCGCGCCGCCCCGGGGCCGGTATCGGAGGATGAACGGGAGCTCATGAGGATGAACAGTCTAGCCACGAACGAGGAGCGAGCGCCATGGCTGAACATCGTCGGCGTGGGCGCGGGGGGGCTCGACGGGCTGGCCCCGGATGCCCGCATGGCGCTGGACACGGCGGCGACGGTGATCGGCGGCGCGCGGCATCTGGAGATGCTGCCGGAGCGGCCGGGGCAGGAGCGCCTGGTGTGGCCGTCGCCGCTGGAGACCGCGCTGGACTGGATCGAGGCGCGCGCCGGGCAGCCGCTGTGCGTGCTCGCCAGCGGCGACCCCTTCTGGTTCGGGGTGGGTGCGACCCTGATGCGGCGTTTTCCGGTCGCGCAGACCTGTGTCTGGCCGGCGCCCTCGGCATTCAGTCTGGCCGCTGCGCGCATGGGCTGGCCGCTGCAGCAGACCCACTGCCTGTCGGTGCACGGCCGGCCGATGGAGGCGCTGCGGCCCTGGCTGCATGACGGCGCGCGACTGCTGATCCTGAGCCGCGACGGGGATACCCCGGCGGAACTGGCGCACTGGCTGACCGGGCTCGGCTTCGGCGATTCCACCCTGACCGTATTGCAGTCCCTGGGTGCGGACCGCGAGGCGGCCTTCAGCGCGCGCGCCGGGGCCTGGCCGGAGGTCGCGATCGAGGCGCTGAACACCGTGGCGCTGGAATGCCGGGCCGATCCGGCGGCGCAGGTGCTGGCCGCCAGTGCCGGCCGGCCGGAGGCGCAGTTCGAGCAGGACGGACAGATCACCAAGCGCGAGGTGCGGGCGGTGGCGGTGGCCCTGCTGGCGCCCGGTCGCGGCGAGCGGCTGTGGGACGTGGGCGCCGGGTCCGGTGCCATCGGCATCGAGTGGATGCTGGCGGATCCGGCCAACACCGCCGTGGCCATCGAGCCGCGCGCGGAGCGCCTGGAACGCATCGCGCGCAACGCGAGCACGCTGGGAGTGCCGGCGCTGCGTCCCATCCACGGGCGGGCGCCGGAGGCACTGGGAGACCTGCCGCCACCCGACGCGATCTTCATCGGCGGCGGGCTGACCACGCCGGGGCTGCTGGAGCACTGCATGGACCAGCTGCGCCCGGGCGGGCGGCTGGTCGCCAGCAGCGTGACCGTGGAAGGGGACGCGGTGCTGGCGGCGGCGCACGAGCGCCACGGCGGCGAGCTCACGCGGATCAACGTCAGCCGCGCGGAGCCGCTGGGCGGCATGGCCGGCTGGAAGCCGCTGCGGCCGGTGACCCTGTGGTCGCTGCGCCGGGGCTGAGGGAAACGCTGAGCGGGGCGCGTGTCCGGGTGACCCCCGGCGTCGGCTTCGCCTCGGCCTGCACGGCCGGCGAGCTGGAGGCGCTGGTCCGCGAGGTGCTGGCCGAGGCGCACGCCGGGTTGCGGGCGGGGGGCGGCGAGGCGATCGAGATCCGGCAGCTGGCGGCCCCGGGGCACAAGGGCGACAGCCCGGTGCTGTGGACGGCCGCGCGCGACCTGGAGCTGGAGCCGGTGTTCGCGTCGGCGGCCGCGCTGGCCGTGCGCGACGCTGCCCTGTCCACGGAGTCGGCGCGCTCGCGTGCCGTCGCCGGGGTCGGTTCGGTGGCGGAGGCGGCGGCGCTGGCGGTGGCCGGCGACGGGGCGCGCCTGCTGCTGCCGCGGCGGCTCTCCGCGCGGGCGAGCTGCGCGGTCGCGGTGCGCATGGTGAACGGGACGGACGAGCTTTTCGAGGAGGGATGATGACGGTTCATTTTGTCGGAGCGGGGCCCGGTGCGGCCGATCTGCTGACCTTGCGCGGGCGCGATCGCATCGCGGCCTGCCCGGTGTGCCTGTATGCCGGTTCGCTGGTGCCGGAGGCGGTGCTGGAGCATGCCCCGGAGGGGGCGCGCGTGATCAACACCGCGCCGCTGACGCTGGACGCGATCATGGAGGAGATCGAACGGGCCCACGCGGCGGGCCAGGACGTGGCGCGCCTGCACTCCGGCGACCTGTCGGTCTACAGCGCGCTGGGCGAGCAGATCCGCCGGCTGGAGGCGGCCGGGATCGAGTACAGCATCACGCCCGGCGTGCCGGCATTCTCCGCCGCCGCCGCGACCCTGGGGCGGGAACTGACGGTGCCGGAGGTGGCGCAGTCGGTGGTGCTGACGCGCACGCCGGGACGGGCGTCCTCCATGCCGGAGCGCGAACGGCTGGCGAGCTTTGCCGCGACCGGGGCGACCCTCGCGATCCACCTGTCGCTGCACAATATCGAGACCGTGGTCGAGGACCTGCGGCCGCACTATGGCTGCGACTGCCCGGTGGCGATCGTCTTCCGCGCCAGCTGGCCGGACGAGACCGTGGTGCGCGGTTCGCTGGGGAATATCGCGGAACGGGCGCAGGCCCTGACCACACGGCGCTCGGCGCTGATCCTGGTGGGCCCGGCGCTGGACCCGGGCGATTTCCGCGACAGTGCGCTGTACGACCCGGCGCATGTGCGCCGTTACCGCGGCATGGACGGCGACTGAGTGTCGGACGGTTGATCAGGAACGGGGCCACCAGGCGGCTCCAGGTTAAGGCGTGATTCAGCGACGGCGGTAGTTGTCGTGGCACGCGAGGCAGTGATGGCGCACGCCGTTCAGGACCTCGGTTGCGCGCAGCTGGAATTCCTCGTCCTCCAGGTCGTCGGCCGCGTCGACTTTTCGTTGCAGCTCGGCCGTGGCCTTGCGGAACGCCGCCTTGTACTCGGAGAACTCCGGATCTTGCCAGGCCCCGGGTAGTGCCCCGTCCTCTCCGTCCCGTGCGGGCGTCTCCTGCGCGAACCAGGTTTCGATCTCTTCGGCTCGGCTGGCCAGTTCGTCGGCGAGTTTGGGCAGGCGCTCGGCGAAAGGGGCGTTGTAGCGCAGGATCTGCTCGAGACTACGGTATACAGCCGAAGTCCCCTGCATGCTCTGCTGACGAAAGCGCTGGAAGGCCTCGGTCGCATCCACTTCAGCGGGATCGTCCAGGGTCTCGTCATAGTCGCCCCAGGGACCCGGCATCGGGACAGTGACCTCCGCGGTGGCCGGGCTGCCGGCGGCAGCCAGCAACAGGATCGCAAAGAGGGTGGTTCTCAACGGGTGATGGATCGGTTGCATCTGGTTCATGTCGATTCTCCCGGTCATTTCTCAGAAGCGGAACTGGTGCTGCAGGTGCAGATCCCAGGCCGAGGTGTCGGTGTCGCGGTCCAGCCACATCAGCTGGGTCTTGTGCCGCTGGCCACGGTGATACCAGTTCAGGCCGGCACCCCATTCACGCTGCCAGCGCTCGTCAGTGCCAAGATCGTCGCCTGCGTCGTGGCGCAATACGGCGTGGCGCGCGGCGAACTCCAGTCCCTCCACCGGCAGCGACTGCGCCAGTTCCAGTTCGGCCCCCAGGTCGTGGTAGCTCGCGGTGCGGTCGGGGGAGACATCGCGGCGGAAGGCCGCCAGCGACAGCGAGGTATGGGCGAACTTGACCACCGCGTCGGCGGTGGCGGTGATCCAGTCGGCGCGTTGGTTGGCCACCGTGTCTTCGATGCCGCGGCTCCAGTCGCGCAGGTGGTTGCGGCTGGTGGCCTGTACGCCGGCGCCCAGGGCGACGGTGCGCTCCACGGCCTGGCCTAACGTGGTGTTGTCACGTGGGACTGCGCCGACCGGGGCCCACGCGCCGCGCGCGCTGAACAGGTGGCCGGATGTGGAGGGGCGATCGTCGCGCTGATCCAGACGCCCGCGACCGTCAAACACGCCGATGGCCCATGCCCTGTCGTCGCCGGCGCCGCCCAGCAGGGCGATACCGGTGTCGCGGCCGGCCGGCACCTCGAACTGGTTACCGGCGATGCTCAGTTCGGTGAACAGGCGGTTGGGGCCACCGATGTCCCGCGACAGGCCGAAGGGGACCGTAAACTGGCCAGCCCGCAGGCCCAGGTGTTCACCCATTGCGTACTGCAACCAGATGTCGCGCATGGACAGCTCGCCGCTGCTGAAATCCGGCTGCAGGCGAAAGCTCAGATCGGGGTGGAACAGGGTGCCCGAGGTGTCCAGCCAGGCACGACGGAAGTCGAATTCGCTGCTGGAGCCATCCGGGTCTCGTTCGTAGCTGTAGCGGCCCTGAATCAGCGGATCCAGGGTGACCTGCAGACCGTCTTCCGCGTCGCCGAATTCGAAACCGGCTTGTGCCGGCGCGATGCCCGCGGCCGTCATCAGGCACAGGGTGGCCAGGGCCGGGACGGCATGTTGCCCCGGTCGGAGATGGGTATGGGTCATTGTTGGGTTGCTCCCTTGGACGCGCGACCCCGCACGCCGTGGATGAAACGACGCCGGAAGCTGGGCAGGGAGCAGGGTAGGCCGGGTGATGCGAACACGCCGGTCTGGCCCGCTCGGCCGCCCACCGCGGCGTCGGGTGTTCTCCAGGCCGGTCTCCGGACTCGCGGAGGAGATGCGCGATGCATCCACAGCGGATCGCCTTCCCGCGGCATCCCGGGGATGCGCCGCAGTGGCATTGGATCCGCCCGTCTCCGCCTACCGTTGCGGGGGCAGCGCCGGCCTTACGAATGTCGATTCGCGCACCGGCTTCCCGATTATCCCCGACGGTTGGACGCCGGGGCACCTGGAGAGTGGTGGACCGTAGTTGAAGGATTTGAGGGGGTCAAGTTTGTCCGGGTATCCCGGGAAACGGTGTAGTGGAGGCGAACCCGGCTCCCCTGAAGGCTGATAATTGATGCAGATCATCTCCGGGGCGGATTTTGATCGCGACCAGGTTCCCGCGTCTGTAGGGTGGGCTTTAAGTGGTTTGGACCGAGTCTATATCGGCCCTCACCGATATCCGCTTCTCAGATGTCTGTTACTCAAGGGAGACCTGTATGAAAACGCTTTCCGGATTCCGCATGACGGCGCTGGCGGCCTGCGCGGCCGTCGCATTCGGGGCCGCAGTTCCGGCCGTGGCCGATACCGACTATTCCGAATACCGCGACGTGTTCGAGCCGCTGCCGGCGCTGCCGCCGATCCCGGCGGACAACTCGATGACCAAGGAGAAGATCGAGCTGGGCAAGATGCTGTTCTTCGAACCGCGCATCTCCAGCTCCGGCGTGATCTCCTGCGCGACCTGCCACAACCCGGCGCTGGGCTGGGCGGACCGCATCCCGCGCGCGGTGGGCCATGACGGTCAGGTCGGCGAACGCAACACCCCGACCGTGCTGAATTCCGGCTTCTTCACGGCCCAGTTCTGGGATGGCCGCGAGGACGATCTGGAAGGCCAGGCGCTGGGCCCCATCCAGGACGCGATCGAGATGGCGATGCCGCTGGAGGAGGCGATCGCGCGCCTGGAGGAGTTCAACGAGTATCAGGAGAAGTTCGAGGCCGCCTATCCCGATTATGACGGCGACAACGTGATCAACACCGACCACGTGGCCAAGGCCCTGGCGACCTTCCAGCGCACGCTGAACACCCCGAACTCGCCGCTGGATCGCTGGCTGGCCGGCGACGAGGGCGCGATGAGTGATCAGCAGATGCGCGGGATGAAGCTGTTCGCCGATAACGGCTGCGTGGCCTGCCACAGCGGGCCGGCGCTGACCGACAGCAACTTCCACCGCATCCAGGTGCCGGGCTCGGAGGACAAGGGCCGCTATCTGGTCACCGAGGACGAGGCCGACAAGTACGCGTTCAAGACCCCGACGCTGCGCAACGTGGCGCTGACCTACCCCTACATGAACAACGGCGAGACCGCCACGCTGGACGAGGCGATCCGCATCATGGGGGAAGAGATGCTGGGCATGGAGTTCAGCGATGACGAGGTCGCGGACATCGAGGCCTTCATGCATGCGCTGACTGGAGAGATGCCGCGCTTCGACATCCCCGCGCTGCCGTAAACACGGGCGTGCGAGACTGAATCCTCCTTGTGGGGATCCTTGCAGGCCGGGGCTTTGTCCCCGGCCTTTTTCGTTTCCGGGCGGTCGGTCCACGGCGCTTCTGCTACCCTGTGCGCCTTTCACGACCACCGGAATCGAGTGTCTGACGCATGAGCTTTCGTACCCGTTTTGCCCCCAGTCCGACCGGCTATCTGCATATTGGCGGTGCGCGCACCGCGCTGTTCTCCTGGCTGTATGCCCGCCACCACGGTGGCGAGTTCGTGCTGCGCATCGAGGACACCGATCTGGAGCGCAGCAACGCGGAATCGGTCAACGCGATCCTCGAGGGGATGAACTGGCTGGGGCTGACCTACGATCATGGACCGTTCTACCAGACGGAGCGCTTCGACCGGTACCAGGAAGTGATCGACCAGCTGATGGCCGCAGGCCACGCCTATCGCTGCTACTGCACGAAGGAAGAGCTGGATGCGATGCGCGAGGAGCAGAAGGCGCGCAAGGAGAAGCCGCGCTACGACGGCCGCTGCCGCGCGCGCACCGAGCCGCGTGAGGGCGTGGAGCCGGTGATCCGCTTCCGCACGCCGGACGAGGGTGTGACCATCGTCGACGACATGGTGCGCGGCAAGGTCGCGTTCCAGAACAGCGAGCTGGACGACCTGATCATCGCCCGCTCCGACGGCTCGCCGACCTACAACCTGACGGTGGTGGTCGACGACATGGACATGGAGATCACCCATGTGATCCGCGGGGACGACCACCTGAACAATACCCCGCGCCAGATCAACATCCTGAAGGCGCTGGGTGTGGAGCCACCGCGCTATGGCCACCTGCCGATGATCATGGGTCCGGACGGTGCCAAGCTGTCCAAGCGCCATGGTGCGGTCTCGGTGATGCAGTACCGAGAAGAGGGCTACCTGCCCGAAGCCCTGCTGAACTACCTGGTGCGCCTGGGCTGGGCACATGGCGATCAGGAGATATTCTCGGTGGACGAGCTGGTGCGCCTGTTCGACATCCAGGACGTGAACCAGTCCGCCTCCGCGATTAACCCCGACAAGCTTCTGTGGCTGAACCAGCACTACATCAAGACGCTGGACCCGGATCATGTGGCGCTGGAGTTCGGCTGGCATCTGGGCCAGCTGGGCATTGACCCGTCCAATGGCCCGGCGATGCGCGATGTGGTGATCGCCCAGCGCGAGCGCGCACGCACCCTGCGCGAGATGGCCGAGAACAGCGTGTATTTCTACCGCGAGTTCGAGGACTACGACGAGAAGGCGGCACGCAAGCAGCTCACGGCCGACGCCGAGGCCGTGCTCCAGACCCTGCACGACGGTTTCAGCGCGCTCGGTGCCTGGGAGAAGGAGCCGCTGCACGAGGTTGTGCTGCACACCGCCGAGCGCCTGGATTTCAAGCTGGGCAAGGTCGCACAGCCGCTGCGTGTGGCCCTGACCGGCGGTACCGTGTCGCCGCCGATCGACGATACCCTGGTGCTGATCGGGCGCGAGCGGTCGCTGGCCCGGATCGACCGGGCGCTGAAGAAAATTTCGGCGGAGGCGGGTTGACACTCCAGGGGGTGCTGGCTACAGTACGCGCTCGCCTGACACGGGGCCATAGCTCAGCTGGGAGAGCGCCTGCATGGCATGCAGGAGGTCGGCGGTTCGATCCCGCCTGGCTCCACCAAATTCGGGTGTAAGCGAGATCACCGATGCATCGTTTTGGGGTTATATCCATCTGGGTGGGTTTGGTGATCGCAGTGATTGGACTGTTCGGCGGTTTCGGGCTGATGTTCACCGGGGAGCAAACCTGGTCCAAGCCCTTGATTGCGGCGGTTCCGATTGGATTTCTTCTGGTGTTTACCGGTTTGGTGACCACGATCCTGTATCGTGAGACCGCCGGAGGCAAAAGAAGCGGCCGGCCCCAGGGCCCGCCAAACTAGCAACGAGACGTTGCCTCTACGTCCCCATCGTCTAGAGGCCTAGGACACCGCCCTTTCACGGCGGCGACCGGGGTTCGAATCCCCGTGGGGACGCCATTATTCCGAGAAGGCCCGAACCGTAAGGTTCGGGCCTTTTCTTTTTTGTGGCGGGGGCGTTGATCAGGCGAGACGCGGGTTAGGCTGCAGTCTCTCCTCGGGCGCGTACCGGCGCGGGATGATGCAGTGGTTGATGCGCAAGAGTTCGCGCTCGCTCCACTGGCGCCAGACATCGTCGCGCGCAAAGCGAGCATAGTCGAGCAGGGTCAGCCGCTCGATGTTCGGGTTGCCGTGGTCGTGCGCCAGCCGTCTTGCCCGCTCCAGTTCCTGCCAGCCCTCGTCGTCGATGCTGTCGCTGCATTCGAGCAGTGCATGGGCGCGCAGCCGGCGAATCGCGGGCTCGAAACCATGGTCGCCTCGATTCAGGCAGTTCCTCAGCGCCTCGGTCGCGATTTCCAGGCGCTCTGACGGCTCGACGCCGGTTGCATGCAGTGCGTCGAGCAGGAACAGCTGAAAGATGGTGCTGACGCCGTCCATGATGTGACGCAGGGCTTCTGCCTGTTCCCGGAGTGGTGCCACGGCGGAGGTATCGCCTTGACGGGCGAGGGCCCAGTGCTGGAGTGCCAGGCCGGAGGCCCGCCAGAGTGGATAGTCGTAGGCGTCCGCGATCGCGAGCGCGCGGTGGGCGGAGGTCAGGGCCTCGTCGGGATCGTCGGCGAAGAAACCGAGCGCCGCGCGGAAGGCATAGACGAAGGCCTCGGTAGGCCGGTGCTCCAGCGCCGCGGCCTCGGCGCAGGCGGTATCCATTTCGTCCCAGGCGCGGGCATGGTTGCCGAAAAAGAGAAGCGTCCAGGCCATGAACCCACGCGCACTGATCGCGGGGTTCTCGGTATGGCGCGCGACGAGGTGGGGGTGGTCGTCCTCGCGGTACAGTGCAAGCGCCCGTGTCTGGTGTTCCAGGGCCAGCGGGAACTGGCCACTCCAGAAATGGGTGTTGCCCTGGACGTAGTGCGCGGCGATCTGCAGCAGGCGGTCGCTCGACTGCGCTGCGACCTGCTCCATGTCGTTGGCCAGGCGGTGGGCCTCGTCGAAGCCGTGCCAGGACCCCGCGCCGTGCCACAGGCCCCAGAGCACACGGAAGTACTGGACTGCATCGCGTTGGGGCGTGGTGACCCGCAGGGCCCGTTCGAAGATGGCGTGGACGGTGCGCGAGCCGTAGCCAAGTAGCGCGAGATTCGAGGCGCCGAGTCCCCCGAGGGCGCGCAGCGTTTGCTTGTCGCGTTCTCCCGAGGGTTCCCGGTCGGCGAGCTCGCGATCAAGGCAGATGAGGGCATCTTCGAAGTAGCGCGAAGCCTCCAGCAGCATGCCGCGCGCGAAAGCGGTCTCGCCCGCCTCGAGCCAGGCGGGCACCGCCTCATCCAAACGCCCGGCTTGATAGAGGTGGTTGGCGACCTGCCCCCAGTCGGTGTGGCTCGTGCCTTCATCATCGCGCAGGAGGTCGGCCAGCCGACCGTGCAGCCGCGTACGCTCGGTCAGCAGCATGGATTCATACGCGGCCTGACGGAACAGGGCGTGACGGAAACGATAGCGCACCCCATCCAGTACGCCGACGGGTTCGATGAATCCGCGGCCCGTGAGGCGGCTGAGCTGGCGCCGGATTGCGTCGGCCGGTTGTCCCAGCAGGTGACTCAGCATTCGGGTGTCAAAATCGCGCCCGATCACGGCCGCCGCATGGGCCAGGTCGCGTGAGGTACCGGTTTGTTCCAGGCGCGCCACGAGGAGGTTGGACAGGCCCGGCGGCAGGCTGTCGGGCAGGGCGCCGCTACGCGCCGCATCCAGGGTGTAGCGCGTCAGCTCCTCCAGAAAGAGGGGGACTCCCTCGCCGCGTTCGACGAGTTGATGGCGCAGGTGCGTAGACAGGCGATGCTGGGCATCGAGGCGCTCGATGATTTCGTGGGCGGCGGCCTCGGGCAGTGCGTGCAGGCGCAGATGCTCAAGGGCGACATCGCGCCAGTTGGAGCGAAAACTCATGCGCGCAGTGAGCACGACCATTAGCGGCTGCTCGGGCAGGTGCTGGTACAGGCGTCGGAGAAGCTCGGCGGTGCCCGAGTCCATCCAGTGCACATCGTCGCAGATCAGCAGGATGGGGCCACGCATTGCCCGACGCCGGGTGAGATCGACAAGCACATCGATAATGCGATCCCGGTCCAGCCCATTCGCAGCGAGGCGCTCGAGGTCGTTGCTGTCAGGGTGCGTGAGCCAGTGGGACAGGGTAGCGGCGGCGTCAGGATGAAGCGACTGCGTGGCGGCAAGAGCGTGCGCCAGGCGTCGCTCGCGGCTGGCATTCATCGTCCCGCGTCCAACCCATGTGGCGAGCGCCTGGCGCACGGGGGTCAGCAATTGCCGTGAACGGTCTTCGCGACACTTCAGCAGGAAGCGCGAGCGCGCCTGCCCGCGGATACGCTCGTCCAGGTGCCGGGCGAGACGGCTCTTGCCCAGTCCAGCCTCTCCCTGGATCAGCACGAAGTGCGGGGTGCGTTCATTGAGTGTCTGGTGCCAGACCTTCTGCAGGCGTTCAAGCTCCGCCGTACGCCCGGCCAGCGGGGTCAGCCCTCGGGCATGCTGTGCATCCACTCGATCCAGGGGCCCGGGGTTGCCGGTAACGCGCTGACTCCCCGCGAGTTCCCCCGTAGCGCCCTCGTGGGGGCTGAACAGAAAGTATCCCGAGACTCGCTGGTATACGGACGGGGATACCACGATCGTCCCTGTGTCCGCTGATCGCGCCAGCACCTGTGCACGCTGGCTAAGTTGGCCGGCGGGATCGGGGATATCCGGGTCGACGCCGGTTACGATGAGGTCGGTATCGACACTCATGCGGAGTTGGCAGTTGGCTGGGGCTGTCTGCAGGGCTTGCCAGGCGGCATGGACGGCATCCACGGTAGCCTGTTCGCGCCCCGCGGGATAGCCGAAATAGGCAAGAAGACCGCTGCCGGGTGCGCGAACGACATGGCCCCGGTGGTTCAGCAGGACCAGATCCAGTTGTTCCAGCGCGTGTTGCATGCGCTCGTGCTGCAATTCGACATCGAGATCCGCGTCCGGCTGGACCAAACAGGACACGACAGTGACACGGCGCCGTTCAGCGCGCAGGGCAGCCGTTTCGGATCCGGCATGCAGGGACGCCGGCGCTGTTGCCTTCGGGGTTGGGGTTGCTATCTCGTCGCGAGTGCGAATGAGCAGATTGCCAGGGTCTTCCCCTGTCTGTTGCTTCAGTCGCTCGAAGTGTTCCAGTGCCCGCTCGCGATTTCCCATGCCGGCCATCGTCAGCATGAGCAGGCGGTGGAGGGCTTTCTCGTGGGGCTCGAGCGCAAGCAGGCGCTGGAGCTCGGCAAGCAGGGATTCGGCGTCAGCGGAATGGCAGAGGTCCGCGAGGTTTTCTTCGATCAGGGTGAGCAGTTGGGACCAGTAGTGCTCGCGCTGTGTCTGGGCCCAGGCGGCGAGTTCGGGGAGATCCTGAAGTGCCCGCACCGGCTGAAGGAAGGGGCCATGGTATTGCCGGATCACCGCAAGGACTTGGGTGGCCAGCTGGTTGGGGCTCAGGTTGCCGCGGTCAGCGCGCAGGCGGCGCAGGGCGATCACGTCGATCTCGGCACCGGGCTGAAGTCGAAAATGGACGTAGCGTGGCGTGGCCTCGAGCAGGCCAGGGCTTGGCCCGTCGGGCAGTTGTCGCCGCAGCTGGAAAAGCCCCTGGCGCAGGTTGACGCGCGCGCTGTCGCTGTCGAGCTCGGGCCAGAACAGGCGTGCCAGTTCCTGGCGGGGCACACGTCGTGGGCATTCAGCCGCCAGGTAGGTCAGCAATAGCCCCAGCTTGGTGCCGGACAGGGCCGCCACATCGCGGCCCTCGATCCGCACGCCGACTGTGCCAAAGGTCGTGATCTCGAGATGGGCCAACCATTCCCCCTGTCGCAAACGCCGGGCGCGTCCTGCCTGACGACACTGCCGCCGTTGCGGGTGTCCGGCCGGTTATTGCGCGCCTCGCCCGCGATGTATGACCGCAAAGACGATACCACGCGAATTGTAACGTTATTTGGGGGGTTGGGTCAGTCGATCCGGATGGTGGTGTAGCCCTGCTGCTCGTAGCCCATGATGGACAGGAAGGTATTGCCCACCAGGTTGATACCCGGAACCAGGTCTTCCTGCCCGAGATCGAAGCGGCGGGTGGCGATGTAGCAGGCCTCCATGTGGACGCCATCCAGTTCCTGGATGTCGGCCAGACGGTCATGGATGTGGCGCACCGCCGAGACGTCCTCGATCTCCAGGTGGTCGGTATCGCGCGCGATCAGCGCGGCGGCACCCCCGCGAAACGCGAACACCATGTTCGGCTCCAGGCCTTGGCGCACCATGTCCTCGTAGGTCTCTTCGATGACGCTCAGCCGGGCAATCAGGCGTTCAGGGTCGCCGATGGTGATGTCCCAGAGGATCTGGCCGTGTTCCAGCCCCGCAATCGCGCGCTCGTCGGAAGGCTTTTCCGCCGCCGCCGGGCTGGCGAGCAGAAAAGCCAGCAGGACAGTGCCGAGAATGCCGATCAGCCGATACTTCATGGCGAACCCCTTGCCGACGCCAGGTCGGTTTCTGTCGTGACTATGCTCCGAGTTTAGGGCATGGGGCCCATCTGCACACGAGTCCCCATGCCCCAGACTCCTTCGGGGAGGAGCCGGGCTGGATGCCCCCCCGCGGGCGACTTAGTGCCCGTGGTAGCCCTTGTGCAGGTACTCGACGCCCTCGAGGGTTTGCACCTGGATCTCGCGTACCGGGATGAAGCGCGCGGAGCCGGGCGCGACGATCTCCTCCGTCACGCGAATGCGGTAAGGGGCTTTGGAGTTCAGGATCTGCCCGACGTAGCGCTTGCCCTCATGGGTCACGCGTACCGGGGTGGTCTTGTCGTGGCGGCTGAAGTTGTAGCTAACGCCTTTGGGGTAGTTTAGGTTGCGTTCGGAAAAGGTCATGTCTGGGCCTTGCTGGATTGATGTTCTTTAACGGGATGAAGTCTTCTTGATGGCCTCGAAGGCCTCCAATGCGGCCTGGCGGCTGGCTTTCAGATCCACGATCGGACTCGGATAGCCCTGGGTGCCGCCGGCGCCCGGGGCGTGAATATACCGTGTTTCGGTCTCCTTGAGCACCGGCAGAAAGCGTCGCACGAATCGCCCGTCCGGGTCGTATTGTTCCCCCTGGCGCTGGGGGTTGAAGATGCGGAAATAGGGCGCGGCGTCGGCCCCGCACCCGCCGGCCCATTGCCAGCCCAGGGTGTTGGAGGCGAGATCGGCGTCGACCAGGGTGTCCCAGAACCAGCGGGCGCCGTGCCCCCAGTGCAGCCGCAGGTTCTTGGTCAGAAAGGATCCCGTGACCATGCGCAGGCGGTTGTGCATCCAGCCGGTTTCCCACAGCTGGCGCATCGCCGCGTCCACGATCGGGATGCCGGTGCGGCCCTGTTGCCACGCGGCGAGGTCGGCCTCCGATTCGCGCCAGGGCAAATCCTCGAAGCGCGGGTTCATGGGCTGCTCCGGCGTGTGCGGGAAGTGATAGAGCACATGGTGCGCAAAATCGCGCCAGCCGAGCTCGCGCACAAAGGACTCGGGCCCCTTGTGCTCCAGTCTGATGCCGGCATCGCGCAGCGCGCGCAGCACCTGGCGCGGCGAGACCTCGCCAAAATGCAGGTGCGGTGACAGCCCGGAGGTACCGTCCTGGTCGGGGCGGTCCCGGCTGTCGGCATAGTCCGTGATCGTCTGTCCGAGGAACCGCTCCAGGCGCTCCCGGGCGCCATGTTCGCCGGGCGTCCAGGTGGCGCGCAGACCGGCGGCCCAGTCGATTCGGGGCAGCAGCGCCAGGTCATCGAGCGTCAGGGAGGCCGGTGGTTTCTCGGGGCCCGGCAGACGGGAGGGGGCGGGGAGCGGGTCGTGTTCGATCCCGCGTTGCAGGCAGGCGCGCCAGAACGGGGTGAAGACCCTGTACGGGCCGCCCTGGCCGGTCTCCACTTCCCAGGGCTCGACCAGCAAGGCCGCGTTGAAGCTGCGAACCTCCAGGCCGTCGGCACGCAGCTCGGCCTTGATGCCCTGATCGCGCAGGACACGGGCCGGTTCGTAGACGCGGTTCCAGTACACGGCCTCGGCCCCGGTCTCGGCGACCAGCTCCCGCAGGGTGTCGAGGCTCGGGCCCGCGCGCACGACCAGAGGGCTTCCGGCCTCGTTCAGCGCCTCGTTGAGGGCCTGCAGGCTGTGGTGCAGCCACCAGTTGGAGGCGGCCCCGGGGGGCCACTGCAAGTCCTCGTCCGGGGCATGAATGAACACCGGGATCACGGCCCCGCCGCGTTCGACGGCGGCGTGGAGCGCGGGCTGGTCGCCCAGGCGCAGGTCCTGGCGCAGCCAGACGAGGGCAGGGCCGGTCATCAGAGGCGGTCTCCATGTCGCAGTCGTTCACGGATGGCGGCGGCCTGCACCCTGGACCACGAACGGGTGGTGGATCGTCTCAGGGCTGGAGTTGCCGGCTGAGGTGGTCCGCGGCTTCGAGCGGGGTCCTGGGTAGCACTTCGATTTCGCGCTGGTGTTCCATCTGCGAGAGTTCCAGGGCGGCGGAGCCTGCGAGATAGCAGCGCGGTCCAGGGTGGTCGAGGATCGCCTCCACGCGCGGAAGCTCGGGCGAGCGCATCAGTTGGGAGGACCCATGGATCACCAGTGCAGGGGCGTGGAGGTGCTGTACGAGCGTGTCGAGGGCCTCGGGGCTGGTTGCGTCAAACACCGAGACTGTTTGCACGCCACGGCGGGCGCAGGCCAGCTGCAGGAGCATGCCGCCGACCTGCTGGTGCCCGCCCCCGAGGACCAGGCAGGGGATTGCAGGCCCCTCACAGGCCCGGATCGCAGCGCGTAATTGATCGGCGAAGGCTGTTGTTGCCCAGGAGGCGAATACTGCCAGGCGTATTTCTCCGTCGGAGGTGTGTCGCGATTCTTCTCGCAGACGCCGGTAGACTTCGAGAAATGCGCTTTCATGCACGCCGTCCCAGCCATGGCGCATCACCAAGCGTGCATAGGTGCGCTCCAGCTTGCCGGTATCCAGGTCCATGACGGAGGCATACAGCGTCTCGGCCAGCGGGTCGAGGGTGTGTGGAGCCACTCCGGGGCGGCCGATATCCGCATGTTCGTGCGGCGCAGAGGACTTGGTTGCATTACGCGGGGAGGAACGAGGCTCGCTTCTCGTGCTTTCGCTGGAGAGAACCCGATGGACCTGGGAGACCGGGATTCCCTGGTCAAGCAGTTCCAGGATGCGCCTTATGCGCGCGATGTCATCCGCGCTGTAGAGCCGGTGTCCCTTGGGTGTGCGCATCGGGCGGATCAACCCGTAGCGGCGCTCCCAGGCGCGCAGGGTTACGTCGTTTACCCCCGTTTCCGCGCACACGTGGCGGATAGGATAAAGACCTTCCTGTTCGGACGTGCCCACTTGTGTCGCACTGGTCATATTCGGATTGTACAGAATCTGTACGTTTCATGTACCTAGCATGGCCCGTGCAGAGCATCGGTTTGGCACCTGGGTTTCGTCAACCTGCCAGTCATTGGATGATGGCGATCGGTTGGGTTGTCGAGCGCGAGGCAGTGGCTGTTGCGTCCTCCCGGCCGGGCACTATTGGTCCGCTCGGGTGGAATGAACCCCGGAAGTAATCAGTCCCCTAACAATGCAGAGAGGATCCCAAACGGAGGCGACCATGTCGCAGGAAAGAAATGTTGCGGAGTTTCGGTGGATTCGAGGCGGATTCATGCTGGCTGCGGCGTCAGTTCTGTGCCTGGCCGTCGCCCTGCCCGTGCAGGCGAACCCCGAAATGGCGGACAGCATTTCTCCGTATTTACGCTTGCATGTAGACGACCCCGTCAAATGGCGGGCGTGGGACCCTGCATTGCTTGAGAAGGCCCGTGAGGAACAGCGCCCGCTACTGATCTCCAGCGGGTACTACTCCTGCTACTACTGTCATGTCATGCAGGACGAGAGCTTCAAGGATGAAGGCATTGCCGAACGCCTGAACGAGCATTTCATACCGGTCAAGGTCGATCGCGAGGTGAACGGGGCACTGGACACCTATCTGCTCGAGTTCCAGCGTGCGACGGCCGGAAGCGCGGGGTGGCCATTGAACGTGGTGGTGACGCCCGAGGGTCATGCGCTGACCGGGGTGGTGTACGCCCCGCGCGATGACTTCGCAGAGTTCCTGGACGGCATCACCGAACGCCTGGAGGCGGATTACGATGCGTTGCTCGACCTCGCCCGCCGCGGCAGTGATGAGCTCTCCGAGCAACTGCGTAAGGGTGAAGAACCGATGTCCGACAGCCGGGCGGCGCGTCTGCCGCAGGTCCTGTGGACCGCCATGGAACGCGAGGCGGATGACCTCCAGGGCGGCTTTGGCAGCTCAACCAAGTTTCCGCATTCGCCCTGGTTGCGCGCATTGCTGGAGGCCGAACGCATCGGCGAAGCGCCGGACTGGGTCCCCGAGTTCCTGGACATCACGCTGGAAGAGATGAGTGGATCCGGGCTGCGCGATGTGCTGGGTGGCGGCTTCTTCCGGTATTCCGACACCCCGGACTGGGGCGAGCCGCATTTCGAGGTGATGCTGGAGGATCAGGCCCAGCTGGCCTGGGTATACCTGAAGGCGGGTGAGCACTTCGACCGCCAGGACTGGATCGAACTGGGCCTGGAAAACCTGGACTTCGTCAAACGCGACATGGCGCTGCGCGAGGACGATCTGGGGGACCAGGCGGAGCCCGGTCCGGACGGCTTTCGTGGCTTTGCCGCGAGCCTCTCGGCAGTGGACGATCAAGGCCGCGAAGGCGGGGCCTATCTGTGGCCGGAAGAAGATCTGGAGTCCGCGTTGGCGGACCACGAGAATCCCGAACTGGTGCGTGCCTACTTCGGCATGGAAGGTGCCAAGGTGTTCGATCTGGGCTATCTCCCGCGGAGCGGTGAAACGGTCGCGCAACTGGCCGAACGCTTCGAACTCGACGAGGAGGCGGTACAGGAGAAGGTGGACAGTGGCCGCGAAGCCCTGATCGTGGCCCGAGAAGAGCGCGGTCTGCCGCGCGACGAAAAGGTCCTGACCGGGGCGCACGGGCTCCTGCTGTCCGCGTTGTCGTTGGCGGCGGACCACGACGAGCGCTTCGAGGAGGCCGGAGAGGCCGTGCGCGCGTGGCTGCTGGAGGTGGCCGAGTCGCCCGACGAACTGCCGACGCTGATGGGCCTGCCTCGCGAAGACGCGGGCGAGGGCACGCTGAACGACTACGCCTATGTTGCCCAGGGGCTGCGTGACTGGGATTCGGCGCACGACAGTGGTGATCGCGGTGCCGCGATTGCCCTGCTGGAGACGGCTTGGGAGCGCTTCCGTGACGACGACGGCTTCCGGTCCGAGCCGGAACCCCCGTTGCCCGGGATGATCTCGCAGCGCTTCCATCCGGCGGTGCATCGGCCGTCGCCGACCACGCTGATCCTGCGGATGACCGAGGAATGGCTGGAGGAGAGCGACACGCTCGAGAGTGCGTTCGAGGAATATGACCTGCGCCCGGGGCTCGGAGTCGAGGGACAGCCGAAGCATCACGCGCGGCTGATCCTCTGGTTCCAGGAACGCGACTGATCGCCAGCGGACGGCGAGCGTCGCGCCTGTCCGGCGCCGTGGAGGCTGGGTCTGGTTCGGCACCCGGTGTTTACGTGCCTTCGTTCGGCCGCCTGCCTGCGCTGTCTCGGCAGCGCACCCCGAGGTACTTTCTTGCTTGCCCAAGAAAGTACCCCAAGAAGGGCACCCGGATTCCGCCCGGGGACCTTGCTCCAGGGCCCTCGGGCCGGCGGCGCTGAAACTCGCTGCGCCTTCGGCTTCGCTCAGACAGTCAGCGCCTCTCTTCCGTCCCGAGGACCCTTCCGCAAGGGGCTTCATACGGGGGG